>CAWKAO010000003.1:0-707984 GCA_963847665.1 uncultured Actinomycetes bacterium
GTATTGGGCACTGGGAACTGGATTTGACTGAAAATAGATTAAAATGGTCAGACGAAGTTTATAATGTATTTGAATTAAATCCAGAGACGTTTAAAGAATCTTATGAATCATTTCTTGATCTGGTTCATCCTGAGGACAGAGATTATGTAGATAATTGTTATATAAATTCTTTAAAAAATAAAAAACCCTTTAATATTGTCCATAGACTATTGTTTGAAGGTAATAGGGTAAAGTATGTAAGAGAAAGATGTAAAACATATTATGATAAAGATGGGAAACCCTTAAATCTATTGGGACCGTTCAAGATATTACTGAAAAGAAAAATAATGAATTATTATTGGTAGAGATTAATAAAAAGCTTCGGAAAAATCTATTTGACATAATAAATTCAATGTCATCAATAGTCGAAATAAATGATCCTTATACAGCAGGACACCAGTTGGCAGTTGCAGAAATTGCATTAGCTATTTCTAAAAATTTAAAGCTTAGGAAAAAGATGAAAGAAGGTATAAGGTCCGCTGCTATTATGCATGATATTGGAAAATTGGTTATACCTTCTTCGATACTGAACAAGCCAGAAAAACTATCTAAACTTGAGTTTTCACTTATAAAAACACATCCCCAGAAAGGTTGTGAAATTCTTAAAAATATTGATTTCCCTTGGCCTATTAATAATATAATACTGCAACATCATGAAAGAGAAAATGGTTCAGGATATCCTAAAGGTCTAAAAAGCAAGGATATAATGCTTGAAGCTAAAATACTTGCAGTCGCGGATGTAGTGGAGGCAATGTCTTCAGATAGGCCCTATCGCCAAGCTTTAGGATTAGAAATAGCGCTGGAAGAGATAGAAAAGAACAAAGGTAAATTATACGATTCAGAAGTTGTCGAAGCTTGTCTAAAGGTTTATAAGAAATAAAATAATTAAATTAAATATGTTTAAAAGATATGGGGAGGAAAAGATGGCTGGGTATACTATAGATTTTAAAGGATATTTCCAGGGGTTTAGCTACCGTATGATAAAGTTTAAATACTTTATAATGGTAGTTGCAGCACTACTTTTAGAAGTTATAGCTGTATCTGTTTTCTTACTTAATAGTGAAAATATTATCGAATTGGAGCTCTTTAATGCCAGCATATTATTTGGAGTCACTGAGTGTAGTGCTAGTAGTACTGGCTGTTGGAATACTGGTGCTTCTAAAAGTTGATAAGTCAAGAGATAGAAATAAGATAAAACTCCTTCTAGGTTTTAAAAAAGATTACCAGAAAATAAAAAATAATTACCTAAATGATATAAATAGATTTCTAAAGGCATTTAACACAGAAAATGATGATATAGAGGCAAAGATTAATTCTGCTATAGTACTTGAAGATCAGTACAATAGTTTTTTAAAAGAGTTCTCAAGTCTTAAAATACCAACATTTTTAACAAATATTTGTAGTTATGAATCTGAACATCTAAAGTATGAAAACAGATCTATAAAGGGTATTCTTTGCTTACTGATGTAGACAAATTAAATAATTATAGCACCCAATCCAATTTAGCCCACAGAAATTTTATTGAAGGAATGGACAGGCTCGAAAGAAACCTAAAACTTGTAATATAGATTGAAGAGTTTTAGATAGAAGGTGAGTTAATTATCATTTCATAGAGTTCCTATTATAAATTGGCTATATATTTTTGAGAGGGTAAATTATGCAAATTATTATAGCAGATAGAAATCCTAATTCCAGGCTGGTATTAAAGCTACTGATACAGAATAGCGATTGGAAAGGATTGATAATCGAAATCGCAAATGCAATAGAATTAATTAAGCATTTGATGGTATCTCAATCAAGTATTTTATTTTTAGATGAGCAGTTTATGGGAAATAATACTGGTTTACTCGTAGAGCAGATAAAAGAGATCAATTCAAAATTTAGTCTTATCTATACAGGTAATAAAAATGAAATAAGTGATCAAGCAACAGAATCATCAACTAATTATAGAGTCTTCTTAGAAGATGGTCTTTTCGAAAAAAAGATGAAGTAATTCAAAAAATAATTGATAATTACTGCAAATCAATGGGTAAAATCCCTGAGTAAATAATAGGATGAATAATTTTGGGAAGACTTAAGAAATGAATTTAAACAATATAAATATCTTTATAATATTTTCATTTCTAGTTGCGATAATTTCACTATATTTTGGTGTATATTCGGTAATACTAAAACCTTTTAGAAAATCCTCTGTATCTTTTTTTATATATTCATTTTTATTATTTTTAACTTCCATAAGTAATTCATTATCCTATCTGGCAAGCAGTCAATCTGAAGCTATTATATGGTTTTATATTTTTACAATAGTTTCATTCTTTATACCGATTGCTCTTCTTCATTTGATAAGTCATTTTATAGGGTTTAAACCCAAAAAACTGAAGCAAGTATATAGATATATATGCTATATCTAGTCCCTTTGGGGATTAGCATAGCCCTAATCTTTAATAGAGAAATTGATATTGTAAACAGCTATTATGGAATTTCATTTAGTATTCCAATGATGAACTATATTGGTCCTTTCTACTTTACTGCCATAAGTTTGGTGACTATATTTATTCTAAGTTTAGAATCATATAGAAGAGGTAGGTTAAATAGATCAAAAATAAATGTAAATACTTTTATTACAGGTCTTGTTATTTATACTCTTAGTCAGGCTGGATACCAGGTACTACTGAGCGCGGATCTTGTGCCTAAGATTCCTTTCTATGTGATTTCAACTGCACTGCTTTATATATTTATATTGATAAGTTTATTTATCATAAAGTCCAGTGTCAATAATATTTCACTTACCAGTGCATTTGAAAAAATCCAGGACTGTGTTCTTATTACTGATGATAATGGGTGAGGTTTTAGAGATGAATGATTGTATGAAAAGAAAGCTCAATTTGTTTGATGAGAAAAAAAAGATTTCTCAAGGAAAAAGTATTGAAACACTAATTTACAAAATGCTTTCAAATAAAAGGAAAGCCGATGTTTTTTTTAAGTTCTTAAAAAGTAGTTCAATTGACACTTTCAAAAGTGATCATGCAATTAAAGAAAATGGAAAAAAATCAATCTATAATATTACCATCTCACCAATTCTAGATAAAAGAAATAATATATTAGGTAGAGTTAGTATTTTTAGAGATATCACTCAACAGGTGTCCTACGAAAAAGAAATTGAATATAAATCATTTCATGATGAACTAACCGGTCTTTATAATAGACATTTTTTTGGAGAAGAGTTAAAAAGGCTTGATACTGAAAGAAAATTACCAATAAGTATTATTATGGGTGATGTTGATGGATTAAAATCGGTAAATGACAAATATGGCCATAATGTCGGTGATCAATTAATAAAGTCTGCAGCTAAGATTTTAAAAAGTTCTTGCAGGAGAAGTGACATTTTAGCAAGATGGGGAGGTGATGAATTTATAATTCTTCTTCCAAAAACTTCTGATGATATAGTTACAAAAACAATGGAGAGAATATATGAAGTTTTTAAAGGAAAGAGTTTAAATAATATTGGCCCTATAAGTATATCTCTTGGCTGTGCAACTAAATACAAGAGAGAACAAGATATAGAAAAAGTGATAGAGGCTGCTGATAATAATATGTATAAGAATAAAAATAGCAAGAAGAATATTTAGTTTCACAAGTTAAAAAGTTAGTTTTACAAAACGCCAAAGTTATTTTGATATATAACGAAACTTATGTGCTCACTAAATTTTCGAAATAATTACATTTTATCCTACAGAATAATTCTTGTGCTATATAATTCACCTTTTACACAATATATGTATTATTTTTGTAAAAATTAATAATAAATATTATTCTTGAAAAGAACTCTCAATAATATAATCATGGATATTACTTTTAATAGAAAATAATATTGAAGTTATTGGTTCGAATCCTCTCTGCCCAGCCATAGAATTTTCATTTACCATTTATACCTTATCAACTCTCGGTAACTTTTATCTAATTTATTAGTTATTTTAAGGGTATTTTTTGGACAAGCATTAATACAATTCATGCAAAAAATACACTCACTTGAAGTCACTCTCATCCCCTTTTTTATGTACTCATGAACATTTATATCCATAGGACATGAACGTGAACAAGCTTTACATTGTGTACATGTATCAGGGCTCACCTTCAATTTTCAATATAGATAATTTACTTCCAATTTTTAAAAATACAGTAATTGGGCATAGATACTTACAAAAAGCACGATTATCCTTTAGAATAACTGCTAATATAATTCCCATTAAGAAATAGAAGATATTTCCAATAATAAACCACCAAAATTCAGGGATTATAAATATATTATTATATTTATCGATGTTTTCGGGGAGTGCTGTTCCAGTTAAACTGACGGCTCCAGATATGGAGCTAAGGGTATATTTAAAAAGAAAGAAAAGAATAATTATTGATAAGGAACTTATAATAAAATGGATATACCTTAAGATTCCTATTTTTTTTATTCTACCCGGGCTTTTCTCCCAGGGAAGATAATCTAAAATTGCCGCTGTCCAACAAGCCCATCCGCACCATCCCCGATTAAATAGAAACGGTCCAATGATCTTAGCAATAAGGTAATGAAGCATTGCAGCTGTATATATTCCAGAAAATAGGTAAAACCAGAATGCCTCAAACTGCATATTTTCTGGCTGAATATACCCAAAGAATATATAAATCAGTCCAAAGCCAAGACCAAAAAACATATATCCACCAATGAGTGCTTGACTTAATTTTCTCGCTCTATGCCTCTTTTTCTTAGATAGGACAGGCCACAACCCTAATCCGAGAGCAAGTGCAGTACCTATAATTATGAAATTTACAAGATAGAAAATAGAATCCATAGTGAGCCATAAGGTAATAGCTATTATGTAAAAAACAACTATCATAATAATAAAAGATAAAAAATCTTTAACTGACAGTTCTCTTTCCATGTTCAAAGCACGGCCTCCTATCAGCCACTTTTAAGACAATTGTGTCGGAAATATCTTAATTAAAGATCAAAATTATGTTCGTCAAGTTATGCCTAATATATTTGCAAGACTTATTGACGAGGGAATACCGAATGCTATTATCCCGCTTATACTATGAGCTACTACTACCCATTTTATGGATTTGTTCCTGTAGGCAACCATCCCGTAAATAAGCCCAAGTGGTAAAGTCATTAGTGCAAAGGGTAGAGTCTCAATAATTTTTACTTCCAAATCATATAATTGGAAAGGGATATGGTATAGAGTAAAAAAAATAACAGGATATATTATTGAAAAAAATATTTTATTTTCAAATATTTTAATAAAGGTTCCCCTCCATAAAATTTCTTCACAGGCAGAATTTACTATGGCAAATGGAATCCCTAATAAGAATACGAAGACTGAATAAGTTCTTATATTTGGTACAAGATAAATAGCCATTGCACCAATGACAGTTAAAGATAGCAGTACAATAAATATAATGTTTTTCTTTTTAAAAAGAGATTCCCTCTCCCTAAACAGACCAATGAAGTCTTTTCTTCCCAGAAGAAGTAAAGGAAACAATAGACACCAGATTATCTGGGAAAATAAGAAACCTAATATAATAGCCCAATCTTGTCCGAATCTTATTGAAGTTAACCTAAAGACAAAACCTGTACTGACTATTTGAAATAATGGCATTACTAAAAGAATTATTTTCTTTTTTATGCTATATGCCATTATTTATTTATTTTGGATTGAATATTATGATATTTAATTATATGCACTATCTAAGAGTTGTGTTTACAACTACTTAAGATAAATGCTCTTTGAAAAACAAATAAAAGTATAGCAATCTATAGTAGATATAACACTACCTCCAAGTTAAAATATTTGATTAAGCAAAAACAAATATTAAAGGAGGTAGCGATGACGCAAGAAGAAATTATCATGCGCCACAGGCTAAATTTACTACTAACGGCAAAATCTATCAAGAACATATCAAATGCCTGCCGGCAATACGGGATGTCACGCACAGTCTATTACAAGTACAAAAACAGATATCTGGCCTATGGCATATATGGTCTAAAGGATAAGGAAAGAAAAATCCTGTTATGCCAAATACCACAAAAGCTAAAGTTGTAGACAAGAGTACTTGATGTTGCAAAAAGATATCCAACATATGGACCAGCAAGGCTTGCAAATGAGATTGGAAACATTGTATGTTCTGCCACTGTTTACAATATCCTAAAGCGACATGGACTAGCTAAAAAGCTTGACAGGCTGCTATCCCTTGAAGATATACCATCAGATATCAAGATAAGCCCAATACTTGCAAGAAGACTAGAGGGCCAAAAGCCTGCATCAATATTTAGTCCAAGACCTGGATATATGCTATCAGTTGATACCTTCTATGTATGTACGCTAAAAGGTGTGGGAAGGATCTACCAGTTTGCAGCCATTGACACAAACTCATCCTTTGGGGCCGCATATCTTTATGCTGATAAATCAGCGACTTCTGCTGTTGACTTTATGGCAAAAACTGTAGCTATCTTTAAAGCACTTGCAATAGTTATCTACTCGGTACTTTCTGATAATGGAAAGGAATATACAAGCCACTGGGGAGGCAAGCATATCTTTGAAGAGTATCTTGCTAGCCAGGCCATAAGGCACAGATATACCAAGGTAAGGTCTCCCTGGACAAACGGATATGCAGAACGCTTTAACAGGACACTTCTTGAAGAGTTTTACCAGCCGGCACTTATGAGAAAGACCTATAAGTCTATTGCGGAGCTGCAAGCTGATCTTGATAAGTATCTATACTTTTACAATTTTCAAAGAACACATCAAGGTTATAGACTAAAAGGTTCTAAACCTTGTTTTAAACTACATTCTGTCAGTGACTTAAAAGCTCTGACAGGTTAATATATATTTTAAATATTTTGCTTGGAGGTTATAGTGTTAACTGTAAACACCAAGCTTAGATAGTACAAATTATAAGAATTAATTAGAAAAAAATATATTAATAATTAGATTTAATTTCTTTTAACACAATTCAGGAAAAAAATATCCTCATTTAAGCCCAATAAAGTGGTTCTAACTTTGTCCACTGTCCCCAGCCAGGCTTGTTAGAATTTGTCTTATGAAATAATTTTCGATAGTATGATTTTTACAAATTGATATAATATTAGGAGATTTAATTTATGCCTGTATCTAAAATTTTTGCAATTTTTTTACCAATTCTTGCAATAGTAATAACAACAATTATTATTCTTATAAGTAATAAAAAGAAAAAATGAAATAGAGTATTTATTATTTAAGTAAAAGTAAGTTCTTTATATTAGTTAATACTTCCAAAAAATGGTTCGAAATTTCGCTACCCTGCCCAGCCAAATGACTTTCCTGTTTCATCGAATATTTTTAAATTATTAATTATTTTAATATTTTAAGTTATAGTTACTAAAAAAGTATTTAAGGAGATAGCATGAAGTATAAATTATTTTTTTGTTTATTTTCTATAGCATTGATTTTTTCTTTAATTTCTTGTTCTGCTCCACAAGTATCTACAACAACAGCTACTACAATAACAGTAGTTGAGACTACTGCTGCAGAAACTACAGCACCGGTAACTACTGTTGTAGAAACTACTACTAAAGAAACAGTAAAAGAGGTGATGGAAACTAGTCTTGGTGTAGTTCCAGAGGAAACAGGCCGAATAGGTATTGATGAGGATTGGGTCGTTAACCCAGACATTTATATAGGTGACTCTTCTTCTGATGGATACGTTAATAGTTATATAAGTTTTGATATTACAGACTTGAAGGGAGTAGAAGTAGTATCTGCAACCCTTACCATGAAATTGGCTGAAGAATTTGGAGACAGGTCATATCTGGGCAATTTAGAAATAGGCACCCTGGATTATAAAACCGGACATCTTAGTGCATCAAGTGGAGATATTTCAGCTAAAATGTTAGTAGCTCTTCCAAATTCAACTACTGATATAAACTATAGCAGTAAGGATTCAAAAGATGAGCTTCAAAAAAACATAGATGCAACAAGTGACAGATTTCAATTAAAGATCTACTGGTCAAACCCTTCTACTAATAAGAATAAAATCCCTGATGGACTATTATATCTAAAGAGTGATATTAATCTGGTAGTCCAGTACATGAGATAAAAGTGGTTAATTCAGAAGCTTAAATATTAGAATAAATTTAACAAGTTGTTTAAATATATCAGTTCTTTTAAAAAAAGGTTCGAAATTTCGTAACTCGGGGCAGCCAAACCAATAATCCAGACTTTAAAATATTTTTACAAATTATTTTATTTTACATTTAAAGTAATATAATTATTATTATAAATTTAGTAGCTATAAAGCTTTCTGATTTCAGTGGACGCTTTAAGTAAGAAAGCCAAGCTAATTGCGTAACCGACTAAATAATTAGTCGGTTTTTTTTATTATAAAAACCATTAATTATAATTTGAAGGGAGAAAAACAAGATTATGGATGATGAAATAAAACCTAGAAAATACAGAAGATTATCAGTTGCTGCATTAGTTATGGGGATAATCAGTTTAGGTTCAATTGTGCTTTATAACTTCCTCTGGATGCCGATTTCTATTTTTTTAAGGAAATTTATGGAGACTAGTAATATCCCTGCTATTATACTTCCCTTTATTGCTGCTGCTCTTTGTTTATCAATAGCTGCTGTTGTCTGTGGCAGCATTGACTTAAATAGAATTAAAAGGGGTCTTAAAAATAAAGGTAGAGACTTTGACATAGCAGGAATAGTCATGGGTGGAGTTGTAGTTTTATTTGCCTTGATTTTTATGCTTGGAGAAGTAATTGCACCTCACTAAATATTCTTAAAAAGACTTTTTAAATTTATTAATTCCTTAAAAAAATGGTTCGAAATTTCGCTACCCTGGCCAACCTTTGACTGACCATTATAATCGTTTCTTATCATAAGATCCTTGCTCTACTGGTGGAGAAAAAACATACACTATACGCATAATTTCATCACTATCATTCTTTATACTATGTTTTATCATAGGTGATATATATGCAATACTACCTTTTCTTATTTTTTCTGGTTTTCCATTAAAAAACATCTCGCCGTATCCAGATAAAAAATAGATTATTTCCTCTTCTTCCCTGTGAACATGTTCGGGAGCATGGGAATTCTCAGGGAAATCAGCAACACCAAAACACATATTTTTGGCTCTTCCAAAAAGTTTTGGGCCTATTATCATTTTATGTTTTCTTCCAGGTAGCTCTTTAGCTATAGTATCATCTTCATGAGTCACATACATTACAATCAACCTTTCTATATTATAATATTATAGTTAAAATCCTTTATAGTTCCAATTAACTTTTATCAGGGTTACCTGACCAGCTAGATCAACTATAATCTTTAAATCACTTAAAAAATGGTTCGAAATTTCGTAACTCGGGGCAGCCATTTATGTAACTGCTATTGTAGGCTAAGTTATGTGTTTTTTTAAATATTTTATATGATTCGGGCGATATTTATAATTCATATTTCTTAATCTTCAATATTTTTAATAGATACATTAATATATAGACAGACAAATTCAATTTTTAATTTAGGCGGTAATCCCATGTACTGCAATCAATGTGGTAATAAACTTTCACCGGATGACAGATATTGTTCCCGATGCGGAAAAAGTGTAAGCAGACAAAAGCTGGCAGCAAAACAAAAGACAGCTCCAGCCGCTGCACAAAAGAAAATGTTTAAGCCTGAATTATTTAAAACATTCATTAAAAATATATTCAGCAAAATAAAGAATCTATTTGCAACACTTATCAATAAATTCAAAAATAAAAAAGCTAAAATAATTTTAGCATCCTTTTGCGGTGCAATAATTATTACAGCCATAGCAGTCCCCTCAGTTTATTTTACGTCAAATAGCAGCAGCCAGTGGCAATACGATAAAAGAATAAGTGAACCAATAACAGCCGTATCTTTTGATAAAGACATCACTTTAGGGGAAATAGAGACACACGGGGTTTCATTATATATCCCTTCACAGACTTTTGACAGCCAGACCACAGTCACTCTGTCACACCCCGAGGACAATCCTCCTGTGGACAGGTCGGCTTTTACACCAGCTGGCGCCCTGGTTAGAATCGAATCATCAGCCAGGCAAAATAGGTTAAAGAAACCCGCCAAAATGACGATGTCTATTGATAATTTAAGAAGAGACAGACAGGGCACGATTTATGTGGCCGCTCTTAATGAAAAAAATGAGTGGGACTATATACTGCCTGATGAGGTGGATTTTGAAAACAGAAGAGTGACATTTAAAACGCATCATCTTGGCACATATGGTCTGGTTAATATAAAAGATGAAAAACTGGTTGATTTATTCATTTCCCGTCAATCAGTGAGACAGTGGGCACAATTAAACCTAGAAACTGATGCTGGATGGATGCGAGATGAGCTTGTGAAGGAAATACTTCAGGATAAATTAAAAATTACGGATGAGGCAAACCTTGACAAAATGATTGAAATTATTGCGGAAACTGCAACTTCAAAAGAACTTGTATCATTCATAACCAGCAAGGATGCGGAAAAATTCATAAACTCCATAACTGATGCAACAGCAGCCCATATTCCTGAAGTCGTGGATCCTATGATTTTAAAGAATGCTCTTGAAGATGTGGCAGCTCAGCCCTGGGCATCCGGCTTTTCGGAAAGTATTCTGCAGTCATTGCAGGCTGGAAACACAGGCAAGGCAGTATCATATGTTTTAGACAGCATAGCTTCTCAATATATTAACGAATGGAAAGACCTTATACTTTATGTTTTCATTTTTTATGACATTAGCTACTGGGAAAACCAGGAAATTGAAAAAGCCTACCAGGTTTACAGAAACGGCACAGAAAAAAACAGCCCTATCTGGGGTTATGAGGCAAAAGCAGGCGATTTTGACATATTATGGACCCAGTTAGGCGGAGTTGTGGAGGAAATGTATTTCAATAAATTGATTTCTGTTTTTGATGCAAACCTTCAGGATATAAGTGAAACAGATGAGGAAGAGATGAGCGATTTCAATGAAGAACTAAAGCAGAAAATCAAAAAAGATTTTGACGCCCGCCTGGCAAGGGAAAATGAAATCATAAAGTTTAATGACAATAATAAAAATATGGTGTCACTTCTTGAAAATAAGGGGCTTCTTAAAATGAGATCTTCAAACCCTTCTTATATGGAAAACGATAATCTTGAATCATTAATAAAGCGTTCTTATGATACTATTGAAAAAATAAAAAGGGACACCGGCAGATATGAAATAATTTACCGGCAGGATAAAGCTGAAACAGAAGACAATTATCCTGATGATATGATTTATGCCACAGATTTAGTGGACCTTATTCATATATTTTATAAAAATGGCGAAGAAGCATATTTTTCTGCAATAAAAGATATGGGACTTAACAGTGTTGAAGATAAAACTCTTACTATAGATACAGGTACAGATAAATTGCTCCTTCCGGCAGACACTGGTACCATTGGAGAAATGATCGCTGAAGAAACCCCCACACAGGAAACCATAATGGGGGGAACTACAATAGAAGAACCCATCAAAAGTGAAACTGCGCAATCAGATACAGCAGTTAATGAGCAGATAAATAATGCAGACCTTCAAGGATTATGGATGGACGATTATGGCACTGTAATTAAAATAAGTGGAAATAAAGGTACTTATGTTAAATTTGCATCCACATTTAATGAGTTTGTAGATACCGGTATATTAAAAAGGGGCGATGTCAGTATAAAGGATATTACAAAGATAGTAGAAGATTCTGAAAAAGAAAGATGGACATGTTCTTTTATGGTATTCTTCAATCTTGATATCAATGACCCTGACGCAATTGGATGGTCTGATAAGGCTACACTGCTCCTATCATCAGAAAAAGATTTTTTCTTACTATCTGTCACTGCAACAGACCCGAAAACAGGTGAAGTCTACTCGGGCAGGATTTATATCTTTAACAGATTTGAAAGCGAACTGGATATTGAGTATACACCGGGCGGTAGTGCTGTACCTGTTGAAAGCAGCCTGGACTGATTCTTTTCTTAATCTATTCACAAATCCTGTGGTTCGAAATTTTACTACCCTGGCCAGCCACGTAATACACTTAATAATCAATTTTCAATCCTGATTTTAAAAGTTCTTACTATCGACAAGTGTGGGCAGCCATGTTGACTTTTTAGCATGCTAAGTCCTATATTTTTAATATTAAATTACAGGATATTAAGTCAAACGATCTTTTAGCAATATTAATATTACTTATAAATATTAAAATGCGAGATAAAAGATTTATAACAGAACATCGTGGCGGATCTCTAAACAAGGAACAGCAAAGACAATTAATTAAATGGGCTTGCGACTGTGTGGAGCATATATTGCCACTCTTTGGTGAGAAATTAGATGAACGGTTAGAGAATGCTATATTTGTTGCTAAAGAATGGGAGAGAGGAAATGCTACAGTTGGTGAAGCGATAAAAGCTTCAGTAGGTTCACATGCTGTAGCAAGAAAATCTTCTAATCCAATTTCTAAAGCGATAGCCCGTGCTGTTGGTCATTCTGTTGCTACGGCACATATGGCTGACCATTCACTAGGTAGCCCGTTATATGCTTTAAAAGCAGTAAAGCATGCAGGTGGGTCAGTAGATGAGGAAAGAGAATGGCAAAAAAAACAATTAAAACAGTTGCAGTTGCCATCGGAAATTGTGGAGTTAGTTCTAATTACAATGATGAAGAAAGAGAAAAGCTTGAAAATATAATTAGGCTTTATTGTTAAAAAGTTCTCTAAGATTAATCAATACCCTTAAAAAATGGTTCGAAATTTCACTACCTTGCCCAGCCGTTTAAGACAATTGTGTCATAGATATCTTAGTGCAAAATATCTATTCAACAAAACCTTTATTCCTATTATTTTCAATCTATAAACCAATAATGATATAATCAATAAAATTCTTTTATTAGTGCTAACTACTAAAGGAGATCAATATGAAAAAGAAAAAACTTTATCCAATACTTACTATTTTAGTATTAGTTAGTATTTTTCACTATGGCTCTACTGTTTACGGGATGTTATTTACATCACCAGAAATACGGGCTGAGCAGGAGGATGCAGAACAAATAGAAAGAATAGAAGAAAAAAAACAGGCTGAAGCTGAGGAATTAGAGCAAATAGCAAAAGAACAGGCAGAGTATGAGGAAGCAAAAGAAAAAGAAAAAAAAGATGCTGAAGCTGAAGAAGAAGAGAATCTTATCCCCAATGAACCGATTACATACTCTGGTAATATAGATGGGGTTGCAGTTATCTTAATAGTTAATTTTAAAACTACAGAAGTTACGGGTTCACTAAGTTTAAGTGGAGAAGATTATATAGATGCTCCTATAAATGGAAAAATAGATATAGATACTTTTGAAGTAACTTCCAATTATTCCGGAATTGCAGGGACAAAAGAATTAGATGAATTTCCTTTTAATGGAACTATAACTGGAATAATTACTGATGATTTAAGTACATTTAATGGAGAAATACAACCGGATTATGAAGATACAGGTATAGAGTTTACTGCTACTAAATGACATTTAAAATTAAAAAGAAATCTGCTCAATCTATTAATTCAGGTATAAAAATACCCTCATTTGAGGTCATTATCCTGGTTCTAACTTCGTCCGCTATGGCCAGCCAGATCAATTAAACTCTTTAATTCATACAAAATGTGGTTCGAAATTTCGTAACTCGGGGCAGCCAAAGTTAAAAAAATGAACTCTTTAAGATAGTGAGTAAATCTGTATAATGTGGTACTTAATGAATAAAACAATCAAAAGGATAAAAAAATGAAAGCATACAGGATAATATCTAAAATATTGGCAATCTTGCTTATATTTACAGGTGTGATATCAGTTATTTCAGGAATTATGATGATTGTAACAAATGGAATGGGACTGCCTCTTACCTGGCTTGAAGGAACAGTTTTTACATCATATTTAATACCTGGTTTAATTTTATTAATAATCATAGCAGGAGTGACCTTTCTGGCAGGTATACTTTTACTAATGCGAAAAAAAGGTGCGCTGGAAGCTTCTGCTGCATCTGGTTTTGGTCTTCTAATCTGGTTATTTACAGAAATGTATGTTCTAACAAAAATGGGTAGTCACTTCCTTCATGCAATTATTTTTACTGAAGCACTGGTAATACTGATTGTAAGCATGATACTGCTGAAACTCTCAGACAAAAAAGCCTGAAAAAAATATAAGATTTCAAGAAAGATCAGAAAGGCCTCTTAGATAGACCAATTGGTTTAAAAATTAGTTAGAAATTTCGTAACTCGGGGGCAGCCACTTCTAGACATATTCGTTTTAAATATATTAATTAACTTATAACTATTTCTGATATAATTAAAAAAATTCAAAATTAAAAGTTTTTTAAAGGGAGGTAAATATGGCAAGCATCATAGACATCGAAGGAATTGGGGCAAAGTATGCAAAAACACTTGCTGGAATTGGAATTAAAACTACCGAATCGCTGTTGAAACAAGGTGCAACACCAAAAGGAAGAAAACTAATTGAAGAAAAGACTCAAATAGGACATAAGCTAATTCTCGAATGGGTAAACCTAGCTGATTTATTCAGAATTAAAGGAATAGGTGAAGAATATTCTGACCTACTTGAAGAATCTGGAGTTGACACGGTTGTCGAGCTTGCACAGAGAAGTGCTGAAAATCTTTATGACAAAGTAATTGAAGTTAATAAAGAAAAGAAACTTGTAAGAAGGCCTCCAGCGCTTTCAATGATAAAAAGTTGGATAGCACAGGCTAAAAAACTAAATAGGATTATTGAGTATTAGAAATCATTTTCTTTCCGACTCTATTATAATAATTAAAACTAGAATATAGGTCTTTTAATAGCTATAGGCTCATTAAAAGATCAGATTTCCAAATGGAATAATCTAATAATCTTTAGTTAAATGAAAAAGCTCCATTTTTACTTGAGTTTTGTAGAAGCCAGACTTTTTATATATTAGAATTACATTTTCTCTAGAGTTACTCCTAGAACCATTAATATAAAAGCCACTGCTATAAATCCAAAAGCAATTATTACCAGTAGGTCTAATGTAAACCCCCCAACTATAAATAATATTGCACCGATAATTGCTAAAATTACACTTACCCAGAATATTGTTTTTGTTGGTGCATTTAGCTTCATTTTGATATCCTTCCTCTCTTAAAAAAATTAGTTTTATATATCTTTCTTAATGGAGTAAAATATATCTATACCGCTTATTATAAAAGTATTATAAACTTTCTACAATAATTAAGGAGATCTAGGTGTCAATTGCAAAAGTAACTGAAATAAAAGTGTCTTCTGTGGTTAGCTTTGATGACGCTATAAAACAAGGGATTGATCGTGCCAACAAAACACTAAAGAATGTAAAGTCTGCATGGGTAAAGGATTTTGAAGTTAGCGTGGGAGACGACGGTAGCATTTCTGAATACAGGATTTTAATGAAGGTAACTTTTATTCTTGAAGAATAATTTTTTAAAACATCTTTTAATATAATAAAATGATGGAGGTTTAAAATGGCTTCAATGATAGAATCAGTTATGGGTATGCTCTCTGGAGATGCCTTGGGTAAAATCAGCCAGCAGATTGGTATACCCAAAGAACAAGCACAGGCGGCATTGCCTGGGGTAATATCTGTCCTTACTGGCGCTCTTGCTAAAGAATCATCTAAACCTGAAGGTGCGCAATCACTTGCAAATGCCCTGGCAAAGGACCATGATGGAAGTGTCTTAAATAATCTTTCTGATTATATAAGCAATTATAAATCTGGAGATGGTGAGGGTATCTTAGGACATGTACTGGGTAATAGTAGACCTGCAGTTGAAAAAGGCTTAAGTGCAAAAACCGGACTTGACATGGGTTCAATAGGCAATCTCTTGACTATGGCTGCACCCATTATAATGGGTGCCTTAGGAAAGACTCAACAGACCCAGGGTTTAAATGCAGGTAGCCTATCAAATCTTTTGGGACAGGAAAGTAACCAGGCTCAAAGTTTATTTCCAGATCTTGGAAGTATTTTAGGCCAGATACTTGGTGGAGGTCAGGCCCAAACACAAACCCAGCAACCTCAGCAGCCACAACAGACCCAGCCACAAGCCACAACAAAGAAAAGATCAGGATGTGCAACTGTATTAATAGTTATAGTTATTGCACTTGTTGTTTATTTTGGTTTAAGGTCCTGCGGTATATTATAATTAAAACTTAAATTATTTTTAGAATTGAAAATATAATATTGCTATAAAAAAAGAGGAAGGAAATATAATGGGTATTTTCGACAAAGCTAAAGACAAGAAAGCTGCAGAAGAAGCTAAAAAGGTTGCAGAAGAAGCAGCAAGGAAGGCTAGAATTGCTGGGTATGAGGCAAAAGCTGCAGAAAGCAAAGTAAAGCAGGCCACAGCAGCAGCAGAAAGCAAAGTAAAGCAGGCTGCAGCACGTGCTGAAAAGGCAGAAAAGGAACTAAGAGACATGAAGGCTGGCAAAGTACGTCAGGACATAATTGCAAAACAAAAAGGAATACAAGCCCGTGCACAGTCAGGGACTGGAATGGGTATGCCTGGTAAGGGGCCCCTTGGTGTCCAGATGCCAAAAATCATTGCCAGCTATACAGTTAAAAAGGGAGATACTTTAAGCCAGATCGCTAAACAGTTTTATGGTGTCACTGGTCCCCAGTACTGGAATCTGATTCAGGCAGCTAACAAGGATCTAATTAAAGATGTCAATAAAATTGATATAGGTCAAGTCTTTAAAATCCCCGAGTTACCATTAGAATTAAAGAAGAAATAAATATTTTTGTTTACAATAAAATAGGCATAGCTTATGTGATACATCTGTGAAGTCGGATATCATGGTCAGATTATTCTTGATATAATCAATGCCGTGAAGTCACTCCAGTCAAGAGTATATGAAACAGAAGCGCAGATAAGTTAAATGTTTTCTTTGAAAATTCCAAATGGAGGTTTTTTTATGTCTTCCTTAATAGAATCACTTGTTGATATGCTTTCAGGAGATGCCTTAGGTAAAATCAGCCAACAGATTGGTATTCCCAAAGAGAAAGCTCAGCAAGCAATGCCAGGTGTAATATCGGTCCTTACTGGAGCCCTTGCTAAAAACTCATCTAAACCTGAGGGTGCCCAGGCATTATTTGATGCACTGTCAAAAGACCATGATGGATCCGTACTTAATAATCTTTCCACCTACATAGGCAATTATCAGTCAGGAGAAGGCAGTAGTATATTAGGACATGTACTGGGAGATAAAAGAACTGCTGTTGAGAAAGATCTGAGCCAAAAAACAGGTATCGATACAGATTCTATTGGAAACTTGCTTACAATGGCTGCACCTCTTATCATGGGTATACTAGGAAAAACGCAGAAGCAGCAATCCCTTGATTTAAGTAGCCTAACAGACCTACTTGGTAAGGAGCAAAACGAGACACAAAAAAGGGCTCCCGTTGAAATAGATATCTCAAACAATAAACAAAAAAGTCAACCTACATTTCAAAGACAAGTCCCACAAAAAAAGAAGGTTGATATTTTGGATATCAGTAAAGTAAAGATTCCACAGGATGTTTTTGATATAGCAGAAGAAAGACTTTTATCTGATCCAGATAGGTATAAAAGTACAAACTTCAGATGCCAGTTTGATATAGCAGGTGAAAACGGGGGCCAGTGGTATATTGTAATAAATAATGAAAAACAGGTAGTTAGTAAGGGAATATTAGAAAATCCAGTCAGTACAGTTATAATGAAGGAACCTGATTTCATCAAATTGGTTCTTGGTAAATTAAACGCCCCAGTAGCTCTTTTAACTGGGAGTATAAAAATAAAAGGTGATATAAACCATATAATAAAATTGGTTGAAACCCTGATGGCTTAATTCGTTCTTTTTATTTAGATTGTTATAAGATTATCATTATCACTTGTGCCGCCAAAAAGTGATATAGCAGTTTGAAATCTTGGGCGGTCCGCCTCTATTGCTGCCTCTAGTGAAAAATTTAGTTTATCTATTGAATAACACAAGGAGAAAAAAATGAAAAAATTATCAGTAATAATTGCAGCAGTAGTATCCATATTACTGGTATTATCTATGGCAAGCGGATGCGCAGTACCCACCCAGCAGGAAGTGGTAGCAACAACACAGGCGCTTAATAGTGGGGAGACAAGTTCTGAAGATGAGTCAGTAGAGATAAAATCAGATGATACTGGCAGCGAAGAGGAAAGTATAGAAGAACAAAACATAGAAGAAGTTATAGAAGAAGAGGTCGGAAAAGATTCACACCTAAAGGAAGGCGAAGTCACTTTTATGACTGAAGACAGTATTGAGCTTAATGGCAATATTTTCGGTAGTGGAAAAAAATGGGTCATACTTTCACACATGTTTCCGACAGATCAAACAAGCTGGTTTGAATTTGCAGAAATACTCAAAGAAAATGGTTATGCCGTTCTGACTTATGATTTCAGGGGGTATGGAAAATCTGGAGGTACGAAGGATGTATCCAAACTAGATATTGACCTTGCTGCAGCATTGACATATATAAAACAATATGATCCTGAACTGATCTATCTGATGGGCGGAAGCATGGGGGGAACTGCAAGTCTTTTTGTAGCTTCAAAGGAAAGAATAGATGGCGTAATATCATTTTCTTCCCCTGAAGAATGGGAAGGCATTTCTGCTATCAGTGTAATAGGAGAAATAGTAGCACCGAAACTCTTTATAGCTTCCAAGGGGGATACTGGTGCCGCTAATAGCGCAACTGAGATGTATGAAAAGAGCATGGAGCCAAAGCAGCTTGAGATACTGGATGGAGACTCACACGGTACATTCATATTTGAGGAAGAGCCTGAGAATGCAGAAAAGCTAAAAGAAATCGTTTTATTCTTTCTATATTAGAGCAGGGTCCATTTGAAAGAGACTTAGAATCTAAGTGTTAGGTGTAACCACTCGGTGCTATTTACCAGCCCGTAATTGTTGTTGCGGGAACGGAGGATGAATCATTTTATGCCGATCAATTTGGTCCGGTCATTTCACAATATACTGAAGCAGAAGTAGAACTTCTTAAAGGCGTGACACATATGGGTGTAGTAATAGGCAAAGAGATACAACCTGTTGTGAAGAAGTGGTTAGAAAGTTTAAATTAGAACCTATGGTGCATTCTTTAAAGACTTTAGATCTTGGTTCATTCAATTATCTTCTGAGTTATTTTTTTTATGCTCTGGCTTACAACAGATTTTGGTGCCTCAATTATCAGTGGAGTACCCTTATTGATAGACAGGGTCACCATTTTATCACTGGGGATAGTGATGTCTATTTTTTCCTTAATATAGTTTTCAATCTCTTCGATTGTCAAACCTACCTTACTATTTGCACGATTTAAAATTAAAATGATCTTGTTTTTTGGAAATCTCAATTGCTTCAATATATATAAGGATTCTTTTAGATTTTTTATGCTGAGTATGTCCATCGTGGCAATAATAACCATATAGTCAATGCTTTCCAAAATTGATAGGACGTCTTCAGAAAAATATGCAGGCGTATCGATGACAATATAATCACTGATCTTAGCAAGCATGTCTATTATTTCTCTTGTTTGTTCACTGCTGATGTATTCTGCCTCTATAGAGTTTATCGGTGCGGGTAAAAATCTTATCCCGGAGCTACAGTTGGTCAATGAATCTGCAAGGAGGTCAAAATCTAATTTATCTGTCTTTTGTAATAAGTCATGAATAGTTATCTGGGGAATTATATTCAATATTGTAGCGTCATCAGCTGATTTATAGTCAATATCAAATAAAATGACATCACTTTTACTTTGATTAAACAGATCAATGGCAAGATTTACGGCTACAAATGATTTCCCTGTTCCACCTTTTGTGCCCAAAATCATTATTTTTTTGGCAATATTTTTATTTTTCCTGCGTTCTATATACATTTTATTATATGGAGGTTATTTATACTTCATTAAAAATAAGTGAATTTATTTATTATTATATAAAATGACACTATGTTATTAAATACATTTTATACCAAAAAATAGAAATCTGAAAAAGAAATTAATAATGGAATTCAAAATTTAACTGTCATTCTTTATAATATAATCAATATATTACTAAATTTAAAGATTTAATTGAAAAAGAAACAACTATTCATAACAATAATAATAGTTTTTGTTATATTCATCTCAGGATTCTTTATTAGATTAGACTATCTTCGACTTCCGGGCATAGAGGAAAGTAATAGAGAATTTTATAAAGATCAAAATGGCCTCCCTTATATGTACGAATTTGATTCCTACTATAATTACCGTTTGGCTAAAAACTTTCTTGACCATGGATATCTTGGAGATACTATAATAAATGGTAGGGAATGGGACATACATTCATACTACCCACCAGGCGTACCGATGGATTATCCCCCATTATTAGCCTACGTTACATCATTTTTTTATAAATTAATAAATTTATTTACCAGTGTACCCTTAATGGCCGTCTGTTTCTGGCTGCCTGCTTTCATTGGACCCCTGGCAGGCATTGTTGCATATTTTTTCACAAGAAGATTTACAAACCAATATGGGGCTGTTGCAGCAGGAATATTTACAGTTGCGTCACCGATTTATACAATGAGAACAGTTGCAGGTTTTTTTGATACAGACATGTTTATAATAATATTTCCGTTGCTGATATCCTGGTTTATTCTTGAATCCATACAGAGCAAGAAGAGAAAGATGCAGATCATATATGCAGCTATTTCTGCTTTGTTTATGTTTATTTTTTCACTGGCATGGTCGGGCTGGTACTATTTATTCTATATAATACTTATATTTTTTCTGGTTTTATTTATCTGGTATGGAATTAAAAAAAGAAAAAGCTTAAATGACACTGGTTATGTAGCTATAATTTTTACAGGCGGATCACTTTTTCTAATAAGCATTTTAACGGGTTTTTCAAGCATTATTAAATTAATTTCTGAACCTTTAGCTCTTGTAAAGATACTGGGAAAAAATCCATGGGCTCCCTGGCCCAATGTATATTCTGTCGTCACAGAACTGGCAAGACCTACTGTAAGTGAAGCAATAGGCGAAATCGGCTTAATACTTTTTTTAGGTGTTGCCGGTATTATTCTGATGCTTATGGTATTACTTAATAATAAATCAAAAAAACTTCTATCGGATAAAGTAACATGGGATTTTTTTTCATTCCTTTTTATTTGGCTAATAGTCGGCTCCTTAAGTTTCGCGACGAGTAATAGATTTGCCCTGCTGGTTATACCACCCCTTATTATAAGTACAGGAATGATGATAGGTATCCTTACAAAGTACCTTGAACCAAAAGAAGACATCCCGGATTTAAAAATGCTTAAAAAAAGAAAAAGGTTGACCGGGATTATTTCAAAAGCCATCCTGTTTTTTATACTGATACCTTCCTTTTTTGGTGTACATCAAATTGTTTTAAATATGACACCCAGTGCAAATGATGCCCTCTGGAACGCTTCAGAATGGATCGGTAACAACACATCCCCAAATACTGTAATAATCTCAAATTGGAGCTATGGCCATCTTTTCACTGCAATTGCAGACCGTCCCATTGCTTTTGATGGCAGGATTGGATATATCGAAAACCTGGCAATAAGGAAAAATGATACAGCTTTCAAATATGGTGTCAGATCTCCATCCATTTCGCGGGAATACTGGATCGACAGGGCTCTTACAGCAGATGATGAAACACTATCCCATAGTATTTTAAGTATGCTTGCTACAACCGGGGATTCAGCCTATTTAACTCTTGAAGACTATACAGGAAGTACAGCAAAGAGCGTTGAGATCCTTAATAATATTTTGGGTCTTTCCAGGGAAACTGCATTGAATACCTTAAAAGATGATTACAATTTAAATGAAAAACAAAGTGAAATTATTATAAGTTTATCGCATCCGGTCATAAAAACACCATTTGTCCTTGTTTCTACAGATGAAATGCGGGACAATGCTGATTTTATTTTTAAATTTGGCGGATGGGACCTTAATAATAATAAAGGAACAGATTATATATATTCTATCGATAATTATGATACAGAAAAAAATATAATAAAATCCGGAAACGGCATTTTTATGGATATGGAAACAGGAGACATCAAATGGGATGAGAAAACACCCTATTGTGTAGAAATAATTTCTGAAAATAAAATCGAGAAACGATATGTTGATAATAAAAGTGATTTTTGTGTGATCATACTTATGGACGATAAGAAAGTCGCAGTAATTGATAAAAAATTTGAAAATTCTTTGTTTACAAAATTATTTCTAGAAAAATCAGGTTACAATTATTTTAAACCGATTTATAATAATGATGCTGTATCAATCTGGGAATAAGCTTACATTTTTATCTTGGGCAGTTAGCTCAGTTGGTTAGAGCGCTGCGTTCACATCGCAGAGGTCATTGGTTCGAATCCAATACCGCCCACCATATCTTTAACTAATTCCTGACAAATCCTTGACATTAAACACATCAAACTGCCAGATTCATGTATCCAGGCATAGTGGATTGAGATACGGTTTTATATTATTTATGGTGGAGGCGGCGGGAATTGAACCCGCGTCCGAAAATATTGCCACAAGGACTTCTACAAGCTTAGTCTATACTTTAAGTTTCGCTTCTTCTAACCAGAAAGACAGGGTCAGAATCAACTATTCTGTAAAAATTTCCCTTTTGACAGTCACAGAAAACCCGTCATAAGGTATCCTGCTAAACGTCGCCTGTTTAAAAGCGCAGGAATCCTCTAAACAGACGTAGCAGCTTAGTTTATTAGGCTGCTAAGGCTAACTCTTGTTTGTCAGCATTTATGTTTATCCCAGTTTTTACAAGTTCTGGAACTTGACTTGCGATCCAAGCTCAACCTATTCCCGTCGAAACCTTTCGCCCCCTAAACTGTAAAGTAGAAAGGCGTAACATATTATACTCTTTATTTAAAAATTTAAAAGATATGTAAAATCAATGATGAATATATTTATTCTTAAGGCTCGCTGCGCGTTTCATCTCTATTGCAGATTCTTTCTCAGCGATATCTCTTCTCTTGTCGCCTTTAAGTTTTCCTTTGGCAAGGGCGACCTCTATTTTGACAAGACCATTTTGCATATAAATAGAAAGGGGGATAATAGTCAGGCTTTTATCAGTCAGCTTACCTGAGATCTTATTGATCTCCCTTCTGTGAAGAAGCAGTTTCCTGACTCTTGTAGCGTTTATTTCATCCATCCTGCTATTCTTGTAGGGTGAAATATGCATGTTGTAAATAAAGACCTCACCATTTTTTACTCTTGCATAACTATCCTTGAAGTTCACCCTGCGCTCACGGATGGATTTGACCTCGCTTCCGACTAGTGCTACACCTGCATCATATCTTTCAACTATAAAAAAATCCCTGAACGCTTTTTTATTCTGGGCAACAGTTGATTTGTCTTCTTCCTTTTTATCTTTAGCCAATACAGATCACGACCCGTCTTTCATCATTTTCTTCAATTCCTCTATTGCCCGGTTTAGCTGCAAGTCTTCTGTATCCTCAGGCTTGAGTTCTACAAATATATCCGGCTCTATCCCAGTCCCATCTATAGTCACCCCGGAAGGCAGGTAGTATTTTGCAATAGTGAACTTGATCCCGGAACCATCCGCAAGTTCATCGACTATCTGGACGGTACCTTTTCCAAAACTTTTTTCTCCAACAGTAGTTGCTCTTCCCAGATCTCTTAATGCTCCTGCTGTAAGTTCTGCAGCACTTGCAGAATAACCGTTTATAAGGATTATTATAGGAATATCTGTATATCCTCCAGCCGTAGCAGTAAACTCCTCAAAACTATCAGTATTATTTGACCTGCCCCTGACAGTGACGATCGTACCGGATTCAAGAAAAAGGTCACTGAACGTAACTGCATCATTTAAAGTACCGCCCAGATTATTCCTCAAGTCTATTATCAGCCCCTTTACCTGTCCATCTATCTGCTTTTCCAGTTCCTTTTTCAGGTTTTCTGCACCATTATCCTGAAAATCGATGTATTGTATATAAAGTATATTGTCTTCGATCTTTGAAGTATAAAAATTCGGGACATAGAATCTTTTTCTTTCAATTGTAAAGTCGATGCTTTTATTTTCTGATTCCCTGAAGACAGTGATCTTTACTGAGGTACCTTCTTCGCCCTTTATTAAAGCCACTACTTCGTCAAGGCCAAGGCCGGAAATATCTTTTCCGTCGACATGTGTGATGATATCATCTTTGAGCACACCTTCCTGCTCTGCCGGTGTCCCTTCTATTGGATTTACTACAATCACCCTTCCCTGGTCATCAGTCGTCACTATTATACCTATTCCACTCATGGTACCGCTGAAAGAGTCGATTATGCGTGTATATTCTTCCTTTGTGAAATAATCAGCATATTTATCATCGAGGCTTGAGATCATACCTTCGATCGCAGCAGTGATCAGTTCCTGCTTTGTCTTTTTATTTATTGCACTGGCGGAAATGGAATTTATAGCATCATCAATAGCCTGAAGACTTATATTAATATCAAAAACAGGTTCTGCTGATGATGTCTCAACTGTTTTTTGTTCACCAAAACTGTTTTTTATACTGTAGAACCAACCCTGGACATCAGAGAGGTTAAAGCCGATGAGGAATCCTCCCGCAAAAATGACCACTGCAAAAAATATTGCTAATACAGATATAATGATCTTTTTTCTCATAAAATTACTCCAGATATTCTAAAGGATTTTTTGCCCCTCCGTTTATCCTGACTTCAAAATGCAGATGCGGCCCCGTGGCCAATCCTGTCGAACCAACAAGGCCGATGACCTGTCCTCTTGCAACTGCCTGTCCCACAGAAACCAGTATTCTTGAACAGTGCGCATACCATGTTGCAAAACCGCCTCCATGATAGACCATGATGGAGTATCCATATCCTCCATCATAACCGGCATAGATGACTTCACCGCCATCTGCTGATTTTATAAGTGTCCCATTTGGCGCAGCCAGGTCGAGCCCGGAGTGGAATCTCATATAACCAAGGATGGGATGGTGCCTCATACCAAAACCAGATATAAGCCTACCGGCAACAGGCCACATAAATTTGCTGCCGGGTGCATTGCCATATTTATAGCTTTCAAGTATGCGTGTTATCTCTGCTTCCTTGATCTCATACTCTTTTTCTATTGCAATAAGATTGTTTTTATTGGCCCTGGCGTTTGAAAGCAGGCCGTTTTTTTCATCATAGATACTTTCTATCTCATCCTGCTTGCTTTCTGCCTGGCTGACAAGATCAGTGATCTCTTCTTTTCTTTCTTTCTGCTGTTCCCTGAGATCAAGAATTCCTTTTTTTATATTTAAATTGGCAGTTTTTTTATCTTTTATTTCCTTAACAATTTCTAAATCCTGCTGTGCTAAAATATTCATCAGTTTTAACCGGGAGATAAACTCAATAAAATCCTCTGCTTTAAGAAGTATTTCGAGAATATTGTTATTATTACTCTTATAAATAGAAGCGACTCTTCCATTTAATATGGCTACTTTTTTATTAAGCTCGTCATCTATCTTCCTTAGTTCATCTTCTTTCATCACAAGGTCAATAGTCGTATCATCAATATCTTTTTTAGCTTTTGCAAGCTTATCGTTTAAAGTATCGAGTTGTGATAATGAGGTGAGAAGCTCTTCTTCCACTACTTTCACTTCTGAAAGAGCAGCTTGCTCCTGTTTTTTTGCTTCCTGTATCTTTTTTTGGGTCTCTTCCCTATCCTTTTTTACCTGTTCGAGCTCTTCTTCAAGGGATTGGGCCAGCAAGACTTTCCCACCACCATTAGTATTTGAAAACAGGGCTAGAGAAGAAACAGTAACGATCATTATCACGCTTATGCAAATGATCCTGAATATTACCTTCATACCTATTCTGCCTGGATGAGTCAATTTATATTACCTCAAAGAAAAAACTTGAAAAAATAATAATTATTTCCAGTTAAAAACACAAAATATTACTTGCAGCTGGGTCAGACCTTTAAATACCTTTTTAATGCAAAGGTGCTGCTCAATACTCCAAGTAAGCCACCGACTAAAACAATACCTGCATAAATATATAACGCTACGTTAGCCTGTCCCAATATCACAAGATCTTTTACATGCATTGTATCTACTATGGCTTTTTCCGCTCTTATAAGAAGATAATTTGAGATGAAGTATAGCAGGACTACAGAGATCATGCTGCCAATAAATCCTTCAAAAAAGCCTTCAAATAAAAATGGGAGTCTTACAAACCAGTTTGTCGCCCCTACCAGTTTCATGACCTCTATTTCTTTTTTCCTGGCGTGGATCGATAACCTGATAGTATTAAATATCAGGACGATCGCTGCAAGAAGAAGTATCACTATAATAAGAAAAGCTATCGTACCTGTAATAGCAGTAATGGAAAAAAGTTTTTGTACATAATTCTGGCCATATATGACCTCGTCCACACCCTCTATATAGGTACCATCCTGGGTCAAAAACCTTAATGCCACCTGCTCCACTTTTTCGGGGCTGGTAAGCCTTATCTCAAAAGAAGCCGGGAGAGGGTTCCCCTGAATCTCTTTTAATATCTCGCTGCCCTCATTTTCTTTTTTAAATGTTTCTAAAGCCTGATCCTTCGAAATATAAGTGACCTCAGCTACCTCATCCCAGTTTTTTATTTCATTTTCCAGGTAGTCTTTCAGCTCGACTGTCACATTGTCCTTCAGGTATACCGCCACTTCCACCTGGCTTTTAATTGAAGCAAGGATACCCTGAACGTCATAGATGACTATAAGGAAAAATCCTACGATAAAAAGTGTGATCGCAACAGTAGTTATGGCCGTAAAAAACATCAGAAAATTCCGGCGCATGTTTATAAAAGTCTCTCCAAAAAAATATCTGGGCCTGAAGATCAAATCCCGTAGACTCCTCTCTTTTGATCCCTTATTATCTCTCCTTCTTCCAATTCCACCACTCTTCTTCTCATCGAATTTACTATGTTCTTATCATGAGTAGCCATTACAACAGTGGTGCCTATCAGATTTATCCTTGACAATATTTTCATGATCCCGTCAGCTGTTGTGGGATCAAGATTTCCAGTTGGTTCATCTGCAAGCAATATGGGCGGCCTGTTTACAAACGCCCTGGCTATCGAGACTCTCTGCTGTTCTCCTGCAGAAAGCTGATGGGGATAGGCTTTCATCTTATACTCGAGGCCCACAAGTTTTAATACCTGCGGCACCTGAAGTTTTATCACATATGAAGGTTTACCTATTACCTCAAGGGCAAAAGCCACATTTTCCAGTACTGTCTTATTGGGCAGTAGTTTAAAATCCTGGAAAACTGAACCTATATTTCTCCGCAATTGAGGAACTCTTGATATCTTAAGATTGCAGATATTCCGGCCCGCAACAAATATTGAACCTGTGGTAACACTGATCTCCCTTATCAGGAGTTTTACCATCGTGGATTTCCCTGAACCACTGGGGCCGACAAGAAAAATAAACTCACCTTTTTTAACAGTGAGATTAATATTTTTGAGGGCAGTTGTTTTGTCCTCATATGTTTTAGTTACATTTCTGAATTCTATCATGTTCATTTTAATTCAAGAGTTTAACCTCTAGTTATTTTTTTTTCAAGAAACCCTTTAATAAATATATCCAGATCCCCATTTAAAACTGATTGCACGTCCCCGACTTCTATATCAGTTCGGTGGTCCTTAATCAATTGATAAGGTTGGAGTACATAGCTTCTTATCTGGCTGCCCCATCCAATATCTTTTTTTTCTCCCCGTACTTTTTCAAGATCCTCTTCTTTCTTCTTCAGCTCCATCTCATATAATCGGGACTTTAAGATCTGCATTGCAGTCTGACGGTTTAACAGCTGGGATCTTTCATCCTGGCAGGTGACTATGGTATTTGTAGGGATGTGTATTATCCTTACAGCTGAATCGGTCACATTGACATGCTGGCCGCCTGCTCCACTGGAACGAAAGGTCTCTATTCTTAAGTCTTCCTTATTTATAGTTATGTCCAGTTCCTCTTCAAATAATGGTATGACATCGACAGAAGCAAATGACGTGTGCCTTCTTTTGGATGAATCAAATGGTGAGATGCGGACAAGCCTGTGGACGCCTTTTTCACTTTTAAGCAGGCCATAAGCATGTTTTCCCCTCACTGTAAGCGTTACACTTTTGACTCCGGCTTCATCACCTGCAAGGTAGTCTATCACCTTGTAATTAAATTTTTTATTATCCATCCATTTTTTGTACATCCGCAGGAGCATCTCTGCCCAATCATGGGATTCTGTGCCGCCTGCACCGGGATGTATTGTAATGACTGCCGGGTAAGAGTCATATTTCTGGGAAAGGATCAGGTCCTCTTCAAGTCCATCCATCTCCAGGATAATATCTTTAAGGTTTGCTTCAAGGTCTTTCTCTATTGCATCATCCGATTCAGATTCCAGTAGTTCTACTGCAAGTTTTGCATCCTCTATTTTTTCTCCTAAACTATAAAAACTCTGATTTTCGCTTTTTAACTGTTCCAGTTTTTTTGATACCCGGGTCGCTTCGTTTACATCTGCCCAAAAATCTTTAGCAGATACTTTCTTTTCAATTTTATTTATTTCTTCTTTTTTGCCTTCCGGGTCAAAGACAACTCCTTAGAAATAAGAATTTTTCATTAATTTTTTGTAACGTTTCCTTATATTCTTCAAACATTTTTTCTCCCTTTAAATATTAATCTCTTGAAATACGATTTAACTGCCACAACATTTTTTATATTTTTTCCCGCTCCCGCATGGACACGGGTCGTTTCTGCCTACTTTATCCGATCTCGCTGGTTCTGGCCTTGCTGCTTTGGAAGAATCTCCTCCAACTGCCTCAGAGGGTCCTGTTGCTTTTACATTTTTAACGGCCATCTCCCTGGCTCCTTCATTTTCCTCGCTCTTAACAACGACTTTTGCATTGAATAATAGTTTTACGGTATCGACTTTTATCTCTTCTATCATGCTTTTAAAAAGGCTGTATGATTCATGTTTATACTCGACCAGCGGGTCCTTTTGCCCGTATGCCCTGAGGCCGATCCCTTCCTTCAGGTAATCCATCTCGAGCAGGTTTTCCCTCCACCTGTTATCGATTATATTGATCATGACAAGCTTTTCAAGCTTTCTGAGTATCTCGGTAGTCAGCTCTGTTTCCCTCTCCTCATAAGCTTCAATAGCTGCGGCTGTCAGGACTTCTTTAAACTCATTGGCCCTGAGCCTTTCATTTTCCAGTGCCTGGATCACAGATTTGTTTTCAAAAAGATCTCTTGCAAATACTGGGAGGAGAAATTCTTTTAATTCATCGATACGCCAGGTTTCCCTGTATTCAGCAGGATTTATGAAAAGATCGACCAGACTGCTCGCTGATCCTTTGATCAGCTCCATAGAATATTCCCGCAGATCCTTTTCCTGGAGGATAAGTGATCTTCTTTTATATATGACTTCCCTTTGCTTATTCATGACATCGTCATATTCAAGGACATTTTTCCTCATCTCAAAATTCCTTGACTCTACCTGTCTCTGGGCATTTTCTATGGACTTACCGATGATCGGATGCTGTATGGGCATATCTTCAGGAAAATTAAATCTTTCCATCACCCAGCCTATCCTGTCAGAACCGAAGAGCCTTAGAAGATCGTCCTGTATGCTTAAATAAAACTGGCTTGAACCAGGATCTCCCTGTCTTCCACTTCTACCGCGAAGCTGGTTATCGATTCTTCTTGATTCATGCCGTTCTGTACCGAGTACATGCAGTCCACCAAGTTCCACGACACCATCACCAAGTACGATATCCGTTCCTCTTCCTGCCATATTTGTTGCGATAGTGACAGCTTTCTTTTGCCCTGCAAGTGCAATTATCTCTGCTTCCTTTTCATGGTATCTTGCATTCAGGACCTGGTGAGGTATACCCCTTCTTGTAAGCATCCCGCTGAGCCTTTCAGACTTCTCGATCGATATCGTACCCACAAGGACCGGCTGGCCCTTTTCATATCTTGAAACGATATCCTCTACTACAGCTTCAAATTTTATATCTTCGGATTTATAGATAAGGTCAGAATTATCCTGCCTTATCATTGGTTTGTTTGTGGGAACAACAGCAGTTTCAAGCTTATAAATATGCCTGAATTCTTCAGCTTCTGTAAGTGCGGTACCAGTCATGCCTGCAAGTTTTTCATAAAGCCTGAAATAGTTCTGGATGGTGATAGTGGCCAGTGTCTGGTTTTCCTCTTTTATCTTGACATGTTCCTTGGCTTCAATAGCCTGATGCAGGCCCTCACTATATCTCCTGCCAAGCATAAGTCTTCCGGTAAATTCATCCACTATCAGTACTTCCCCATCCTTGATCATATAATCTACATCTTTTTTAAAAAGATTGTGTGCCTTAAGTGATTGGTTCAGGCAATGTATATAAAGATAATTCCTCGGGTCATAAAGATTTTCTATACCGATCAGTTCTTCGACCCTTGTTACTCCCTCCTCAGTAACTGCAGCTGTCCTTGCTTTTTCGTCGACTTCATAGTCTATGTCCCTTTCAAGTCTCGGTACTATAGAAGACATTTTTTTATAAAGCTCTGTAGTCTCATAAGCGATACCTGAGATTATAAGCGGGGTCCTGGCCTCGTCTATAAGGATACTGTCGACCTCATCCACGATCGCAAAATCATGCCCTCTCTGTACCATATCTGATGCCCTTATTACCATATTATCCCGCAGGTAATCAAAGCCAAATTCATTGTTGGTCCCAAAGATAACATCAGTATTGTATGCGATTATTTTTTCTGCATTGCTCTGTCCATGCTGCAACAGACCTACCTTTACACCGAGAAGGTTATATACTGGTCCCATCCACAGGCTGTCTCTTTTTGAAAGGTAGTCGTTGACAGTAACGATATGCGTGGATTTACCGGTAAATGAGTATAAATATACAGGCAGCGTAGCGACAAGTGTCTTACCTTCACCAGTTTTCATTTCTGCGATCTTGCCATCATGCAATACTGCCCCGCCCATTATCTGGATATCAAAATGCCGCATCCCGATGGTCCTTTTCGCGGCTTCCCTGCAGACAGCAAAGGATTCCACCAGCAGGCTGTCGAGGTCCTTTGACTCTTCATAACGCTTCTTGAACTCAAAAGTCTTTGCAGCAAGTTCTGGGTTCGACATCTTCTGGATGGAAGGTTCGAGATTGTTTACATCCCTTACTATTTCTTCATATTTTTTCTGCTGTTTTCCAGCACCAAATTTTAATACATTTCCTAATATATTTGCCATTATGATTCACCCGTCATTAAAAGTGATTTATTACTAAAGATAATGATAATAATAATATGTTAGTCCACAAAATACTAATTCAGACATTAGGTTCTATCAGGCCATAGTTCTTGTCATTTCTCTTGTATATGACCGCTGTTTTTTCTGTCTCAGAATTAATAAATACAAAAAAGTCATGCCCCAGCAGTTCCATCTGCATTACAGCTTCTTCAGGAGTAACAGGTTTTATTGTAAAGGTCTTAACTTTTACTATTTGTTTTTTTATATCTTCTTCTGCGCTACCAAATATATTTACAGGACTTTCTTCTGGTCTCCTGCCCCTCTGGATCATTTTATTCCTGTATCTTTTTATCTGTCTTTCCAGTTTTGCAGCTACTTTATCTATTGCTTCAAAAGCATCTGTACCGGCATCTTTGACCCTGATTATCTCACCAGGAGTAAAAACCGTTACCTCTGCTATATTATCCAATACTATTTTGGGATTTTTTTCTATTGTAAGGCCCAGCTCTATCTTGGTCACCTTATCAAAATATTTTACGACTCTTTCCTTGATTTTTTTATCTGCCCTGGCCCTTATATCGTCTCCCAGTTCTATATTTCTTCCCTTTAATATAAATTCCACGATTTCCTCCCTTTCCTCTAATTTAATTAAAGTACTTTTACATTGCGGGCCTGTGGGCCCCTTTCATTTTCAATGATCTCAAGCTCTACTTTCTGCTGTTTTTCAAGTGTTTTAAAACCGGCAGTAAGAATATCACTATGGTACACAAACACATCTTCTGCGCCGTTAACGCTGATAAAACCAAATCCTTTTTCAGGACTAAACCATTTTACTGTTCCTGTATATTTTTTAGGTTCCATTTTTACTGTTAAAACTCAATTTTTTATTAATAAGGTTCCAGGAATTTCGAACCCATATTATACATTCGTTTATAATACTGCCCGGGCCAGTGTTAATAAGTATATTTTACCAGCATTTGATTTTTTTAATATCATACTGATCTCATTTAAGGTCGAACCCGTGGTCCAAACATCATCAATGAGCATTATATTTTTATCCTTTATTTTCAGGCAGTTTTTTACTTTAAAAGCATCTCTTAAATTGATCTTTCTGCTGGTTTTATCAAGCTCCTGCTGTCTGTCTGTTCTCCTTGTTTTTAATAGATTGTCAGCAAAAGGAATATTTAACATCATCGAAAGCTTAACTGCAAGTACTTTCATATGATCATATACATTGCTGCCAAACACAGGGACAGTGTCCAAGTAGTCTATTTTCTCATCTTTATAATAAGCCTTATATGCATCCCTGAGAAACCTGCATATTATTTCAGCCAGGTAATCCAGCTTTCTATACTTATATTTATGGATGATATGGGAAATATTGTACCTGTACTCTGTAAAGCTCCGGGACCTGTAGAAACTGAATTGCTCCGATTTGCATAAACTGCAGGTCACATTATCCGGGGTCGCTTTTTGAGCATTATATAGACTTTCAGATGTAAACATCGGTTTGCCGCAATTGACACAAATATTGAAACCGATAAAATCAATTCCTGAGTCACATTCGGGGCACAGGTAACTGCCATCGACTTTTCCACATACAGAACATAATGGAGGTAGAATAGTATCCTTTATAAATTCTTTTATATTTAAAGATTCAGACACCTTGATTATATTTTAACAAAAAAAACTATTTTTCACCCTATTTGATTATTTCATTAGACATTATTTTTACACTCGGGTGTATTATAATACCATCGCTGATTATGCTTTTAGAACCGATGACGGCTTTTTCAAGGACAGAAGCCTTGTCTTTTATTTTCGTATTATAGCCAATTATAGCACCTATCAATGACGCATCTTTTCCAATGTATCCGCTACCCCATTTTATACCCCTATAGAGGACCGCTCTTTCGTCTACTATTGTGTTATCTCCCAGGATTATCGGTCCAAAAAGTTTTGCACCTCTTTTTATGGTACAGTTGCTGCCTATACACACAGGGGGTATTATAACGACCTCCTCCTGTATCCTGCAGTTTTTTCCTACCCAGACGCCTTCCCTTATCTGCTTTCCTGGAATATTTACCCTGACCTTGCCTTCGAGCGCGTCGAAATTTCCTTTCTGGTATTCATCCAGGCTGCCGACATCGTTCCAGTAGTGGTCATGTTTAAATCCGTAGTATGGTATATCTTTTTCTAGAAGTTCAGGAAATACATTTTTACCAAAATCGTAAAAAGCTTTCTCTGGAATATATTCAAATATTTCCGGTTCAAACATATATATACCGCTGTTTGCCAGATTTGATTTCTCTTCTCCCGAAAGTGGTTTTTCCTGGAATCCTGTTATTCTTTTTTTACCATCCATCAGAACCACTCCGAATTGTGAAGGATCCTCGACTTCTGTGAGTACCATTGTCGCTATACCACCCATTTTTTTATGAAAATCCATAGCCTCAGTAAGATCGATATCTGTAAGCGCATCACCGCTCATTACGAGAAAAGTCTTTCCTTCAAAGAAACCTTCAACATTTTTTACACCACCAGCTGTTCCAAGCAGATCTTCTTCCATTGAATATGCAATACTGACACCCAATCTTGAACCATCCTGGAAATGATCCTTTATAGCTTCTGGATACCAGTGCAAGTTACAGACAATTTGTTTAAAACCATATTTCAGAAGAAGCTCAATAATATGCTCCATGACCGGTTTATTGACAATGGGAGCCATGGGTTTAGAGATCAGGTCCGTAAGGGGCCTGAGCCTTGTACCGAGTCCTGCAGCCAGGACCATCGCTTTGTTTTCACTCATTTTTTTCTCCAGATATTTAAAGTTTTAATAAACTATCGGCAATACTACTTGCCTGCAATGATCTTGATATTTTCTGTAAATGGTGGATAAAGAATACCCTTCTCAGTTATTATGGCAGAGATATTTTCGTTGCCTGTCACATCAAATGCAGGATTTAATACAGGCATATACTCCGGTATGATCTCTTTTCCCATGATATTCCGGACCTCTTTTTCATTTCGTTGCTCTATAGGGATAAGTGTCCCATTCTCAGTTTCCATATCAATCGTTGAGATCGGCGCAGCTATATAAAAAGGTATTTTAAAATATCCGGCCATTATAGAAAGTGCCATCGTACCTATTTTATTGGCAGCATCACCATTTGCTGCGATCCTGTCCGCTCCCACTATCACCGCATCGACCTCTGATTTTGCCATATAATAACCTGCCATATTATCAGTTATTACAAAAAAAGGGATCTTTTCCTCATACAGTTCCCAGGCAGTGAGCCTTGCTCCCTGAAGATATGGCCTTGTCTCATCCACCAGGACAGATTCTACCTTACTTTCTGAGTGCAGGCTCCTTATTACTCCGAGAGCAGTACCGTAACCGGCAGTTGCCAGAGCTCCCGCATTACAATGCGTCAATAATCTCAGTTTTCCAGAAATATTCTTAAAAAGCTCGAGACTATTGCTGCCGATTTTCTTATTGATATCGACATCCTCCAGCTCGATCTCTTCAGACAGATAAACCAGTGCTTCCTTTATCTCGTTTATTGTGGAAGTGTTATATTTCTTCAGAGTATCAGATACTCTCTGAAGTGCCCAGAAAAGATTTACCGCGGTGGGGCGCGATTCGGATAATATTTTTATTTTTTTATCAATAAGTTCTAAAAAAACTTTTCTGTCACCCCCATTATATCCGAGGGCACTGAGAGCGACCCCATAGGCAGCTGAAACTCCTATTGCAGGCGCACCCCTGACTACCATATCCTTTATAGCGGCAGCGACTTCCTCCGCAGTACTGCATCTTACATATACTTTTTCAAAAGGGAGTTTGCGCTGGTCTATTAATAAAAGACTGTTTTTATCCCAGATCAATGTCTTAACAGGACTGTCCTTGCAAGATGCCATAAGTCTATGTCCCCATCTCCCAGGAATTAAGGTATTTTTCCTGTTCAGGAGTCAGTTCATCTATTTTTATTCCCATACTTTCGAGCTTTAATTTTGCTATCATCCTGTCTATGTCTTCAGGAACAGAATACACCACGTTATCAAGCCTGCTGCTGTTCTCATATATATGTTTTGCTGAGAGTGCCTGGTTTGCAAAACTCATATCCATTACGCTTGCAGGGTGGCCCTCAGCGGCACCCAGATTTACAAGCCTGCCCTGGGCTAGTACATTTATCCTTCTCCCGTCTTTCATAATATACTGCTCGACAAAAGGTCTCACATCGACGATGTCGCTCGAGTTTTCCTTTAAATACTTAAGGTCTATTTCATCATCAAAGTGGCCGGAGTTTGCCACAATAGTATTATCCTTACAGATAGAAAGGATATTTTTGCCTATAACATTTAAATTGCCGGTCACTGAAAGAAAAATATCCCCTACAGCTGCAGCGTCAACTGCACTCATTACTTCAAACCCGTCCATTTTGGCTTCAATAGCTTTTAAGGGATCGATTTCAAGTATGATCACACTTGCGCCCATACCTCTTGCCCGCATGGCGACTCCCCTGCCGCACCAGCCGTAACCGGCGACAACAAATTTTTTACCTGCAAGAAGTATGTTTGTCGCCCTCATAATACCATCTATCGTACTCTGTCCTGTGCCATATCGATTATCAAAAAAATGTTTTGTCTTGGCCTCATTTACCGCAATTATAGGATACTTCAGGACCCCTTTATTCTGCATTGTCTTGAGCCTTATCACTCCTGTAGTCGTCTCTTCGGTGCCTCCAAGGATATTTTCGATAAGTTCCGTCCTTTTGGAGTGGATGGTGCTTATAAGATCAGCTCCATCGTCCATGGAGATCTGTGGTTTATTTTCAAGAACGCTGTCTATATGCCTGTAATAAGTCTCGTTATCCTCACCCTTTATGGCAAAGACTGAAATACCATGGTCCTTTACCAGGGAAGCAGCAACATCATCCTGGGTACTTAGCGGGTTTGAGGCGCAAAGCGATACATCTGCTCCTCCGTTTTTTAAAGTGATCATAAGATTTGCAGTCTCAGATGTCACATGAAGACAGGCTCCTACTGCTACGCCTTTTAAAGGTCTGTTTTTTTCAAATTCGCTTTTTATTCCTCTTAAAACCGGCATGTCATTTTCTGCCCATCTTATCTTCAGCAACCCATCCGAAGCCAGTTTTATATCTTTTACATCAAAATCCATTTATTGTCTCCTCTCCGATAAACTGATTATACCGGTCTTGTTTAAAATATTTTTACTCACCAAGTTTTGCAAGTTCTGCTTTTAAAATCGCAATCCTGTCTACAGGCGTAGGGTCCACATTGTACAGGAAAGCAAGGTAAACACTTGCAATATCACCAAGATACATAAGGCCCAAAGCCCTGGCCAGCCTGCTCTTTCCTTCTGAGGGGATCTCAAGTATTTTACCAAAATTATCTCTCAGAAGTTCTACAGTTGTCTTTATTCTTACCTTAATCCTGTCTGTTGATTCATCGTCCTTAAAGACTACCAGGACAAAATTAGATGAAAGCGTTTGCAGGTTCTGCCAACCGACGGTCTCATTATGGTTAAGCTCAGGAAATTCACCCCAGAAACAAGGACATTTGGCGTTTTCATTTATCTCACACTTCCACCTGTACGCAACAGCTGAGAGATAACCCTCAGTCCCAAAAATAACTGGAAGATATTCAAAAAGCTCGACAGCCAGTCTTTTTGCCGGATTGTTCTCAGTTGCAGTATTTCTGTTATAGATCTTTTTTTTACTCTTCAGGATTTCCAGGGCTTCATGTATCTCGTTTCCATTCATTTCTATTATGCCGATACGTCCCAGAACAAGATAAGTCGTAAAAAACAGGTAACCTGCTGCTCCCCTTGGTTGATAACCGCCAGGCACCATGACACATGCTGAATCATTGTCCGCACATATATCCTTTAATCTTCCGCCAGAAGTAATGCTCAAAAGAAAGCAACCCCTGTTTATGGCCTGTGAAAGGGCGCTAAGGGTCTCTTCTGTATTGCCGGAATAACTTACCGGAACGACCAGCCAGTCTTTTGAAACAAATGCTGGAAGTACATATCCTTTAACGACGACAATTGGTATTTTTATCTTGTCATAAATAATGCTTTTTAGGATATCACCGGTAAAACCTGATCCACCCATGCCAAGGATAGCCAGTCCTGCAAATCCTGCAGATTCAAGATCTTTTAGATCTGCAGTATCAGCGATTTTTTTAGATTGCTTTAACTGCATCAGAAAATTCTCTTCAACACCAAGCATATCCAGCGGATCAAGTTTTTTGATTTTTTCCAGGTCGTCTAAAATAAACATCATCCAGCCTTTCATACAAAGTTAACACAAATGATGAACTTACTTTAAATTATTCAATCAATACTATCAAGAAGTTTTATACCCAGGCCATGCAGATGATCAAGTTTGTCTGTAGTATCACTTTCAGCATAAATCCTGACAACTGACTCTGTTCCCGAGGGTCTTACCATTATCCAGCTACCATCATTAAACAGATATTTGTACCCGTCTATTATGACAGGTTCTTTAGCACCTTCAGCTTTCAGTATCTCTGGTGTTCCAGAAGTAAGCAGCTCGGTCAGTTTCTTTTTTTTGCTGTTTTCAAATTCATAGTCTGCCCTTTTATATAAAAAGAAACCATATTCATTATAAATATCTTTCAATATCTCATTTATTGATCTGCCCCTTTTACAGATTATCTCAAGCAAAAGAAGTCCCATTACGATCCCGTCTCTTTCAGGTATATATCCGTGTGTCCAGAGGCCGCCGCTTTCTTCACCACCTATAATGACATCACCATTGCATATCTCTTCATTTATGTACTTAAAACCTACAGGTTTTATCAGGAGTTCCAGGTCATATTTCCTGCACATCCTGTCGATTATTGAAGACGTCGAAACAGTTTTCACTACTTTTCCTGAAAGCTTTTTTTCTTTAATCAGGTAGTCAAGTGCTATAGCAAATATATGATGTGAACTTACAAAATTTCCATTTTCCCCTATTGCGCCTATCCTGTCTCCATCACCATCGATGCACAGGCCTATCTTGCACCTGTTTTGCTTTAATCCTTCTATGGCGTCCTTTAGATTGTCTCCAATAGGTTCAGGATTAATACCCCCAAAAGAAGTGTTTAAACTATCATGTATTGAATATATCTTGGACCTGCTGAGTCCCGAAAGTATTTCTTTAAATAATACCTGGCCCGCTCCAAACATAGGATCAATAAGTACCGGAAAGTCCAGGTTTTTTTTGATCAAAGAAATATCAATATGCCCGAAAACCAGTTCTTTATAATCCTTTGTGAAATCTTCTGATGAGATATTGTCCCCGCTATTATTTCCTGTTTCATTTTCAGCTGTATATTCTTTGAGGAGGCTTTTATTTGAAGCGATATCATTTACTTCTTCCTCTATTTTGCCTATTGTATCCATAGTCGCAGAACCACCAAAAGAACTTTTTATTTTATAGCCATTATAAAAATATGGATTATGGCTGGCAGTTATCATTATGCCAAGATCAGCTTTGTTTTTTACGACCGCAGACGACAATACCGGTGTAGTAATATAATCATCAGAAAGGGTAGTATCAATGCCATTATTATGAAAAATACCGGCAGCTGTCTCTGCAAATCTTTCAGACAGAAATCTTGTATCATATCCGACTACAACTTTTGCCGGATTTCTTTGGACCGGTTTTTCAAATCCAGGATTACTATTCCCCTGCAGGTATCTGGTTATCCCTGCAGATATGATCTTTACTTTTTCTGCTGTAAAATCAAAACCTGTTATTCCTCTCCAGCCATCAGTGCCGAATTTTATTAGATTTTTCATATTTTATACCTGCCGATTATTCTTTCTTTTTAGTTCATTGTAATCGCTTTCCACCATGAGCTTGACCAGATTTTCAAAATCTACTTCCGGGCTCCATCCAAGCACTTTTTTGGCTTTCGAGGGATCCCCTATAAGCAGGTCCACTTCAGCAGGCCTTAAAAATCTCTTGTCTGTCTTTACATATTTTTCCCACTTGAGATCCATGCAGTTAAAAGCAGCTTCAACCCATTCCTTTACGCTGTGGGTCTTGCCTGTAGCAATGACATAATCATCCGGGTTTTGCTGCTGTAACATCCTCCACATGGCTTCCACATAATCTTTTGCATAACCCCAGTCTCTATTTGAATCCATATTTCCCAGATAAAGATGGTCCTGAAGACCCAGCTTGATCCTTGCAACTGCATTTGTGATCTTTCTTGTAACAAACTCAAGCCCTCTTCTCGGAGATTCATGATTAAATAAAATACCGCTTACTCCAAAAATACCATAACTTTCCCGATAATTTACTGTTATATAATGACCGTATACTTTTGCAACGCCGTATGGGCTCCGGGGATGAAAAGGTGTATTTTCTGTCTGGGGTATCTCTTTTACTTTACCAAACATCTCTGAACTGGATGCCTGGTAAAACCTGATATCTTTGTTGACCAGCCTTACTGCCTCCAGCAGTCTTGTCACACCGATCGCCGTAAATTCTCCTGTCAGTACCGGCTGGCTCCATGATGTAGGTACAAACGACATAGCGGCAAGATTATATACCTCATCAGGTCCTGTTTCTTTAAGGGCATTTATTAATGAGAGCTGGTCCAAAAGGTCAGCCTGCACAAATCCTATCTTATCCCTTATGTGCTCGATCCGGTCCAGTTTTTCAACTGAAGAGCGCCTTACCATACCAAATACCTTATAGCCTTTTTCAAGCAACAGGTCTGCAAGATATGAACCGTCCTGTCCGGTTATTCCTGTTATAAGTACTTTTTTCAAAATAATACCTCCAGATGATTAAAAGATTATCTCCCCATCTGACACGTGGGAATCTACATTTATCTTGATCCCGTTTCTAAATATATTATTGCTTTCGATAACAGAGTTGTCACCGATTATAGACCTTCCTTCTATCTTTACATTATCGCCTATCTTTACATTTTCAGCTATTATTGAGTTTCTTATTATACAGTTATTTCCTATTTTACACCTGTCAAAAATTATACTCTCAGAGATGCTTGTGCCGGAAGATATCCTGCAATGGCTCCCGACTACAGTAAGTGGCAATAACCTGGCTTCTTTTTCTATCACTGAGTTCTCCCCGATCACAACAGGACCGGTGGTCAGATTGTCTTTTTGATATTTTGTGTTTTCACCGATAAAAATATTGGGATAAACTCTTTTATACGGGATATTGTAAGGTATCTTTTTATCCAGTATATCTACGTGGGCAGTCATATACTTTTCCGGGGTCCCGACATCAAGCCAGTAGGAATCGGAAGAATATCCGTAAAGCCTGTACCCAAGTTTTAGCACCTTGGGGAAAAGTCCCCTCTCAAAAGAATAGTTTTCACCTGCAGGTACGTGTCCCATTATATGAGGCTCTATGATGTATGTTCCGGCATTTATAAGATTTGTACTTATTGCTTCGTCAGGGTTTGGTTTTTCAAGAAACTCTTTTACTTTTCCGTCTTTATCTATAGGGACCAGTCCGTATGCAGACGGGTCCTCGACAGGCGCAAGGGATATTGTTATATCAGCTTTTCTTGACTTATGAAAAGCGATCATCTGTTTTAAATTGATAGACGTCAGGATATCTCCATTAAAGACCAGAAACGATTCATTGCCGAGATATCTTTCAACATTTTTAACTGCTCCACAGGTGCCAAGCGGGGTCTCTTCTGTAACATAGATCATATTGACACCAAATTTACTTCCATTGCCAAAATATTTGTTAAAGGCATCCGGCAGGTAACCAATAGAAAGGATTATCTCGTCTATGCCATAGGATTTGAGCCTCAATATGAAGTATTCCAGGAATGGTTTGTTTATCAATGGAAGCATTGGTTTTGGCTTTAAAAATGTCAATGGACGCATTCTGGTGCCCATACCGCCTGCAAGTATAACGCCTTTCACTTTAATCGGCCCCCTTTTCTTTTCTCCACCAGTTGAGGATATCAGCAAGTGATGTCCTGATATCGATCGCCGGTTCCCAACCGGTAATATTTTTTATTTTTTTATTGGTGCCATAGACGATCTTTAAGTCTACAGGCCTTAATTTGTTTTTATCTACCACGACTTTGATCTCTTTTTTGTTGCTGAGAGCAAGTAATATATCCAGCAGTTCAGAGATCTTTATCCTGTTTCCCGAGCATACATTATAGGCTTCTCCCGGATGGCCCCTGTCTATTATCGATTTATAAGCTCTGACCACATCTCTTACATCCAGGAAATCCCTGTAAACACCAGTATTGCCCACATAGATCACAGGTTCCCTGTCGCCTTTCTCTATTTCGGCTATCTGTTTTGCAAAATCTGATGCGACAAAACTTGCCGATTGGCCTGGCCCAGTATGGTTAAAAGATCTGGCAATATATGTCTGCAGGTTTTTTGCACTGTAATAGGTGCTTGAAAAAAAATCAAGAGTCGCTTTGCTTATGGAATATGGGTTTGAAGGATAGATGCTGTGGTGTTCATCTATTGGTAGTTCATGCCCCATTTCCCTGATAGGTCCGTATTCTTCTGCTGTGCAGGTGACGAGAATTTTACATTCTGGACATTTCTTCAGTACAGCTTCGAATATATTTATACTTCCAAATACATTTATTTCAAATGTCTCAATAGGTTTTCCCCAAGAGAGCCCCACTGAACTCTGTGCTGCAAGATGGTAAATATGATCCGGCTTAAAAGAGTCTATGATTTTTTCTATTTTACTGCTGTCCCTGAGATCGCACTCAATAAGATCGATAACGGTCCTATTATTTTTTTTAGCATCAAAGTGAAGCCCTTTTACACTTATATCCAGGCCCGTCAACTCAAGGTTACCGCAGGCGCTACCAGCGGTTGCGGAAGAGCCCTGAGATTTAAAATCACCAACGAGATAGTCGAGCAGATGACTGCCTACAAAACCTGAAATTCCAGTGATCAAAACCCTCAATGCTTCTCCTGTTTTTTATTACCTTATATTATTTTAAAAGATTTTTAATAAAAGTTAAAAGTATTCTTAAACCGAGGACTATTAAAATGACAGGTAAAAGTAATACTTTAGGTGTTTTTCTATTATTTTTCCAGAAAAAATAAAGAGCGCTTTTCTGCATTCTGATACTTGCCCTGTTTCTTTCATTTTTTGTACTGCCGCCAATATGGTGCATGATGCAGGACCCGGGGTTGTAAAATACTTTCCAGCCCTTCTGCCACATTCTATAACATAAGTCCGTATCTTCCACATACATGAAGTAATTTTCATCCAGTAAGTCTGTCTCATCAAGAGCCGTACGTCTTATAAACATGCATGAGCCGCTTACCCAGTCGACTTCAAAAGGCTTGTCTCTTTTTGTATCCAGAAGCTTATATCTCCTGGAGAACCGGTTATCAGGTGTTATATTTGCCAGAAGTGCATGCATTCCAGCGTCAATAAATGACGGAAAACTGCGGCAGGAATATTGGAGCGACCCATTACTGTTTATGATCTTTGGCCCCTCGATACCAGTATCTGTATTCTCATCCATGAAGCTGACCATGCCATCAAGTGAACCCTTAAAGACCTGGCAGTCACTATTCAGAAGTAATATGTATTCTGAATCTGAAGCCATGATCGCACTGTTTGCCGCCTTAGCAAAACCGAGGTTCCTATCATTTTTTATAAGCTTTATATTACTGAAGTATTCTTCTATCATCTCAACCGACCCGTCTGTTGATGCATTATCTGTTACGACTATATTGCTTGAGCATTCGGGAGGATGTTGAACAATCGATTCCAGGCACTCTCTTAAAAAAGCCAGGCTATTATAACTGACTATCACAATACTGAGCTTAATATTTGTGTTTTTATTCATCTGGTAAATAATGTAAAATATCATTTCAAAAATGTAAACTCATAAAAAACGATTTGTAAAAATATACTGTTGAAAGGCATAGAAAAAAGATGGGTAATACTGGAAACTATAAGGATATCGAAAAGATAAGAGTACTGGATCTTGGAAACATCGATTATCTTGACACACAGGCTATATACCATAGTGTGGCACATGCATTTAAGGAAGACTCACCGGATACACTCATACTGGTGAGCCCTACCAGTACATATGCTTGTATCGGCTATTTTCAGGATATGGAACAAGAGGTCGAAATTGGTTTTTGTGAAAAAAACAATATACCTGTGCTCCGCAGGGAAGTCGGTGGGGGCGCCGTGCTTCTCGATAGTGAGCAGGTTTTCTTCCAATTTGTCTTTAATAAAAATAAAATACCCAGGGATGTAAACGTATTGTATGAAGATTTCCTGCTGCCTGCTACCAGGACATATAAAAAACTCGGATTGGAAGTCGTCCACAGACCGGTAAACGATCTCCAGATAAACGGAAGGAAGATCGGTGGAAGCGGTGCTTGCGAGATAGGAGATTCCATGGTCATAGTTGGAAGTTTTATGTTTGATTTCAACCATGAACTTATGTCAAAAATCCTGAATGTACCTTCAGAAAAATTCAGGGATAAATTATATAAAAACGTAAAGGAATATGTAACGACTATAAAAAGAGAATTTACATACCTGGATCTACTGCCACCCGGGAGAGAAAAAATCGTAGATACCTTCCTGGAAGAAGTCAGTGGTGCTTTTTCTGCTGAGCTCAAATATGGTGACGGCCTTTTAAACAATGAAGAGGCTATGCTGCTTGAAATGAGGAAGAGATTGACCAGCAGTTCATGGTCATTTAAAAAAGGCAGGTTTGCAGACAGAAAGGTAAAGATAACTGCAGGTATTAATCTATTCGAAGGGAGCCATAAAAGTCCAGGCGGCCTTATTAGAGTCACATTTACTTTAAAGGATAATATGATATCTGATCTAAGTATAAGCGGAGACTTTACAATGATCCCTGGTGATGGACTTTCTTTGATCGAAAAAGAACTTGAAGACTCTGTTCTGGATTTAGAGGTGCTTACAGGAAAACTTGAAAAAATATACGATAAAAACCATATACAATCTCCGGGTGTAGATCCCCGTGATTTTATTGATGCTATCGAAAAAACAGTGAATGATCTAAGATAAAAAACCGGCTTTCATTCTTATTAAATGTCCACCGGTTTTTATGCTGTTGTCTTGATACTGAATATCGTCTGGTATTTGATCACCAGTCTTGAGTGGGTTTATTCCTTTTTTTCTCTATCAGCTTCTTCGATCATTTTCTTAGCGATCCTGAGTTCTGTTTTTCTCCTGATCTCTTCAGTGTAGACCCTCAATTCACCTACGAGCCTGTTGTATCTGGTAATATAAATAGTATCACCTAAATTTTTTGTCAGATACTCTGTAAGATTAACCCTGAGATCATTAGTATCAATTCTTTTAATTGAATCTTCCATTTTAATCACCTCTTATTATTAAAATCTTATCTGTAAATAGTGTAATAATTCTAAATAAAATTTATATTTATATTATTGAACTATAATACATAAGTATTATATCATATAAAATTGTAAAAATATATTATAAAAATAATAAATTTTAATGTCAACTTAAATTAAAAAGAAAAAATTATACTTATTTAATTCTTTTATAAAAAATTCGGCCTCTTCATAAGTCCATAGAAATAACCCAGCAATTTTGCAAGATCTATGAAAATAAGGAAAAATGGGATTGCAAAAAAGGTAAGGGCCTGGATTGATGCCAGTTGTTGCCGGGTCCTGATAAAGGTACAGGCTTTATTATTTTTCAGTACATAATTGATGCGTGAATAAGGCCTGAAATTATATAGCGGATATATGAGCAATAAAAAAAGCAGCCATGGAGAAAAAATTACGGTTAGGATGATGACAGCCATAAAAAAGGCAAATGCCATGAACCGTATTAAATGCCTGGCCCGGTACATCCCCCCTATAGCGTCTCCCTTGGCATATCTGAAAAACTGCTTGAAAACCGATTTGAAGTCATCTCTCAGGTTCCAGTAGACCTCTGCATCGGGCTTAAAACCTATCTTTACACCCTTCTCCTTCAAGTTAAAATTAAACCGCATGTCCTCACCATAGTCCATATTCTCAGGATAACCACCGACTGCTTCCCAGATGGATTTTTTGAAACTGATATTTCTTGAAGAAGGCATAAATCCTGAAGGGTCTATTTCACTTTTTTTTGGGAGTACACAAACAGCAAGTACTGCTCCGACGATGTTACTCACTTCGGGAAAAGTATACCCTCCAGCGACCAGTAATTTATCACTGCACAGGTCCTCTGTGATCGATTCCAGCCATTTCAGGTCGAGGTTACACCCTGCATCGCTGACACAAATTGTTTCTTTATCGGCATTTGCTATCGCTAAGTTTCTTCCTTTGGATATCCTTGCACCTTTTGATTTCAGGATCATCACATTTATTTTTTTATGGACTTTACCTGTAAATAAAACCTCTGCTTTTCCGGCAGGTATTTTATCTGGATCCCATATAAAAAATCCTGTCCCGTAATCCAGCCCACAAAGGTCTTTAAACTTTTCTAAAAGAATACCGGCGGTATTATCTGTAGAACCACCATCCACGATGATCACTTCTGCAGGCAGAATACTCTGTGCGAACAGGCTGTCAATAAATCTTCCAATAGAGCCAGCTTCATTAAATACAGTCATAATAAAACTGATTTCTTTTATGTTTTTATCGAACGGTATGATTTTTTCCATCCTTCCCGGAAAAATATAATTTAAGTGCTTCACAATGATCGGTCAATCTTTTTTTCAATGACAGTTTTTCTGCTTTGAATAGCATCATCAGGGCAAAAACGATTATCCTGTTGATTATAAAAATAAAATATAAGAGACTTTCTGTTTTGGAATGGCGGACAGAGTAATTCTTTAAAAAATAAAGCCTCCTGCTATTCCAGATCTGTGCCAGACGCAGAGCTGTATTTTTTTTTGCAATGCCTCCGTCGAAATGCTTAACTTTATAATCGCTGAAATAATAGTTTTTAAATCCTTTTCTTTTTAATCTAAGGCACAGGTCTGTATCTTCACTGTACATAAAATAATCCTGGTCAAACCCTCCAGAAGCATCAAAGGTTTCTTTTTTTACAAGGAAACATGCACCGGATAACCAGTCGACTTCCATTGTTTTTCCGTGGTCCCAGTATGTCATAAAATATGACCCGAATATTCTGGACCTTTTAAATATTCTGTGCAAAAAGAAGCTTTCATAAAACTGCCTTGAAAGAGTAGGAAAGGACCTGCAGCTAAACTGGAGGGTTCCATCTGTATTTGTTATCTTTGGTCCCACAATACCGGTATTATGCCCTTGATCAGTATTTCTACAGAATCCAATAAAGGCATCTAAACCTTCACGCCCCATCTCTGCATCCGGATTAAGAAATAGGAGATAATCTCCTGTAGAGCTTTTTACGCCAAGGTTTGCTGCAGCAGCAAAACCAATATTTTTACCTGTTTTTACTACCCTGAATATATTTTTCTTTTGCTTCTTGACTATGCTGTCCAGCAATTCCTGGCTTCCATCAGTAGAGTCATTGTCAACCAGGATAATATCGAATTCAAATCTCTCTGCCAGTTCTTTCAGGTTTGATAATCTGGTAATACTATCAATACAGGCGGGAAGAAACTCTATCCCATTATGGTTTATTAATATTATGTTTATTTTTTCCATCTACCTCTTCATTGATTATTTTTAACAGATCCTTATGGAACTTTTCGCTTGAAAAAAAAGTGGAACTCAAAACTGCATTTTTACCTATGTGTCTGTAGCCTCCAGGATTTGAGCAGATATCTAATGTTACCTCCTTCAATTGTGACCAGTCTTCAAACAAAAAGCCGTTTTCATTATTTTTTATGATCTCACTCTGCCCGCCCCTGTTGATGACTACCGGTATACAACCTGACGCCATCGCCTCGACAGTCGTTATGCCGAAATGCTCAAATTTTTCAGGATGGCGCTCTGCATCTTCACCCATTCCGGCTGCATGCCAGAAAAGAAACGCTTTTGCAAAAAGATCCACAAGTCTTCCATAGTCCATATTCTTAAATATTTTGACTGGATAGCCGGTGCTTAACTCTTCTATTTTTCTAACATAATCCTGGTGTTCCTTTTTGTCTTCGACGCCCCCGGCCAGGTATAGACTGTACCCGGACATCACTTCTTTATGTTCCCTGTAAAGATCTATGAAGTTTTCTGCAAGCTCAAGCTGCTTTTTATTATGATGTTCCGGAAAAAATCTGCCTACACTGAGTATTATCTTTTCTTTTTTACTTATTTTAAAATTTTGTATATCCACAGGGGGATAAAGGATGGTGCTTTCCTTTTTCCATGACTTACTGACCCATTTATTTGAGTATTCAGATATGGATATGATCCTGTCATAGGTCTCAAGGAATCCAAGATCTTTCGGATATGTCACCAAAAACAGTGGTATGTACCCTATTAATCTGAGCAATAATTTTTTTAGAAACCCGGTCTGCTGCTGATTATAAACAACACAACCAAGCAACCTTGTATCAGTCTGGCTGCCTGGTGAGGATGCAGGTATAAAATAATCAGACTCAATACTCAGCATATATTCTGGTTTTAATGATCCCTTACCCTCGGGGCTTAGATCTTCTTTTGGTAATTCGATCGTGATATTCTCCCTCTTTCCCTTTTCCAGCTTATATCTCTTTTCAGAGACAACCTGTCCAGAGGCCTTTGAAGATTTTATAAAAACCTTAACTGTGCAATCCATTATATCGATACCTGAATTTACAGGATTTTTTACTCCTATTCTTATCGGAAGATCATTTTTTTTGTAACCGATCAAAGCCTTTCCGCTGCTCCAGGCACCCCTTCCCAGAAAAAAACGCCTCTGGTCATATATCCCCTCGAATACTTCAATATCCTCAAAAATCTTACGGTTGGTTTTATCTGCAAGACGATATAACCATATTGCGATCCTTCTGAAAAAAAGAAGTAGAAACCTGTGCAAAGGACCAAAATCAACATCAAAAGAAGTGGGGAAATAACAAAGATAGATGTTTCTTTTTCCAAATGCAGATAATGAACTTAGGTATGTCGAATTTATAAAGATGTCATAATCCCGGGTTATTCTCTGGGCGTACTCATCCGAAAGAAAAGGAAACAGCTTCAGCTCCACTTTGCTCAGGTCCAGGTTAAGACGTGATGAAACTTTTTTAAGGTCAGAAAAAATATCGGTTATAAGGTCCACCTGAAAACCTTTCTGCATGGACAATATCTCTGCCATCTTGCAGCTGTATCTTTCTCCTCCTCCCGCAGTTGAGAGGTACCTGTCATAGATTCCTATTCTTTTCATCTATATCCGACCCTGGTCCATTAAAAATCCTGAAGCCACTTTAATATTTCAATATCTTTGACGATCGCACCATTCCTGGCTTTGATCCTTGAGCATATCCTTAAAGGCAAAAGATATATCAGTTCAAAAAGGATCCTTATTCTTGCACTGATATCGGGCCTGTGCTGTTTTTTACCATTCTTATACTGCTTCAAATATGCAATTAAGTTTATAAGTGCAGAAGCTTTGAAAGATATCAGGCATCCGGTGATTTTTTTGGCCCAGCAGCATTTAAATACCATGAGCAGCCTGTTTCTTAAAACATGATATGTGAAACTATAGGACCATTCTTTTCCAGTCCCGCAATGAAAATGCCTTGCAACAGATTCCGGCGTAAAATAACTTTTCCATCCTTTCAGCTTCGCCCTCCAGAAAAGGTCCACATCCTCATAATATGTAAAAAAACCCGCATCGAAGTACCCTGTTTCATCAAGCATCTCCCTTTTTATAAGAAGACTGCTGCCGGTAGGAGAAAACACCTCCTGTACCGTTGAAAACTGCCCGTTATCCCAGGATCCACCTCCTCTGTCCCTGGCATAAAAATCTTTATTTATCTCGATACCGCAGCTGTTTATGATGTCGCCGGTATAAACTGTGTCTTCTTTTTTTAAGATAAGCTCAAGAGACTCAGAGCCTATGCTACTGTCTGCAAAACCAGAGTATAATTCTTTTTTTGCCTGGTTTTTTGGGTCGACAGCAGAAATCTTTATTCTTATTTTCATACTTCTTGGAACCTTAGATGCAGAAAGTGAAAATCTTATAGTGACCTTTTCAGCTTTATCTGGCAGGGGAACAGCCATGACCGCACCATCTAAAATATTCCATTTGCTGATCTCTCCTGATCCTGTCCTCGGACCCGGCAAAAAACCATTTAAAAATCTTGTATGTCCAGAAAGGTCCTCTTTTGCATCTTCAGTCACCCAATTGATTTTCAGGTCACTTATAGAAACGGACCCGTTATTTTCAGGATTATATTCGATATTAAAACGCAGTGGCATATATCTATAGAAAAATAATACTTTCGAACAGACTGAGCCGACTTTTTCAGTAGCTCCTTTTTTTATGGCCGTATCGACCATTCTGATCAGCCAGTCTCTTTCTACGACACAATCATTATTAATAAGTGCAGCATACTCTCCTGTCGCGACTTTAAGGCCTGCATTATTTCCTCCTGCATATCCGGTATTTTTTTCAAGCCTTATTACATTTACCCAGGGAAAATTGTTTTTAATAAATTCAACAGATCCATCATCTGAAGAATTATCGACAAATATAGTATTTATCTTTTCAGCAGGATACCGGAGGCCTTTTATTGATCTGAATAAGTTATTGAGGTATTTTATACCATTATAATTTACAGTGATTATGGAGACTTCGGGGTAGCTTGAGACTTCCATTAAAAAATACTCCAGTTATACCAGGTTTTACTGATCTTTAATTTTTATCCTCTGGACATTACTATGACTCCGACAGTGATTATTGCCGCACCGGCCCAGCGGATGGGATTGACATCCTCTTTGAGGATAAACTTTGAGACGACCAGTATCAAGACATAGGTAAGTCCAATAAATGGATATGCAAAGCTAAGGTCAACTGCTGAAAGGACGACCAGCCAGATAGCTGCTGAGATCACATAACAAAATAGCCCTATTATGACAAGGGGGCTCTTAAAAATACTTAAAAAAAGATGCCCGAGCGCTCCTATGCTGTTTAAACTTATTGAGCCTATCTTATTCATCCCGAATTTTAATAAGATCTGGCCGCCAACGGCTATAGTGATACTTATCAATATCAATATAATGGATTTGGTCAAACTCAAACCTCTACTCTCCTTTTTTATGTAATTTATCATTGATCCCTTTATTATAAATATACTGGCTTAAAACACTGGATTATAATATTTTTACAATTTTTTAGCTATAAAATATTTATCAGAAAACGTCAGGCCCATTATCTTGTCAATATTAGAGACGTCACCGAGGAGTACTTCCAGGCTCTCCTCGATCCTTGTGATTTCCTGCTCTGTTTTCCCAAGCTTATCGCTAATTATCTCCCTTATTTTACGCACATCAACTCCAAGATTTGTGATCTGGTATTCAAGGGTCTTGAAAATATTATAATATATAAATATCATCCTTTCGCGGTTTTTTGCATTGAGCTCATTTAATTCCCGGTTGATCTGTATCTGGATGTTATTACTGATAGCCTGGATTGATGCATTGTAGCTTTTTCTAAGATTCTCAAGATAAAGACTTGTCACTGCATAAATATATTTTTTTATTTTTCCCTTGATACTTTTATCGTTTGCAAGTTCATCTGATTCCAGTATATTTAAGCCCTTTAACATATTTAGTTCTTTAAAATCTTTTCTTGATAACCTTATCTCGAAAAGATCAATAAGCTCGTTCTTGCTGTATAGTTCTTCTATCTTCTTATCCAGTGCCTGCTGCAATAGATCCTTCTTCATCCTGCTGCCGGTCTATCTTGTCCCAGACACCCTTACTTATAAGTTCATATCCTGTATTTTTTAAAATATACTCGATCGTAAATTCATCTATCTGGTCCCCGACTGCATCTGAAATCTTCTCACCGCTTAGGATCCTGGAAATACCCCTGCTTTCAGGGACTGGAAAAGAAAATCACTCCATCAGATTTTAACTTCATCTCCAATCACATTCAGGAGGTCATAAAAGAATTTTGGTGTCATTTTTTTAAATGTGTTATTGATTATGACACCATTCCAATCTTGTCCTGCTGATTATTTTTGATTTTAAAAAACCAATCATATCAAAAGTACTCTGGTCTTTGAATCTGCTTCTTTCATGACATCGTCTATCTCGACATAAAACAGCTTACCCAGCTCCTCCTTCCTGAAGCATCTCCTTATCCCTGTAGATGTTTGATGTAAGAACAAGGATATTGGTCGCTCCACTTAAATTTTTTCTTATGATGTTTACTATCTTACTGTTCTGCAATCCGACAAGCTCGACGATCTTCTTCTTGTCCTCTGCAAAATCAGGTTCAAGACAGTATTCGATAAGTGGCTTTGTCACATTCTCCCAGTAGAAACCGGGAGCGATTTTTTCAATGTTCCTTTTATAGATGTCCCTTAGGCTGCGGTTTGTCAGGACACTTTCGATAACTCTTGCTAATTGGTGCGTGCTTTCATACTTTACTACCTCCCCGATATTTGCTTCTTTTACCAGCCTGGCTATAGAATCTCCCTCAGAAGTTATAATCGGCAGTTTTGCCCATATATAATCCAGCACCCTGGTACGATAAGCAAACTCGGTCTCGATAGTCTCCTGATGTATGGACAGGCCTGCAGAAGAGTCCAGCAGAAAATCCTGCCTTGTGTCATAAGGGGTCCACTCATTGAAGAAAACAAATCTATCGTAGAGCTCAAGTTCCTTGCTCAGGTTTATAGCATCTATGCATTTTTTCATCTCGGGCAACTTGGGGTCTGGATGTTTGATGCCGCTAAAAATAAGTTTTATATCTTTCCTGCTCCTGGTGATCTCCCAAATAGCTTTTACAACCGTGATCGGATCCAGCCAGTTCCACACACCTCCACCCCATAGTGCGAGCATGTCATCTTCTTTTAACCCGGGTATTATACTCCTTATAGGTTCTCCTACTCTTTTCGGAGGGTTAGAAGGGATACCAAAAGGTACGATGTCTATCAGTTTTTTTAAGGAATTATCATCATCATAATTATAGGGATTTATCCTGCCAAGTGCATTTAGCATCCCGATCCAGTAACTTCTTTGTTTATCACTTGCACAAATAAAGAAATCACCGACTGATAGCTGGAACCTTATCAGGTCAAGATTACTTTTATCTATGCGTAATCTTTCAGCTATATTGTCGTTTTTATACATTTCCAGGCTTTCGAGATTAAAAGGATTATAGAGGTCCACTATTATTTTGCCTTTATAGTTTTTAATGAAAGGAAAATAATATAATATATGTCCCTGGATAAGTATTATGCCTGCATTTTCAACATTTCTTTTTAATGTCCTGTAATTATTTATATCATAGGTTATAGTCCTGAAACCCTCGACCTCAATATCTACTTTATTTGGTGTTGCAAGGGTCACATCAATAAAATTTGAAAGTATTTTTGCAAATTCATAATATCTGATACCAGGACCAGCCATCTGTTTACCTATGATATCATGGCTGATTATCAGCAACCTGGAATTATTTTTTTGTGGTTTCTTTATCTCTTCTTCCATTGAATCTCCTTAATGATCAATAGCTTTCTTTTTAATGGCACGGATCCTTTTAAGATTTAAAAGTTTTATAGACAGATTATAAGGTAAAAAGAAAAAATTTAAAAAGTATCCATACAATATTGCAAATAACTGGCCCTCTGTCGCACTAATCCTTATCCATTTTGATTCCGATAGTAAAAAATACTTTAAAAAATCAAAAAAGCTGTAATTTATTACTGCGCACCGGATCCTGTTTTTATGGTAATATTTATAGAATCTTCTACTGAACTTTACAATAGATGCCCCTTCGAAGTGCCTTGCGACGGCATTTGTTGCAATATAAGGATACTGTCCGAGCTTTTTTAATTTAAGGCAGAGATCCAGTTCTTCAAAATATACCGGCCTGTATCCGCTGTCAAAACCACCTAACCTTATAAAGAGTTCGAGCTTCATCATAAATAATGAACCTGAGACATAATCGACTTTATAAAGTCCACCTGAAGCCTGAAGAAGGTGTGTTGTAATAAAATTTTTCTCTATTCTGCCGCCTGCATTCTGGATCACATTGCCATCATATTCATATACCAGGCCACCTGCTGCACCGACTGGAATATCCTTGCTCATTATAACTTTCAGGAGGTTGCTTATCGTGTCTCTATTTACCGTAAGGTCAGGGTTTATTAAAAGAAGGTAGTTATCTTTCCCATTTTCTACTTTTTTTAGCTCTTGTTGTTTTTTTAATAAAGACCTAAAGACCGTATGGTTTACTGCACCTGAAAACCCGATATTCTTTTTGAGCTCTATCAGTGAAAAATTGTTTTTATCGAGAATTTTAGAGGACTTATATTTTTCATGTATCCTGTCGACAGTAGAATCACCTGAATTATTGTCAATGACCGTTAAAAACCAGTCATTTCGATCCGAAGCTATTATTGAATCGATACAGTTTTCTATAAAATCCTCACTGTTAAAAGTGACGACTGAGATAAAAATCCTTGGATCCATAAGTTTTAGTGGTAGTTATGATGGATTTTTCTTTTTATTAATAAAAAATTTCCGCTTTGCTATCCTTAAATAATTGTATGCCCTGTATGCAGGGTTTTTCTTTAATAGACCTTCAAGTTCTGCAATTCTTTTATCCCTGACTTCTATCATATCTTTCTGTCTGAGCATGATCGCTTCAAGGTTTCTTAATGCTTCTTCTTTCTCAAAAATAATCGACATAGGCTTGTTATGGTCAGGAGCAAAAACAGGGTCCTGAACCCATTTTTGCAGTTTTATCGTGGTAATATTAAAATTAAAATGTTTTTTTCCGTACTTTCTTGCCTTTTCTGCAATAGCTTTAAGGCTCTGCCTGTTTTTAGAGATCATAAGTATTTTTTTTGCAAGGTCTTCAGAATTTCCAGGTAAAAAAGTATATCCGATACCCTCCCTCTCGATTATCTCAGTAAGCTCACAGACATTGGATGATATCACCGCAAGCCCTGCTCTCATCCAGTCAAGTATCCTGTTTTTGCTTCCAAACCTGACCTCATATATATCTTTATCTATATTTATCCCGGCATCGGCTTCCAGGTAATAATTGGGGACATCTTCCCCTGCTATCCAGCCTTTCATTATAAAATTTTCTCTGTATTGTGAATTTTCTATCATCGTAAGAAATCTCGGGTAAGTATCGGGATCCTGTTCGGGTATTGCCCCGCCAGTGGAAACAAATCTGATTTTTTCATCCTGCTTCATAGCTTTGGTCAAACCTTCAAAAAGTGTATCCACGTCGGTCCATGTATTGTAGCCACCTGTCCACAGGATCACAAAATCATCATCGCTGATACCATTTATACCCCTGATAACTTTTTTGGTGTGCCTGTATTCTTCTAGTGGCATCCCGCAGGGTATTGTACTAAAAAAGTCATACCCGGAAGTATGCCTGTTTAACCTGCCCACGGCTCCCAGTTCCCCGGCAAGAGCATATGACTGGCGGTCAGAGACACAGGAAAACACATCTGCAAAAGTCAGGATATTATATTCACTGTTCCAGTAATGAAAAAGGCAATCATCACTGCCATCCATAAAAGCCCGGGCCTGTGCTTCAGCCATCACGTGGCCAAATAGATCTGCCCAGAGCGGTACAGCAGAACCTGATGAATCTTTCAATTTTGCAGCGTAATATGAAGGATAAAAACTGCAGCCTACAATGCAATCAGGCTTAAACTTTAAGTAGACCTCTTTTAGCAATCCAGTATTTTCAAAATCTTTTTTACTAAGGATGTTGTATTCAAAAGTCAGTCCCGTTGTGTCACCGGCCCTGGAGGTGTAGCATCCGGTAAACCGTGAATTAAAATTATCCTCATATGCCGAAGGTATTGCATAATTACAGACGCATATCTCATGGCCTTTTTTAAGAAGAGGTGAAACAAACTGCCAGGTCCTTATACCTGTACCATATACCTTCCGGTCGTTTTCAAAAGGCATCGGACTCATTCCGAGGATCATGATCCTTGAAATCTTGTCGCCTGCTTCACTATTTTGCATAGATTTTAAATCACTAATATTAATAATACTGTCCGGTCTTATCCTATGAGTTTGCTTAGAACTTTTTTTTATTATATATTTAGCTAACTACAAAAATCAATAAACTATAAATCTGGGGATTTATGAAAACCATAACCATAGTACTTGTTGTATTATTTGCTATAGTAAGTATTTTTTTTAGTATAGCTTTAATTAAAAATAACTCAAAGGGTGCAGGGACCGATGGAACTCTTGAAACAGTAGTTGCCATCGACACTACAGAGACTGCTGGACCTGCCGAGACAATACCGGTCGAGACGACTTCCGAGACAGCAGAAGTCACATATGATGAGGCTGATGAGATGGTAAGGGAGATCGAACTTTACCTTGACGGAGATAATGAAAATGGTATTTTTCTTGGCAATGCTGAATATGGGCTGCCTTCCGAAGAGGTCGCTATGTTATATGGCCAGGATTTTTCCAATTTCGGTTTTTACCTTAAATTTGATACAGAAGGCCGTATCTTTGAACCAGGTAGCATACACAGCATTTATATATACACTTTTATACCTTCTTTTGGATGGGAATCTACAAGGACCGAAATAATGGTTCCAGGCAACCAGAATCTTTCTGAGACGATAAGGATGTCCATAGATAGCCTTGGAGAAAACGAACTTATTAAAGCGGACCAGAAAAATGCTGTAAGAGTATCAGGTTGGGCAGCAGACCTTGGAATCTCAGACAGCCCGGGTATAAACAAAATAGAGATATATTTAGATGGCCCGAGAAACTTCGGGAAGAAACTTGGAGATGCCCAGCTCGGGCTTGCAAGGACTGATGTCGGTAATGCATATGGAAATGCCAATTACAACAGCAGCGGTTACAACTTTTCATTTGATGCAACCGGACTTGAGCAGGGCTCTACACACAAAGTATATATATATGCTTATTCAAATGCAGGCGACTTTCAATACCTCACAAGAGACATAGTCATGGAGGGAGATGCACATCAGAATAATGCCATTGCTGCTGGAGAAGTGACTTTTAATGCGGACAATATTGAAGTGAGCGGCTGGGCAACCAATAAGGCCTTTATAACACAGGGAGTACCAAGGTCCCTCGATCTTGAATATTCGATTAAAAAGATAGTATTTGTATCAAGCCAGAGCGGCAATGAGGATATATGGAGCATGAACCTTGATGGAAGCGAACTTACCCGGCTGACAGATAACCCCGGAAGGGATATGTACCCGACCATATCACCAGATGGTAAAAAAATAGCATATTCAGCGGACATTGGCGGTTTCTGGCAGATAGTAATTATGAACTGGGATGGTTCGAACAAGAAACAGATTACTACAGGCCCTTACAACCATGGCTATCCCTCATGGTCATTTGACGGCAGATATATCTTTATTGAGCTCTTTATTGATGAAAACTGGGAAATATTTGTAATGGACAGTAGCGGCAGTAACCTCAGGAGGCTTACAAATAATCCAGGGATATATGACTGGCATCCGGCGGCCCATCCTTTTGAATATAAGATATTGTATGAAGCCGGCTTTTCAGGCAATGAGGAAATATGGCAGATCGATATAAATGGTGAAAACAACAAGAAAATATCGGTCTCCGGAAGAAATTACAGGGTCCCGAAATATTCTATCGACGGCAAAAAAATAGCCTTTATGAGCCTGGATAACAATAACAGGGAACAGATATTTGTAATGGATGTCAATGGCGAAAATATCATACAGCTAACAGATTCCCCGAATGGAGCAAGACTTCCCTGCTTTTCGCCGGATAATAAAAATATCGTCTATAGTTCAGCATTGAATGGTGCACAGATATTTATCATGGACACTAATGGTTCCAATAAAAAGCAGCTTACCAATAATCCTGGTGAAGACTGGGGTGCTGTATTTATGTATCAACTGGCTGATTGATGCTTTCGATCTCATATGACACAGCATGCTTGATCCTCTTTTTAAAAGCAACCCTTACGGATACTCCTATTGCAAAACCGAGCCACATGGCCCAGACTATCTGTCTGGAAAGAAAATAGAATATAAGTTCACTTATCTGCCTGTTTGAGCCGAATATCCTGACTGTAATAAAACTTGTAATGGAGCCCTGCGATAGTATAAGGAAGATAAGAGGGAGTATTCCTACAATAAGAGCTATCCTATAATCAAAATAGCTTCTATCCGTACGTGTCCCACCAATAAGAAGTGATACAACCAACCCTATCAGAAATGCAAAGATAACAAGTATCAATAATTTAATGAAACTTAAAAGACCGCTTGTCACATTTACGCTGCCAAAGAGCGCCAGTATATTATCGTAGTATGCATATACAAGAAAATACAAAAATGCGTTTATAAAGGAAAAAATAATCAAAAATATTCTCATGATCTTACTCTCACTGACTAAGTATTTAAAAAATCAGCTATGGATAAATCGATAGCTATAGGGTTTTTATAGCATATAATCTTAAATAATAAAAGTAATGCATATTATTTTGTAAATATCAGCCTATTATTAATGAAGCTGTAAAACCTGCGCATAAGCTTCCGGAGCTATGACCGAGTAAAGAGGGACCCTTTTTATGCCATAAATATAAAAAGAATTGAGGTTTTCCACTCCACCCTTATACCTTACTGCACCCCTGTAACCGATATCAGATAGCATGCTGACTGCAAGATTAGAATAGCTGTCAAACGGCCATGCTACAAAGACACAGGGCTTGCCCAGATGGGATTCAATATCAGCCTTTGATTGCGCAAGCTCATAGCGGTCCTCTCCGGCAGACAGGTCGGCTATCCTGGCATGATTTACAGTATGGGATTGAAATTCAATGCCATAATTTGACATCGCGACTACTTCGGGCCAGATGAGCATGGGCCTTTCAGGAAGACCGGGTCTTCCGTGATCAAAATCATTAATATGCCTGTCCTCATTAGAGTTTCCTATAAGACCTGTGGGAAGAAAGACCGTCATCTTAAACCCATATTTTTTTAGTATCGGGAATGCAGAAGCATATACACTGTAATATCCATCATCAGAGGTAATTATAACGGGCTTTTCAGGCAGTTTCTTTCCGCTGTCAAGATAGGCAAGCAGGTCCATAAATGTAATTGTCTTATATCCCATGGATTTCAACGTCCCCAGAAGGTAGTCAAATGCTCCGGTGCTTATCTCGTAGTAACCGACAGGTGTAGGCTCGATGCCATGAAGTGCCACAATAGGAATAAGACCGCTTGTAAAAGGCTTCTCTCCCGAGACCAGGATGGAACTGTCCCCGGTCTGTATCTGGCCTATTTCATCTGATGATACCTGGAGATAACACCCAACATTTGTATCTTTTATTATACCATCCGCTATCTTAAGGCTTGCCTGGAATGTAGCCGCTTCTCCGATTCCCAGCTCCGTAATATTATATTCAAGCTGGCCCTGGTCCAGCATAAACAGGTTTGAAATTACAAGCCTGGCTATGACATTTGACGCCTTGATATTGCCGGTGTTTTTGATACTTACAGTTACATCTACGACATCACCAGAATATACCCCTCCACCTTTTGCTGCAATAGAAATAGATGAATCTGTAAAAGAAGGGTACAGTTTCACTATGCTTTCAGGGGCATCAAATCCCAGGTCTTTTTTCTCATATGTGATCTTGAATGAAGGCCTGATACTCGAATTGTTTTCAGTGCTATCGTTGACAGATACATCAAGATAGAAGGTCTCTGAGTCGCCAGCTTCTAACTTTTTTATCTGCAAGGACGCTTTAAGATCAGATATCTGGAAATCCGGATTATCTTCCGGAATGATATCAAGTCCTTCAAGGCCTTCAATTAAGACCTCGATATTGGCTGCATCCATGTTCCCGTTATTAAGTATCCCTATGGCATATTTGATGCTATCTCCATAAGATACTATGTTTTTACCATCAGTATTCTGGCCGGTCGTTTCAGCAATAAGAATGCTTGAACTGCTAAAATCCGGGCTGCTCACGACACTAAGTCTTTCATCAGAAGAAAATGTGTTATTAAAACTATCCTTTTTCCCTATCTGGAGGGCTTCCTTTACAAATAAAAACCGCGCTTCCGGAACAACTATTACGGTCCCATTATCAAGCGGGTCATCTACTGAAAAGTCCACAGTAAAGCTACCCTCCTGGCCTGACGCTACATCTCCTATTTTAACAAGGAGCGAACTTTTCCTGTCCTCGAATCCATGCTCCTTGACGGGTTCTTCAGTGAGATTTAGGTGCTCTGGGATATTTAGCTCGATACTCAGATCCTGGACATCAAGAGGCCCGGTATTTTTATAGCCGATCAAAAAACTTATGGTCTGGCCTGGTGTGATCTCCTTTTTTTCCGGGGCTTTTATATAGTTATATGTGATATCTTCAAAATTGCCAGTCTCATAATCTCTCTTGGCACTGAGCATGAGATTTACTTTTTCCCTGGCTTTTTTATATTCGATATATGCATTTACAGCAAGAACTGCTGCAATTATAAACAATATAGAAAGGATGCCTGCGACAATTGAATATATTATTTTTTTCTTTTTTCCTATGGAACTGATTCTTGTAACAATTGAGTAGAATATCTTTTTAACCTTATAAATATATTTTTCTTTTTTTTCAGTTTCATCTGGCTTATCAAGCTCTATTTCTACTGCTGGGACTTCCTCTGCTACCTTACTAGTCTTTATTGCTTTTTGAGATCTTTTTTTACTTTTATCTTTTTCAGCTTTTTCTATTTTTTTCTTTGTAGCAACTTTTTTCAAAGCACCATTTTTTATTTTGTTCTCTTTGCTTTTTTTAGCAGTTTCATCTTTTTTCTTTTCTTCTTCTTTTATATAAGCAAGTATTCTCTTTTTCTGGGCAGGCGTAACCCTTTCACTGGGATTTTTAATTTTAATCCCAAGTGCACTGCAGATCTTCAGAAGTTTATTAGATGTCTTATTTAATTCTTTTGCAAACTCATCAATTCTGTCCGAGCTCATAATTTTTCCTATCTGTCCTTTCTTGTCTATTTTCTATCTTCCGGCTTTATACAGTTCATGATCTAGTTATTTTACACTTTTTATATCAAACTTCCATCCAGTCAATTTTGCAGTAAGACGGATGTTCTGATTTTCTTTACCCATAGGAAGCGAAAGCAGGTTACCTGGCAAAACAATAAGTAAAAATTTTTTCCATCATCTTTTAAATAGTTTTAACTCAATTGACTTAAACAGTACACTAAGCTGCCTTGTATCAGGTCCCAGGCCAAGCTCCTGTGGTGTAAGATTATAGCCATATTTAAACCTTATCGTGTTTACACCGTCCCTTAATGACCCTCTAATTATTACAGTGCTGTATTGTCCAAAGTCATCCTTTTTTATAAGGCTCAGCCTGTCTGCCAGAGTATCATTTATATACACATCCACGGTCTGTAAAAGATCCGGATGGGCAAGTGGCTTTACAGTCAATATCAAAGAGTATCCTGGGTACTGCTCTTCCGGTCTTTTCGGACTCAGGTCCATATCAAAATATAATACTGAAGTCTTTGCAGTACCCCATGTACCAAGCCCGTTCTCGACACTCCCCCAGCCTGTTACCAAATACTTTTGGTTGGCCGGGTCTGCCAGGTCAAGGATTATATTGCCATCAGCACCGGGCATCAATGTATTTTCCTGTGTGGCAGAAATGAAATCTGTGATGGAGACCCTTTCTGTGTTTTCAGTCTTCGGAAAAAAGTAGAGCCTTGCTACGTTATCCCTTCCGGTCATGACATATTCATCCTGGCTGCTCTCAAAAAACTTCCTGAAGGCAGGATCGACATGCTGCTGGATATTGAGGGAGTACGATGTGAGTATCCAGATATTTTTATCATGGTTATCATTCATTACATCAAGAAAACTATATATGTCCCTGATAAGGACTACACCATATGTGTCATCACGTAGCTGGCCGTCTGCATCTTCATGGTAAGGTTGCCATGAGACAAGATCACCTGTCCAGAGCCAGTAATCTATCTTTCCCGTATAGGGATATGTATTATAAATATCAGTAGTTATTACAATATCGCCCTCTGAGATGTGGTCTGCAACGTATTTTCCTGTCAGTGCGGCATCCCAGTGATAAGGCATGGCAGTAGAGATCGAATAAAAAGTGTCCAACCTGTCAGAATGGCCGATATCAGGTATTGCCAGGGCCTGTGCCGGGTCTACCCCGCTTACAGTAAAAAATATAAGTATTAAAAAAATGATGATCAAAGCTGCGGTAAATACCTTATTGCTGATCTGTTTTTTAGATATTTTACTGTAAGCCTTTTTTATAAGAAAAGTCGCTGTAAGACTTAAGATAAAAACAGTATATGAAAACCCGAGGACAAAAAGCGGCATCAAGAAATAGATATATCTCTGCTGGTTGTACATCTGTCCAAGCGATATTACAAGGATGGATACCATAAAAATAAAATAAATAAGAAAAATATTAAATGGAAACCGTACCCTGCCTGCAACCATTGCATTTTCATTCAGGTAAATATCCATAAAGGACGAAGATCTTTTAATGGACATAAACACAGTAATACCGACAAATATAAAAACACCAGAAAGAAATACAAAGAACATCTGCGGAAACATCTGCTGTAGTATCTTCAGGTAATAAGGGTCAGGCAGCCTGAAATAAGCGTCCAGGAAGTTTGATATTCCACCACCTTCAGCATAAAAGCTCCTGCCGACTTTCCAGAAAAATACCTGGTTTACCACCTGGAAAATATAGGTGGCAAGGATTATTAAAAAAGGGACGATTATTTCCCTCTTAAAGAACTTTCTGCCCTTAAAAAATATCAGTGCAATGAAAGCAAATATCAAAAAGAATGCATTCCCATGAATAAGGGGTGAAATTATAAACAGGACCGTTGCAACTATCCTGTAAGGTTTTTGCTCCTTAATAAAACCTTTATAAAAGAAATAGAACGAAAGAAGAAAGAAAAACTGAAGGGCCGCATAATATCTTGCTTCGCGGGAAAATTGAATATACCAGGTAGAAAAAGTAATAAGAGAGGCACCAAGAAAACCAGTAAACTTATTGGCAAGGTCCTTACCTGTAAAATAAGTCAGTATTATTGAGCCGCAACCACAAATCACGCTGGTCAGCCTGAAAGAAAACTCGTTTACACCAAATATGGATACCGGTATTACATTTAAATAGTAATCCAGTATGCTGTGGAAAAGGACATACCCTGAAGGCAGTCTTGGATAGCCATTTTTTATAATACCCAGTGTGCCAATGACTGTATGGCCGTCATCTCCCCAGAACGAAAGATAACCCAGGTTCCGGACCCTCAAAACAAAACCTACTGCTACAAGTAAGAGCAGAAAAACAAATGTCAGGATATTTTTCCAGTCCTTGAAATATGAAAACAGCCATTTTTGGTTTTTTGTTCTTTCCATCTCGAATAACAATTTTATTATTTTTAATACCTTTCTTCAAATAAATACATTTTTAGTTTAAAATTTTTATTCTATGAATATATTAGTCACTGGAGGGGCAGGTTTTTTAGGTTCTCACATATGTGAGAGGCTGTTGCTGCAAAAAAACAGGGTGATCTGCATTGATAATTTTAATGATTATTATGATCCTGCAATAAAAGAAGAAAATATTTCAGGCTTTAAAGAGAGCAGTGATTTTTTACTCCACAGGTCTGATATACTTGACCGCGATAAGCTGGATGGAGTTTTTTCTGAAAACCAGGTGGATATAATAATACATCTTGCGGCACGGGCAGGCGTCCGTCCATCCATAGAAAATGCAGGACTTTATGAAAAGGTCAATGTCGAAGGCACGATAAACCTTCTTGACTGTGCAAGAAAATTTGATGTCAAAAGATTTATCTTTGCCTCATCCTCATCAGTGTACGGAGGAAATAAAAAAATACCGTTTTCTGAAACAGATAATGTGGACAATCCTGTTTCTCCTTATGCTGCAACCAAAAAAGCAGGCGAGCTTATCTGCTATACTTACAGCCATCTTTTCAATATATCTATTTTCTGCTACAGGTTTTTTACGGTCTTCGGACCCAGGCAGCGGCCCGAGATGGCAATACATAAATTTATAAGAGAGATACTTTCAGAAACTCCGCTTGTTATGTACGGGGATGGCAGTTCATCAAGGGACTATACTTATATTGATGATGTAACTGATGTTGTCACTTCAAATCTCGATAATGTGAACGGTTATGAGGTCTTTAATCTCGGAAACTCAAGACCTGTAATGCTTATGGAACTTGTGCGCATCATCGAGGAAGTAACAGGTAAGACCGCCAGAATAGAGCACAAAGAAATGCAACCAGGTGATGTCCCGGCCACTTTTGCAGATATAATTAAAGCCGGGAAAATGTTAAAATATAACCCGAAAACCTCACTGGAGGAAGGTGTTAAGAAGTTTGTTTTGTGGTATAAGGAAATGAAAGAAATAGGTAAGATCTAAAACATGGCATTAATAAGAGAAGAAAAAAATACTTTTAAAGAACAGACAGATATACAAAACTGTACCTCACCTGAAAAAAAGATAGATATCTCTATCGTCGTCCCTGTATACAACGAAGAGGAAAGCATAGAACATCTTTACAGCAATCTTTCTTCAGTACTTGAAAAGCTTAACAGGACATATGAAGTCATCCTTGTAGATGATGGCAGCAAAGATGGTTCCTTCAAGAAACTAGAGGTCGTCCATGAGAAAAACAGCAGTTTTAAGATAATAAGGTTCAGGAGAAATTTTGGACAGACACAGGCGATGCGTGCAGGTTTTGACCATGCAAAAGGTGACATCATAATCACGCTTGATGCAGACCTCCAGAATGACCCAGCCGATATACCTCTAATACTTGAAAAAATTGATGAAGGTTATGATATTGTGAGCGGCTGGCGCAAGGACCGAAAGGATAAACTTCTTTCCAGGAGGCTCCCTTCTGTTCTGGCAAACAGGCTTATTTCCAGGATGTTTAATGTCAAGCTCCATGATTATGGCTGCACACTTAAAGCTTATAAAAAAGATATTCTTGATAATATAGAGCTCTATGGGGAGATGCACAGATATATTCCTGCCGTTGCAAGCTGGATGGGGGTCAGGATCGCAGAAGTTCCTGTAAATCATCACCCCAGAAAATTTGGAAAGGCAAAGTATGGCATCTCCAGGACATTCAGGGTCATCCTGGATATAATCACTATAAAATTCCTCCTGACATATTCAAAAAAACCGATGCAGATATTCGGGTTTGTTGGAGTAGCAGCAAGCCTTATAGGTATGGGGCTTACTATCTGGCTTATTGTGCAGCGGGTGTTTTTTAACATAGCCCTATCCGCAAGACCTCTTTTTATCCTTTCTATTTTCATTTTCCTTGGCGGCATACAGTTTATAACAATGGGCCTACTTGGTGAGATCATGATGAGGACTTATCATGAAGGAACGGGCAAACCGACTTATGTGATAAGAAATATTCTCAACGGCCCCTCGAAATAAATGAAAAAGTTCAAACATTTTTTTCACCTGGCAAAGATCTATTTCAATTTCCTTAGTGCAAGGCAGTCTTTGGGTTATCTTCCTGCAAAACTCTGGATAGAGACCGCAAGCCGGTGCAATCTTTCATGCATTTTATGCCCCAACAAAGATCTTGATAAAAAACAGAAAGGTGATATGGATTTTGATCTCTATAAAAAGATAATAGATGAGTCAAAGGATTTTGTGTATGAGGTAAATCTTTTCCACAGGGGAGAACCACTACTTCACCCGGATATAATAGAGATGATCAAGTATGCAAAAAAAGCCGGACTGAAAACAAGGATACATACAAATGGGGTGCTTTTAAACGAGGGGCTTGCGTCAGGGATCATAGGCTCAGGCCTTGATGAAATATCTTTTTCGGTTGACGGTTATACCGCAGCCGATTACGAAAATAACAGGCAGGGAGCATCTTTTGATAAGGTGATAAAGAATATAACTGGTTTTCTTGAAATGAAGAAAAATATAAGTTCTGCCAAACCCTATACCATCATACAGGTAATGCAATACAACAGGAAACTTGCGGGTGATCGACTTACCGATCAAAAGAAGGAATTCCTGAAAAAATTTGAGGGCCTCCCCCTTGACCGGCTGTTGACCAGGGATCCGCATAACTGGGGTGGCAATATAAAAGAAAAAGGATCAGGGAAAGATATGGATTCTTTTGAAAATGAAAAGACCAGTACCTGTACATTTCCATGGTATTCACTTACTATTTTTTTTGATGGAAAAGTATATCTTTGCCCGCAGGATTTTAAAGGTGAAATGGTGATAGGTGACCTGTCCAGGGAAAATATAAAGGACATATTTAATAATAAAAAGATGCTGTCCATCCGTAAAAAGTTTAAAGAAAAAGATATAAAAAGCCTTATACCCTGCAACAGTTGTGACCGCATAAGGAGAAAGACTTTTTTAAAAATACCATTGAACAGGAAATAAGCCATCAAGCATAAGTAAAATAGATCTATCTATACAGGAGAGAAAATATGAAAGTATTTGTTACCGGGGGAAGTGGTTTTGCAGGAAGCCACCTTGTCAAAAGACTTATCACGGACGGTCATGAGGTGACTGCCCTGGCAAGAAAGACAAGTAATATAAAAGAGATCAGAGAAGCAGGCGCAAAAATAGCATTTGGTGATATAACTGACAGTCAGGTCATATCAGATTCAATAAAGGATATGGACTGGGTGTTTAATATTGCTGCTGCATACAGACAGGAGAGCATACCGGACAAACAATTCTGGGATGTAAACTTTGAGTCAGTTAAGACCATTATTGAAGCCTGCCTTAAACACGATGTAAAGAGGATTGTGCACTGCAGCACAATAGGTGTTGTGACAACGGTAAAAGACCCTCCGGGCAGTGAAGCGTCAGAAATATGCCCTGGAGATACGTACCAGAGATCAAAATGCGCTGCAGAGCTTGAAGTCATACAGGCAGCAAAAGAGAAGGGTTTACCTGCCTCAGTAATAAGGCCCTGTGCCATATACGGACCCGGCGATACAAGGATGCTTAAATTCTTCAGGATGATAGCCAGAAAAAGGTTTATCTTCTTTGGAAACGGCAAGGCATACCTGCATACAGTATTTGTGGAAAACCTTGTAGACGGATTCATCCTTGCTGCAACAAAGGAAGAGGCGATCGGTGAAGTATTCATAATCGGGGATGAAAAATATGTATCTTTAAATGAGCTTGCAGCTCTTGTCGCCTCAGAGTTTGGTGTCCCGGTTCCAAAAATACACCTTCCTTATAAGCCATTTGAATTATTGGCAGCATCGGTCGAATTCATATATAAAAGACTTAAAATAAAAAAGGAACCGCCTATCTACAAAAGAAGGATGGCTTTTTTCAAAAAGAGCAGGGCCTTCAGCATCGATAAAGCATCAAAGCTTTTAGGCTACCGCCCCAAAATCGATCTGGAAACCGGTATCCGTCTTACAGCAGAATGGTATAAGAAAAACGGATACATATAAAAAGATTACTGACATTAAGCCATGCTAAGAATATAATATAAGGATTATACCGTTCAACATAAAAAAGTTTCAACTGCAAGATTAGAGATTAAAAATATGGGTTTTACTGATATTAAAAACAAACTGAAAGCTTTTTATACAAAGCATAAGAAAAAGATACTGACTGCATTGAGGTTAATAATCAGTGCAGCCCTTATAGCATACCTTATCATATTCAGGTCTGAATTTAAAAATTTTGGAGAATTTCTTGACATTGTAAAGACTATCAACATCCCGCTTCTTCTTGCAGCAGCTTCGATGCATGTTTTTGGTGTCTGGATATCAGTTGTCCGGTGGAACATCCTGCTGAGAACGCAAAAAATAAAGATTTCACAGAGTTATCTTGCTTCCTCTTTTTTGATAGGTTCATTTTTTAACAATCTTCTCCCTACAAGTATAGGTGGTGATATATTCAGGACCGTAGATATCTCTAAAAAAGGAGGTGTCTCAATAGGCAAATCAGCAAGTGTTATAGTCATTGAGAGGTTTTCGGGAGTTGTGAGTGCCGCTACCTATGCAATAATAGCACTGCTTTTAGGTTTCAGGACCATAGGAAAGACTTCCTATGTAATACCTGTTGTCGTCTTTTTTGTCCTTTGTATCCTGCTTGGTTTTATAATATTAAATCCTCAATTTTTAAGGCTTGGAAAATTAGTAAACAGGATAAAATTTCTTTCAAGGATAAGGGAAAAACTCAAAGAAATATACCATACTTTCCAGAGTTTCAAAAAATATAAACTGGCTCTTTTTGAGACGATGCTTTGCAGTTTTGCACTGCAGTTCGGGATAATAGTCCATTACTGGCTCGCAGCCAGGTCCCTTGGAGTAGAGCTGTCATTTGAATCATATCTTTTTATAGTCCCTGTTGTTGCAACGATAGCAATGCTTCCCATATCGATCGGCGGGACTGGGATCAGGGAAAACTCACTGGTCTTCCTGATGGTGGCACTTGGAGCGACCAGGTCGACTTCGACTGTTACTTCACTGCTGGTATTCTTTATGCTTATTGTTTTAGGGCTTTTAGGTGCGGCCGTATATATAATAAGACCTTTTGTATTGCGACAGAGGGATAGGATCACTGAGCAAAAACAGTTTAACCGGGAGGGAAAAGAATTGGAAGACATCTCAATTATAGATGCAGCTGATGGAAAACAAAAACTACGTAATATAAACCGCGAAACCGACTAAAAATTTATCCGGCTGATAAAGCTTTTAAGAAAAGATTCAAGCGCTGGAAGGTTAAAATAAAAATCTGTCAGCCTTAAAAAAATAAGTATCGCAATGGCAAAGACTATCACAAAGAAAAGATAATATATAGTTCTCAGTATAGTTGCTCGCCACATTTTATTAATATATCTTATCTGTTTTCAGTTATCCCTGACTTTATAAAAATATAATATATTTCAAAAAACAGTCTATTAATCCGGCCGTTTATACTATAACCTATAATCAGCTAAGTTTAAATATCTACATATGAATAAAAATTTTTTATAATACTATGTAGTCCATATTCTTGATCGACAATATTGATCGAAAGGATGTTCAATAGATGGATGAAAAAGAAAAGAAATACGAACTGATACAAAATACAATCGATAAAAAGAACAGGTCAAGATCTGCCAATTATACAGAATTATTTGTGGGTAAAAAGGGTTTTTTTGCTTTTTTGAAATACGAGATATTGACTTCCATGTTTGCAAATTGTCCGGGTGCAGCAGGTATTTTTCTTAGAAGCCTTTGCTACAGGAGCCTATTTAAAAAATTCGGAAAAGGTGTGGTAATAGGCCGAAATGTAAGTATCCGAAATCCCAACAAGATATCTGTCGGCAATAAAGTGATAATCGATGAAAATGTCCTGCTTGATGCAAAGGGTATTGATAATGAGGGCATCACCATCGGCAACGGAGTATATCTCGGTAGAAATTCTATCCTCTCCTGCAAGAACGGCGATATAATACTGCAAGGATAGCGTAAATATAGGTTTTAATTGTGAAATAGTATCACTTAAAAGGGTCGAGGTGGGTGAAAACACTCTTTTTGCAGCGTACACTTATGTTGTTGGTGGCGGTCATATTCCTCTTGAACTTGATACTCCATTAAAGGACCAGCCAACTCATGGCATTGGTATAAAGATCGGTAAAAATGCATGGCTTGGTGCAAAAAGTATTGTGATGGATGGTTGTGATGTCGGTGAAGGTTCAATAGTGGGTGCCGGCGCCATAGTCACAGAAAATATACCTGATTTCGTTGTTGCTGTCGGGATACCTGCAAAAGTCATAAGAGAAAAGAAAAGAAGAAAAATATTTCTTGAGTAGATAAGAATCAGTCTTATATATATTGCCTAGACTTTATCTTTGTCAAGTTACCATCCTGTCCAATTCCTATTGCTTTAAAGACTTCCCTTGAAACAAGGTCTGCGCCCTGTTCGTTCCAGTGTATGCCATCATCCTGGAAATACTTTTGGGTTCAGCAGACATAGGGCTGTAAATATCCACATAAGTACTCCGTATTTGGGGCACAGTTCTTCCTGAAGTATTTTATTTAAAACCACATAATTTTCTTTTTTCTTCCCATTTTTCAATTGATGTGTCTATGTAGCCTACTCCATGTACAAAGACTTTTGCTCCTGTGCTTATAGCCTGTCTTATTAGAATATCCATGTGATATTTATAAAGACCAGGATCCTCACCTGCATCGTTTGCTCCATAACCAAGTACTATAATCTCTGGTTCATAGAATCTTACATCAGCATCAAACCTGTTTACTGCATCAGTTGCAAATTCTCCCCGAACGCCAGTTGCTATAGTGTTGAATTCTCCATGAGGATACTGCTGCTCAAGAAGTCCATCAAGGATACCCGGCCATTCAGTCAGTACTATCTCCGAATCCCCCATACAGACTATTGTATTATAGGCATAGTGCGATACCATAATCAAAGGATTATCAAGATACTGCATTTCATTATTATTGATTATGAAAAAAGATGATATTATCTTTTCTTCAAACGTCATATAGTCTGCAACGAACACTTTAAAAGAATAGTTTCTGGCTTCTCCAGGTGGTATATCTTCTATATTCCACTCGAGAAGATAGTTATTTCTTTTAATCTGAAGACCTGAACCTGTAGCTGAATTTTCGACATACCCGGTGCCAGCAGGAACCGGACAGGAGAGAATCAGGTCTTTCCCAGAATTTTTGCCAGTATTTTTTAAAATGATCTCATACTTTAATATATCTTTTGACCAGAGCTTACCTCCATTTATATCTTCTACGCTTACAATCGAAGCTGAAAAATCAGGGAGACCTTCAACAACACCTGAAATTATATAGTCCTTTAAGATGCTCTCATCCTTTATTATCTGAATAGTATTATTAAATAACTGTTTATTTTCAAAACCACTGCCTATAATTGCAGAAAAATGAACTTCTATAGTTTCTCCCGGTCTTATTTCGTCAATATTCCAGACCATTTTTTTAGCGAATGGATCATAGGACCAGTTCTTATTATTTGAAACTGGGTTTTCAACCCCATCTGGAAACAAATCCAATATCTTGATATTCTCAGCCGTTTTTGTACTGTGATTTGTTATGGATATTACAAATGCCAACTTTTCTCCGGATTTAATCCTGCTGATTATTTGAAATAAATCAGCAACAGCACGCTGTTTTATAAAAAGAGGATTTAAACTTTTCCCGTAGACTTTTATATTGGTAATATCTACGATATTTAGATATTCAATATTTTCATCCTCCGGTATTTTTTCTTCAATTGCAATGACTTCCTGATTATTAAAAATAACTGGTTTGCTTGCAAAAAATTCTGGTTTATAAAAAATAGAGAATGATCAAAATCATAGCTGACATGATAATAACGATCACAAGGACCACTATCATGAGCCATATTTTTTTATTTTCTGTTTCCTTCTCCATCGAGGTAATTTCTTAAAGTACCAAATACCAGATTAGCTACAAGGTTTGCGCCTTCTGATGTCCAGTGAAGTCCATCGGGACCTATATATCTTCCTGGGTCTCCTGACATTGGACCATAAATATCCACAAAGGGGACACCGTTCTTGGCACATATATCTCTGAGTGTAGAGTTATAGGATGGAAGCGCTGTTTTGATAGGATTTTTATTCATATCTATATAACCTATTGAATGTACTATTACAGTTGCACCAAGACTTTTTGCTTTATTTATCAGTTCAGTCATTGCGGTTCTAAAAAGGGCCGTGCCGCTTCCTATATCATTGGTCCCGTAGCCTATTACTATAATCTGAGGATTATAAACAGCTATAGTACTGTCAAATCTTCTTACTCCCTGGTAAGTCATTTCCTGAGGTACTCCACTCCCAACTGTGTTGAACTCAGCCCTTGGATAGCTTGACTCTAGCAGATAGTCAAGACCACCAGGCCAGTTTGTCCTCACTATCTGGGAATCTCCCATACATACGACGTTCTGGAAAATATATGATCTGACATTAATAGATACAGGTTCTATTTCTACAAATTGCTGGTCCCCTTCAATATAAAATGCTGATGTTATTGTGCCGCCCTTTATCATGGAACTGTTGGTGCCTGCATTGAAATGTAAAGCTTTTTCTTCCCCAACATCCAGGCTTTCTATTTCCCATATTAATTCATTGTTTTCACTATCAAAATAAGTATTTTCAGAAGGGTCTGCTGAACCCACAATAAAGGAGGTGGAACCGGGTATCGGGCAAATAAGTTTAAAATTCTCACCTGGACGCAAACCACTATTCTTAATTGTAACTGTATATCTTAAGACATCCCCTGCCCACACGCTGCCACCATCAACATCGATAACACTATTAATTGACCCACTGAAATCAGGAAATCCATACACTTTATCTTCAAGGATTATCTCGTTTTCTATCTTTTCACCATATTCTAACCTTACAATATCTTTGAAAGTCTCCAGATGCTCAAAATCATTACTGGTCTTCATCTTAAAAGTAAACATCTGCAATTTATTAACATCAAGCTCTTCCAGGTTCCAGACTATTTCATTACTGTTTTTATTAATAATTGCAGCAGGATTAACACTGTCTTCATACAATTCAAATTTTCCCGGCATTTCATTAATAATTTTGACATTTTTTGCATTCATATCTCCAGTGTTCTCAAGTGTTATCTTAAATGAAATGTCGTCTCCCATATTTAATGTACCTTTATTTATGTCCTCGAATGAAGCAGTAAACTCAGTAAAGATAGGGCTACTTGTCACTATGTTTTCCAGTGGAGCTGCAATATTAAAAGTTTGATCTTCATCTCTTGCAATATATTCTAAAATTGCATCGCTGGCTTTTATGACTGTTTTGTCATCCAGTGGACTTTTAACCTGTACAGTATAAGTGGCAGAAGCACTTGAATCTTTTTGCAACTCTCCAAAATCAAATCTTATGTCACCACTTGATTCATCAAATTTAAAATTTCCATTTGCATTTATAAATCCTGTATTTTCAGGGATAGAGGTTTTCAATAAAACATTAAATACAGTAATATTGCCTGTATTTTTAAAATTAATAGCATACTCTATTTGGTCCCCTGGTTTTACAGCTTCAGCAGTCGAAACAACAATAATATTATTATCATTTTCCTCAAAATTTGGTTTCAGGTAATAATAAAAATAAAAATATGCCAAAACCAAAGCAGTAATGATTATTAAAGCTATAACCGAAATGACGATTATCCATTTATTTCTTTTAGATATGCCAGTTTTCTTTTTTTTCTCTGTCAATTATGTCCCTCATATCTTATTAATATATTAGTTATTAGCTGATTTTTTAATATTTCAGTCTTAAATGTACTAAACAAAAATCATATTTTTGAAATTATATATTTTATTTATCTTTATTCAAGAAAAAAGATAAAGTCAATCCCTTGTGAATATTGGTATCTTTAGAAGGCCCATTTTGTGAAAAAGATATTTAAAAGCAGTAGATAGCACTCCAAATCCATAATTTACACTTCGGATAAAATTTATTGAAGATGCTTCGGGAAAATACTTTGTTGGACAGGAGATCTCAGCGATCCTGTATTTAAAAAATATGATCTGTGCAATTACCTGGTTGTCAAAAACAAAATCATCTGAATTTTTTAAGAATGGAATATTTTTCAATACTTCAGCACTGTATGCCCTGTAACCAGTATGATATTCTGTAAGCTTATATCCCAGCAGAATGTTTTCAATCATTGTAAGGATCCTGTTAGCTACATATTTATAGAAAGGCATTCCACCCTTGAGTGCACCCCTCCCGAGTATCCTGGAAGCAAGAACCACATCATATTCCCCGCATGCAATCATTGCTGCCATTGCAGTTATGAGCCTGGGAGAATATTGAAAATCCGGGTGCAACATTATGATTATATCAGGATTCTTTTTTAAAGCTTCAATATAACAGGTCTTCTGATTTGCACCATATCCTTTATTTTTAGGATGAATAATAGTGCCAATACCTAATTTCTTAGATATTTCAGCAGTATTGTCACGAGAAGCGTCATCAACAAGTATTATTTCGTCTACTATGTCTTTCGGGATATCATTATATGTATCGATTAAAGTCTTCTCTGCATTATATGCAGGAAGAACAGTTACTATTTTCTTATTATTTAACAACTCCAAACTCCATTACTATATTGATTTCATTGATTTATTTTTATATCTATTACCTCTGCTTCGAAATATGAATTCTGGGATGTTATCCTGAACATTATCTTTGCATCGCCTGGTTTTGCAGCGCGTAGCATTATTGCAATGCTTTTATTGTCCTCTGCTCCAATCAAATATTCTTTGACCCACATAAACTTCCCCTGGCTGATACCTGGAGAATCTATTATATCCCCCCGGTTTAAAGGTCCTCCAAAACTTAGTGCATCTGTCAGTTCAAGTTCCAGGGATGTTATTTTTAAGCTTTCAGGATTATTATTAATGATATTGTATTTTATTATAAATTCTTCTCCAAATTTTATACTTTTACTATCTATTTCATATTCTATTTCAGGCTTGATTTTTTCTCCCAAAACCTTAAAAAGTACAACATTTTCCTGAAACCTCTCTTCATTAAAACGCTTCCATAGATACTCAAACATACTCTCATAATTTAGATAGGGGATAAGAGATTCCTCTGGATTTACTACATAGACATTCTTGCCATTTTTCAGATCCTGCAGGATTCTTTCTATACTATATTCAGGTTCATCATTCAAAACAAATTTTATGTTCTTATTTTGTCTCTCGAATTCACTTATATATTTTCCTATATTAGCAGAACTGGATGATACATATATAGAGGAATTATCTTCAATCGTATCGAATATCCTACCCCAAAAGACATATATTCCCTCGACTTCTGATCTATCGACACTTTTATAATTTGATACTGCCATAAGTAGAGGAGAAAGAAAAAATGTAAAAAGTAAAACACCTGTTATTATTCTGGTTAATAAGTTATTTTTGGAACTGATACCTTCACCTTTTTGAGCTATAAAAGCTTTACCTGTTTCATTGCTTTCAATTTCACTTATCTTGATATTCTTCTTTTGACTGCCCTTTAACTTTTTAAAGATCAGAATAAAAAAATCCATTATAAGTTTAAATCCCATAGCAATATAGATCACGATAATAATGAGAGAATCTATTACCTGGTTTTGAGGTGCCCATGTCAGGTAAAGGCTTATCATAGAAAGGTTTATAAGAATTATAAATACTGAACAGATGGCAAATTTTAGATTTTTTTTAAAGAGATAGACCATTCCTGCTGCAGCTATAATTAGCAGGATAATACCATAATTAAGATAGATGATCTTAAAAAATTGACCTACTACTATTAATACACCTGACCAGTCCTTGTCAAAAAATGAGCCGCCATGAATAGTGCCTGTCGTGTATCTTCCAGTTATATAAAAAAGAAAATCTTTTAAAGTATGGACAGTCCCAAAACCTTGTAAAGATCTTATCGGAATAAAAGCATAAAACGAAAGCGGAAGAATAAAAAATAAAATTGATAATAAAACAGTTTTTAAGCTTCTAAAAATCCTTGGTTCTATAATGACTATATACACAAGAAATGCAGGCATAATAAAAAATGCTATTGGATGATCTGTCAGGCTAAGTCCAAGAGCAGCAAAACAAAAGTAAAGGAATCTTACGTTTTTTTTATCTTGATACAAAAAAACTGTAAATAAAATAAATGCAATGAAGAAACTATTGATAGTATCCAGTTCAAATCTGTTTGCTACAGACCAGAAAGAAATCACAAATGCAAATGTAAGCGATGCAGTAAGGCTGATTATCTCACTTTTTATGATCCTGCGAATAGCAAGAAATAAAAACAGAATAGTAAGTGAACCGAAAAAAGCAGATAAAAGATTTAACCGGTATGCCATACTGCTTATTGGGATTATAGAAAAGAGCTTTCCAAATATTGAAAATGCAGGATATCCCGTTGGTGCAAGAACTTCCATTTTTGGAATCTGAAGTGCAAACCAGGTTGTATCACCCCCTATCACTTCACGTTCCAGAGTCAATAGAAATAAAGTAAAAGGTATAAAAAAAGAAGAAAGAGAAGCCAATAATAACTCATATTTTTTGGGGAACATATTGGTCTCATTAGTGCTGTTCATGTCAGTCTTTCCCGAATTCTCTTCTCTGCCTGATATAATCTGAAAGCGCTTCTTTCCAATGGCGCATGTCTTTAATACCGATATTTCTCAAGTTGGTATTGTCAAGAACTGAGTAGGAGGGCCTTTTTGCCCAGGATGCAAATTTTTCACTTGAAATCGGCTGCAGATCAGGTTTTACCCCTGAAAGATCAAAGATATCGCGGGCAAACTCAAACCAGGAACAGCTACCTGTATTTGTCATATGATATGTGCCATACTTCTCAGTCTGGATCAATTCGAAAAGTTTTTCAGTGACATCGCTACTGGATGTTGGTGTCAGGACCTGGTCGTCAACGACTTCTATCTTTTTGTCATTTTTCGCCATTTCCAGCATAAGTTCGACAAAATTATAGCCCTTTCCAAGACTACCAGCATGCCCGTAGAGACCGCTTATCCTTATGATATAGTATTTTTTAAGCATGTATTTAAGGACCAATTCCCCTGCGAGTTTGGAGATGCCATAGATACTAACAGGTGAGGGACAGTCTTCTTCTGTAAAAGGAGAGTTTTTTTCATATCCTCCAAAGACAAAATCAGTACTGAAATGCATCATTGCAGCATCTATTTCAAGGCATGTCTCTGCCAGGTTTCTTACTCCTGCTGCATTTACATCAAATGCTGTAGATATCTGGTCCTCGCTAGCATCCACCAGATTATATGCTGCAGTATTTATTACAAGATCAGGTTTGAGTCGCAGAAGTACACCATTACAGGAATTTTTATCACAGACTTCTATATCTTCCTGGGTAAGGCCGGTTATACCAAGCCCATTTTTCTTAAAATGATCATATATATCAGTCCCTAGCTGACCATCTGCGCCAATAAGAGCTATCTTCAATATTCCTCCGGTCCTTTAAGAATAAAAATAAAAAAACAATTTTAAATATAAAAAAACAATTAAATTAAGAAATATTTTATTTTAAGTCAAAGCTCTCAAGAGGAAAAAAGCTCCGGCTTCAATGGCTATAAGGATCCCATAACATAAAAACAGGTAAAGGTTATTTATTTTTCTTTTCCGGAATATAGTTATCCTTATGATCTCTATGACAATAACACCAAGCATAAACAGGTAAAACATCGTAAAACGCATATCTGCAGCAAGTTTACGCAAAAAACCTTCAAATGGCGGCACTTTATAAAATGGGATATTATCTACTTTTTCAAAATAATCCTTATCGACCCTGAATACACCATCAGATGGACTGTTCAGGAACCTTCCCATGTTGGTCCTTGAGAGGTCGTATGCACCATTTATTTTCAGTTCGAATTCGATGTAGCTATAATCCTGGGGGTAAAATACTATCTCATCAGAATAATCATCTATGGATAGATTTGCGTCAAAATCAAATGCTTTCTTTTCAGCATCAATATTAAAAACATCATCTTCTTCAAAACCAGGAAGCACATAACTGTAAATGATACCATCAGTGGAGACTGTTCCGCTGAAATTATTATCTTTCCTGTCTGCGCTCCAGGCAATATGGATACTTTCGTCTTTATCTTCCCATATATAGTAGCCAAGGTTTGCTCCCGGGACAAAAACCGGTCCGGCGCATGATGAAATAAAAATAAGCATAAAAGCAACCAGCAGAGTAACAGCCGCTGCCCTTATAAGTATCCCTGCTTTCTTTTTTAATTTATTTAAAAACATAGATCTATCCTGAAAATCGATATCATTTAAATACAACTAACCCTTCAAATCTATCCTGCCTGATAATTCTTCTTCAGTTAAAATAGCTCTGTTATCCCTGTATATAAGATAGATCATCCACAGTGATACAGCCGTAAAAATACTCCTGAAAATATTGACAAATTTGGCAGGTTCGTAGAACCTTCCTATCAACGGGATCGGCCCGGTAGCATACAGGGCAAACCTTATATCTATGGGAGCCATTAAAAACTTGGTCACAAGATCCCCCCAGTAAATAAGTATTATCATCAGGAAAGCCATCTGCGCCCAGTGGTAATAATAAATGGGTTCCTTTCTTACAAAAAGCAATACCAGAAAAGGCACTGCCCACAGCAGGTATTGCGGATGGAAATAGCTAATAGAGACATATAGCAGGTAGACCATGCCACAGTAGTTTAAAAAAGAAGCGAAATTCTTTATTTTCTGGTGGATAAATGCAAACAAAAGCAGCCCATACCCTACTATAAAAAGATAGATCCTGTCATGGACAACAAGGTCTAGTTTTGCAGAGAGTATATAATCAAAATGCTGGGCATTTAGAAGTGAAAAGATAACGCTCCTTCCAAAATAGATGTAAGAAAATGCTTCGACTGCCAATAGACCTGCTATCCCTATAGAAAAAAATATGATGTAGTCTTTTTTCTTCTTTGCAAGAAAGACTATTAAAAACGGCAGTATCATCACAGGGAAAAACCGCAGGGCAATGCCAAGAGCAAGGATTATGATCGCCCAGTATTTTTTGTTGTTCTTTGCCAGCAGGAGAGCTATAAGAGTGACGAAGATACCCATTATATCGTGGCGGGCAAAAATATATAACACAAATATGACAAGGGGGTTCAATACCCAGTATTTAAATACTTTGAGCCTTTTTTCCGGGTCTCCATCAAATAAAAACCTTATTATCAAAAACATGCATGCTATGTCCAGTATAAGATATGGGAGCTTAAACATTGAAAGGATCCTGTAGACATAGTCCATGCTGTTAAAATCTATCCAGGATGTCCAGCTGTCCTGGTTCAGAAGTATTGCCTGTAACTGGTCTACTGCAGGTAAAAAAGGTCTAATTATAAAAAGGTAGCCGCTGTGGATAATATGGGTCAAAAACTGCTGGAAATCTGCACCGATATTGCCCGCAAATACTGTCTCGGCAGCCCTCTGGTATGTCGAAAGTATATCTCTCTGAAAGAAAAATGGAAGAAGAGACAACCTTACAAGCATGCCGATAAGGAAATATTTATACATCCGTAAGGAAAGTACTCTGTTCTCAAATATTTCCTTTGTACAGACAAAACGGCCTATTCTGTTAAAAAAAAGTTTAGTCTTCATTTAAACGTTCTGGTAAAAAGAGAATTTATAATTTTTATATTGTACCGCTAAAGAATAAAAACTAAATATCCCTAATGATTTTGTCATCAATATTAGCAAATAGTTTTATATATTTTAATCATTTTTTATTTCATTATTTTTAATATTGCTGGTTATGCCCAACCTTGCCTTATAGGATGGCAGCACTATGATTATTATGGCTATTATTCCCCAAGTGATAGTGAAAAGCAGGTTGATTATATGGTAATTAAAACCGACGATTATGGATATTTGCCTTGAAAACCCGAGTGCTACAAAAGCGATAGCGAAAGCTCCCTCATATGTCCCGAAACCTGCGACAGCATGAGTCGGAAGGACTGCCGAAAGCTCGGCTGCGACAGTTGCAAGGAATATCACCCAGTAGGAGAGATCTGCAAATGTAGTAACCCATGGGTTTTAAAGTCGCATGAATAAGAAAATAATATGAAGTAAATTTAAAGACTCTTGTAGCCACTGAAAGGAGATATACCTTCCAGTATATCTTTCTTCCCTGGATGATCTTTATACTGTTATTGGTCTCTCCAAGCTTCACATACACATACATGAATACTTTGTTTTTCTTGAGCTTTTCAAACCTGGCTACAAGATAGCTTCCAAACCTTACAAAAAGACCTACTATTTTCGACAGAAAAAACAGAAGCACAAGGCTTGCTGCCAGAAGGCCTGCTGCAATCAGTATCACGCTTGTCGAGGATATGGGAAAACGGTTTATACCGACTATGATAATAGAGATTATTATCATGAAAAAAACTATTATAAGGTCAAAAATAAGCCCTACTACCAGGGTGGAAACGCCTATTTCTACAGGTATTTTAAACTTTCTCTTCAGCACATACACGTAAGAAAGTTCTCCGGTCCTTGCCGGCAGCACCATATTAAATGCATTCCTGATAAGTGAGACCAGGAACATATCTACAAACCTGACATCATCTGTACCGATGAGCATCTTCTGGCGGTAAGCCTTAAAAAAATCAACACAGAACATCAGGATAAGTCCGATAGAAAGAGAAGGGACATATACGCCGAGAAATGCACTTTTAAGGTCGGTAAAATTTATCTGTGACAGCAGGTAATAGACAAGGAATATTCCAAGACCCACCACTATTATGATATTTATTATCCTGAAGACAAGGCTTCTGATACGAGCTTTTTCAACCATAAGCGATCAGTTGCCTCTCAGGTAGTTAGATGAGATCTGTATCGTCTTTTTTGGACCGCTCCTGAAGAGATGATAGAAAAATCTTTTTATTGCACGCCCTGCACCGCGATCGTTTTCTTTTCCTGAAGAAAGTTTCTGGCTGCCCCCGATGATGTCAAGCACATCGGTACTTGCATGTATCTGGTCGGGCCTTAGATTCTTTCTTACGGCGCTTGATACAGGATCACGGCAGAAATCGATGACCGGTTGCAGGACTTTTTCCCAGTGAAACTGCTCAGCAACTTCCGGGATATTATTTTTATACCTGTCATAAAGATCTCTGTTGTCTGCCATTTTGATTATTGCTTCAGCGAGCGCTTTTACATCACTTGCTTTCACAGTCAGGCCCATCTCCTTTTTCTCCACCAGGGCGCTCAATATGTCACCCTGTGTTGATATGACCGGAAGACCTGCCCATAGGTAGTCAAGTATCCTGGTCCTGAAAGAAAACCTAGTCTCAATGTGCTGGGGGTGCGTTATAACACCGGCATCAGATTCAAGAAAATAATTCTGCCTTGCATCATACTCTATCCAACCAAAGTTAAGGAATATATTTTTATCAGCAAGCCCCATACTCTTTGCAAGTTCTACAGTCTCGTTTACAAGAGATAGCTCTTTTACCTGCGGATTGGGGTGTTTGACTCCAAGGAAAAACAATTTGATGTCCTTCCTTACCTCCCATACCAGAGCCATTGCCCGGACCAGGGTAAGGGGGTCAAACCAGTTATAAATGCCGCCTCCCCAGAGTAATACAAAGTCATCCTCCCCTATGCCATCTACCACACCTTTTAGCACTTTTTTTGTATGTATAGGCTTATTTGAAGGAAGTCCAAAAGGAACGACATCAATAAGTTTTTTTAGCTGATGGTCCTGGTTAAATGAATAGGGGTTCACCCTGTTTAAAGCAGCAAGCATACCCAAGCCAGAAATCCCTCTGGCGCTCTGACGCACAGATAAAAAAGTCCCCATGATAAAGCATCTCATTTGTTATAAAATGCACTGACTTAAATACATCAAGCTGCCTTTCAATCGTCTCGTCCCTGTATTCTACAAGTGATGCAAGATTATAGGGATCATAGATATCCATTATTATGTACTTGTCAGAATTTCTGATGCTTTTAAATTTCGAGAATGTCATGCCCGCACACATCACGATATCACAGTCATCAAGCAATACCTTCAGCGATGCCTCGTCACTGTACTGTACTATTTTAAAAGACTGTTCAGGAAAAACTGCTGTATTCGGTATTGCAATGGTAACATTCATATGCTCGGAGAGGACCTTTGCAAAATTCCATACCCTTATCGCGGGTCCTGCCATACGCTTTGAGACCACTTCACTTGATATTATCAGGAGGTTTCTTTTTATCTGTTTTTCAAAGATCTCATATATGCCAAGGGACTTAAGTATGTCTACCTGGTCCTTCTGATACTGGCTGTCAGCAGAGACCGATAAAAACTGGCCCTTAAAATATGTAAATATAGCCTTATCATCCCTCTTCCTGTTTGATTGTATGAATGCTCTTTTTTCTTTTAACCTTTCAAGGTTCTCAAAAAAGCTTTTAACAGCCATAAGTGAACTCAGTGGCTCTTTATCCAGCACAGCGGAACCGGTCGATTCCTCTTTGTTTGAAGTCGCAGCACCTGTACTGTCTCCTGAAATGTCCTTTCCCTTCGAGGCCGTATCCTTTTCCTTCAGTGTGAGGTCATAATACTTTTTATAATCAAACTTAAGGTCCACAAATATCCTGTTATAGATGCTTGCAAGTGTACCACTAAAGACTTTCGCAAGGTTTTCTTCATCATAATTTTTAAAAACAGAATATAGTGCATTTCTCTCCTTTAAAAACCTCAGTTTATCCTCATCGAACATCTTTGATGTCCCATGGTGTACATGGTAAACGATCGATTTTGGTGCAAAGACTACCCTGTAACCAAGGACCCACAACCGCCATCCGAAATCGACATCTTCATAGTAGGCAAAAAAATCCTCATCAAATCCGCCACTCTTTAAAAATACTTCCCGTTCGACCAGCATGGCACCGCCATTTACAAATGGAAGATAGGTATCGAGATCATAATTATCATCTTCCACGCTCTTGCCATAGTCCACCTGGAAACCTTTTCCTTCAAAATTTATCATCGAACCGACGAAGTCGAGGTTCCTGCCGTCTGCAGAAAGGACTTTTGACCCGGAACATACTTTATCAATACTTCCATAGACGGGCCTTACAAGCTCTGTGAGCCATTTTTTATCCACTTTTGTATCATTGTTTAAAAATGCCACATATTTGCCTGTAGCGGCTTTTGCGCCCTGATTATTTGCAAATGCAAAACCTGTATTGTGATTGTTCCTTATCAGTTTTATCTGCGGATAATTATCAGCTAAAAACTGGCAGGAATCATCATCCGAGCAATTATCGATAACGATTGTCTCTATTTTCCCCCTGGGGTAGTCGATCTCATCCAGGCTCTTCAGTAATCCCTCAAGATAAGCTTTTCCATTTAAATTTACTGTAATTATTGAAACGGAAGGAAATTCGAAAATATCTTCCATGCAGGCACTCCTATTAAAAATAATTTGTTTAAAATTATAACAAACAATTTAATATAAACAATAATTGATGCTAAAATAGACTCATTATCCCGATTATGATTATTTTTGGATTAAAAAGGTCAAGAAACATATGAAACAACCCAGGATCACCTTTCTTACCGACAGGATGATAAAAGGGCATGGAGTAGATCTTGTCGTAGACAGGATCGCAGATGGTCTTGCAAAAAAAGGTTATTTTACAGAAGTCTATGCAAACCAGATAGACGAGACATTCACAAGCAGGAAATCCTACCACATCTATACTCTGCCCCCGATCGGTATAGGTAACTTTTTTATACTGGAAAGAAGAGTCAGAAGGTTTGCAGAATTTTTGAACAGCAGGGATACTGACCTTTACATCATCCAGTCATTTCCCTTTTACAGCCTTATACCGAAACTTAAAAAGCCTACCCTTGTCGTGGACCATGGGATAATATCCACGGAAGGACTCCCCTTCAGGAGAAGGTTATTTTTTAAATACCAGGAAATAACACAGAATCTTTCATATTATAAAAAAGCAAAAAGAGTAGTCTGCGTATCAGAATATCTTTTAAACCAGCTCCCAACCAGCATAAAGTCAAAAGCGACATTTATTTATAATGGTATCGACCATTACCACGGTGAGGACATTTCGCAGGAAGATATAAAGATGTTCAGAGATGAACTGGGCATCGAAGACAAGGATATCCTTCTCCTCTATGTCGGAAGGCTAAATCTTACCAATCAGCCATACAAGGGCCTTGCTGAACTTTCTGAAATTTATGAACAGGTGAACCTGGATAATGAAAATATAAAACTGCTCGCTGTAGGGTATGGTTCAAGAAATGATAAAGAGCTGTTAAAAAACCGCGGTATATTCTGCCTTGCAAACGTACCAGAGACGAAAATGCCTCTTATTTATTCTGCGAGCGATATTTATACCACATGTTCAAAATGGGAAGGTTTCGATCTCCCTGTTGGAGAAGCCCAGTACTTTGGCAAACCTGTGATATGCTATAATATCGGAGCCCATCCTGAAGTACTCCGTGATGGCAGGACCGGATATATTGTAAATAACGCAGATGAATTTGCCGAAAGGGTAAGCTCTCTTTCCGAAAACAATCAGCTCCAAAAATCAATGGGTGAAAATGCACGCGAATTCATAGAAAGGTTTTACTGGCAGAAAAGCATAGACAGCTATGATATTGAAATCAGGAAAATACTAAATATTGATCCCCAGCAGTCTTTAAAAAAACCTGAAGAAGGAAAACTGTCGACTTCAAGGGAAATAACTGAAGACGAGAGCAAAAAGACTATTTCAGCAATTGAAAAAGAACTGTACAAAAAAGTAACGGTCCTCATAATAAACTACAACTCCTCATATATCTGCCTGAAAGAATGCATCAAGTCACTGCAGCAGCAATCCTATAAAAATATGGACATACTGATATATGACAATGGTTCAGAAAAAGATATCCTGGAGCTTATCGCAAAAAGATTTGAAGATATAAAAATATTAAGATCAGAAAAAAATCTTGGGCTTGGTGAAGCCATTAACAGGGCTCTTTATCACATAAGCAGCGAATATGTGCTGATATCAAATTTTGATGTCGTCTATGACAAGATCGCTGTTGAAGAGCTTGTGGAGACTATCACTACGCTTGACAGCAGGTATATAGGCCTGTCTCCCAAGATAAAATTCTTTTACCAGAAAGAATATATTGAGAGTGTCGGCGTATATATCGATAATAATTTCTATCTCGGATACAATGGGATGGGCCAGCTGGATCTCGACCAGTATAACAAACCCGAGGATGTCTTTGGAGTCTCATTTACCTCGGCGTTTTTAAAGATGAGCTATCTTTTAAAAGACAGGCTGGACAAAACAGAACCTCCTATCGACCCGGTATTCTTTTTATTTTATGAAGATATAGACTTCTGCTACAGAGCCAACCTTCTTGGCTATAAGTTCAGGTCGTGCCCGACTGCAGTCTGCCTTCACCGGTATGCTTACAACTTCAGGGATGAAGCTACAGCATTTGTAACCAAATATTATTACCAGAAGTTAAACGTGATGAAGCTCGCATATAAAAACGCTGAACTTTCAAATATGAAACGGATCGTAAATAATGAGATCAGTATCCAGAAGCGGAATCTCTCTGATAGAAATCTTAAAAATGTGGCAAGAAAAATACTTTCAGATTACAGATCAGGCCTGGGCTATCTTAAAAGGCAACGTCCGTACATACAGATGACAAGACAGGTCCCTGACAGTGAGATAATAAAATTCGCATGGGGAGAAAACAACTTTTTTGATGTTGTCAACAATCAACCTGTGTACTCTATTCAAAATCTTATCCTCACATACAGAAGATTATTTGTAATAACCGGAAACAGGAAATATGAGGAGTATATAAACTACCTGATCAGTCTTGATTCGACAAGGCTAAAGATCGAAGGAGAGTACTTAAGAAATCTGCTCAACAGCAAACTGGAGTATGAACCTGCTTCGATCCATGATCTTATAAACAGGATAACATGAAAATCGGGATCGATATTTCAACCGTTCTAAATCATGGCAAGGATATCGGTGCCGGCCGATATATAATGAATCTGATTGAGCACCTGTTTTTAATAGATAGGCAGGACACTTTCATATTGACCGCAAGATATACTACAGATGAAAATTTGGGAGCGTTAGAAGAACTCAAAAAATCATTTTTATCTTCAGTAAAAAATGGGGAAAAAAGATTAAAATTAAAATTATATAAGACAAGTCCCGGGGTGCTTAAAATATGGGACAGGTTTCGATTTCCCCCGATTGAAATGCTTGGTTTTAATGCTGATGTGCTGCACTGTCCTGATTTCATGATACCGCCTACTATCAATAAGAATATCATACTTACAATCAACGACCTTGCCTTTATAAGGTTCCCGCACTTTAACTTTGATTGGTTTGTAAAAAAATACACAAAGCTGGTCTCAAAAAATGCAGGCCGGGCAAAAAAAATTATAGCGATATCAAAAAGCACAAAAAATGACATAATAAAATACTTTTGCACTGCAGAAACAAAAATCGATGTGACACACCTGGCTGCAGAAGAATTCTTTAAAAAGCTTGATGACAGTGGTATCGATCCTGACTTGCTTAAAAAATTCAATATCAGAAAGAATTTTATCCTATCGGTTGGGACAATAGAACCGAGGAAAAATTATGTAACACTCATAAGAGCTTTTAACAAATTAAAAGATAGCTATACTGATTTTGACCACAACCTTGTCATTGTAGGAAGGACGGGCTGGAAGAGTGAAGCAGCTTACCAGGAATATGAAACCAGCGCCTATAAAAAGGATATAATTTTTTTAGGAAGGATATCTGATGAAGATCTACTGCAGCTTTATAATGCTGCAGACCTCTTTGTGTATCCATCTATATTTGAAGGATTCGGATTACCTGTAGTCGAAGCAATGCAGTGCGGACTTGCTGTGGTTGCTTCTGATACCTCCTCCATACCTGAGATCGTCAGTGATAAAAGATCGCTGTTTAACCCTGCAGATGAAATGGATATGGCAGATAAAATAATTGCAGTATTGAAAGATAAAAAATTAAAAGATGAGCTTTCTGAAAAATCTTTAAAAGAGGTGAAAGCATTTAATTGGAAAAAAACTGCCGAAAAAACGCTTGAGATCTATCGAAAAGCAATAAAAAAAGCAAATTGATCCCAAAACCTGAATATTTTTTTCTACTACAGTTTACTTTCAACTGCTTTGACTTAACCTATTTTCATAATACTGATCTCTGAATCAAGGTCAGCAATACCCTCAGCAATATTTCTATGCATAATATTTAAAGTCATCATGTTTATAATCCAGTCGCAATAAGTCTTTGTGTCCTTGTTCCCAACTGAAGGTGAAACATAATAAGTTCCCCCCATGAGATTTATTTTCTGCTTGAAGACCACCCTGATAATCTCCCCTGGCTTATAAATTCTTGTTTTTATCCTGTTTAGCCTGCTGTTTGTGCCATATACAATACTGTTTCTATGGTCCGTTATTCTTATACCGAATATCGGAGTCTCTACAATCGCATTAAACTTTACATCGAATGCTATCTTTACTTCATCTCCATATTTGCAGAAATCCAGTACATTACCATCCTTATCAAGCAGGTTTATCTGTGTTATTTCTGCATCCCCTGAACCAAACCTGTTTTCAAAGTCCCCGCCACCACTGATTTTGGATAGCTTATCTATTTCATCAGCATCGATGACTTTTCTTTTACTGTCGATGACAGATTTAAATATCTTTCTTCTTTCCTCTCTCTGCTGTTCTATTATCCTGTTTCGCTCAAGTTCTTCAACAAAGGCCCTGTATTTGCTTACCACTTTTATAGAATCACCGATCTCGATTATTTTTCCATTCCTTAAAAAAATAACATGCTTGCAGAGGTCTGCTATTGTCTCAAGATCATGGGATACGATTACAATAGTTTTGCCTCTCCTAACGAAATCATAGATGACCTTATAACACTTTGATTGAAAAGCCTGATCCCCAACAGTTAGCACTTCATCAACAAGCAGGATATCCGGATCGACATTTATTGCTATAGAAAAACCAAGTCTCATATACATACCTGAAGAGTAACTTTTAACTGGCATATCTATGAAACGGTCAAGCTCGGAAAACTCAACAATACCAGCAAATTTATTGTTGATCTGCTTTCTTTTCAATCCCAGTATTGATGCATTCAGGTAAATATTTTCTCTTCCAGTAAGGTCTGGATGGAACCCGGCACCAAGCTCAAGCAATGCAGAAACTGTGCCGTTTACTGTTATCACACCTTTAGTGGGTTTTAATACTCTTGCCATTATTTTTAGAAGGGTACTTTTCCCGGAACCATTTGCTCCAATGATGCCAAAAGTCTCTCCATGGTCTATATTAAACGAAACATCATCCAGGGCAAGAAAGGTCTCATATTTATTTCTGCCTTTAAGTATTGTATCTTTTAAGGAGGGGCTTTTCTGGTGACGAATTATATAATTCTTCGTAATGTTTTTTACTTCTATCGCAAAATCGTTGTTTTTATTCATATCAGAGTTTTTCTTTTTACCAGGATTACATTAGCTCCTTGCATGTATTTCTCTAAGTTCAAACTTCCTCTGCAAATCTCGGCTCGATCCTCTTAAACACATAATAACCAAGAAAGAAGAAACCGAAAGTTATTCCAAGCCCTATAAGTATTATTTCCCATGAAGGCCAGTAAATACCTTCTGGATATTTTACAAAATAAAAGATATCCCTGTAAAAGGTAACAAACACTGTCATTGGATTTAATTGCATCAAGAACTGGAATCTCTCCGGAACCATTGTCAGGGGATATATTATTGGTGTACCAAAAAACCACACTGTCATAAGTATTGAGACAAGGTGCTGTAGATCCCTGTAAAGCACATTAAGAGAAGACACAAGTAGCGTAAAACCCGAAACAAAAAAGATCTCTATGATTATTATGACCGGAAGGTAATAAAGATACATGTAAAATTTATACTTAAATATAGAAAGCACCACAAACAATACGACAAGTTCTAAAAGAAAATTAATAAGATTGCTCAGGACAATTGAAAGCGGGATTATTTCTTTAGGAAAATATATCTTTTTAACAAGATTTGCATTGGATATAACACTGCTTGCTCCATAATTCACAGAATTAGAGAAAAAATTAAAGGGCAGCAGACCGCACAATAGAAAGATCGCAAATTCCTGGATGCCCTGCCTCAGCACAATCGAAAAGACAAATGAATAGACAAGCATAATAAGGATAGGGTTTAAAAGTGACCAGAAAAAACCAAGGGCAGAACCCCTGTACTTGACTTTAAGCTCCTTTTTGGTAAGGCTGAATAGGAGCTCCCTGTATGAAAATAAGTTCTTAAAGTAAGTTATCATTTAAATCCTGTATATTATAGCATTATTTTTTTTATTAATAATAACAAAAGCATTATTCACCAGTAAGCAATTCTTCCCAAATCTTGAATAATTCGAAAGTCAGGGTTGCAGTTTGAAGAGTAAGCCATACCAGTCTTATTAACAATTATTTAAATAAAATCCAGGGAAGTGACCATTATGCCAAGTTCCCTCGTATCGCTTCCAAAACCCCATTGTCTGGGGACCCATCCCCTGCTCGAAGATATTGTAAAAGTAAAGCTGTCCAGTTGATCTTTTGGAAGACCTATTGTTATATCGTGCCAATCGGTGTCATCAAGATTTATTTCTTTTATTAGAGTATTATTATAAATAAATCGCACCTGAACAGGTTTTTTCTCTACCTCGGGAGTCATTGATTTTATTTCAAAAGAAAGAGTGTTTCCTTCTCTTTTTAATACCTCACTGGCATCAATGTCAGTCCATCTTATTTTTCTGCCTTCTATCTGCTCATACTGGTAAAACCCATAATCGTTCTTCCATCCGATATTATTCTGCTGGACATTTATTGAAAGTGACGTGAAGGAATTGAATAAGAATAATCCGAAGAAAGCAGCCAGTATTATCCCCAGTATTATTTTTTCAGAAACAAGCATCTTAAGATCAGTTGAGACAGCTAATGCTCTTTTTATCTTGAAGGTCATAGCGATTCCTTCTTTTTCAACTCTGATAGGATCTGTTTTGAAAGGATTTTCTAATTTCAAATTATCAGGAACCGTTATTTTAATATCCGGGCCTACTTTCATGTATGCAAAAATAAGTCCTATTACAAGCCAGAAAGAAAGCTGTATTTCATGAAAGCTTGTATGTGCACCAAGAAGCTGAACTATTACCATACACATAAAAGAGACATATAATCCTGAAAGTAGCCAGTCGCTTCGCTCAAGAGTCTTTTGCCGCCTCTTATTCCTATAATAGAAAATAACCTTTTTTACTATCAAATAAAAAATGTATAGAATAAGTAAGAACCCGGGCAATCCAAGTTCCGCCATCACCTGTAGATAGTAGTTGCCTGCAAAATCAACATGGCGCACATCAGCATTGGTTTTTTCATAGTAATTTGGCAATTGCAATATAAACGAGCCAAGACCCACTCCTGTTATGGGGTAATCCTTGAACATATTAAAAGCCTGCCCCCATAGAAAATGCCTGTAGGAAGACACCGACCTGAATGCTTCTACAAGGCTATTTGAAGACTTATAATTATTAATATACATCCAGACTGTATCTACCATCCTATCTATAGTCGCTACACCTGTTCTTGGTTTGTCGATCTCATTTAACCTTTTCTCTCCACAGGCTGGCAGAAACAATACCGAAGAAAATATTAAAAACACCAGCAGTAAAATCAACATTGTAACAAATGGACCTTTTTTAGCTTTTGCTCTGCTTTTATTTATCTTTGCAGAAACAATTCTGCAAAGTGTGACAATAGCGATAATTATAAAAACAAGAAAAGTTATGAAGATCCCAATAAAAGCATTCCTTGAGCCAGACATAATTCCGGTAATAAAAAATAAGATAAACCCAATAAATACCAGTGTTTTCTGCCACCATCTCTTTAGAAAGATAAAGAGACCAAAATATAATGGAAACATGATCACGATATAAATACCAAGAGAATTTGGGTCCGTAAAAGTAGCATTTATCCTGTTAGCATCCACCCAATACTGGAAAGTTCCCAGGTTAGGATTTACATAATACTGATATAGCCCAAAAACAGAGACAAGTACATTACTTATAATTATCACTACTGTAGCAATTATGATATCTTTCTTTTTCTTAATAACATTGAATATAACAAAAAAGAAAGAAAATCCGGTCAGGGCATTAAAAAAGAAATTAATTGTCCAGAATATTGAGTTTGTGGACCTGTCACCCAGGATATTGACCAGCAGGTCATGGTATTTTGTTGAAAGAAAAGGAAAGAAGTTTGCATACCTGTAAATAGTGACAACTGCAGATATTGTAACGATAAGCATTAAAAATAAAACAGGCAACGCAAGGTCCCTGTCAAACCAGATATTTAAGCCAGGGTTAAAATAAAGGATACCCTTTTTATTTAATGCCTTTTTGAAGTAGTTCTCACCAGTCTCAGTAAAACGGTTGATCAGAAAACCCATAAAAACAGCAGAAAACAAAAATATTATTATATTCGTGTTCCTGACTGCAAGTACCGTAGTGACGGAACTTAAAAGCGGGATCAAAAAGATCAGAAGGAAAAGACCGTATTTCAATCTGTAAACGCTCAATATAAACAATAAAAGGATGAGAGTATTTATAGCAATAAATAAAAATATATTCTGATACTGCTGTGCCCTGTGATAAACGAAAAACAAAAGAAAAAAGAGGGTAAAAATAAAAGCATTTAATATTTTTTTTCTAAAGACTATGTTTACTATCATAGATCAGTATTAATGTGCACCTTAATATGCGCCCCTGTTAAAAAACATCCTTAATATTGTCAGGATGATTATCCTGAATTCAAGTGCGATCGACCAGTTCTGGATATAATACAGATCCAGTTTCATGCGCTCCTCATAATTGACATCGCTTCTTCCGCTTACCTGCCATAATCCGGTAATGCCCTGATTTACCTCCATCCTTTTTTTCTCCCAATCCATTAGTCTGTCACCCTCAGGTATGGCAAGAGCCCTTGGGCCTATGACACTCAGCTCGCCTTTCAGGACATTTATGATCTGGGGCAGCTCATCAATAGATGTCTTCCTTAAAAACTTACCGACTTTTGTAATCCTTGGATCATCTTTAAGCTTAAAATCCCCGCCCTGGCTACGGTCATAGAGTTTGTTAAGTATCTCTTTTTCCTTATCAGCTCCAGTCCGCATCGTCCTGAACTTATAGATCCTTATCTTCTTGAAGTCCTTACCATACCTTTCCTGGGTAAAAAGGACAGGGCCCTTGGAGTTAAGCTTTATCATAGTCCCGATAACAGGATAAATAATCAAAAAGAGTAAAAACAGAACGAGCCCTATGGAATAGTCGATCAAATACTTAAAAAACTTATCTATCCCCCTTATAGTTATTTCCTGGATCTGGATAAGAGGTATTCCCATGTATTCAAATATTTTCATCCTTGATACAGAGAATTCGAAAAGTGATGGTGAAAGCTGTATTTCTATGTTCTGGTTCTTCACCTTATCGAGAAGAAGCAGTATATCAAAATACTTTATATCACTTGATGATATTATCACCCGGTTTATATTATATTTTGATATGACTTCTTCAAAGTTTTCTATATTTCCGATTATCTTTATATCACTGTATCTCCCACTATTTTCCTTGTTCTTTATACTGCCGGATTTATCCACAAATCCTACGATATTTATATTCTCATATCCTTTTTTATCAAATGTATGCGCTATTCTGTATCCTTCCTCATTGATGCCGACTATCAGAGTGTTTATCCTGAGTCCTGCTCTTCTATAAAACCAGAATATTATCCTTTTGATGACCACCCTGCTTAATATCAGTATAGCAAGCGTTATTAGTGCTGTATAAAAAAGCCATGCCCTTGAGAGCTGGAATGCATCTTTCTGCAGATAATAATTGAATATTATTACAATGAAAATTCCAGAAAGCACACCTATGATTATTCCCTGGGCTTCACCCATGCCCCGGTAGAGGTTCTTGTAATTATAAAGCTTCCTTAAAAACAGGATAAGTATAATAAGAAAAATGCATCCTATTGAATAATAAAGGTAATATTTTTCATAGGGCGCATATATTTCACCGGGTTCAATAAATCTTATCCTGTAGGAAATAAAAAAAGACACTCCAAGGAAAACAAGGTCGCTGAAAAAAACAAGTATGCCAAAAACAAATTCTCTCAGTTTCTGTTTGGACATCAGTTCCCTCCGTTGTATTCTCTATATTTTTCCACGACAAAATCAGCAAACCTTTTTTCAAATACTTCCCTTGCAAACTTTTTCGCATTCTGTCTTATTATTTGAGGGTCAAGAGAGATGTCACCGGATTCAAAGTGTTTTACCGCCTCTATAAGGCTTACCGCATCCTGCTTTTTAAAAAGCAGTCCTGTCTGGCCATCTATGACAGTCTCCAGCAGGCCTCCGCTTCCAAACCCGATGACGGGAGTGCCACTTGCCTGTGCTTCCACAGGTGTAATCCCGAAATCTTCTTCCCCGGGAAATATAAATGCTTTTGCATTGCTGTAATGTCCCACAATGCTTTCGAAGGGCTGCCATCCGAGAAATGTTATATTTTTGCCCGCCATCTTCTTTAGTCTCTTTAATTCCGGACCTTCTCCTATTATGACAAGGGGTTTGCCCAGCATGTTGAAAGCTTCAACAGCAATATCTATTCTCTTATACGATACAAGCTGGCTCACCACAAGGTAGTAATCCTGTTTCTTTTCAATAAAGTGGAATCTATCTATATCCACTGGAGGATAGATAACCGCTGCATCCCTCCGGTAATATTTTTTTATCCTTTTCCTTACATTATGGGAATTGCAGACAAAATAATCCACCCTTGCTGCAGAGGCATAGTCCCACAACCTCAGGTAATTAAAATATATCTTTATAAAGGTTTTTTTAAAAACCCCCATTTTTTCATTATTGAGATAATCAAAGTACATGTTCCAGAGATACCGCATTGGTGAATGGACATAACATATATGGCAGGTCTCAGGTTTTGTTACTACTCCCTTGGCAATACCAGACTCAGAACTTATAACTATATCATAAGCAGACATGTCAAACTGTTCCACTGCAATGGGCATAAAAGGCAGATAGCTCTGGTATTTGCTTTTTGAAAAAGGCATCTTCTGTATAAATGAGGTCTGTATCCTGTGCCGGTTTATCTCTTCGCTTACCTTTTCCTTATTATAGACAAGAGTATAAATGTCTATACCGGAAAAGACATTACAGATGGACTGGACGACCTTTTCTCCACCCCTCATCCCTGTAAGCCAGTAGTGTACAAGTGCTAATTTTTTATCTGCAAGTAAGCTCATTTTTTAAGAGAGAAATTCTTTCTTTTCCCTATTTTTAAGAACAACTCATATTAGTTTAAAAAATAGTTTAATCAATAATCAACTATTTTACTAATTATAATTCTTCTATCTAAAGTTTTAATCTCCTATCATTTAAAAATCCCAGTCCTAATGCGATAGATACGGATAATAGCATCATCAAAGTCGGCGCAGTCATATAGTTTTCAGATATTGCAAGTATAAATAATGTTGCTATAGATCCTGAAATTGATAGGTACACCTTTTTTTCAAAAATATCGGAACTTACCCTGTAGGCTTTGATAAAAACATAGAAGACAAATATCCAGAAGACCATCATAAGGATCAACCCTATTATTCCTGTCTCCGCCATAAAACCAAGATATGAATTATGTGCATTTGTGTCATTAAATATTGCCCTGCTGCCATTATAGAATTTTATCAGGCTAGAATATTTATAAAGCGGCAATTGATCAAAGTTCCATGGAATATCATTATATCTTGCAAATCCAACACCAAATATAGGGCTAGCCTTTATTAATATTATTGCTTTTTCCCAGAGATTAAACCTGTTAAGCGCACTGGCATCCGTGAATGAAAACATCTGCGTTATTCTCTGATAAGTACCAGTTAAAAATACAGAAGCGGCAAAGCCGGCAATAAGTATGCCAATATTTCTCAACAGTCTTAATATCGATCTGCTACTGAGAAGAAAAATAAATACTATTCCTGTTAAAAATCCTGCAATGCTTCCCCTGCTTTTAGTTATCAGTAGGGTTATGGCGATTATTAAAAAAGAAGAACCATAAAAAATCTTTAAAGTCTTTTCTTTCGCTTCGAGAAAAAATGCAGCTGCAGCAACTCCGACAGTCGCATATACTGAACCGGTGGCATTATGAGCCTGGTTTTGTGCCACGAAGATCGGTCCGAGATAATTATCGTCAAGCCTCACATTTAGAAAGTGCTGGGCATTGATATATTCAAATATTCCAAGTATTCCAAAAAAAATAAAGACAATAAAAAGCGCAAAAAAATAGTATCTTAATGCCTTTTCATAATTTAAAAACCTGACTGCAAAAATAAAGAATGCGATGTAACAGAATAAAAAACCTCCATCATACCGCAGAAATCCAAAAGAAAATAAGTTTCTGAAGGTCTGGTTTGAAATGAAGTAACTCAGTAAGAAATAACTCCCGGCAATAGTAATAAGTACCATTGCTTTAAAATTATAAATACTGATGGGAGTACCCCTGAAGAAATTTACCATGCCTACTACAGCAAGAAGTAAAATAGCTGCAATGGGTCCATAAATGAATTTATTGGTAAGTAAAAAAACAGGCAATATGGCAACAAGGATATACAGGAGTTCTTTAACTTTAAAGTCTCTTACTGAGAATCTATTTATATAAAAACTGTGTTCTTCCATAGCAAATAAATCAATATTATTATTTATAAATTATTTCCTCTTAATACGATACAGGACCTTGAACAAGGCAAATTCAAGATTCCGTTCAAATCTAAACATATATTCCAGCATTTTATTTACTTTAAGGATTTTTTTTAGAAAATATAGCTCTCCATCATAAACAAACCGCTTTTTATTCAATACGCTGAAACTTTTTTTTACTGATGCTGAATGCTCATGAAGGACACTCAAGGTGGGGTCATAGATCACTTTTAGTCCATTATCCGCTACTTTTCTGTAAAGCAGCTCTTCCTCGTAATATATAAAAGTATTTTCATCAAGCTTGTCCACCTTGATAAAGTCAGCTGCATTACAAATAAAAAAAGCACCATTTATAAGAAAAACCTCAAATGGGTGGTTTATTTTTTTTACATTCTTGCCAATGCCAAGTATCCTGTCCATTGTCCCGTTATTTCCAAGGTGCAGCAGGCACTTTAAATAATTAGACTTTTTAAGATGAGGCATCATGAGGGAACCATCAGTATTGATGACTTTTGGCCCCCAGAAGCTGCTGCCTGTTTCTTTAAATCTCCTCAAGGACTCCTCAAGAAAGCGGCTATTATCTATTACAATGTCTTCATTTGTAAATAAAACCCGCTCATCATCATTTATCAGCACATTGTCATAAAGATATTCAAAACCTGCATTGTTTCCTCTTGAATATCCAATGTTCTTGTTTATGCTAAGAAGCCTAATCCTATCCTTATCATATTTGCCGATAACCTTTTTTATTGTGGTATCACTTTCACTGTTGTTGACGATGACCATTACCCAGTTGTCAAAAGTCTGGGCAAGAAGTGACTGGATCAACCTTTCAAGCAGATCCTCGGTATTGAAGTTTATTGTTACTATGCCTAGTTTTTCATTCATCTTTTACCCCTGCCAGGTCCTTATATAGGTCCTGCATATCTATAAGCTGATTCTTTAAGCTGAACCTGTCTTTAAGTATGCTTATCGCATTTTCCCTGATATTTTTAAGATTATACCTGTTTTGATATACATCCAGGATCTTTTCAGCAAGTGCCTCCCTTTCTGTATCGACAAGAAACCCGTTTTTACCATCCTCTATTATCTCTGGTATGCCACCCACTTTTGTGGCTATTACAATATTTGCTGAAGCAAATCCTTCAAGGATCACCCTTGGAAATGCATCATCTAATACAGGACAGTGGACAAGTACATCAGTAGATCTCAGTATCCCTTTTACATTTTTATTATAACCTATCATAAATACTTTATCTTCAAGGCTGTTTTTCTTTATCATCTCTACAAGCCCTTCTTTATATGGCATGTCTTTTTCATTATAGATATCACCGACAAGTACGACTCTGATGTCTCTACCCTTCAGTTTATCGCTTGCCATGGAATCGACAAGCAAAGCCTGCCCTTTCAGCTCTGATATGTTTCCAATATTCACAATGATGAAGTCTCCGGTCTCCCTAGTAAAGAAAGCTCCAAGGTCTTCTTCCCTGACATTTTTTATATATTCATCATAATCAAGGCAATCATTGATGATTTTTAGCTTTTTCTTATTTACTTTCTGGCTGTTATAAGAACTAAAATCCAGAGCAGCTTTTTGTGACACAGCTACTACACTGTCTGCAAAAATCCCAGCAAATCTTGCCCTGATCTTTTTTTTCCACTTTTTATCAAGTATGTTCTTGAAGCTTATTATAAGCTTTTTCCCTGAAAGTTTTGCAGGAATAGCCACATAAAAGGCTTCCTGGATAGTGTGACATGAAATAATGTCTATCTTGTTTCTTATTATAAAAAAAAAGAAAATTATATTTATTATTTTTATGCTTATCAAAAACCATATAAGTAAAAATGGATTATAATTGACATGCAAAAACGGCATCCTGATTATCCTGGTCTCTATATTGCTCTCAATCAGCCTGTAATACAGTGGACCCTTATCGTCAGGAAGGGCGACGACCGGATGAAAACGTTCCTTGTCTATATTTTTTACAATATCCAGGAGAATACTTTCAGCACCTGTTATTTTTGATACCCTTGATATGTATAATATTTTTATTTTTTTATCTTCCACATGCACCATTTTTAAAATTTTATTTACTTTATATTATCCTGATATCTTTTTTTCTTTTTATTATTTTTACAATGAAAGGAAGATAACTCATAATAAAATAGACTAAAAGCTTTAAATCAAACCCATATTTTTTACGGTACTCCTTTATAGTATTTCTCAATTGCTGGTCTTTAAAGGCATAGAGCAGTAGATAAGCCTTCTGCCTGTAAAAATCCCCGTATGCATTACTGTCGCTGATATTATTTCCCTGAACAGTCTGTGAAGAATAAGGCTGCATCTGTGAAATGTCAATATATCCTTCATGCAAGTGGCTGGCTCTTCTTTCATAGAAAATATGCGCAAGTCTCCTGTAATAATCCTGATGCTGCCTTTTTTTATAAGTTATTGAATTTTCAGTCAGTCTTTCCTTTATCAGGAAATCGGGCAGGTTTACAAACCTTACATTATCTGACAGTAACCTGAGATAAAGGTCATAATCCTGTGAAAACTTAAATTTTTCCCTGTAAGAATATCTGCCATCATTACGAAACATTATCGACGAGTGATACATGCAATTATACTCAAGCATTGTCTTCCCTAGTATTTCTTCGTTTTCTAAGGCTGTTTCCCTACAGATCTCTTCACCTTTTTCATCGATTATTATCACTGAGGTTCCTGTCAGGTAGATTTCAGGATTACTCTCAAGGTATTCAAACTGTAACTTTATCCTGTCAGGAAGGGATATATTACCAGCGTCCTGGCGGACAATATATTTTGCTTTTGATATGCTTATCCCCTTAAGAAGTGAAAATGTCAATCCTAGATTTCTGTCGTTTTTAATGTACTTTAATCTTACATCATTAAAATCATCAATGACCTGTTTAAGGTCATAATCGCAGCCATCATCGATTATAATGAGATCAAAGTCCGAATAGGTCTGGTCAAGAATGCTTTTAATGGAATCTGAGACATAGCTTTGGTATCCCAAAACACTCATCAAGACAGAGACTTTAAAAATTGAATTATTCATTCCTTTTCTTTAAAGGCAGGAATACGTCCGGTAAAAAAACAACTATCAGGCCTGCAAGTATGGATATGAGCAATATTACCGGTACTTCTTTTAAATAATTTATGTTTACTGCTTCTGCTGGAACAGAAGGTTCTTGAGAAATAATGACTGTATTTAATATATAATCTTTATTATCTAAAATATTGTATTTTATTGAGCTTAAGTCTTCATATATTCTTTTATCTGCAGCTTCAGTAGGATTAAGTTCGTTTAACTTCTCGTTTATCTTCGCTTCGAGTTCACTTATGGCATTTGCCTTCTGATTGTAATAATTGTCCAGAAAAGTATTTATCAGGGTGCTGTTTATTTTATAAGCAACATCCGGATCATAATAAGAAATCCTTATTAATAGTACCCTGTTATTATTATCGGTAAGAGTAACAAGAGCAGATAGTATGCTGTCTGCGGTAACTCCATCACCAGTCTGAGCAGCAACTTCATCCAAAAAAGATTTATCCTTTATCTGTTTTGAAAGAAAGTTGAGTTTTGATATCTCAAGCTCATCGCCCTTCTGGTTTGAAAGATAAACGTCAATACTTGCTGATTCATCAGGGAAGTACTTTAACAGGTCATCATTATAATATACTCCTGAGAGCTTAAGTCTTGACGAGGACTCATAAATGGGTATTTTGATAAATGTATACAAAAGGCCTGCAATAAGGATTATGACCATGGTAGCAATAAAAGCCCATTTGCGCCTTAAGAATATTATGAAAATATCTTTTATGGTCAAGCTATGTTTCAAAAACTTATCTTCCCTGTAATTACTTTGTCTTGTTCGTCTAAAAAATATTAGAATTTTTTTACAGCTATTTGAGCTATTATTATATAACATGCAAATTATAGATAAAACCTAATATTTCTTTACTTTGTAAATAAAATGTTTTATTTTAGAAAAACTATTTTTACTAAAAACCCGATAATACAATAGAGCAGTAATATGCAAACAGTCAGTAGTGGCATTAAGATAGGAGTGATCCCTGCAGCTGGATCTGGTTCCAGGCTTGGTTATCTTTCAAATCTACTCCCCAAGACTTTGTTTCCCGTCTATGACAGACCTATTCTGCACCATGTGATAAACCTTATGGAATCCCTTGGAATTGAGGATATTTACATAATCATCAATATTCATAAAGAAAAAATAAAAGAATATCTAAAAAATTCCCATGACGGGTTAAAAGCCAGAATACATTTTGTCGAACAGAAAGAATTAAATGGCACTGCTAATGCAATAATGCTGATAAAGAATTATACTAAAAATCAACCTTTTCTTACCATGCTTGGTGATGAATGTATTTTCAATGATACTTTACAGGATTTTATAAAACTCTTCTATAAAAATGATTGCGTGGCTGCAGAAATAGTAATCAGGGAAAAGGACAGGGAAATCATTATGCAGACATGTTGTGCAAGAATGGCAAAAGATAACAGGATAATCGAGATAATTGAAAAACCTACTGAACCAAGTACAAATATCAGGGGTTGTGGAGTTTACCTTTTTGGCCCCGGTATATTTGAATTTATTGAAAAAACAGAGATAAATCCTTTAAGAAATGAGAAAGATATTACAACTGCCATAGACAATGTAGCAAAAGCTAAAAAAGCATTTGGGTACTTTTTAAAAGGATCGACCATCAATATAAATAATGCAGATGAGCTTCTGAAAGCAAGCAGTCTTGCTAAAAAATATATAAACTCTTTTCACGTTGGCAAAAATAATTCTTTCTAACCCTCTGGACTTACGTCTATTTTACTTCAAATCTCTTATTGCTTATAAAAAACCAGACCATAAGTATTATAAATGAAATAAACTCTCCAAGTATCACAGCTATGATTATGCCGTTTATCTTAAAAAATGGGATAAAGATAGCAAAAAGCCCGACTTTTATTCCTTCAATAACTGGGTTCAGCTTTAAAATACTGTTACCACTGCCCTGGTAGCTTGCCATGTATTTAATAGTCAGGTTTACCGGGATAAAGATTACGGGTATCAGTATCATCTGGCCATAGCGGACGGTCGTAGTATCCACCACATCAAAAAAGACCCTTAATAAAAATGGTGTAATAAACCAAAAGATAACAAAAAGTAATACTCCGGTCAAAATTATGAGAACTAGGCCTTTTTTTAATATCCTCCTGTTATCCCCTTCGGTTCTTGAGGCAAGCTTTACAGTCGGGACGTTTACAAGGGTCTTTAGGCCGTTTTTTATAAAAGATGGAAATATATTTATTATGCTGTAAATACCTACAGTTGCAGCATTTGCGGCGGCATCAAGTATAAGTTTTTCAACGTTTGTAGCAATTACAGAAGCTACTGATGAACCGGTGATCTTGATTCCATGCTTTATGAGTTCTTTATCTTTTTCCTTGTCCACAGGATCATGTCTGATACTTTTAAAGATTATGAAGTAATATATCACATTAAAGACGGCGACTATCAGGATAAAAGCAAGTATAGTAAAAAGATAATTACGGTAATAGAACAGTATAAGTGCGCAGACACCAAACCTGATAACAGCCATTATGGTGTTAAATATCAATATCTGCTTGAACTTCCTTTCACCATAGAAATATGACTCCCATATATTGAAGCCATAATATACTGGCAGCAGCAGGCTGGAGAAAATAAGGGCCATTTTTACATCACTATTTTTATAATAAGTAAATGCAAGTATAACCATTATTATACTGCCGGCTAGGGAAGCTAAGGTGCTTATTTTTGTAGCTTTTATAAAAAAAGACCGGTACTTTTTTGCTACTGCTTTAGTTACAGAATTATTAAGTCCATTAATTGAGCATATTACAAGTATGTTAAATACAGAGAAGAAAATCTTATAATTTCCCAGATCCTCTAAAGATAAGAATTTGACAAGCAGATAATTAAGAAAAAATCCATCAAGTGAGGCAATAAAGAGGTTCAATATGCTATAAACACTATCATTGAAATTACCTTTAATATATCTGATCAAAAGGCCTGGATCAAAATATTTTTTTAATTTTTTTTTATTAAACAATTTCAGGATATTATAAAGATATCAACTTATATTTATTTTAAAATGTTATTTTACTGCTTTCAGGATAAACCCTGTTGTAAGGATGTCACTATTCACATTTAAAAGATTGTTTTCTTCAGCTTTTATTTCCTGTTTTACGAGATTTTTGAGATTATTACTTATGAATTTTATTTTTTCTTTAAAAAAAATATCTTTATCAATTTTTTTAAACCTCTCAAGATATTTTTCCATATCGATTAAAAATTGGATACTACGGTAAGTACCCTGAAAATAAACGGATACTTCCCTGAAGCCAATCTCCCATAATTTTATGCTGAGCCACTTGTATGAATAGACATTTAAATTATTTATGGGCTCAGTACCAAAAATAAACGGGCATGAAAATATTAGTTTTCCCCCATCATTTAGGTGATCATATATTTGTTTAAGGTCTTCCTCCGGATTTTCTAAATTATTATCCTTTATTATCGCGACATCATATTGTTTTTTGTTTAGATCACAATTGCCATAAAAGCAGATATCGCTGTCTTTCCTTAAATCCAGCGATCTCATTTTCTATAAAATGATCATTAAAAAAATCCCTGAGAGAAAAATCACCGGTCTCATTGACAACTGCTTTAGCAGCATCGATGCTTTGGAAGACTGCCTCCGAAAGCAGGCATCTGTTAATATAGTCTATCCACTGATCTGAAGTCGTTCTCTCTATATTCTTATACTTACCTTCAGTTTTTAATATTCCTCTGCCTAGATGCATATAAACCACATTATTATCATCATCAAATGCTCTTGTCGAATTAATATTATATATCTCCAGGGTCTCAGGTATAAGGTCCACTGATTCAGGTTCATCAAATGTATTTCTCGCAGCAAAGACCCCATAGTCATTTTTTAAAAACTCATGTATCAGCTTGTCGCCTATATCATAAGCGGGCAGTTCAGGCATAAAACTTAAATTCAATTTTTTATAAAGTTGAAAATCGATAAGATATCCACAAACATGAAGGACGCCCTCTGGTACCCTTTCTTTTGTCAATCTAAAACCAGAAGCCCTGATCTTATTGTCTAGTTTTGAGAGCAGAAATTGCAACCATCCATATTTACAGACAACTGTATCTGAATGAAACGTCACAACGTATTTTGCATTCTGATCTATTAGCCTTACCCCGACTTCCATTGCAATTCCATTAGAGTAAGAACCTCTTTCCTTTGGTTCGGTACGGATGAACACCAGATTTACATCATTTAATTCATTCATCCATCCCAGGTTTTCAACAGGAGAATGGTCATCTATTACCCATAGCTCATAGGGAATATCTGTAAATTTTTTAATACATTCTATACTTAGCCTCGTAAGAATCGATGCATCTTTATTAGGCTGGTAACTGACGATCAGTATTTTAGGAGCATCGGCAGGTCTTCTATTATTTGCATTATATTTTATTTCATACTGTTTCCCATCAAATTCCAAGATTGTGTTTAGATATTTATTGCTTTCTAACCAGTTTTCCATCTTATTCCTCATAATCTGCTGATTACAATATTTTTAAGTATTATTGACTTGGAACTAGCCTATTCAATGATAGACACTTCGTTGTTCCATTTGAGCTTCTTGAAGATCTCAATATTTTTATATTTTTCCTGATTCAGATCTCCATAATAATCAAGATTGCTGTAGAGTTCTGAAATTATATCTGCTATATCAAATTGAGGTTGGAATCCAAGTTTGGTCTTGGCTCTTTCTATTTTTACTTTATAGTTTCTAAAATCCTGAATATTATTGATCTCCAATTTTATTTTTTCATTAGTCAATTTTTCAATCTCACTTTTTACAAGATCTCCAACCTGGCCGACTGTATAATTACCGGATGCTACATTGAAGCACCCACTTATAGAATATACAGCTTGTATCGACCTGAGATAAGCTGAAACAGCATCCCGGATATCAAAAATTGGCCGCCATATTGATGGATTATTGATCGTAATCTTTCGCTCAGTAATAGCTGTTTTTAACATAGTGTTTACTATCAGGTCAAATCTCATTCTCGGACTGTGTCCACATACTGTTCCCTGCCTTAAAGCAATAACTGAAAAGTCATCATCATGTAATTGAAATACTCCCCGCTCCCCCTGAAGTTTTGAAATACCATAAGGGTAAAAACAGGCCACAGGTGAATCTTCATCGTATAATTCATCAACAGTGTATCCATAGATCGAGCAAGAAGAAGCATATATAAATCTTCTTATTCCTGCCTGTTTACAAATAAAAGCCAGGTAAGCCGGGAGCGCAGCATTATAAATAAAATTCTTCGCGGGACTATATTCAGCCATCGGATCGTTGGAAAGACCAGCTAAAAAAATAAACTGGTCGAAACCGGTAAAGTCCTGTTTCTGGCAATTAAATAAATCCTTTTTTATAACAGTGACATTTTCAGGCAGATGGTTACCAAACCAGCAAAGGTCGATCACCGTAATATCATAACCGTGCTCTATTAGTTCAGGTATCAATCTGGAGCCTATATAACCTGCACCTCCACCAATAAGTAAGCGTATTTTTTTATCCATTTAGTTCCTTTTTGACTTTAATAATTTATTATACCTGTCACAGATCAATGATGTATCCCTGGGGGCAATAAAAGAAACATCTTTAACTGAAATTGTCCCGATCTTTTTTCGTTCGTCCAGTCCACAGGCATATTCGTAAACTGTTTTCCTTTTTCCCCCAATATGAATAATGCCAGTTATATTTTCTCCATTTTTAAGTATATCAATGATCTTTTTTGCAATTACACTTACATTTTCACGGCTGGTCCACTGATCAATAAAAGCTTTTTCATATGGGAATACATTTGGACCAAAACTTGTCCTGATTATCAAAGAATTATTGTAAAGATGTACGGCGCATTCTCCCCCCAGTTTGGACCATGCATATTTATTCACCGGGAATACAGGATCGTATTCTTTATATTTCCCCTTGTCACCTTTGAAAACATAATCGGTTGAAATATAAATAAGCCATAAGTTATATTTTAAACATAGCTTAACAATATTAGCCGTACCAATAATATTTATATCTATACCTTTTATAGGGTCTTCATTGACTTTTGGCGGAGAAGTAAATGCAGCAGCATGTATTACTAGCTTATATTTTTTACTCCTTTATAAAATTATCCATCTTTTTATGGTCAGTGATATCAAATTCTCCATGTGAGGGAAAATACGCTTCCGGGACAAGTTTTTTGAGTTCACTTCCCAGCATACCGCTCCCACCTGTAATAAGAACTTCTTCGGGATTAATCATTTAGTATCCTATAAATTATTTGAATAAATAAAATTATTAGAACGTTCGTCATTAAGCCAACCGTTTAGAGTAAGGCCAGTTTTGTCTTTTTCAGAAATGAAGTTCAGTAATATGGATTATGCTTTCGAATTTCTGTTTTAAATCCTTTTTACATAGCGACCAGTCAAAATCTTCTGCAAGCGGTGAGATACTTGCTTCGCATCCGGGACTGTATTCTCCTGTACAGAAGTACTCTATCAAGCTGTTTTTTACCAGCAGTATTCCATGGGCAAACCCCGGCGGGACCCAGATCCATTCAGCTATATTACTCTCGGGATCATTTGGCATATCATAAGCAATAATATTTCCAAGAGTAGGTGAGTTCTTTCTTATATCAAGCGCAAAATCGACTAAATGCCCTGATAAGGGCCTGACTAATTTCCCCATATATGGGTTCCATTGAAAGTGAAGACCCCTAAAAGCACCAGTGTAGGAAAAACTCTCATTTGCCTGTACAAAATTTTTACCTTTTAAAAAACCAATATCATCGTTATTGAGAAGGTCACTTTTTCTATACTGCTCCGTAAAGTACCCCCGGTGATCACGGAAACGCTCAAAAACTACTACTTTAACTTCCGGTATGGCCAGTTCTCTGATTTCTTTGATCTTCATAGGTTTTTCCTTAAATTTAAATATTTTCTTCTAAATTTTAATCTTTTTAGGTTAACTTATCACTAATATAATATCAATAAATAAAAGAGGTTTTCAAAGCTTATTGAATATTTCTACATAAGCTTTACATGACTTATTATTATCATAAAGACCAGAATTGATCAGCGATATCCTGCCTGTATTTTTTATAATTTTCAATACAGTACTCCATTTTTTCTGCAAGCTTCCTGTGGTCAAAATCCCTGTACTGCTTAAAAATCTCGTTTGAAACATTAGCAAGAAGTTCAGGAGCAAAATTAAGAACTTCTGCCATAGCCCCCGTATCAAAACCTACAACCGGGATACCGCAGGAAAGAGCTTCGATGACAGAATTGGGGCAAGCAGGATTTAGCTGGCAATGCACCAAAATATCCGATTTCCTCAGTTCGTCCCCGATCTGTTTCTTATCCATCCTGCCAAGGCATCTTATATAATCCCTGTCAGTATATTTTAAGACGTCATCACTTGTTATAGGCCCAATGACCTTAAGCTCCAGGTCATAGCTTCCCTTCAAACTGTCCATTGCAAGCACTACCGGTTCTATCATGTCTCTATTCCTAAACGAACCAGTAGTGACAAATATGATCTTATCCTTATTAAATTTTCTTTCTGAAGGATAGAAAATAGTCTTATCTGCACCATTATTAATAATCACATATTTATCTTTACTGAGTTCACCCATAATGGTAAAACATTCGAGTCTGCTGTATTTACTCTGGAATATGATAAAATCCGAGTATTTAAAGTATTCCCGCTTTATATGCCTGTTTAACCAAAGATATTTTAATCCATGTTTTGAAGGATAATAGATTCCGTCAAGCCGCTGTATTATTGGATATTTTTTCGATTTAAAATATTCTAAAATGGTCTTATTATAAGATATGGGAAAGAATATCTTATCTGCTTTTTTAAAGTCAGAATCTTCATCATAGTACCTGTGATTATTTTTTATCATGTATTCTTGCAGGTACTGCATAAATGTCGAAGGGCCCCCGACATTTCTGGTAAAAGTCTTAAATGGTATAAAGATCATAATTATTTCAATAAATATAATTCAGGCTAAAATATATCAAATTATGAAAAGTATTAATACAATAAAATATATAAAAGAGAATTTTTTAATTCATCAATTCAGTTAAAAAAAAGATGGAATTTCACTAAACTGAATTATTATTTTTTATTTAAAGATCTATAATTAACTTTAAAATTTTAATATATTTTTATATATTTCAGGTATTATGCTTTATAAGTATCGTCAGTGTTTTATTTGATTCAGATTAAAAAAACAGTATTCCTAATTATTAATATTAAAATTAAATAAACATTTTATTGATCAATTTTCAGAAATATCAAGATGAAAAAAATAATGATACTTGGCGCTGGAGATTTCCAGGTCCCCTTGATCAAAGAAGCAAAAAAAATGGGCCTGAACGTGATCGTTATAGGTCCAAAGGGAGAATATCCGGGGTTTGAACTCGCAGACCAGAAATACTACCTTGATGTAAGAGACAGGGAAAAGATACTGGAATTAGCAAAAAATAACCATATTGACGGTATAGCCACAGACCAAACGGACTTACCTGTCAGGACTGTGGCATATATCGCTGAAAAATTAGGTTTATATGGAATAGGTTCAGACACCGCAAATCTATTTTCAGACAAATACCTTATGAGGGAAAAATGCAGAAGTCTGGGTCTACCGGTTTTGAATTATGGACTTTTTAATGATATAAGCTCCGCAACGAAATATTGTGAAAAATACGGTTTTCCGAAGGTCATAAAACCTGTTGATAACCAGGGAAGCAGAGGGGTTTTTAAAATATATAACATTGATGATCTTGAAAAATTTTTTGTACAGGCACAGAATTATTCTTCAAATAACTCTGTCCTTATCGAGGAGTTTATAGATGGTTGGGAATTTGTAGTGGATAGCCTGACTATAAATCATGAATATAAAAACCTCATAATAGGTGATTCACATCTCTTTAAAATAAGAAATATGTTTATTCCTAAAAAAAGATTATTCCCTACGATTGTCGGTAAAGAAACTCAAGATCAAGTCCTTGAAATGGACAGAAAAATAATAAGGGGGTATGGTCTAAGAAATGGGATCACTTTTGCTGAATACATCTGGGATAAAAAAACCAATAAAATATATTTACTGGAAATAGGGGCCAGAGGACAGGGTGTTTACATATCTTCTGACATAATCCCTGAATTTACCGGATTAAATGTTAACAGATTTATTTTAAATACGGCGATAAGAAATTCTTATAAAGTCGTGTTGAGTATCAACAAAAAAATATCTGCAGGTTACATGGCTTTTTATCTTCCCGAAGGAATTGTGACAGATATATCTGGTATAAAAAAACTAAATAAAATTGATGGAGTTATCGGCCATAACTTATATTCAATCAAAAAAAATCAGCAAATTAGATCTATCGATGATAAATCTGCAAGAAAGACTATAGCTCTTAAGGCTTATAATAGAAAAGAGCTTGATATTTTAATAAATAGAGTTAAATCTATTTTAACTATAAAAGTAAAAACACAAAAAGGTTTAAGCTCAATAGTATGGGATTGATTAAAATAGCATAAACGATCTTTATATTTAATTATAAATCTTATGGTTTTTAAAGTTTTCCTTAAAAATAACAAATTAAACATATTTTTAATCCTTGTCTATCTTGTTTTACCGTTTATTTTTTTTGAAGGCAGCTTCAGGTTAAACACTCTTATACAGGGTTTTGCAGATACCAATAACTCACAGATCCCCATTCTTTTACTGAAGATTAATACTATCAAAGCATTACAGTTTCCGTTCTGAAATCCTTATGAATTAAACGGGTTTCCATTTTTTGCTAATATTCAGTCTGGTATTTTCTATCCAGTCACATTGGTATTGGGATTAATATTTCCACTCATAACTGCTTATAATCTGACAGTATTTCTCAGCTATTCACTTGCAGGTATTTTTATGTACCTCTTTTTAAATGAATATAAATTGGAGAAAGCAGCTAGTTTTACAGCGGGTCTTATTTTTATGTTCAGCGGTTCACTGATCGCACATAAAAGCCACCTAGTGTTACTCAATACAGTAATCTGGTTACCACTAATTCTGCTTTTCCTGGAGAAATTTTTCAGATCAAAGAGATTTGAGTTTCTACTTTTAGCATCTATTGTTTACAGCATAGCTTTTTTTGGAGGGGCAATTCATACATTCCTTATCATTTCTTTGATTTTATTGATTTTTATTGTTTTTAAGGTATTTTTTTCGGACTACGGTAGCAATTATTATTTCCTTTATTCACTTATTATTTTCATAATAGGATTTTTAATAGTTCTTGCACAGGCACTACCGGCAATCGAGCTTGTATCACTAGCACGAAGTGAAAAACTTTCATATGAGGGATTCACGCTCAATTCATACAATCCTAAAATGGCTGTCACTTTATTCTTCCCTTATATTTTTGGTTTTAAGCATAATTTGACCAGTGCTTTTTATTATCCCCACTGGTTTGGTTATGATGAAGTTGGTGAAGTACTTCGTTACTTTGGTATTTTTACCATTCCAGTTTTTATATTTGGTTTCTTCAAAAAAGACAAAAATAAATATTTATGGTTCTTTTTATTGTTTATTTCGATATTCCTCTTAACCGGTAAATATAATCCACTTTATAAGATAGTATATTATATACCTGTTTTGAATCTATTCCATTTTCCTGCACGCGATTGGTTGGAATTTAGCTTCGCCTTTGCCATTATCTGTGGATTTGGTTTCAATGACCTGGTCAAAGCCGATAATAAAAAATTTAAAAACATTATATCAGGAATTATAATATTCTTTACCTTTGTACTGGCATCATTTTCAGTATTCTATTTCCTGTTTAAATATAGTCTAAAAGATGAGATATCGGGTTTTTTCAGCAGTTTTTTAAAAAAGGAATTCTTAAGTGAAAGCATAGATATATCAAACTACGCAGTATATATGCCCCTTATTATAATTGGTACTCTAATAGTATTTTTGATCATTTTCCTATATAAAAGAAATAAAATAACATATGCCCTGCTTATAATATTTATTTTTTTGGACCTTTTATCAGTCGGCAGGGTATATGATGATAATACTAAAAACATCATTTTAAATAAATCCGATTATGAAGATGGATTCATATATAAAGAAAACAAGGAAGAATCATTCAGAGTCTTTGTAATAGATGAGATACCCGAAAAGGATCTGTTTAAACCCAATATGAATGTACAATTTGGCCTGGAAAGTATTGACGGTTACGAGCCGTTATTTTTAAATGATTATTCTGATATGTTTATGAAAAAATTTATAAATTATGGCTTGATATGGAGTGAAGATTATAAAAAATACTTAATCAATAATAATCTGCTTTCAGTCTCAAACTGCAAATACATAGCTTTGAGTAAAGAGCACCTGAATGATTATATAAATCATATTAGGGAACAATCAGGTGGAAGTGATAGTGGATTAGAAGATTATGAGATTATTTACGAAGCAAATAGCAGTATAATACTGGAAAATAAGAAGTATCAGCCAAGGTTTTATTTTGCTGGAAAACTTATAAATGTCCAGAACATAGATGAGGCAAAAGATATAATCTGGGATGATAAGGCTGGCGATGTAAAGTTCGATCCTTCATCAGATGTTATTGCCGAAAACATCAATTTTGAAAATACATCCTTTGAAGCACAGAACAACAGGCTGGAAATAATATCCAGCAAAAACAACAGTATTGAATTGGATATATCTGCACAGGAAAATTCATTTCTTGTATTTTCCGATACTTTTTACCCCGGGTGGAGAGCTTATGTGGATGGAAAAGAGACAGAGATCTACAGGACAAACGGTCTCTTTAAAGGAATATATATACCTGCAGGCAAACACATGATAGTTTTTAATTTTATGCCCAGCCATTTCATTTTATACAGTACGATAAGTCTAATAAGTTTTTCAGGATGTATTTTAACGATAATAATATTAATTGCCAGAAGGAGGAGAAAAAGTATTTCTATTTCAGGACAATGATATTTTCTTTCTTTTACCAGTGAAGATAAATGGCAAGCCTACGATACCGGTTATTACACTCACAGAAAAAATATATAGTGAAAGTGCTGTTGCTGATTCTGCAGATAGTCCATATTGACCTAGGATTGAAATATATGATATCTCCCTTAACCCTATACCTGAAATAGAGATCGGTATCACGGTTATAAACCACACTATACAACTTGAAATGCTTATATCAAAAAAGGATAACCTGATACCAATAGAATAAGCAATGAGATAATTAATTGCAAAAAAAATAGTATGTATAACAAAACTTAAAAAAAAGAGCATAAATAAAAATCCGGGGATTTTTTAAATAAAACTTTATGATCTCATCAATCAGAATAAAAGTCTCCTTTATTTTAATAATGATCTTTTTATCCGTCTTCCATTTTTTAAGAATCCTTTTAATATCGCCCCTTTTAACAAATAATATCAACAGGATCGACAATATACAGATGGATAGAAAAATACACCAGACTATTAGTTTTATTTTTAATTGAAAAAAGGGCTCAGTGAGAAAGCAGCAACCCCTAGAATAAATAATGAAAGAAAACCTATCGTACGGTCAAAAAAAATCGATAAAATATTCCTTGTCTTGTTATAAGAAGTGTCGCTTCCCACCCAGACAGCTTTTACAATATCCCCTCCAAGAGCCCCTGGCATAACAAGGTTAAAGGTCGAGGACATCATCATGTACCTGAAATAATCCCAATTACTTAACTGCCTGAGGTCATCTGTATTTACGAGCTTCCACCTTATACCATTCAGCCAGACTCTTAAGATTGACATTAAAACAGAGACGGCCAGAATCCAAAAGGAGATTTTTTTTAACGTATTGAAAAGTATTCCAAAATCAACCTTATAAATAAGGAAAACAACAGAAGCAGCTAATACCAGTATTCTCAAAAATATGAAAATCAGCTTTTTTGTTTTGCCCTGCATAACCATGAATGAAATCCGTTATGGTATTTTTATATTTCTTTTATATGGTAGCCCGTTTTTTCAAACCAACCATTGGAGTCTCTTACAATTTCACCGGGTTCGTAATAAAACTGGAATTCAAGGCATGATCCTTGATCGAAACCATCAGGAATATTGAACGCTTCACCTGGTCTCTGGTGAAAGAACTCGATCTGGTATCTTTTATCTATTTGCTCTGAAATGACTGGAATTTGCTTTTCTGAAGTGATTTTACCCAGCAATCTGTCGATATTCAAGCCCAGTAAATCGATCCCATACCTGTATTTTATGATCTTCCATATATGTCCACCATCAAACCTCGGGGCAGCCTCTATAAGATTAAATTCCCCATCGTTATATTTGCCCTGCATATATATGCAACCATTTTTAATTTTTGATATTATAATAAAATTTTTAACAAATTCCACGATCTTTTCTTGATCCTTCGGTGGTATTTCACTTGGAATGATATGATTTTTTAACAACTCCGACAGGCATATCAGGTCGTATTATCTCCGGTATACTTTCCTCTACAAGTATCCTGTCACTTATGAATGTAAAAAGTGCGATCCCCCGATAGACAAAAACAAGTATATTAAATTCACTGCCATTTAAAAATTCTTCGACTATCACTTTTTAAAACCTGGATTGTGCACTGCACCTTAAATAAATATTTTACAGTTCGCTGCTTGCCTGTGACTTTTCTTACTCCACGCTGTCCCTGGCTGTTAACAGGTTTTATTATTGCAGGAAATTTATCCCATTTTTCAAAATCCGCAGTTTAGAACCAGTCTTATATTTTACTGGTCTGAGATTATTGGCTATTCAAAAATCTTCGGAAATCTCCCTTATTTATAAACATTTGGACCTGATCTAATCAAAGTCAAATGGCAGACCAAGCTTCCTCAGACACTTCTGCTATTGCCGGCATTGCAATATCAGAACCAGTGGAATAGACAAGATCAAAATTATTTTTTTTGTATAATCAAGAACTGATTTTATATCTGTAATATTTATCTGCTCAAAATGGTCAATAAACGGGAGTGCCATACCCTCTTTTTGCCAGCTTAAACCGTGGACTTTAAATCCCTGTTTTTTGAAATAAAGGATCGCATCGATCTGGGGATGTGTTATACCAAGTATCAAGACTTTTTTAGAATCCATTTTTTACTTTTAGCTCTGCACTCATATCTCCAGATTATTATAAAGCTTTTTCCAGAGTTTCATAAATTCCACTGTTTCTGGCATCCTTGGTATTTCCAATGAATTTTGCATAAATAGCCTGATTTTTGCGGGTATCTGTGAAAGAACCATTATTTTATTTCCAAGTATGATTGACTCCTGTATATTATGTGTAATAAAAACAATCGTTGTCTCAGTTTTCTGCCATATTTCGATCAGTTCATTTTGAAGGGTATTACGGGTCTGTGCATCTAGTGCCCCAAATGGTTCATCCATCAATAGGATTTTAGGTTTTATAGCAAATGCTCTTGCAATCGCCACTCTCTGACGCATTCCACCTGAAAGCTGGCGTGGATAAGCATTTTTAAATCCTGATAATTTTACCATCTCCAGAAAATGCAGGGCTATTTCCAATCTCTCTGCTTTTTTTAACTTCCTGAATTTAAGGTTTAGGGGATAAATTATATTCTCAAGAACTGTCTTCCAGTGAAAAAGTTGATCATAACCCTGGAAAACCATTATCCTGTCAGGTCCTGGTTTGTTTACAGGTATTGCCCTCGACTTTAATATTGCCTTCGTCTTTTTTTTCAAAGCAGCTTATACATCTTAGTAAAGTGGTCTTGCCACAACCTGATGGTCCCAGTACAGTCAGGAAGTCGCCATATTCAAGAGCAAGCGATACGCCATTTAGTACAACTAATGTCTTGTTGTTTATGGTGAACTTCTTTTTTAGATCTTCTATTTCAAGTACAAATCCCATTCAATCAGAGATCCCCCATTTTATAATGGTCCTTTTTTCAACCTGTTTCATCAAAACTTCTTCGATCATTATTCCAATAATCACTATTACAAAAAGACCTGCAAATACGTCGGGTATTTCAAGGAAATACCTTTTCTGATATATATACCATCCCAGTCCACCTATCAGACCAGTAGCTCCAAATACCATTTCAGCCCCCACCAGTGCCCTCCAGCTCCTGGACCATGCTATTTTTAGACCTGAAAAAATATGAGGGAAAGCATTGGGTATCATCACTGAAAAAACAAGATGTAATTCTGACATGCCCAGACTCCTGCCCAATTCTATCTGCGTTTTAGGTACCGTGCGAAATCCTGCAATTGAATTTACAATCACCGGCCAAATAACAGAATGGACGATGATTATTATTATTGCTTTTGCTCCCAACCCGACAATAAGCATTACTATCGGTAAAAGCGCAATACCGGGAAGTGGGTGCATTATGGATATTACCAGGTCAAGGATATGCGCAAAACTTTTATTGACCATATAAAATGCTGTCAGGATGAAAGCAGCGATCATACCGATCGCAATACCAGTAAATATTAGATACAAGGAATAGAGCGTATACTTTATGATCTCGCCTGAAATGATATTTTTCCACAATGCAACAAAAATAATAGATACGGGGGGTATAAGATTTGTTGAAGAAATAACAAACCTGGCCAGAAGTTCCCAAATTAAAAATACTGAAGCCAAAAATCCAAGCTTTATAAATATTCCGGAGTATTTTTTCCTAAATGAAACCATTCCAAGAATTCATTTTCTTCAAATATAGCCTGATAATAACGTATTAATTCAATTTGCTTTCGAAGGATCAAGGTTATCCCAGATAAGTTCCGAGACATCTGTGGTTGTCTTCTGGACATAATCCGAGCTTTTCATAAAATCCAGAAACTTCAACATACCTTCTGGATTTTTAGAAAAAACCACTCCAGGCCATGTCAATTGCTTATATACTTCTTCACTTTCAAGGTCCATATCTTCTGCAAGCAATTTTGCTGCTTCTTCTGGATTTTCATTTATCCAATTTATTGAGTCATCAAGAGCTGAATCAATCGCTTTATAAAGGGAAGGGTTGCTGTTTTTAAATTTTTCAGTGCTGATGACAACTAAAAAAGTAAATTGGGAGCCAAAGCAATCTTTTTCAGCATCAAGTACCTGATGTATGCTCTTATCTTCAAGCTCCATAAAAATATAGGGAGGTGATGTAAAATGAGCATCTATCTCTATCTTATTGATAAGAGCATTTGCTGCGTCTGGATGTGCCATCGCGACAATCTGATTATCAAGAGCTTTTGGGTCACCAAGCTGTTGTTTACATGCCATAGATAGGAGGATATGCTGGATACTTCCCGGCCCGGGTAGGGCTATCTTCATTTCTGGCTTTATATCATTGAGTGTCTTTATTTCTTCGTGATATGTCTGTAAACCAAGCGGCATCTTACATAGGGCTCCTAATACCTTAACGCCCAGATCTTTATTCCAGGATATTAAAAAAGGTGGAACACCCATACTGCCGATATCGACTGCTCCGGATGCTATTGCTTCATTTATCGTCCCGCCCGATCCTAACTGGACCCATTCCACCTCAGCTCCCTCATAATATTTTTCAATAAGGTTTTTCTTTTGCATTATCATAAGAGGAGCATACCCCAGTCCGAATTGTTGAGCTATTACTACTTTTTGTGATTCCTGGGCAGCAGACTTGCATCCCGGTAAAACAAAGATTAATATAAAAAAAATAACTAAAAAAATTATAGAATATTTCCTCACAAGAACACTCCTTGGATTTAATTTTTTTAATCTGAAAAATTATATCATTTGTAAATAATTTTATAAATACTTTATTCATTAATCAGAGGATCTGATTACTAGTTAATGGTTTTTAAGTATTAAATATTTTTATTCTTTGCTAAAATGCCATAGAACACAATTTTTAAATTTGACTATATCTTTATATATTAAAATGCTGGATTATAAGAAGGATAAAACTCCTTGGGGTCAGTAGATATATTGGGATTCAGTCCAGGTTTTATCAGTATGGTAATTACTGTGCTTATAAAATGCTACGGCAAGGATCTGAACATCCGAATAATAAAAAATATTGCCATTGAGGGAAATATCCCTTACAAAATATCCGGACCTGCTTATGATACGATAATGCACACTGAATGGGACGCGGGACACGTCTACAATCGAAAAAATTTTCTTGGTGTCGGTAATGTATTATCAAAAAAAACAGTATTTGATTTTTTTTATAAAAACTATTCACTGGATTTCAAAATGTATTGCAATATTATTCATCCAGGTGCAGATATCGCAGAAAATATAAAAATAGGATTTGGAAATTTTCTTAATTATGGTGTAACTATTGGCCCGTTTTCTGAAATAGGTAATTTCGTCACTTTTAACAGACACGTCGGTATTGGTCACCATACTCAGATATCGGATTTTTGTGTAATAAATCCAGGGGTCAATATTGCAGGTTTTTGTGAAATTGGAGAGGGTTCGTCTATAGGTATGGGTTCAAACATTATAGATGGAATAAAAATCGGTAAAAACGTTATAATCGGCGCGGGTTCACTAGTAAATAAGGACATAGAAGATAATGTTGTAGCATATGGAATTCCCGCAAAAACCATCAGGGTAAATGACCAAATAAAGTAAAAATTTTTATCTTAAATTGAATATCAGAAATGTCTAAACTAATAATAAATTTTGCTCCTACAGGTATGAAGCCAACGAAAGACTGGACCCCTCATGTGCCAATAACACCAGATGAAATAATAGAGCAGGTGCACGAGGCATATGATCTGGGCATAACTATTGTACACCTGCATGCAAGAGACAGCCAGACTGGAAAGCCGGATTATAGAGCTTTTATCTATGAAAAAATTATCAGTGGCATAAGAAAACACTGTAAAGATTTGATTATCAGCCTTTCAACAAGCGGCAGGTCTTTTTCAGAGTTCGAAAAAAGATCAGAGGTATTGCAGCTAAAACCTGATTTAGCGTCACTAACAATGTCATCACTGAATTTTCTTCATGATTCTCATATGAACGATCCTGAAATGATAAATAAATTAGCTTGTAGGATGAATGAATTAGGAGTACACCCCGAGATCGAATGTTTTGATAGTGGGATGGTAAATTATGCCAAATACATGATAAGTAAAAACATCCTGAAACCACCTCTTTATTGGAACCTTTTGTTTGGAAACATTTTTACTGCCCAGCCTGATCTGGCAAATATAGGCATTACAGTAAGGGATCTTCCCCCGGACTCTATTTATGCCTTTGCTGGTCTGGGAGCTTCTCAACTTAAAGTATCTACATATGCTATTGCTTCAGGTGCCCCAGGTGTCAGGATAGGGATAGAGGACAATGTGTATTACGATGCTAAAAAATCTTTGTTTGCATCAAACTTCATGCTGGTAAAAAGAATCCACCAGATCTCTGAGATTTTTGAAAGAGAAATCATGAAACCTTCAGAATTCGGAGCAATGGGATTTTATAATTCAAAAAAATGAAACTTTTTTATCGTTCAAGTCCTTATAAGTATATTATACTGGCAATTTTAATAAACCTTCTTTTGTTCTCACTATTTTTTTGTTTTATTACACCGAGATATCAGTCAAACGATGACAGTACAATGGAAGGGATCGCTTCAGGTATAAGGACAGGACAGCCTTCTGAATACCTGGTTTTCATTGACATATTAATAGGAAAATTGCTTGTTTTTTTGTATAGCAACCTTATAAATATAAACTGGTACCCGGTTTTATTTTATTTACTGCATTTCATATCAATGTCAATAATGTGTTTTTGCCTGCTTTTAAGAAAAAAGTTTTTACCGGGACTTGCCTTTTATTTGCTTATCTTTGCATTTTTTGAATTGTTTCTGCTTACAAATATACAGTTTACTACAACTTCATTTGTTTCTGCTATATCAGGTGTAATATTATTTTTGTCATTTCTTGATTCCAGGGGCTCCAGGTTCTATATCGCAACAGTTATAAGTATTTTTTTATTTATAATCTCAGAATTTATAAGACACTATATGTCTTTCCTGGTACTCGGACTTTTTTCTATTTTGTTATTATTTAAGTTCATTAAAAAACCGGGGCTTAAAATACCAGTTTTTCTGATAATAACAGCTGTTCTTTTTACTTTGATTTATTTCCACAATATTAACTACTACCAGAAAGATCCTAAATGGGCTTTTTATATCCAGTATAATAAGCTTAGACCCGAAATCAGTGATTATCCGCAAAAAAAATATAGTGAAAGTACAAAGGATGTTTACAGGATTGTGGGTTGGAGTGAAAATGATGTCAAAATGTATAAATCCTGGTTTTTTAGTGATCTTGAATTGTATTCCCTTGAAAAAGTCCAATATATTGTAGACAGCATCAGTAATGATAACGGGCCAAAAGAGACATTTGATGTGTGGAAGAAGGCATTTAATGATCTGAATTTGAAAATCAGGATTTTTACAATATTTTTTTTAATAGTTCTGATTATTGAAGCAATAAAAAACAGGAACAAATATCTTTTATTTACGACAATACCCCCTTTTATAATATCTTTATACTTTTCATATACCAACAGGTTGCCCAACAGATTATTTATACCACTAATATTTTTTACCATCCTCACATCCGCTTTTTTTAAAAGTGATTTTGTTTTCCTGACTGCACTAAAAAGTAAGAAAAAGACATTTATGCTTATATCACTAGCAGTCTGTATTATCATATTCTCTTCAATTTTTATTACCACTTCAATCGCAAGCAGGACAAACTTTGAAAAACAGGAAGAATTTAATGAAAAAATAAGCAGGATGAAAGAACATGACTTTATATATGTCAGATGGGGTGCTGCGCCATTGCATGATAAAAAAATTTCATTTACCATCCCGGAAAATCTTAAAGGTCTCAAGTATATACAGCAGGGATGGTTGCAGCACAGCCCGATATACAATGAGATACTACTTAAATATTCAATTGAAAATATCTATACAGATATAATCCTAAGGAATGATATCAGGGTCTTATGTACCAAGGATCAGGGTAAATTATTAAAAATATTTATTGAAGAGCACTATGGTGTCTATATTGAAAGTAGTATCGATTCGAATTTTAATGGGGGTTACAATATAACAAGTTTTTACATTCCTGACGGTCCTTTAAGCCTTCTTTTTAAAAGGGCATATTTCTACAAATATGGTAAAGGTGCAAGTAATGATGAAGCTTTAAAATATTATAAATTACTTCAAACAGGAGGCCTTCGATCGGATGCAATCGGCATTGAAATAAAAAAAATACTTCTAAGTGAAGGCTCGCTGCTCGAAAGTAAAAGTGATAAAGAATTTTTAATAGCATTGTATGCTGTGTTCTTTGATAGAAAACCTGATATTACAGGACAGGTCATGTGGTTACAGAAATTAAGTAACGGCTACTCACGCTCAGATATTATTGATTCTTTTCTGGCATCGGTTGAATTTCAAAAAAAATATAAAGATAGCCTGGATACTTTGTGATGATTAGTTGGAATTATATAGAATACTTGCCGAATTTCAGTCATTATTAGTCACTTACATTTTAAAACAGAACTATTTATTCTACAGAAAATATTTAAATACTATTTTTGTCATCTTTAAAAAAACTTTTTATCACCTTTATTATCCTGTCCAGGTCTTCTTTATTTAAATCATAAAAAAGCGGTAGTCTTAATATGCGATCCGATACATCTTCAGTTACAGGAAAGTCACCTGGTCTGTAACCCAACTTCGCTCCCATAGGGGATAAGTGAAGCGGCAAAAAATGGAATACAGCAATGATGTTGCTTCTTTTAAAATGATCCATCAGATCATTTCTTGTTTTTAGATCATTTAATAATATATAAAAAATATGGCTGTTATGAGTGCAGTTATCGGGTATTACAGGTAGTCTTAAAAGTCCTTTTTTTTGAAATATTTCAAGATTTTCATAATAATGATTCCAGATATAAGACCTTTTTTTATTTATATTATAAATTTTTTCAAATTGAGCATATAGAAAAGCAGAAAGCACCTCTGAGGGAAGGAATGATGAACCAATATCCACCCAGCTATATTTATCGACTTCACCCCTGAAAAATTTGCTCCTGTTCGTACCCTTCTCTCTTATTATCTCTGCTCTCTCAAAAAAACTTTCATCATTTAACAAAAGTGCTCCACCCTCACCGCAAATTACATTTTTAGTCTCATGAAAGCTATAACAGCCTAGATTTCCAATACTGCCGAGATAACTATCCTTATATTTTGCTTCTATGGCATGGGCAGCATCTTCAATAAGGATAAGGTTATAGTTTCTTGCAATTTGTACTATCTTATCCATTTCACAGGAGACACCTGCATAGTGGATCAGGACAATAGCCCTGGTAAACGGGTTTATTGCTTCTTCAATTTTGTCTTCATCGATATTTAAAGTATCTTCCCTGATTTCTGCAAACCTTATGGTCGCATTTCTTATGTAAAATGAGTTTGCAGCAGAAACAAAATTAAATGAAGGCATTATGACTTCATCTTCCTTTTTAATGCCAGCAAGTATTGCTGTCATATCCAGGGCACTTGAGCATGACGTGGTCAGCAAGGCTTTTTTTACCCCATATCTTGCCTGGATAAAATCATGGCACTTTGTGGTGAAATCCCCGTCCCCGCTTATTTTTCCGCTTTCAACAGCCTGCTTTATATAGGAAAGCTCATTTCCGACTATTGAAGGTTTATTAAACGGGATCTTTGCGGTTTGCTTTTTTTCTGTTTCCTTCAATATATTTATTTTATTAATGTTCACTGTCACTATTTATATTGATTGTATCTCTTATGACATACTGAGGCTGTTTATTCTGTGACATAAAAATCCTTCCAACATATTCACCTATTAAGCCTACTGAGATCAGCTGTATTCCCGAAAAGAAAAGGATAGCAACAATTGTCGAAGTCCAACCTGTAACAAGAACCGAATCTAACATTTTTCTTATCAGTAATATTAATGCGATTATAAAACCTGCTGCAGCACATAATAAACCAAAAAATAATGCGATCCTTAAAGGTTTTACTGAAAAGTTAGTAAATCCGTTAAACCATAGCCGCAATAATTTAATGAAACTGTAATTCGACTTTCCATGTGCTCTTTTTTTATGCTCTATGTTTACCACTCCTATATTGCTTGTAATTCTTAAAACAAGACCAGGCAGGTAGGGATATGGTCCCTGGTATTCCAGTATCTCTGTAGCAAGGTATTTTCTAATTACAAAATAACTTGAAGTTTTTAAATTTCTTGGCTTTTTTAACAGGATATTTGCCATAACAGCATTGATGGTACTGCCAAATTTTCTGAAAATGTTGTGTTTTTTATTAATATAATTTGCATATATGATATCATAGCCTTCATCTAACTTTTTTATAAGTTTCCAGATCTCTTCAGGAGGAGTCTGGAGATCATCATCCATAAAAACTGCAACTTCGCCCTGTATAAACTTTAAACCTGCGATCATTGCATTGTGCTGGCCAAAATTTCTGGAAAGGTTTACAAGTTTGATAGAGTTGTATGATTGTGCTAACTTTAAGCACCTGCTGTAACTTGAATCAGTACTCCCGTCGTTCACAAGAATTATTTCATAAGAAACCTTTTCATCTAATTCCCTTAGAAGTCTACCAACGACTTCATCAATTGTGTTTTCTGAATTATAAACCGGTATGATTATGGATAACATAAAAGACATAAAAATATTCTTTCTATTTATGTTTATTAATACTTCGGCAGAAATTTTAATTACTCTTATTTTAGACATTATATAATAATTATCCATATTTTTTAGTGCTAATAATGATATTAAAGGAAGTATTCTTACCATTTATGTTAAGAATACATGCTGATATAATGAGACTGCCAACAGTTACCCAGTAAATATCACTTGCCGAAGCTGGAAAAAAGAACAGTTAAGCAAGATTTATAAATTTATTTGATATTTAAAAGTATGTATTTTTTTAGTTCTATCAGAAGTTTTGCAGACAGTAAATATAAGTTGATCATAGTACTTTTTTTCATTATCTTCTTCATAATTGGTATATTATCGGTAAGTGATTATGGGATTTCAACAGATGAAGGAGTCCAGCGTGATTTAGGCAATAATGCCTTAAATCTTGTTCTTAAAAATGATAAGGCCATATTTGAATATGAAAATAAGTACCATGGTACTGGTTTTACACTACCCCTAACCATCCTGGTGAAAAGCTTAAATATTAAGAATTTAAGGACTATTTTTTTAATCAGGCATTATTTTACTTTTTTATTATTCTACATCTCAGTTATATTCTTCTACTTACTTTGCAGGAAATATTTTTAAGGACTGGAAACTTGGACTGCTTGGAGGCATTTTTTTAGTCCTTTCACCAAGAATATTTGCAGATTCATTTTACAACCCAAAAGACCTTCCTTTTTTATCAGCTTTTATTGTTTCTATTTTTACTCTTAGCAGGTTTCTTGAGACTAAAAATATAAAATTTGCATTCTTACACGGTTTTGCTACAGGATTTGCTACAAGTATCAGGATAATAGGTATCATCATTGTCTTTTTTACTTTTCTTTTTTTTATTTTTGATCTGATCCAGATAAAAAAACAGAAAAAAACCATAAATTCATCGCACATCTCCAATGTAATAATAAATCTTTTAATATATCTATTTATTATGATAACTATTTTTCTTCTTTTTATGCCTGCACTGATTCCAAACACTATAAATAATTTTATTGGTGCCATAAAGCTTATGTCAGACTATCCACACTCAAAAATAGGTCTTTACATGGGAAATATCATTTACGATACCAACCTTCCCTGGCATTATTTGCCTGTAAATATAGCAATAATGACACCTATAATTTACACAGTATTATTTCTTTCAGGTTTAATATATTTTTTCAGCCGTTTCAGAAAAAATCTGGATACTTTTTATACCGAAAACAAATATATCATTATTGCTATTTTGTGGTTTTTTATTCCTGATGTTTTCCCAGATATTACTGAGCTCCAACCTGTATAACGGATGGAGGCAGATGTATTTTATCTATCCAGCTTTATTGATCATCACACTGATCGGTATTAAATTTTTATTTGATTTCTTTAAAAAAAAGTTGAGTATCAAGAAATATAATGTAGTTGCTACAATTATTACCTGTATATTAATCATTAATATAGCTTTTATTGCACAACTAATGATACGGCAGCATCCATACCAATATGTTTATTATAATATACTTGCAGGGAGAAACCTGGAAGAGGTAAAGGAAAAGTATCCACTTGATTACTGGGGATTATCTTTCAAAGATGGGCTTGAATACATTCTAAGGACTGATAGCAGGGAAAAGATAACTTATTATAACGGAGCCGGGCCAACAAGCTATTCTCAGCTTCTTCTGGATAAACAAGACAGTAAAAGATTAGTTTACGTCAATGATATCGATAAAGCCGATTATTATTTAGATAATTATAAAAATATGGATTCTGAATATTACAAACCTTTTAACGGTTTTAGTCTCGAGAAAAAAGTCTTCAGTCTAATAGTAGATAGCGGAGAAATATTAACTGTTTATAAACTGAAATAGTGTGATCTGGCTTCTAATAATCTATAGACTTCGGTCAATAACGTTGAAACAAGAGTCTTTTCATCTTAACTATCATAATCTTATAAGATTATAAATAACTTGTATAAATCTCCTTATAATATCTTCCAGCCAGTATTTTCCAGTCCAGCTCATCTACTTTTTGAAAACCATTTTCTATTATCCTGACCCTCTGGTCACCATCATTTATAATCGATTTACAATTATCAGTAAGGTCCAAGATATCATCAACAGGACTTATCATGGCATTCTGGCCGTTTATTGCTATATCATGCACCATGCCTACATCAGTGCTGACTACAGGTATGCACATAGCAAAAGATTCCATCAGAGCCTTTGGTCCCCCCTCAGTCCTTGAAGTGATAAGATACAGATCAAGGGCTCTATAATAATAAGGTATTTTTAATACATCCCTTGGGTAGAAATGTGCAAACGGGATACCTGCTTCTTTAAGTTTTTCTTTTACAAACCCTCTTGCAGGCCCGGTTAGCAGAACAAAAACAGGAAAGTCTTTTCTCAACCTTTTAACGACCTCGCAGAATATATCAGGGCCTTTTATAAGTTTGGGTTTTAAACCTTCGCCCCATCCGTCACCGTCTTTCTGGAAAGAGCCGATACATATAGAACCTTCGGGGATCATAAGCTTTCTTCTAATCTCTTCCCTGTCTTGTTTAAGGAAACTTTTAAAATATCCGACATCTATTCCTATAGGTATTATGATTATCTTTTCAGATGGAATCCCCCATTTTATAAGATTGTCCCTGCTCATGGTACATGAAGTAGTAACAACATCTATTTTTTTAGAGATTTCAGATAAATTATCTATATATTCCCTGTCCTTATCAGTACCGTGATACCAGGTTAGAATAATATTATTAGTATTTGAGATATAATTATGTATGTCTGGCAAGTATGTGTTTCTTGACCCAAAATGTAATATCTGATTTTTTATGCCTGATAATCTCCTCTTAGAAGATTTAACAAGCTTTATATCAAGATCAAAAATCCTTTTTATATTTTGCGCTATGGATCGGCCTTCCCAGGCAATGACCCATTCTATCCCTTCTATAACATAGTAGATATTTTTTTTATGGCTCAATCTCATCGTATCCTGATAAAATTTATCTCTATTCAAAAAAAAATAAATTTAATAGAATTAATAAATAAAATATAATAAAATTTCAGAGCTAAATTATATTATAAAATCATCATTTATATAAATAGAAAATGAATCCGGATTTGTTTTACGACCAGCTTATAAAAAAAGAAACAAGATATAGCTGTAGTAGGGCTCGGCTATGTCGGTCTTCCATTGCTTATCGAACTTTCCAGATATTTTGATGTCATCGGCTTTGATTTAAACAGGCAACGAATATCGGAATTGAGGGAAAATCACGACAAGGACAGGAATGTAAGCATTGAAGAACTTACAGGTATTAAATGTAAATATACTGCCGACGTATAAGATCTTAATCTGGCTAACTTCTTTATAATCGCAGTACCTACTCCCATAGATACTGATAAAAACCCTGACATTACACTCTTAAGGGAGGCGACAATTACTGCTGGTGAGAATATGCCGTCTGGCTCTATCGTTGTCTATGAATCAACTGTATATCCTGGTGTCACTGAAGAAATCTGCATTCCTTTACTTGAGGAACATTCAAATCTAAAAAGTGGGCGGGACTTTTTTGTCGGTTACTCGCCCGAAAGGGTCAACCCTGGGGACAGGCAGCACACCCTTAAAAATATACAGAAAGTCATATCTGCACAGGATGATGATTCTCTGGAAGTAATATCAAAAGTCTACAATAAAATTGTACCTGCTGGTGTTTTTAAGGCTTCAAGCATAAAAGTCGCAGAAGCCGCCAAAGTCATTGAAAACACCCAGAGAGATCTTAATATAGCTCTTATCAATGAACTTGCTATTATTTTTTCTAAAATGCGATATCGATACAAGTGAGGTCCTTGAGGCAGCATCGACTAAATGGAACTTTATTAAATTTTATCCGGGCCTTGTCGGAGGGCATTGTATTGGAGTGGACCCATACTACCTTACTTACAAAGCAAAAAAAATAGGATACCAGCCGGATGTGATACTTGCAGGCAGGAAAATAAATGATGGGATGGGATTATTTATTGGTCAGGAAATAATTAAAAACCTGGAAACAACCTACAAGGATATTAAAGGATCAAAAGCTATTATCTTCGGAATTACTTTTAAAGAGAACGTATCAGACATCAGAAATTCCAGGGTGACTGATATTTATGATCACCTAAAGGTAAATGGTATAGATGCTCTTATATATGATCCTATTGCTAATAAAAATGATGTAAAAAAACATTATGGAATAGATCTCATCGAGTTTGAAGAAATTAAAGGGGCAGATGCATTTATTTTTTGTGTATCACATAATGAGTTTAAAAATATTGATCTTAAAAGCTTAAAAGAAAAACAGAACAAAGAAAATCCTTTTATTTTTGATATAAAATGGATATTTAGAAAAGAAGATATAGAAAAGCTTGGTTACAGATACTGGAGAGTATAAATGAGGCTTAATGAACTTAAGTTTAACAAGAAAATAAAAATACTTGTTACAGGCTGCGCAGGTTTTATCGGCAGCAATATAATGGAATTCCTACTCAGTAGGGATATGGCTGTTATCGGCCTAGATGATTTTTCTACAGGAACAAAAGATAATATGGATGAAGTTATCAATTCAATTTCTGAAGTCAATGAAAATCCGGATTTCAAGTTTATCCAGGGAGATATAAGAGATTATAATTCATGTATTGCGGCGACAAAAAGTACAGACATTGTACTTCACCATGCTGCACTTGGTTCAGTTCAACGCTCAATTGAAAATCCCGCTGATTCAAGTTCTGTAAATATCGAAGGCACCCTTAATTTGTTAAGAGCTTCAACAGAAAACAAAGTCAAAAAATTTATATATGCATCTTCATCATCTGTTTATGGTGATACAGCAATACTGCCAAAAGTCGAAGACATGCCTCCCAATCCAAAATCCATTTATGCAGTGACTAAACTAACAGCAGAGTATTATTGCCGCCTGTATTTTGAAATGTTTGGTTTAATGACAATATCATTGAGATATTTTAATGTATTTGGAAGACGTCAAAACCCTGGTTCCATTTATTCAGCGGTCATACCAAAATTTTTAAAGAAGATTTCAGAGAACCAGCAACCTGAGGTATATGGAGATGGAAATCAGAGCAGGGATTTTACATATATTGATAATGTAATATTTGCCAATTATCTTGCTATGACTTCGGAGAATGACAGATTGTATGGCAATTTTTACAATATCGCATGCGCAAAGAGGATCAGCCTCAATGAAATCATAGGTTTTATTTCAAAGACAAAGGGCATCCAATGTTACACCGGTCTATCTTCCAGAAAGAAAAGGAGATGTAAGGCATAGCCTTGCAGGAATAGAAAAAGCAAAAAAGGATCCTGGGTTATTATCCGCTTGTATGTTTTGATGAAGGCTTCAAACGGACCTGTGGATCTATTTTAAATAAATAATAGGTTTTACACCCTTCGACCTCATATCTATATTCATGCATAGATGATTCATATATCCCTCATAATCGACTATAGCAATTTGACATATTAAAAAAAATAATAGTAATAATATTCTTATAAATGTATAATGATTTTTTTAAAAAAATTAAATGAAAAATCATATGAAAATAAATTTTCCAGAGAAGAAATTTATTATTAGCCTTTTTTCTATTACATTGACACTTGCAATTCTAAGTATATTGGGGACAGGTATCGAGATTTTATTTGGGGCATGGAAGATTATGGGAATTAATTATCTTTTTAATTTTGGGTCAGAACAAAATATTCCTACTATATTTACAACTTTTCTATTCCTTTTGGCAGCACTTCTTCAATTTTTTATTTATCTAAATACAAAAAAAAGTAGGATTTCTAGATATTGGATTGGACTGTTTTTGTTATTTATATACTTAGCCATTGACGAAGTTTGTGTTGTTCATGAGAGAATCTTAAGAACTGCTAAACAAATTTTTTCATCAGCGAATTTTAATTCCCATTTTATAATAATGGCTACTGTTTTTATTATTACAGTGATTTTTTTATTTTATAGGTTTTTATTTCTTATTCCAAAAAAATATTTATTAATTGCAATTCTCTCGGCGATTGTTTATCTTGTGGGCGCAGTAGGTTTTGAAGTTATATCGATTTTTTATCTTAAGACTTCTAAGGGTGGTTTCATATTGGAGATGATATCCACTATAGAGGAGCTACTTGAAATAACAGGGATTATCTTATACATTAGTTTTATCCTTAAGTATATTAAAAACGAATTAGATGAACAAGGATTAATAATAAAAATAACATGACCTCTTTTATTCTATTATATCCACTTATTAATTTACATTATCTTACTTTCTATTCAATTTAATCGAATATATATTATATGAAAATTATTATTTCAATTTTAATAGCTCTTTTTTTATGTGTTTCAGGTATTTTTGGAGTTGCTTTTATCAAAAATGCGAGCAAGCCTGAATCAGCGAATAATATAGAAACAACATTAAAAGAAATTGTTGAAACTGCCGGAGAGAAAGTTTCAAATATAAACCAATCTTCAGAATATGAGCAGACTAACGTACAGGAAACAATAACTGGAACTGAGTTGAAAGATACAGCAATAGATAAAATAACTTCTGGTGATATAGGTATTGAGTCTCTACCTTGATGGAGACAGAAATACAGGAATATATCTGGGTAATGCCGTATATGGAGTGAAATCAGATGAAGCTGCTAAAGTCTTTGGAGATGAATATAGAAATACAGGATTTTATCTTGAATGGGATAGGGCGGGATACGAATTTGAACCCGGTTCTGTTCATTATCTTTATATGTATAATGACATTCCCGGACAGGAGGAGTCCTATATAAAAAAAGAAGTAAAGATACCGGGTGACTTAAATACAGCAGGTAATATTATAATGTATCTTGAATTTCCCGTAGAAACAGTACTGGATGAGGGTAAAAAAGAATTAGGCTTTTCCGGTTGGGCAGTCGATAAAAACAGTAGCAGCGGTACTAACATAGATAGGATCGAGTTTTATCTGGACGGTCCAAGAGGATTTGGCAAGCTTTTAGGTAATGCAGATTATGGATCTGCAAGGGATGATATTGCAACAAATTATGGCAGTGAATTTATGAACAGTGGTTTCAGGTTTAAATTGGACATAAGCGGATTTACAAATGGGTCGCAGCATTCCATTTATATTTATGCAATCTCAGGTTCCGGACAATATCAATTGATCATTAAAAATATAAATATTGCTGGAGAGTTAAAGAGGCCAGACTCAAATATCTTTATTTCCACCAGTCTTGAAGATGACCCCCAAACAAATCCTGTAGTTATTTCTGGCTGGCTGGCTGACATAGAATATGCTGTCCAAAGAATAGTATTTGTATCAGATGTCAATGGCAATGAAGATATCTTCAGCATGAATCTTGATGGTTCGGATTTAAAGCAGCTTACAGATACTCCAGGTGCAGATCTTTATCCAGCAGCATCGTCAGATGGTAAAAGAATACTTTATTCCTCGGATGTAAATGGTGTCTGGCAGATAATGGTAATGGACTGGGACGGCTCAAATAAGAAGCAGCTTACATTTAATTCCGAGAGAAATGGAGACCCAAGCTGGTCATTTGATGATAGATATGTCTATTATGAAATCTTCCAAGATGAAAACTGGGAACTTTACAAAATGGATATAAATGGCAGCAATGTCCAGCGCCTTACTATTAACCCTGTTGTAGATGACTGGCACCCCTTTGGCCATTCAAGCCAGTACAAGATACTTTATGAAGTGGGGATATCAGGATCCTATGATCTGTATATTATGAATGATGACGGAACAGACATTATAAAAATACTTGATATACCATTTGATAAAAGAGTTCCCTCGATGTCACCTGATGGAAAATATATCATTTTTCAGGGGAAAGCCTCGGGCGATAAAAATTATAACATTTATATAGTACAGGAAGATGGAAAGAATTTAAAAAAACTTACCAACAATGGGTCTCTGGATGGTCACGCCTTAATATCACCAGATAACCAGCATATTGTCTATGAGAGTGATCAAAAGGGTAAAAAGCAATTATTTTTGATGAATTTTGATGGTTCTGATAATAAACAACTTACTTTTAACACTAATTACTCATCCTACATGCCAGATTTCATTTTTATAAAATAGCAGAGAAAATTTTCAAATCTATTTTATAAAAACAAGCCTTTGTTATATTATAAAAATATGCATTTTCTGGAGAATGTTAAAAACTTAGCCGAAAAAAAATATAAGTTTATAATAATCTCTTTCTTCATCTTATTTTTAATTATTGGGATCTTGATTGTTAAAGACTATGGATACTCTACAGATGAAGAATATGAAAGAGAACTGGGTAATGACGCTTCAAATCTTGTCTTGAAGAACGATACAAGCTTGTTTGGTATCAGTTATATGTTTCATGGTACAGCTTTTACGTTCCCTTTAACAATTATGCAGAAGATTTTTAATATTGAAAATCCAAGGACTACCTTTTTACTTAGGCACTATTCTACTTTTTTACTATTTTATATAGCTGTTATATTTTTTTATTTACTATGTAAAAAAATTTTTAAAGATTGGAAATTTGGATTTCTTGCAAGTATTTTTTTGGTACTTTCCCCAAGAATATTTGTTGATTCATTTTATAATCCCAAGGATCTGCCATTTTTATCATTTTTTATAATTTCCATTTTCACTCTTCAAAGATTTTTCGAGACTAAAAATATTAAATTCGCTTTTTTGCATGGTTTCGCTTCAGGATTTGCTGTAGCTTCCAGAATAATAGGTATTATTATACCCTTTTTTACAATTCTTTTTTTTATTGCAGATTTGTTAATAGAAAAAAAGCAACTAAGAGAAGATAGTAAAACTCAAAGATCCTCTAAAAAAATTCAATACCTACTTATTTATTTATTTATAACAATAACTGTTTTTCTTATCTTGATGCCAGCCATGCTACCGGACCCTTTAAATAATTTTATTGCTGCTATAAGAAGAATGTCAGATTATCCCCTTAATGCCAGATTTCTATATATGGGACAAAATATATCTAGTCTTAACAACCTTCCCTGGCATTATTTACCAGTGAATATAATAATAATGACTCCAATAGCTTATACTGTGTTATTCTTTATTGGTCTGGCATTTTTTATTAGCAATATACGAAAAAACATACTTATTTTTTACATACAAAATAAGTATATCATTATAGCTGTTTTATGGTTTTTTATCCCAGTATTTGCTGCGATACTTTTGAAATCAAATCTATATAATGGATGGAGACAGATGTATTTTATCTATCCAGCATTCTTAATAATCGCATTAAAGGGTGTCAATTCTTTATATGGGATCTTTAGACAGAAACTGGCACTAAAAACGTATAACTGTTTAGCTGCTGTTATTACTGTATTTCTCATCTTTAACTCCATATTTATACTACAGTTGATGATAAAAGAGCATCCATATCAATATATATACCACAACATTATTGCAGGAAAAAATTTAATAGAAGTAAAAGATGATTTTACTCTCGACTACTGGGGATTATCATTTAAAGATGGGCTTGATTATATCTTGAAGACCGATAATCGAATTAGAATAACTTATACGTCCCGAAACAGCCCAAAAGAAAAATCTGAATATCTTTTATCGGAGCAGGACAGCAAAAGACTAGTTTTTGTTACTGATATTAATGAAGCAGATTATTTCTTAAATCATTATAAATCCTCTGATATAAGACTGGAATTGCAAGGAATAAAGCAAGAATACTTAATAAATAAAGTATATAGTCTGACTGTTGGTGGTGCAGAAATAATGACAGTATTTAAATTAAGATAGCGATAATATTCCCTTATTAATCAACATTCATAATGCAGATATCAGATTTACCTTTATTTATTGATACGTAAGCTATTTTCTTACCATCCGGTGCCCATGATAGATTCCCATCATCTGATAAATTGTTTGATGAATTCACCTGATCTGATCCGTCAGAATTCATAATATAGATCTCGACATTGCTATCCCTTTCTGATATAAAAGCTATTTTCCTGCCATCTGGGGACCACGAAGCTGCCGCGTCAGAAGCCGGATTATCTGTCAATCTTGTCTGACCTGTACCATCAGCATTCATACTGTATATTTCAACATTATTATTACTAAAAGAAGTAAAAACTATTTTTGTATTATCTGGAGACCAGTCAGGGTAAAGATCATCACCAGGATTATCTGTCAATCTTGTCTGGCCTGAACCATCAGCATTCATACTGTATATTTCAGAGTTGCCATCACGTCTTGATTGAAAAAGGATTTTTTTACTATCTAAAGACCAAGCAATAGAAGCAGAGTCAGAAGCCGGATTATCTGTCAATCTTGTCTGGCCTGAACCATCAGCATTCATACTGTATATTTCCCAATTGCTATTTCTGTCTGACATAAAAGCAATTTTCTTGCCATCAGGCGACCAGACAGGGTACGAATCATTTGCTGGATTATTTGTTAGATTATATTCCGTTGATCCGTCAGAATTCATAATATAGATCTCAATATTGCCATCCCTTTCTGTTATAAAAGCTATTTTCTTGCCGTCTGGCGACCACGAAGCTGCCGCGTCAGAAGCCGGATTATCTGTCAATCTTGTCTGGCCTGAACCATCAGCATTCATACTGTATATTTCCCAATTGCCATCTCTGTTTGACATAAAAGCAATTTTCTTGCCATCAGGCGACCAGGCAGGTGAACGATTATCCAAAGAGTCATGAGTGAGAATTATCTTTCCTGTGAGAATCTCTTCATTTTGGCATGCAGAGTTTAGTAAAAAGAAAAAAATAACAAATATTGATAGTAATAAAAAAAAGCTTCTCTTCATTTTTTATTTAATTAATCTTCTAATATTAAAAAGAAATTATATTTTTATTTTTATATATTTTCTAAATATATTTTATATTAATTATAAATAAGTTAGAATAACCAATGATATTAAGTTTATTTTAGAAATAATAATTTATCTGTTTATTTCTTCCTTGGTGATTTATTACATATTTATCCAATAAATAGATAGCTAAGAGTGATTTAATTGGAAAATATATTATCAATAGTAATACCTGCCTATAATGAGCAGAGCAGCATCGAGTGTACACTAGATAAAATAATTGAGTATTTTCAAGATACAAACACAACATTTGAATTAATAATAGTCGATGATGGAAGTAGCGATAATTCATTAGAAATACTAAAAAAATACAGAGCACTAAAATATAAAAATATACTTCCAAATAAGATTATTCTTTTAAATAACAAACGGAATATGGGAAAAGGTTTCTCTGTACAAAGAGGAGTACTGAAGTCCAAAGGTAAATTTGTTTTGTTTACCGATGCTGACCTATCTACACCGATAGAAGAAGTTGGAAAAATGCTTCTTTACTTGCAAAATGGTTATAATATCACTTTAGGCTCTAGAAGTTTGAAAGAATCCAAAGTCATTATCAGACAAAATATTTTAAGACAATCGATGGGAAAAATTTTTAACAAGCTTGTGCGTTTGTTTTTGAATATAAAATATTCTGACACCCAATGTGGTTTTAAATGTTTTGATAGAAAAGCAGTTGACATGATCTTTCCAATCCTGAAAATAATGGATTTCAGTTTTGATGTTGAAATACTTTATTTGGCTCAAAAGCTAGGATTAAATGTAATAGAAATTCCTGTCAGATGGAAAAATGTAGAGGATTCTAAAGTAAATATAATAAAAGACTCAATCAAGATGCTCTACAACTTGACCAGAATACGAAGGATACACAAAAAAATTCTATAAAGCTTTTTGATATATTTATTCTGATTTAATAAAAGGAATTTTAGATTATTATAAATTTAATAGTATTCAATTTATAAATAAAGAAAATCACCATATGACTGAAAACGGAAAAAAGAGATTATTATATCTAATTATCTTCCTAATTTTTATAGTTTCAGTTTTCTCAACAAACTACATCATGATCAGTAATGATGTACCAGTCAAGGATGCAGGCGAATATCTATTAATGGCCTACAATTTCGAGAAATACGGAACTTTTTCACTTGAGACCAGAGATATCCCTGACCCTGAACCGACTGCGTACAGGGAACCTGTGTTTCCTGCATATATGGCCTTTTGTATTTTAATAAATCCGGCAATAAATAATATGGACAGGGAAACACTGTTTAAAGAAGGAAATTTTTATATAAAAGTAATGCAAATACCTGTTTTGCTAATATTGTCTTTCCTGGTATTTTATATAGTCTTTCTAATCACCAAAAATCCTGTAACAAGCTTTATTACATTGTTTCTGGTCGGGACAAGTATGACTCTTTCCGATACTGTTTCAAGGTTGTTGTCTGAAAATATTTCGGCATTGCTGATTATTCTAACAGCAATATTTTTTTATAAATTAATAACACAGAAAAAAATAATTTTTTTTATCTTATCAAGTATTTCTTTAGGCATTTTAATCCTGGATAAAGCTGTATTCTTATACTTCATTTTTATTGCCTTCATTTTCTTACTCATTTATTATCTAAAAACAAAATTCTGCACGAAAAAGATATTTATAACGGGATTATTGATTTTTATTCTGACCAGCTCTATTATACCCGGTGCATGGATGGCAAGAAATTATTATCACTTTGGCCATTTTGCATTAACCGGAAGAGGAGGAATAGTGCTGTTAGTGCGTGCAGAAAAAAATCTGATGACACCAAAAGAATACCTGGCATCATTTTTTTATTGGTCTCCTAGCGAAAAAGTCAGGACGTTGATTTTATCAAAAATTTTATCGGAAAAAGATTATGAGAGGTTAGATAGGTCTAATAAAAATAGTTTCTATTACCAGGTCACGAGAGTGGAATTAGGTGTTAAGAATGTTCCTGAAACCAATACAATATCACCTGAATATACTACCTTTGAAAAAGATTCAGAACTCAGAAAAAAAGCTATTGACCTGATCTTAAAACATCCTATTCGACATATTCTCGCTATACCTCAATTCGTATGGAGAGGGCTTTTCCCTGAATCGGGTTTTTTAATAGACCTGCCTGGCAGTACAGAGTTCAAGATTGCAAATAATAACATACTTAATCTATTCATATCCTTCAGTTTCTTTTACATGTTTATTTTTAGCATTAGAAAAAAAATGTGGAACTTATTTGCATTCTTACTACCCGGAATTTATTTGTTTTCAATAAATTCTTTAATGACTCATAATATCGCAAGATATAGCGCACCCATCATCCCGGTTTTAATAATAAGTACTGTGCTTTTCTTTTATTTCAGATTGAAACAACCACACAGCCATTCAATTAAAAAAACGGGGTAGAAATTTAATCAAATCAATTAGCAGTATTATTATTCAGAATATTTAATCTCATATATTTCAAGATTTTTTATCACTGCGGTACCATCATCTAAGGTATAGATCCTGAAATATATATTTCCGCTTTCTGGGATCTCTCCTGAATTTAATATTTCTATTATCTGGGTAAATTTTTCACCTGGATCCTCAAGGGCAACATTGAACTCCTGTTCAGGTCTGTCATACCCATCGGCAAAGAAATCAAAATTTATATAAGCGTCGCTAAAGGTTTCATTTTTGATCTCAAAACTTATCAGATAATCCGTATTGTCTTTAATATCTATAGGTGTTTTTAAAACCTTAAGAATATTTTTTCCACCATTTAAAAATATACTTTTCTTATCAGGCAATATCTCCATATTTTCATATTCCGCAGAATCTAGAGTTTTATAATCAAGCAATGGGTTAATTGAAGACTTTTTAAAAGAGTAAAGGACAAAATCTTCAAAACCGACTATTGAGTCATCAAATTTTTTATTGATCCTCTTAAATAAATATTTTTCCGGGACTCTATCATCCTGCACCGCACTTCCATTGACTACGACAAGGATTTCCTGGCTCTTATTCATAAACGAAAGCGCTTTTTTAAATATTACCTCTTCCCTGAGATCATTTGACCTTATACTGTAAGGGCAAATCCTCCCGAAGGTATCAGACTGTGGAAAGTATATATCCTTGTTCAGATAAGCGACAATTGTATGGACGTCAATATCTTTATAACCTACTATCACTGTATTTTTAAGGTCAAAATTTCCATCGATATATTCTGCGATCTGTTTTCCTGAAGAATAAGGATACCTATAATCATAATAAGCTGCTGTGGCTGAGCTGCTTATAGTTAGTGATAGGACTAATATTAAAAATATTTTACCCAGTAAAATATTTTTATTTCGCTTAAATCTAATAAGGTAAGCACTTCTGTCATCCTGTAGGTCAGATAGCCAGATGCACGCGGCCATAAATATAAAAATCAGTCCACCGTGCCTTGTGCCGCCGTATATAAAATAAATCGCACCTATAAGGGTTGAAGCACCGATCAAATATAGCCATGCTATTCTTTTTTTCATTAACAGGACTGGAAATAAAAATATTACCAGCGAAAGTATATAAAGATAAACATGGTTAAATCTTAAAAGAAATGAATAGATAAGATTAGTATTCCTGAACTCAAAACCAAAACGTGGTATCTGCAAAAAGACAGATATTATATATTTGGATGCCAGAAAAGGAAATCTGCTTAGTTGTTCGGCTGTCACATTAAATATAGTCGTCACTGATGGTCCCCAAACAGTCCCCTGTATCGCCTGTGAGCCAAGTTCCCAGAAAAGCAGCACAAAACCTGCAATGATTATCAATGAAAAGATAGATAATTTTGTCCTGGTTGTTTGTTTAAGAATATCTCTTCTGTCAGAAATAAAATCGATTATCATTAACAGCAAAAAAAATAAAGATATTAGAAAAGTATATAGATGGGCCTGGCCCATAAAAAATAATGCAATCGATATGGGGATCAGATTCTTATACTTATCCCTGTAAAGAACGCAAAAAATAATGATCGGCAGGACCCCCAGCGCATAATTTCTTGAAACTATTGAATATTCATAAAATGGAAAGTATCCAAAAACAAATAAAACATTGATTATTTTATTAAAGGGGGAATATTTCACAAAGAGAAAACAGGTTGAGGAGGATAATATCAAATGGACTATTTTCATACTTTCAGGATTTCCAGTCGCGAAGTGGGAGATCAAATACAGAATGGCGTTCCATAAAAAAGGATGCCCATAATTATCCCGCATATTGAAAAGAAATTCCCGGATATTACTGCTTCCTATTGCAATGTTCCAGGCTTTTGCTTCATCGCCCCAGAGTTCATGGCGGAGGATGAGTATTACACTTAAAATCAAAAATAAAGCAGTTATGATATAAGGAAAAGCTTTCTCCAAGGTTTGGTATTTTTTACTGTTAAGATTTGACATTTTTCTTTGAGTCCGAAACATATTAGGTAATGATATTTATTATAATTTATTATAGAAACTTGAAAAGACTTTGATCAACAAGAATATACCATATAATGACAGAATCAAATTATAATGTTAATTATTTTATTTTAATCAATAATAAATTAAATGTTTAAAAATATCTCTTAAAAATTTATAATAAGAAAAAATATTTTTTTCGGACCTGACATAGTAATCAGAACTTTTTCATGGACTGATATCCTTGAGGGAAAAATGACGGAAAATTTTAACCATCAATTAAATGACTCCAACAGCTTTGGTAATGATATCAAGTCCATCTTCATAAAAGACTATAAATTTATAATATTTGCTTTTATTTTCGCTATCACTACACACATATTACTATGGATAGCATACCCGCTTCACTGGGGCCCGGATGGTCCAAATTACATTTATTACTACCTGGATATTTTTAATAAAAATCCATTATTTCCGATGATTTTGACATACAGGACTCCTGTTGCGCCTCTTTTCTATGGGTTTTTATTGGAGCTCGGTGGAAGCATTGCTGTTTCAATGGTAATTGAGGTCCTATCGCTTCTTCTTATTCCTGCAGTTTATTTACTGTCACTATCATGGGGAAAATATTCTGCCAGGGTAGCGACTATACTTTTTATCGCATTCCTGCCATATCAAATTCAGTTTCACCAGATCAGTTCAGATGCTCTCTTCTCATGGTTTGTACTGATTTTCTTTCTTTCGCTTAAATATGCTATCGCTCATAAAAATATCTATTCATGGTTGATATCGGGTATTATTGCATCTTTGACAATCCTTACCAGGCCTTCAGGCCTTGTAATAGTTATTATCCCTGTTGTCTTATTTTTCCTTAATCTAAAATTTAAAAAAATATTAAAACTTGCCGGAGTCTTCCTATTATGTATAATTGTTTTTCTTGGCTCATTTATTATTTTTAAGGGAGTAAGGTTAAACGACTATGGTCTGTCCAGAGGCTCAAATTATACCGCTTTTATGAGGATCTACACTCTTCAGGAATCTTTATGGAGCCCGGATAATGGGCCAGAATCAAAAAAACTTGTTTCAATAGTCGAGGAAAAACTTCTAACTACAGATCTTTATAAAAAATATGATATCGATATTAAAAAGGTTCTGGCACACCAACCAAACAGAAGAATACTTGGAGATATCATAGTCACAGTTGACCGGGTAGAAGGCTGGAACACTGAATATGAGCTTTTAAAAAAAGTCGCCTATGAGTCAATTAAGGCCAGCTCTTTTTCATTTCTTGAACATTATTTAAGGGATATATTATTGCTTATCACCATAAACCAAGATGTCCCGGAAGCCCCTGGAATAAATGATACAAAAATATACCTGAACGATATAAATTCTTATACTGAAGAGGATCTTCCCAAACCAACAGAAGGAGAGTTAATTCCTTTTTCAAATACCTGGTGGATGCTTTCCCGCCCAGATGGAAGTCTTCCCAGTACCTTGCAACTAAGTAATTTCAATGAAAGATATGAGGCTATTGTATCAGACATTGACAATCCAGGAGGTTCAGAAAAGCTTGTAAAGCTAGTAAACAGGTTATGGGATACGATTAATATACCTATCTCATATTTTTGGGTGTTTGGAATTTTTGCAATAATATTTTCTAAAAAGTTAAACAGGATTTTATTGATCACGATAATCATTTTTTCTCTGATAATAATTGTCGGCACATTGTATGCGGCACATGTATATACACGATACAGGCTACCACTTGACCCTTTATTGATGATAGCAGGTGTTGCAGGATTTTTTTCGATAATCGAAAGAATCCATCAAAAAAATCAAAATAATTAAAAAGGCAGACCGCTATGAAACTTTTTATACAGGTACCATGCTTTAATGAAGAAGCATTTATCAGAGATACGCTTGATGCTTTCCCTGAAAAAATTAATGGCATAGACACAATAGAAATCCTTATAATCGATGATGGCAGTAGCGATAATACTATAGAAGTCGCAAAAAAATGGGGTATCGAGCATATTTTAAAACTTCCGGGACATTTGGGCCTTGCAAAGGCATATATTGCAGGTATAGAGTACTGCCTTAAAAATGGTGCTGACATTATAGTCAATACAGATGCTGATAACCAATATTATTCTGAGGATATAGAAACCCTTGTAAAGCCCATACTGGGGAGGGAGGCAGAATTAGTAATCGGGACAAGACCGATCGATGAAATAAAGACTTTTTCATTTACGAAAAAACTGCTTCAGAAATTTGGAAGCTGGGTTGTTAGGGTTGTCTCAAATTCTGAAGTTAAAGATGTCACCAGCGGATTCAGGGCACTTACCAGAGATGCAGCAAGTAAAATAAACGTCTTTTCCAATTATACCTACACAGTCGAAACAATAATCCAGGCTGGCCTGAGCGGCATTACAACAATTTCCGTTCCGATCAGGGTCAACAAACAGACCAGGCCTTCAAGACTGATCCGGAATATTCCTGAATATATTTTCAGGAATCTGTTCACTATACTTAGAATTTTTTTACTCTATAAACCCTTTCGGTTTTTTGCACTGATAAGCTTAATATTCGGCATTCCCGGTATTACACTCGGCATAAGATATTTATACATTCTCGTAAATGGTATCCCCGGGCAACATATTCAATCCCTTATACTTTCAGCTATACTTATAATCGCTGGAGTCTTATTTTTTATCCTTGGGTTGCTGGGAGACCTTATATCAGTTAACAAGAAACTTTTGATCGATATAAAAGCATCTTTAAGATTATCAAAATTCGATGGAGATAAAAACAATAATTGATTTTTAACATATGATTGTTATATATAAAAATAAATATTTTTATTAAAAAACTTTTTATATGCTAGAAAGAATAAAAAAAATAGCTGAAAATAATTACAGGGTCATTGTAATTATTTTTTTTATAGCTTTTCTTATAATCGGCCTGATTTCTGTCGGCGATTATGGATTTTCCACAGATGAAGGACTGCAGTATGATCTTGGGAACTCTGCTGTAAAATTGTTATTAAATAATGATAGGGTCATTTATGAATTAAATAACAGGTATCATGGCACGGCTTTTACACTCATCATGACCATAATACAGAGAAATTTTGATATCAGTGACACAAGGACTATTTTTTTATTAAGACATTATTTTACTTTTTTACTTTTCTTTACCTCAGTTATACTTTTCTATTTTCTCTGCAGGAACATTTTTAAATCATGGAAAATCGGATTACTTGGCAGCATCTTCCTGGTCCTTTCTCCAAGAATATTTGTAGACGCTTTCTATAATCCAAAAGATCTTCCTTTTTTATCTATGTTTGTTATTTCTATCTTTACACTCAATAGGTTCCTTGAAAAAGGTGGGCTAGGGCTGGCATTTTTTCATGGGATAGCTTCAGGTTTTGCCTGTAGCATGAGAATTGTCGGTGTATTGGTTCCCTTTTTCACAATATTATTTCTTATTTTTGAACTGGTCCTTAAAAAAAAGGACAGCCAAAATACTAAAGACATGCAGATCAAAAAAAGGATACAGCATCTGCTGATATACTTACTTATTACGATAATTGTCTTTCTCGTACTTATGCCTTCTATCGTTACAGATCCTATAAAACATTTCTTTGCCGCCATCAAGCATATGTCAGATTTTCCCCATAACACTACATTTTTATATATGGGACAGGTTTTAACCACCGGAAATGGCCTGCCCTGGCATTATTTGCCTGTAAATATATTAATAATGACTCCTATTCCCTATACCATTTTATTTTTTATAGGGATCGTATTTTTATTCGTCCAGGTAAAAAGAAAAAACGGGATTTATTATAATGCGAACAAATATATTATTATTGCTGTCTTATGGTTCTTAATGCCTGTACTTTCTGCAATTTTTTTAAGCTCCAATATGTACAACGGATGGCGCCAGATGTATTTTGTTTATCCGGCATTTTTAATAATAGGGTTAAATGGTGTTAAAAAAATATATGGGATTTTTGAGAAAAAATTAAAGCCGGGATACTATAATATTATTTCAATAATGATTACTGGTCTATTATTAATTAATATAGTATTTTTTACACAGATAATAGTAAGATTGCACCCATATGAATATGTCTATCACAATATGCTTGCAGGAAAAGACCTGAAAGAAGTCAAAGAAAACTTCATACTTGATTACTGGGCTTTATCCTATAAAGACGGTTTTGAATATATTTTAAGAACTGATAATAGAGATAAAATAACTTTTACAGTAAGATGTGCTCCAAAGGAATCGCTAATATCTCTTTTCCCGGAGCAGGATAGAAATAGGTTGAAATACGTTACTAACATCCAGGATGCAGATTATTTTTTGAATAATTATCAGTGCGGTGATCTGATCCTTGAATCACAGGGAGTCGAGCAGTCAGACTTGAAGAATAAGGTATACTCTACATATTTAAATGGTGTAGAATTACTGGTAGTCTATAAGTTAAAATAAAACAAGAGGGATAAACGTTTAATATGAAAAATAAGAAATTGAAAGTATTGCTCATAATCCTGACATCAATAATAATTTTTGCAGGTTTTTTACTTCTTGTCCTCCCTTTTTTAAAATTATCTATCAAAGGTACTGAGTTTAGTGGCATTATGTTGATTTTATCAGGCAGCATAATAATGCTGGGGCTTGAAAGATTGGAAAACTTAACAGGTAGATTTTTTAAAAAGCTTTTTTCTGCAATTAAAGATGAGGGAAGACCCCATCTTATTTTTTTGCTGATCATATTTATATCCGGAATCATTTTCAGGATTATTTTTATTACAAAACAGATCAATTACAGTGAAGCATTTATTTACCTTGATTATCTGAGAGAGAGGACTTTTAATGACCTTTTCTTCTACTCATCCGCAGATAATTTTATTCTTAATAATCTCTTTATGAAGCCATTGTCTTTAATATCCAGTGATCTATGGGTCTTAAGGTTGCCTTCATTAATAGCAGGTATGATTATAATCCCCGCATCTTATGTCACAACAAGGATCTTATATAATAAGCATGCAGCACTGATCGCTTCAGCAATCATATCCTCCTCTTCATACTTCATTTATTATTCTACCGATATGAGAGGCGTCTCTCTTCTTCTACTTGTTTTTCTATTTACCGTAATGACTGCTACGTTTTTAAGAAAAAACGATGAGATGATCGCATGGGTCTTTATATCATTGCTATCAGCTTTAGGATTCTATCTAACCGCTTTTTATTTTTTACCTTTTATGACAGTTATGATTTGGCTTATTCTTTCTGCAATTTTTAAGGACACTGCATATAGTCTGTGGAATGCAATAAAACGTGTTCTTTTAGTTGCAGCTGTGTCTTTTATGTTTACTTTTCTTTTTTATATTCCAGTTATCATAACTTCAGGAATAAGAGATACGGTAAACTTTAATTTTTCAAAAGCTGAAAATTTAAAATTAGCGCTTAAATCCTTAATAGACCTGATCAGGCCAGAATGGATTGGCTTAAATGCAATTATTAACTTGATTTTTATAATTCTGTTATTTATTGCAGTTATCTTTTCAGTAACTATAAGCAGAAAAAATAAAAAGCATAAGATTTCCTTATTTTATGCTGTCGCAATAGTAATTACTATATTTATGCTTTCTTTAGTAAAATTTTCTTCTGCAGTTTCAATGGCTTTTATTCCACTATCCTTGATCATTATTGCATCATATGGAATAAGCTACATCCTGGGAACTGACAGAATATTAAATGGAACAGCAATAAACAGAAAGTTATCCCGGTCAGCAGCTATTTTCGCAACAGTGTCTTTGATTGCAATATTTTCTGTGGGGCTTATTTTTAATTCTATTTCACTTATAAATGTGACTGACACTTTAAAGGATTCTGACAGGATTGTATCAGATTACGGCAGTAAATTTACAACTGGAAATAAAGTGATCCTTCAAAAACCAGCTGATTATCTGATGATGTACTCACTTAAAACCCAGGGAATTAACTATACAGGATATGAAGATGTCTTATACCCTGATAATAATATTATTATTTTAGTAAGCAAATCAGCCGGGCAAAATGTTGATGAAATATTAAATAACTTCTACTCGACACACGACCTTCTATCTCTAGGTTTTACAGATCCTGAAATCTTAAAAGATTATCCTACCGCAACAATTTACGAATCCAGAAATAGGGTTGTGGCAGATAATATTATTTTTGATCTGACCGATCCTTCAAATGAAAATAATATTGAAATGGAAAAATTCATATTCTCCTCTGAACCTGAGATTGACGAGTTTCTTTTAGATGATTTTAATCCGGAATCTCTAAAATATGTAAAAATATCTGTCAGCCTTCAAAAAGATACAGAATACCTAATAAGATTTAAGATCAAAGCAGACCAACTGACCAATAAGATATTTATTGATTTTTTCGGAGACAATTATGACAATCCTGATCAGGAATTTAATATTGACCCTGAAACAATCAAACAGGGCTCCTTTGTAGAGGTCAGAAAGGTCATTAATTCAGGTGAATTTAAAGATGGGATAGATACATTTTTCAGGATTTTCACATATGCTAACGGGCACCTACAGATACAGGATCTCAAGATCTATAAGGTTGATGATTAATTTAACAGGATATTTTTACATATCATTTAGATGGAAAAAAATATATAATATCGACAGTTAAAAACAGCAAAAAGGTTTTATGGAATTAAAAAGCGGATATATAGATTTTATTCAAAGATATGTTCCTAAAGTACTGACTCATTTAGATAGAGACCCTGATTCAATAAATTTCGGGTGTTGCGACAGAAATTACTGGCATCTCAGATCAAGTGACTTTGCTTCTGCTATTCTTCAGCAAACCAGTCTCACGCTTTCACTGTTATACAGCACTGATTTTGAAGGAAACAGGTATTACAAAAATCGTAATATATATGATTGGGCGATCGGTTCGATCGATTATTGGAAAAGAATTCAGCACCGTGATGGTTCTTTCAATGAGTATTTCCCAAATGAACATGGGTTTCCGCCCACTGCTTTTTCCTTATTTGCTATTGCCTATTCTTATATGCTTTTAAAACTTAATGACAATTCAGTAATAGATTCAATGCTTAAATCTGTAAAATGGCTTTCCCAAAGGGAAGAGTTTAAAGCATACAATCATGAAATAGCCTCAATAAGTGCCTTATACTGTACTTATCTGATAACAGACCAGAAGTGGATTCTAGAAGTTGTGAATAAAAAATTAGATGTTTTTCTAAGAGGCCAGTCTGGGGAAGGGTGGTTTCCAGAGCAAGGGGGCGCCGACCTCGGTTACCTGACAGTCACTTTTGATATGTTTTCTGAGTATTACTGGCTCAGCAGGGACAGTAAAGTTATTGAACCATTAAATAAAGTTACAGATTTTATTAAATATTTCTGTCACCCTGATAAAACATATGGAGGTGAATACGGTTCAAGGAATACCATATATTTTTTACCCAGCAGTCTTGAAGTCTTATCCAGTATCGGAAATTTCAATGCTAAACAGATAAAAGATTTTTTATTTAAGAATACGGGTGGTTATGATTATTTCCAGAACTCTATCGACGACAGATACCTGCTTCATTATGTGATGCACTCTTTTTTAAGGGCTCTTCAAAAAGAAAATGAATTAAAAAAGGGAAACGGGACCAGTGATAAGAATAATTACCAGGAAAATCTACAATACAATTTCCATAAAGAGTTGCCCTGCTTTAAAAACCATGAAAAATATTTTTCAGATAGCGGCTTGCTAACCTTGAAAAATGACAATTATTTTGCGGTGGTCAGTGCAAAGAAAGGTGGGGTAATCAAAGTATTTGATTCTGGTAACGAGATATTTGCCGATTTTGGATTCAGGGCGATCCATAAAAATAATACGATTTCTGCAACTAACTGGCTTGATGATTCATATAAGATAAAAATTGAAAAAAATACTATAACAGTCAAAGGTTATTTCAATAAAATAAAACTCCAGCATTCGTCCACTCTAAGGCATTTTCTACTACGGATTTTTTCCCCTTTTTTAAATAGTATTTTAAGGGAGTTTTTATATAAGAAACTAATATTCATAGACAAACATTCAAATATCAAATTCGAAAGAACTATAAACCTAAGACATAGTAATATTCAAATAACAGATATTATCACTGATAATAATGAAATGCTACCCCTTCATTCAGCACCAAATATTTCATTAAGATTTGTTGCTTCAGATAAATTTTTCAGCAAGACTGACCTTCTGAGTGAAAAAAGGATCGAACTGGATGGAGTAAAAGCCATAAAAATTATTCAGGATTTTAACGTTTTCTCGAAAAATACAAGTACCCTGGTTGAGAAGTTATCATGACCGATTATTCCATAATAATACCATGTTATAATGAGCAGGATAGCATAGAAGAGCTATATGATAGGCTATTAACTATCTTTAAAAGTTTAGGTGCCTCTTCTGAGATAATTTTTATCGATGACGGCTCAATAGATGATACATGGGAGAAAATAATTGGTTTAAGCAAAAAGGACCCTGGAGTCAAGGGCGTCTCCTTCAGGCGGAATTTCGGAAAATCCATGGCATTTTCATGTGGCTTTGACCTTGCAATTGGTGAAGTGATATTTACTATTGATGGTGATCTGCAGGACACCCCGGAAGAGATCCCAAAATTCATTGAAAAATTGAATGAGGGGTATGACCTTGTTTCAGGCTGGAAAAGAAAAAGAAAAGATACTTTTGCCAAGGTAGCTGCTTCAAGGATATTTAATTTTTTTACATCTCGGTTGACTGGTGTTAGGATACATGACTTTAATTGCGGTTTTAAAGCCTATAGAAAAAAGGTCATAAAAAATCTTGATATTTATGGTGATCTTTTCCGTTTTATTCCTGCAATTGTGAAATGGAACGGGTTTAAGGTAGGGGAAATAGTAGTAGAGCATAATGTAAGGAAATATAGCAAATCAAAATATGGTCCGAGGCGATTATTGAGGGGGTTTTTTGACTTATTTACAATTCTATTTCTATCAAGATACTTAAGAAAACCACTGCATTTTTTTGGAGTTGTCGGGGGGGCAATATTATTGATAGGCTTTGGGATAAACCTGTATCTCGCGATTATATGGTTTCAGGGGCAGCTGATAGGAGGCAGGCCTTTACTTATTTTAGGGACCTTGCTAATGATCATAGGAATTCAATTTACAATGACAGGTTTGCTGGCAGAAATGATAGCACATTTCCAGACTAAAATGGACAGGTCAATATATCCTATCGCAGAAAAAACTGACAATATTGACAGGTTTAAATAAAAATTTATATTCAGATTTAAATAATATTAGATAAAATCCTCAACTTAAAATATGAGTAGCATAGCTTCCAAAATTTCGGGGAAAAAAACCCTGATAATTAGATTAACTGCCAGCCTGATTATAACTGGCAGTTTTATTTATTTTCTCGTTAAATACCTTGATATAAATGATTTCAAACAGCTTTTTAGCAACATTAATATTTATTTTTTCCTGATGGCCCTTCTACTTCATTCTTTCGATTATGCTATCAGGAGTTTCAGGACAATACTTATACTGGACCTTAAAATGAAAAGCTTCAGTAATATGTTCTTTATGTATTCAAGATATTACCTGCTTAACAAGATCCTGCCTTTCAGGCTTGGGGAGCTTTCCTTTATTTATTTTCTAAAGAATGAATACAATACTTCATATGGCAAAGCAGTGGGGATACTTATTTATTTTCGTATCATAGACCTTCTGACTGTGCCTATTTTCTTTATAGCGGCATACTTGTTTAACTACTCAACCTTCCAGAGTGCAAACAATTCTGCAATCCTCGTAATATCTTTTATTTCTTTAATACTGATTTTCTTAATCTTTATCTTTTTTAAGAGAATTTTAGATAAGTTGTATTATTTCTTTTTTTGGCTTTCAAAAAAGTTCAATTTTTTCCAAAAAAAATTATATTTAAACCTACTTAAAAAACTTGAAAATTTTACCATTGAGACCAAAGCATTTATTAACTGGAAGACAAATTTAAACACTGCATTATTACTTCTCTTTGACAGGTTTTTGGTTTACCTTATTATGTTCCTGCTATTTATTGGTTTTGGTATAAAGATCAATTTTGGGATTTTTATCATAGCCTCAAGCCTATCTATCCTCACCAATGTTCTTCCGATCAATGGAGTCGGCAATTTCGGGACATTTGAGGCCGGTTGGACATTTGGATTTATACTGGCCGGGTATAACAGGAACCTATCACTTGTTTCAGGCTTTGGCATTAATATAATTTATTTTATTTTTACTGTTGTCGTACTTATAATAGGTTTCTTTATTTCAGACTACAGAGCCAAATTTTTCAGGACCGTCAGATCAAAAATAAAAAGATAACGTGGGCCTTTTCATAATGAAAAAAATAGCAACTTTTTACTTCAAGTAATAAGGATAATACCTTAATCTGTAGACAGTCGAGATCTCCCCGCCATTAACAAGCACACTGTATACTTTATTTTTGGGATTCAGGTATTCGTCTTCTTCAAACCTGTGGTTAATGATCAAATATTCAGTCTCTTCGAGAGTATTGACAAAAACAAGGCGCTCTTTATCCTGTTCAGAAAACATATATTCAGCAGCTTCATTACTGCCTTCTCTGGTCGTATAAGTTATCCTTTTCCTGTTATCTGTTTTTAAGATAAACTCCAGGGCGTCTTTATATGCCATGCCCCAGTAATCAAGTATAAACCTTCCTTTTACCACTTTCATATCCCTGCCAGCAAGAATATTGTAATAGATGTATTGATAGGGATGCTGCCTGACCATAAGCTGGGTTATATATACCTGGTTCATGATAATAGCTGCAGCAAGAATCATAGCAGCAAGATTATAATATTTTATCTTTAACTTAGTAAATAATAGTCTATACATAAACTTTACTCCATTAAGGGCAAGTATCAGCAATGCCGGATATATAAAATACATCTGCCGCCAGCCGTTATATAATGTTGAACCTAATATTATTACAGCAAGGACCGGAATAAAAAACCACATAATAGAGATAATGATAAATTTATTCTCCAAATAATAATCTATAAGGCCCTTTCTGAAGTGGCTGAAAAAATATAAAAGTCCTATAAAGAATAGAATAGAGTAAGGTATTGGTGTCATTAGCAAAATATTAACAGGTAAATAGTGCCATGGTAAATCAAAACTCGATAAATATTGCCCCATATATAAAAACCTTGTATCAAGGGGGAAATCAGACATTGTCTTTAATGCAGCGATAAAATTATTTAAGGGATCAGGAAGCAGCGCAGGCATCAAGGCAAGAAAAACTATTATTGTCACAAACAGATAAATAAGAAGAATCATTATTTGTCTGTTAGTTTTTATATAAATGCTGTTATTAGTTTGTTTTTTTAATATTAATAGGTCAAGGATAAAAAATAATATTGTAAAAACAAAAATAAGAATACTGATTATTCTTAGGCCAGTTGCAATTCCAGTAACAATCCCATGTAAAAATGCATAACTTGCAGACCGCTTTTGCAGAAACCTGTAAAGTGTAAAAATTGCAATAATAAATAATGATAAGAATGGCAAGTCTTTAGGATTATAAAATGAGTCAGCAAATATCCTAGGAGAAAGTACCAAAAAAACACTTCCAAGCAGGCCCAGTTTCCATGATTTAAAAATATTCCTGCAGAGAAAATAGAAAAATATCACTGAGGTATAAAACAGTATAAAAGTAGCGTAATGCCTTAAAATAAATACTGTACTAGTATTATTAATATTAAAGATTCTTTCTATTATAGTTAAAATAAGGGTGAAGGTGGTGCCATGGTATTTGTTGATATGTCCATAAATAGACCTATCGTTTCTTAATAATAATTTTATTGCTGAAATACCAAGATTTTTTTGAGAATTTTCATCCCAGGTGATCCCATAGTCTTTGACAGATAAAATACCAATTATCAAAAATATACTAAAAAATATTATTATAATTATCTTATGATTTCTATCCGTAAAGTCTTTGATTTTATCCATTTGAAAAAATTATATATTAATTCTATTTAACATTTACCGCTTAACGCACTGATAATTTTTTCAGCAGCATCAAAACCCATCTTGATCGCAATATGTCCATTGACATACTGAAACAGACCCTGCCTGCCTGCAGTTTCCAGATTATGTATTCCATCAAAGAAATCCTGCAGCTTTTTCAGATGCTTTTCATATCCAAGCTTATAGACCGGGTAACCATACCTGTACCTGTAGACATTTACCTCAAGAATATCATCTTTTGATGTTATATTTTCCCTGAAAACATCCTCCAGAGCTTTGCTCCTGCAATACTCATCATCGTTCCACCATATGTCATCTCCGCTGCTGCTTATTTCAGCAACAAGTATGGTCGTATCTGGCAGTACCGTATCATGGCTGAAGTAAGAAGAATCATATATTCGGTTAAAGCTGTGTTCCCTGAAATACATAAAAGAAACAGGTAAAACTTTTGGTTTATTTACAAGGATCCCGACAAATACAATGGACCTGAACTCTAAAAAATTAGCAGAGGCGATAATATCGGAAGACGGTACAGGATTTATACTTAAAATAGCTTCATTTATAGGCACTGTGCTTATGACTCCATCAAATTCATGGTTTTCTATTCTATCACTTTTCTTTATTGAAACACTTGAGACATGACTATTATCAATATTTATATTGACCATCGATGAATTCAGGAGGATCTTCCCACCTGCCTTCCTGATCTCCTCTTCCATTTTCTCTATAATTCCCCTGTATCCCTTGGCAGTGGTAAAAAGCTGGCCATCGACATTTTCAACAAATTTTTCTGTACTATTTTTCCTGGAAAACCTTGTTCTTAACGGTGAGATCAATTTATTTAAAAATATGGAGGCAGAGATATTCGGTATTCTCTCCTTCGCAAATTCCGAAGAAAATTTATCAGGATATATTCCCCAGACGTGATATATGTAATCTTTAAAAAAAAGCTCATACAATATCCTGCCATAAAAACCCAGCAGCACAGTCTCTGAATTTTCTTTTTCCGGTTTCCTGATCTTTCTCTGCAGATTATTCTTAACGAGGCTCAATATGGCCCTGAATACTATTTTTTTAGGGAGCTTTCTAAGCACCTCTATAATAGAGAGCGGATAGACAAAATACTCATTTAAAAATTTGATGAGTATTGTCCTTTCAAACTTTATAAGCTCACTGCCAGCAATATTTTTTATTTCTTCAAGTATTTCAGGGTTATTGGTATGAAAAAAATGGGGCCCGTATTCATAAATATTACTATTTATAATTTTCCCTGAAGCCAGCCCTCCGACATCATCAGACTTTTCAAATATGCTTACGTCATATCCTCTTCTTACCAGATACATGGCTGCGGACAAACCTGTTATACCTGCTCCTATCACAGCGATCTTCTCTTTAGGCAAATACCTTTTCTCCCCCTAAGGCTTGAATATTAAAAAAACCTTATTTTACCTTAAAACACTTTATTTTATAGCCCTGATTTTTTATCAAACGCCTTTATAGTATCGATTATATAAGTCAGATCTTTTTCACTGAGGTTAGGGTGTAGGGGAATATTCAGTCCAACTTCATTTAAAAATTCCGAGTTCTTCAGTCTCAGATCCGTAGAACCATATATAGGGATCAGGTGCAAGGGCTGATACCGGAGTGTCGTATATATCCCATTTTCATACAAATATTTTGCAAGTTCATCCCGTTTATCATTATTTAGCCTTATAAAATAGGTAAAATATGAGTGCTGTTCATTTTTTGCCGCATCTACTGGAGTCTCAAACCATCCAATATCTGAAAACTCCTGCTGGTAAAGCTCCCAGATCTTTTTCCTGTAAGCCTGCAGGCTGTCCAGTTTTCGGAGCTGTGCAAGCCCTATAGAGGCACTGACATCATCAGGGATCATCTTTACAAAAAAATCGACTACATTGTATTCCCACCATCTGTCTTTATTAGCAGAAGCTTCAAAACCTGACTTTTCTATACCACAATACCGTAATTTCCTGGCAAGCTCGGTGTGCTCCTGGTTTTTTGCAGTTATTCCTCCTGCCTCACCGATTGCCAGGTTTTTGACCCCATCAAAACTATAGGCACCTATGTCTCCTATGGTCCCACAGTAACTGTCACCTATCTTGGAATCTATTGCATGGGCGGCATCCTCTATGATCGGTAGGCCAAATGTTTTTATGCCTTCCATCTCTACAGGTTTGCCTGCATAATGTACGACCATAACAGCACCCGTATTTTTTGATATCCTTGGTTCTACTGTCCTGTAGGAGACATTCTGTGTTTCTGTTTCCACATCACAAAAGACAGGTTTGCACCCAGCTAGCACGATTGCAGTAGCACAGGATATCCAGGTAAGTGCAGGAAGTATTATCTCAGAACCCGGTGCAAGACCGAGAAGCCTTACAGCCATATAGAGGCTGTTTGAACCACTGTCAAGCAATATAAAATCCTTAGCTTTGAGCCTTTCTGCAAGACCTTCCTCAAATGCTTTTGTCTTTGGGCCTATTCCTATCCACTGCTTTTCAATGCTTGTCCTTATTTCTTCAAGTTCTTCCTTACCCACTTTGGAACCAAAAACCGATATCATGCTTTCCTCCTAAAAAAGATCAGAAAAATTTAAATAACAAATAAACTGGTGTCCACATAACTATCAGATTAAAAGTTTTCTATATTATAATTTATATAACTTATTTTACCAGCATCAAGCTTCATATAGACATGGTCATCTCTTTTTTCTTTAAGTACAAAACCGTTTTTTTCATACCACCTTATTGCAGGGTTATCAGAAAGTACTCTTACGGTGATATTTTTTTCATAATTATCTGCAATGTAGCTGCACATAAGAATAAGTGAAAAACTCATAATCCCCATTGAGGAAAACTTCTTTTCACCAAGTATTACATTGTAAATATCAATATCTTTTTCAAATAATCTGAAGCCAATACACCCTGCTTTGGCCTCAAGATAATTTACAATAAAAATATAGTCATCTTCTTTTTTTAAAAAATTTCTAAACCATTTTTCCTGTTCATCCCTGGTGATGACTGATTTATTGAAAAAATACTGCCGGCGGTTATTTTTCCAGTTCCTGAGAAGCTCTATATCATCAAAATCAGCAGTCCTGAGGCTTATTGTCCCTGGCTTTATGCCAAAGCTTTTCAGGCCATCAATCGAGGGTATTATTTTAAATTTATCTTTTACCATTAAAAACCTTCTTTATCTTTTTAACCTTTTTTAGCTTTGAATATACAATATCTCTGGATTGTAAAAAGATCTCACTTAAGAATATCCTTAAATACCCTGACCTTTTTTTTGCAGTCATCATGGAACTCTTTTTTTTTAAGAGCTCGATAAAAAGATCTTCATAATTTCTGCACATAAAATCTGACGTGTAGGGATAATCTTTCAGGTTATTAAAATAATTTTTATATTTATCAATAAGTTCTTTAAGGGCTTTTTCAAAGTCATCGATTCCATCAAAAATGACACCAAAATCTTTACAATATTCAGGCAGGGCTCCACTGTTTCTATATAACAATGGAAGTCCGCACATCGCACCCTCTATATGATGCATACCGGCAGGTTCGTTCATGGATGCTGTAATATAAAGATGGTGTTTTTTCAGTTCTCCAGCAAGTTCTTCTCCGTAAAGGGGGGCGATCACATCTGAGTTATCAAGTTTCACCTCGTCCGGCAGCCTGCCGATGTATGTGAATAAAATGTCATATCCATTTATTTTCTCAATCTCATTTAATTTAGAGTAGATATCAAAACCCTTGAAATAATTATAAGCCCAGTGATGTGTCACTATTTTTATTTTACTTTTACCATCCCAGGGTTGCTTACCGGTTCTATTGAAAATGCTTTCGTCAGCACCATTTCTAATATATTTATATTTTTTATTCTTAAAATATCCCTGCTTCAAAAAAAGTTCCATCAAAAACCTGCTTATAAATACTGTAAAATCAGCGACCCTGTTTGCACGTGACAGGTACTTGTTTACATAGTCTGTATTCTTTCTTTCATCACATTCATTTATCCTGTGAACCACTATTGTCATCGGATTTTTTAGCAGATACCTGGCGATCTGTAGTTGGTTAAATCTTGAGGTCGCAGACGTAATTCTGGGCTCTGTCATCAAAATAATATCAATCCCTGGCTCACTAAGGTCGGCAAGTACCTTCCATCTTTTTTTTTGGAGATAATCACGCAGGCTCAATGCAAACTGGTTACCTCCACCCCACGGTCCTTTTATTATATTGGAACCTATTGCTATCTTTTTATTATTGTCCGACATAATCAGGAAATGCCTTAAAAATATTTATGTACTCGCTGTTATAAGCACGGTCATATTCATCCCTGTCAATAATGGTGACCTTGTTGTTATGATTTGCAATATCATAAATATAATATATCTCTTTACCATTATTCTCTATGATAATCTTATCAAAACCCATTTTTTCTATTGTATCTATATATATCTGTTCCTTATAGTCAGATTCTATGCCCACAAATCTTATATTGTTTTCTGCAAGTATATCTCTTCCATCCTTTAGGGAATCGATTGCAAATTTTGCAGCGTAAGAAGTGAATCCACCACCCATATAAACGAAATTAAAAGCAACGCCTTTATCAGAGACCAGAAGTTGTCCGGGCTCTTTCAAGTCCCTCAGAAGGAAAGCTGCACTTTTTATACCGACTTTATGTCCCTCTACATAACCGCATGGGATCTTAAAAGGTTTATAAAAAAGAGGATATTTATCTTTATTAAGTGAAAGATCGTTAAAAAGGATGAAAGTATGATAGAAGTTGAGGAGTAGGAATAAAACAATAAAACCTGTTATGATGACCCTGAGTATCCTTTTGCTATGACCTGTGACAAATAGCTGATCATTGTTTTCCGAATTCATATTTTTTTGATCTATACCTGCTTTCTTTCTATTTTCACTTAAATAATGGAGTAAAGTCCCAAAAGAAAAAGCAATTATAAACATAAAAACTGGATAACTGTTCATAAGATGCCCGCACTCGTTTTTTACAAGGATTAACCAGAATATACTGTGCAGGGAAAATAAAAGGATAGTCCTTCCAATAAATTTTGGAAAAAATGTTACTCTTTTTATTCGCAAATAGATCAGTATGAAAACAGCAATGGCAAAAAGGATTACAAAATATATCGAGTAGCTTGTCACATATCCGAGGATAAGTTCCTTGATATTGAATGAAAAAACTATCCCGGATTTTCTTCCAAGCAGGTGGTCATATGTGCCCGAATTAAAGCCAAGTATTTTTTTTGGATATAGGAACTGGAAATAATAAAAACCTGAAAAAATGATAACAGGTGCTATCAGTGATAGAAGTATTCTTTTAATGCCTATTCTCCTGACATTGATGAGCAGTAAAACAGCAAAGTAGGGGACATAGAAATATGCATCAGGAACAAAGATAAGAGCCAGTGTGAGGAATAGGAGGGATTGCACCATGTCAGGTAATCTGTTTCTTTCATCAATAACTGGCGAGAATAGATATTTCTCTATTTTATAAAATGCAAGCAGGATAAAAAAAATATAAAAACTTACGCCTATTGCACTTTTAAAAAGGCCAGTTGCTCCCGAAACAGCAAAAAGAAGTACAAGTATATTGGTGGATCTCTTGTTAAAATAAAGCCGGCCTATTTTATAGATGACAAAAAGGGTCAGCACAGTGACTATTGCACTTGGCATCCTGGCCGCTATCTCTCTGGCCCCTAGGAGCATTATAAATGGTACCTGTATTAAAATAACCGCTGAAAGTGTGGTATTCGTATAGAACGCAGTGAGATTTGTATGAGAGTCTGTAAGCATTCCCATAATGAATCTTGAGGCGTATAAAAGGGTCTGACCCTCATCCTCACCCCAGAATTCTATCTTACCAAGATTATAAAAGACAAGAAATGAACAGATGATGAATGCTAATATTAAATAAATATTTTCTTTGAAGAATCTGGTAATCCTGCTATCAGCTGGTTTTGAAGTATCTTTTTTTTTAGAATTATAATTAGCTAACAATTTTCTCCGATATTATGCAATTCATAATTGTATAAAAAAACAAACTCTGTTTTTAACATTAAGTCAAAAAAATATAATATTCATAATAATCTTCAGAATATTAATTCTTCGAATTATAGCATTATTAAGATTAATATAAAAAAGCTGATATTTAAAATATAGCGAACAACAATAATAGGACTTGTAACAAGAACACTTATACTCTGAGATGAATATAAGTTTAAAGTAGGATCTAAACCATGGGTTAAAATATTTAAAACCCGTATATCTGGTTTGCAAACATCAATATCTTGTTGGTATACGTCGCCCCTGGAGCCCATCTTCCATTTAAGAATCCTACAGATGTATCACCAGTATATCTATAATGCGTACCTGAATGCCTTGGATCATATGTGCTGTTGCAGTACTGGTTTATATGTTCCGGGTAGTAATACCAGGCCAGGTGTGCATAGTGGGCAATGATGCCAAGTTCTTCTGTCGCAAAACTGTTACCAGGTACTCCACCTCCGGTAGCTCCAAGTCCAACAAAATTGTTCTGGCTTGCTTTTACATCACCGGTAAATTCAAGAAATCCTGTCTCATGGCACATCTGTGCCCAGGCAATATCTGCTCTCAGGTTAAACAGCTTTCCGTATTTTATATAAATAGGTGCAATTCTTCTGGCCCACTCGACTTTTGAAGAACCCCGATTAATAAATATACTGACCAGCTGATCCACTGTTACTTCAGTATAACCGACAAAGCTTGTACTATTGGTTATTATAGATGTGTTTACAGAATACTGCTTTTCAGTGATCGTAACAGATGCTGTGACCTGTTCAGAAAAGACACCTTTATCATCTTTAACAATAAGCTTAACAGTATAACTTCCAACATTCTTATAAGTATGCTTCGGTTTCTGCTTGGTTGAGGTGCTGCCATCGCCAAAATCCCACGAATATTTTTTGATCGAACCGTCTTCATCTGTTGATGCTGAGCCATCAAATGAAACAGCTTTTCCAACCTCAGCGGTATACGGGCCGCCAGCATTTGCAACAGGTATAATATTTGCAGGTTCTGTGGTTTTTTCAATTGTTTCTTCGGTGATGCCTGCCTGCACAGTAGTTTCAGTAGCCCCAATTTCCTCAGTTATCTCACTATTGACTTTCTTACTTGCTTCAGCGATTTCTGCAGTTGTAGATACCGCAGTGGAAGACAGGTCTCTATCATCCACTACGGTAAGTTCTACAGTATAATTTCCCGGCGACTGGAAAATATGTACAGGGTCGATTCCGGTGCCGGTTGTGCCATCACCAAAGTCCCACAGGTATTTTAAAATCTCACTATATCTACCACTTGAGCCTGATCCATCAAATACAACCTCTACACCTGCTTCTCCGTTATAGGGGCCACCAGGATCTGCTACCGGCGCTTTGTTTGTATCTGTTGTTGTGTCGGCCTTACTATTTTTCTCTATAGTAGCTGAAGTGCTTTCCTCAGTTGAAATCGTTCCCTTGTTATCTTTAACTATTAATTTTACAGTATAATTTCCTTCTTCTTTATATGTATGCTTCGGTTTCTGTTTGGTTGAGGTGCTGCCATCTCCAAAATCCCAGATATATTTATCGATCGTTCCGTCTGGATCGAAAGAAGCAGAACCATCAAAAGTGACTTTCTCTCCTTTTACTCCTGTGTAGGGACCGCCCGGATCTGCTACCGGTATAGCATTAATTTTTACCTTTAAGCTGTCACTTGATGTTGGACCATCTGATAGTTCGATCTTTAAGTACAGCCGTATATATCTCCGGCACTACTGTATGTATGTTTTGTTACAGCTGTACCGACGGTCTTGTCAAATGTTCCATCACCCTCCCAGTCCCATTTGTACTGGACTTCTGCGTCACCCACTAGATTTATAATACTTGCAGAAGCATCAAAAATAATACTTTCGCCAATATCTGCCTTTTTATCCTTTCCTGCTTTTGCAGTTACCGAAGATTTTATCACTACATTAGGACTGGTACCCTGAATGGCCTGGTTTGCAAAAAGTATTATCTTATCAGTATAAGTAGAGCCCGGTGCCCATCTGCCGTTCAAAAAGCCAAGTGTAGTATCTCCGGTATAATTTGGATGACTGGAACCAAAATGCCTCGGATCAAATTGATTTGTACAATACTGGTTTACATCATCAGGAAAATAATACCATGCAAGATGTGCATAATGAGCTATTACGCCCAGTTCTTCAGATGCAAAGCTGTTGCCGGGTACTCCGCCACCAGTTGCGCCTATCCCTGCAAAATTATTCTGGCTTGACTTTACATCACCCTTAAATTCAAGAAATCCTGTCTCGTGGCACATCTGGGCCCATGCAATATCTGCCCTTATATTAAACATCTTTCCATATTTTAAATAAAGAGGTGCAAGTCTTGCAGCTCTTTCCAAGCTGGGTAGAGTTTCTGTCTTTAAACAGCTTGAGGAGTGCATCCGCAGGTATGTCAACATATCCTACTACATTGGTTGCATTGGAAACATTTTCCAGTGCAGCATTATCTTGAGTCCCCTGTTCCTGGCCATCATCTGCTGCAGGATCTATTACAGTTGCTGTTGTGCTGACAGTAGCTGATTTCTTGTTTCCATTATCTTTGACCATAAGTGTCACAGTATAATTTCCTGCTTTTATATAAGAATGCACAGGTCTTTCTTCAGAAGCTGTGCTGCCGTCACCAAAATCCCATAAGTATTCTGATATTGTTCCATCAGGATCATAAGAAGCTGACCCATTAAAGGTAATATCATCATTTATTTCTACATTGTATGGACCCCCGGGTTTAGCTACCGGATTAAGATTTAAGTTGTCCGGAACTGTTCCTGACTTCAATACATTTACCTTGATGTTGCCAGAGCTGGCATTACCCTTTTTATCATAAGCATATATAAAGAGTATATTTTCACCTTCTGAGAGAAGGTCGCAATTTATTGTTATCTGCCATCCCCCATCCAGTATACCCTGGCTGCCCAGTACATTTGTATCAAAGCTCTCGATTTTACCAAGGAGATTCTTCTCTGACTTTTCAGAGCCCTTATAGACTTCCACCTTCTTTAAAGTCTTTGCAGGGCTATTCTTCAGGTCTGCAGACCATCCTCTTATTATGAAAGAACCTGCAACTGTTGCATTGTTTGGCGGGGTGTTGAATCCCATTGAGAATCCAGCAGAATCAGGTGTGCTCACATCGCTGTATGTGCTGCTATTGCTGCCGGAACTTGAAGTGCTGCCGCTTGAACTGCCACCGGAATCTGATGGTTTGATTATACCTTCAGAAAATTTCTTTATTGCTCCTGATATACCAATAGAAATCTTTTCACGGAAATCTGCTGATTTTAGAAGATCATTTTCAGTCTGGTTTGAAATAAATGCGCACTCTATAAGTGCAGCAGGCATAGTGGTATATTTTATGACCCTGAAATTTGCTGTCTTGACTCCCCTGTTTGCCCTTCCTATCTGGTTCACTGTATAGGACTGGATAAGGTTTGCAAGCTGGTTTGAGCCTGCTACCCCGTTTGCGCACCAGTATGTCTCGGTGCCATGGGAATAAGGGGATATCGAGGCATTATTATGGATTGAAATAAATATATCTGCACCGCTCCTGTTGGCAAGGTCCACTATCTGGTCCAGGGTATTGTAACTGTCTCCGGTTCTCCTCATTATGACCTGGAAACCGCTTGCCTCAAGTTTGGACTTTACTCTTAGCGCAATATCGAGATTTGCAGTCTTTTCATAATAACCAAATCCTATTGCACCAGGGTCACTTCCTCCATGGCCGGGATCTATAAATACTTTGATCTTTGCACTGTCAGCAAAAAGACCTGAACCTGTTGATCCCAGTATAGTCAGCATGCAAAAGGATACTATCAATAAAAAGGAGAAAAATAATTTTATGGTCCTGTTCATTTTTTTCATGATTATTGGTTGCCCCTTAATTTTATTTTATTAAGTCGCTTCGCCTGAATAATGGATCAGATATAGCAAGCTGGCCAAATGTGTCCAGCTTTGTGCCATCTATATATAATTCAACTGAATTTATTTCAGGAAATTCTGTAAGAGTGTCCACAACTGAATATAAAAGAAGTATGTCCCCGGCATCGCTTATAAATCGATCATCGACAAAATTGCTTGACAGGTCAAGCTCGCATAACCCTTCTTCAACGACTATTCCGTTTATTTTGGTGGTATCGGGGATCAATCTGACAAGCATGCTGTCTGTCGGTTCCTTCATCATCTCATTTAATGCATCTACAAATTTATTTTCAACTGAGACACTTCTTGTTTCCCCGATAAGGTATTCAGCAGTACTGTTTGCATAATATACGTTTATAGTGACCTCACCAAATTCTCCACCAGCTGACTCTGCTGTAACTTCGGATGTTGATTCGCTAGTGGTCTCCAAAGTTGTTTCAACAGGCTCGGTTGCTTCTGTTAACTGGGAAGTCTCTGCTGCAGCAGTATTTCCAGTGTCCTTTATGGTGGTGCTATTACCGGTTAATAGTGTGCAGCCTGAGATGGTTAGGGAGAGGGCCAACATAAGGAAAAAAATAAAAGATAGCAATATGGATCCACGCAAGAAACCAATAGCTATCCCATTTTTATTACGAATATTCATTGCTACGATATATATTATGTTTTACTATTTTATTTACTACGAATTTATAAAGTTTTCTTTAAAAATTTTGTATAATAATGAATATCATAAATAATTAATGTTGTCAAGTAACTTTTATTTTCAACAACTTAGAGATTTTTACTTTTAAGGGCTTTTTGGGTGACTTAAAAAGATAGTCAGCCTATAATTATCAGAATTATCTTTTTCTTGCTACAAGCTGTAGGTGTGGCCTAATTTATCTGACAGTGACGTTAAGATTAATATTCGCCTGTGTGTATTCCCATCCATCTTTTGAATTATCATTGTCGGTGTAGGGACCACTAAAATGAACTCTTACCTGAAATCTTGATTTACCGCTATTTACAGCTTTTTGAAGTTCTGTTTTTAGGACAGCTGCACTGCAGGTTATATTTTTACTTGTAAAGCTCTGCACAGCTACTCCTATAATATTAAAATCTCCCTGTACGATCGGCTCTGCTCCCCAATCAACGACATTGATCCAGAAAGCATCAAGATATGAAAGCGGTTTTCCGCTCTCAGTTGCTCCAGTAATTGTAAGCGTGGCTGCATCTACAGTCTTGCCGCCAAGTGAAGAGATGTCAAAGCTAATAAACCCTACACAGGGCCTGTTGTTTTCAGAATCCCCGGCATACAGGTTTCCACCAGGATAGGTCTGGCCCCCGAATTCAAGATAACCGCCTTCATTTGTTTTCTTTGAAAGATTGAAGCTTGATTGCTGCGGTTCTGTGGTCGAAGGTGCCGTTGTTGCAGGAGGTTCGAGTAGTTGAGGGTGGAGCAGTTGTTGCGGGGGGTTGATCAGAGCCCACATATACTGTGATATTCTTGGTCGAGGTTGCCCCCTTACTGTCAGTTACAACGATCTTGATATTATAGTCATCAGCTCCTGAAGGTGTGTTCCATTTGACTGTATCAGCACTGTCACTTTCAAGTGAACCTCCATCGACAGACCATTTATATGAAATGGCATCTTTGTCAGGATCGCTTGCCAGGGCTGAAAGAGTGTACTGTTTGCTGACATAAACAATATCGCTTGAAACCCTTATCTCGCTTATTACCGGAGGGCTGTTGCAGCCCCATGTAAGCGCCAGGGTATCCATGACTGTGCCTAGAGAATTGCTTGCAGTAGCAGTGAGTATATAAGATGTCATATTTCTTTTCAGGTCTATGCGTGCATTGCCTGCTCCAAGGCTGCCATTACTATCGTCTCTGCTGAATTGTACAACAGGTTTAGGATTGCCTGTAGTTGCAGCCCTGACTTTATAATAGCATGTATCGTCAGAAGCAGAATAAACAGGGCCCTCGTATATCTCCAGCTTTATCGTGGGCCTTGTCTGGGTGTCTTTTGTATTAGTATCTTTTCCTGTACCAGTTTCAGTAGTGGTTTCTTCAGGATTTGCATCGTTATTTTCTTTAGTATTATCTGTATTGCTTGATGCGTCTGAAGTGTCAGTTTCTGTAGAGGCAGAAGAGGCCTTAAAAATACCGCTTAAATTTTCCTTGATGAAACGTTCAGCCCTGACGGACACTGGAGGGAAAAACAACAGGAGCCATGTCCATGCAGCAATGAAGATTACTCCCAGAATAGAATAAAGGGTTATTTGCAGGTTACTGACTTTTCTTTTTTTTGCATGTTTAACCATTAGTTTTTAGTGGACGCCACCAGTCCTCATTATGAATATACCATTTGACTGTTTTTTCCAGTGCATCAGAAAAATCAGTTTTTGGTTTCCAACCAAGTTCCTTTTCTATCTTACTGCAGTCAACAGAATATCTTCTGTCATGGCCAAGCCTGTCTGCTACCGGCTTTATCATTGACTCATCTTTGCCGACAAGCTCAATAAGCTTTTTTGTTATCCAGACATTGGGTTTCTCATTGCCTGCACCGATATTATATATCTCACCGATCTTGCCCTGATGAAGGACCAGGTCCAGTGCCTCACAGTTATCAGTGACATATATCCAGTCACGAACATTCATGCCATCCCCATAAAGAGGAACTTTTTTATTATCTATAAGATTGGTAACAAAAAGCGGGATAAGTTTTTCAGGATACTGGTATGGCCCAAAATTATTTGAGGTCCTTGTTATAAGAATTGGGGTATCATATGTCTTATAGAAAGACCTTACTATCATCTCAGCACCTGTCTTTGATGCAGAATATGGGCTGTTAGGAGCAAGCGGATCTGTTTCCTTAAAAGAGCCGTCTTCGATGGAGCCGTATACTTCATCGGTGCTTATCTGCAGAAATAGTTCTATCTTATATTTATTGGCAGCTTCAAGAAGTACAAAGGCGCCATATACATCGGTCTGGATAAAAACACCTGGATCTGTTATGGACCGGTCCACATGGGATTCTGCTGCAAAATTGATTATCGAATCTATTTTTTCTGAAGAGAAGATATCCTCAACAATGTCTCTATCGCAGATATCACCCTTGATAAATCTGTAATTGGAATCCTTTTCGATATCCCTTAAGATTCTCAAGATTTCCAGCGTATGTTAGCTTATCCAGGTTGATGATGCGATAACCGGGATATTTCTCCATCATATAATGAATGAAATTGCTGCCTATAAATCCGGCTCCACCGGTTACAAGAATAGTCTTAAATCTCCTGTTTTCCAATTATACTTCTCCTGTCTAAATATCATTTATTTAACTTTCTTGAAGAACGGACGCGACTACCCGTCTTTTCTTGACCAGTCATAGGGTATCTCCCCACTGTGGGGGTCTACCCTGTATTCATCAGGTTTATCATAAACATACATCTCTGTCGGAACATTTACACACACAGCTTCACTGTCACTTATGCATTTAAATCCGTGCATTACACCTGCTGGTATATGTATGAGTGCTGGATTATTCTCACCGACAAAGAACTCATTCACCTCACCATAAGTTTTTGAATCTTTTCTGGCATCATAGAGGACTATTTTCATCATCCCTTTTACGATTACCATGTTGTCTTCCTGGATCTTATGGTAGTGCCATCCCTTTACGACTCCGGGGTAGGCTGTGGTCATATAAACCTGGCCGAATTTTACAAAAAACTCATCATCGGCCCTCATCATTTCCATGAGCCTGCCGCGCTCATCCGGCATTACCTTTAATTTTTTTTGTCTTACTCCTTCAATCAATTAGACCTCCAATTGCAGTGAAAAAATTATTAAACAATCCTATACCCCGATACCCCTGTAATTGAACCCGATATCCGACATTGTTTTTTTATCGAAAATATTTCTTCCGTCTATGATATTTGGCGTTTTCATAACTGCTTTTATTTCTTTAAGATCGAGATCAAGGAATTCTTTCCATTCAGTCAGTATTACAAGAAGGTCGGCTCTCTTTGCTGCAGATAACGCATCAGGCGATATTATCATTTTACTGTCCATGCCTTCAGGACACCATTTTACAACCGGGTCATATGCTCTTACCTCTGCACCAAGTTCTAAAAATTTATTGACTATAGTAACGGAGGGAGCTTCCCTTGTGTCATCTGTATCAGGTTTAAAAGATAAACCCAGAACACCGATTATCTTATCTTCAATTATACCCAGCATGTCCATTGCTTTCTGGACTATCCTGTATCTCTGGTAATTGTTTACCTGGATAACAGAGTTAAGTATGCTTGCAGGAGACCCATATTCCTCTGCAGTAAAAGCCAGTGCCCTTACATCTTTTGGAAAACACGAGCCACCCCAGCCAATACCTGCTTTCATAAACCTGTTTCCTATCCTGCTGTCAAGGCCCATACCGTATGTGACATCTATTATGTTGGCTCCTACCCTCTCACAGATGTTGGCCACTTCATTTATAAAAGATATCTTTGTCGCTAGAAAAGCATTTGAAGAATACTTTATCATCTCTGAGCTTGTTGAGTCAGTTACTATTATCTGTATCTTGTCCTTTCTATGGCTGTTTCCCTTTGCATAATCAAATTCCTGTTTTATTATGGGGCCATAAAGGTCTTTCATGATCTTTATGGCTTTTTCACTTTTGGAACCTATTACTATTCTTTCAGGAAAGAATGCATCATTTACCGCTTCGCCTTCTTTCAGGAATTCAGGGTTAGAGACTATATCAAATTCATACTTCTGGCTATGGTCAGCGATATTTTCACTTATTATCTTTTTGACCCTTTTTGCAGTTCCGATCGGTACAGTGCTTTTATTTACGATTATCTTATAGCTGTTTATAGATTTTCCAATAAGCTCTGAGACCTCATCAAGAGAGGTAAGATCGGGTTTACCGTTAGGAAGAGGTGGTGTGCCCACACAAATAAAGATGATGTCCTGGGTTCTTACTGCATCTGTAAGATCGGATGTAAAACATAAAGTCCCTTTTTTATAGTTCTTGACTATTATCTCTTCAAGCCCTGGCTCATAGATCGGACACTTCCCTTCAGTAAGAGAATTCACTTTATCCTTGTCCTTGTCTACGCATATCACGTCATGCCCTATTTCTGCAAGACATACTCCTGTAACGAGCCCTACATAACCTGTACCTATTACGCATACTTTCATATTAGCACTACACTCCTTAATATTTATTAGCTATTTTCAGCCATGAATCCCAAAAATAATATAGTCATTATATATTGTAGATTTTTTTATAATTTTAACCAATGCTGTATATTAATCAACCATCTTATTACTGGATATGATTATAAGATTTTTTCACATGTAACCTCCAGAAGACGCGCAAGGTATCTGCAAAAACCCTTACCGCGTCAGGTAAACCCACTCTTCCAAATGTCCTGCTGGTTTTAAGATTCACAGGAGCTTCTGCAATTTTAAATCCTTTTTTTAGGACAGCTACTAAAAGTTCGAGATCGAAAGCATACCTTTCAAGGATAACTGAAGGCAGGCTGTTTGAAAGGACTTCATGTTTGAAGAGTTTTATCCCGGTCTGTGTATCCTTGATGGGCAGCCTGAATAAAAATCTTATAATGTGGTAGTAAGAATTGCTTAAAAATTTCCTGAACTTTGGATAAGCCAGGATTGATTCTTTATGCAGTTTGGAACCAATGACCACATCAGCACCAGAATCTTTCATTATCTTAAATAAGTCCAGGAGATGAGAAGGGTGAAGATCAAGGTCTGCGTCAAGAAACAATACATACCTGCTGTTGGTAAATCCAAAACCATATTTTAAAGCAAAACCTTTGCCCCTGTTAGGACTGTATATCTGAATTTTTACAATCGATTTATTTTCACTTAAATACTCCTGTACCTTACCATAGGTATTGTCTGTGCTGCCATCATCGACAATCAAAATCTCATAACTGTGGCCAAATGCTTCCAGTACATTCTTTGTTTCTTTTATGGTAAATAGAATATTGTTTTCCTCATTATATGCAGGAATTATTATTGTAAAATCTATGGGGTTTTTAATTTTACCGACCACTACTTGACTCAAATCAATAAAAAAGTATGTAAATAAAAAAGTATGATATCAGTAAAAATACTCTCTTACAATTCATTTATCTGGGGTCTCTTATTTGAAAAGCTTTAAGTGTTTTGTCTAAACCACTGGTAAGTAAGGCCGAGACCTGTCCTGATGTCTATATCAGGCTCCCATCCAAGGACCTCCTCAGCCATTTTTGCACTGAGTACACTCCTGTATTGCTCACCTGGTTTTGCCGGGCCATGTGTTTCTTCAAGATCTTTATTTCCGGATGTTTCTCTTAGGTAATAAAACAATTCATTTACTGTAGTCTCTTTTGAGGTGCCGATATTAATGCAACCGGTAAAATCCCTTTCTATGGCCGCTACATTTGCTTTTACAACATCGCCCACAAAAACATAATCCCTTGTCTGGTTGCCATCCCCATTTATAACTGGAGCTTCCCCTCTTAATATCCTGCTTGAAAATATTGCGACCACACCTGCTTCTCCGAGCGGGTCCTGACGAGGACCGTAGATATTTGCATACCTGAGTGCGATATATCTTAGCCCATAAGTCTTAAAAAAATAATAAAGATATTTTTCAGAAGCCAGCTTTGCTACACCATATGGAGAGATCGGGTTTGTGCTGTGGCTTTCATCTGCAGGAAATACTTCCTGCTCACCATAGACTGTACCTCCGCTTGAAGCAAATATCACTTTCTTGACTTTCTGATGCATACTGCAGTTAAAGACATTCAGTCCGCCTATCACATTTACGTCTGCATCAAATAACGGGTCCTCAACAGAGACCCTTACACTCAGCTGTGCTGCATTGTGGATGACGATGTCAGGACTTTCCTTTTTAAACACTTTCTTCAGGTCTTTGTCCCTTACATCTACCTCATAAAAGAGAGCTTTTTTATTTATGTTTTCCTTCATTCCGTTAAAAAGATTGTCTACTATTACGACTTCCATACCTAGCTCTACTAACCTGTCTGCTATATTTGAGCCAATAAAGCCTGCTCCCCCTGTTATAAGTACTTTCACTTTTATCTCCTTAAAAAGTTATTTAATTTTTCTTGCTGATATTTCGTTATTGCTTTTCCTGATCAATATATTTTTCATCCATTATAGCAGGTATTGAAAGATCTACTGTCCCATAGACTTTGATCCTTTTGCTATCCACCAGGAAAACAACACCTTCCACCCCGGGGATCTGGGTCACAGTATCTACAATGGTATAGACCACATACTCGTCAAGTATTCCTGATTCAAGGCTGTTATCAAGAAACTCTTTTGAAAGATCGATCTTTGCAAGATTTTCATATATCTCAACATCTAAAAGTTTTGTACCCGGTGGTATTACAGGATAATTGAAAGACTTTGCAGGGCCATCAAGCAGTCCCCTGACTGCATTTTCAACTGCAATGGTAGGGCTTCCTGCATGGATTGTCCTCTTCTCATAAACAAACTTCTTTTCCTGGCCAAGTGATGCAAAATAAAACTTGATCTCCAGGGAAGCAGGAAATTTTTCTGATCCGTCATCAATATTCCTTTTAAAAAAATTTAAGATCCTTGCCCAGAAACCATTGCTGCCCCCAGAATCCTGCTGGATCTGTGTTTCTGGTGTCTCTATGTACTGTGTTGTTTCAGAAACTGTAGTGCTTTCATCGGTCTGTCCTATATCTGTGTTTTCAGCACTCTCCTGCCCTTCTTCTGCAGCAGAATCAGGTGAATAAAAGTATGCAAGCCTGTTTTTGACATCACTAATAAAATCTGGGTTGTCAAGGGAGTAAAATATAAGGGATATGACTGTAATGCCAAATACCAGGAAGACTATAAACCTGATTAACCGGCTTCTCCTTTTCTTTTTCCTCTCAGCCGATTTTTTTTTGATTAGTTCTTCTTCTGGTCGCATAAAACCGATCTTTTTTTATTATTCAAGACCCATCATGGCTTTAAGATTTTCATATGCTTCAATGGCTTCTGCATATTTTGGATACAGGTTGAGTGCAGCTTCAAGCTCTGCAAGCGCTTCATCAAATCTCTGCTCATATTCAAGCTGCATGGCATTTGCGAAATGTATCCTTGCAGACTCGATTATTTCTTTTGACTTATTGTATTTGGGATAAAAGTCATCGATCAGGCCCCGTTGTTTTTCTACAGAAAGCCCTGAGTCTTCTATTGCTATCTCGGCTTTTCTGTAAGTACTTTTTGCAAGACCATATTCCCCGCTTGAGTAGTAGCCGTTAGCAGTATCAATAAGATCCTGTATTTCAGGTGGAACTTCTTCCTCTGTTTCTGCTGTGGTTTCTTCTTCTTTTACTGTGGTAGTTACTGTAACCGTTTCTTTTTCAGTTTCTTCAGCAGTTAATGGCTGGGCCTGTTCTTTTTCTTTTTTACAGCCTGATACAAATATTAGAAGCGTTAATATTAAAAAAGCTGTGATTGCTATAATTAAAATTTTTGATAACTGTTTTCTTCTCAGCTCTATGGCTGGACTTTTATGACTCATTTGCTGTACTCCTCTTTTCAAATTTTTACTATTATATATAAACTGTCAATGTTTTTAAACTGCTTGGAAATTTTTAGAAGCCTGGGTAGACTTTTTATTCTGCTATAATGTTTTATCTGTTACATTTATTTTAATAAGGCATGCTTCTGGCCTGCAGAAAAACCTGAAGGGCGAATACTTTCCTTCTCCAAGACCCCTGGATGTAAATAGTACAAACTTTTTAAAATAAAACAATCCGGATGCATATCTGGCACTTATATTACTGCCTGTGATAATGGCCCCCAGTCCCGGTATCCTTACCTGTCCGCCATGAGTATGCCCGCATAAGACAATATCTGCACCTCGCCTGGCTATTTCGCATATCACATCCCTCTCCGGTGTATGAGTCATGCAAATGTTTATCTTTTTTTCTTCATGTAGTTCATGGATATTGCTTCTGTTTATTGTAAAACAGGATCTTATGTTATTTTTACTGTAATTATCTTCAACAGGAAGCTCCTCCATATTACCAGAAATATTGCTAAATGCCTTTGCTATTTCTGTTTTCTTTATTATAGAGTCCTCAAGTCCTATTATCTGCAAGTATCCAATAGTGTCTTTGGCAGTTAGCGGCTTACACTGAATAGCTCTCTCACTATAGTCTGAAAACCTATTAGATCGGTCTTTGAAATTATACAGTACACTTTCATTCTTTAAGACCTTTACACCTATAGAGTCCAGCTTTGAAATAAGCTCTTTTACATCATTTAAGCGCCTGTATTCTTTTTTCCGCTTTACCATATTTGATACAAACTCTTTTATCGTCTTATTATAATAATCGTGGACCCCGAGAACTGCGTATTTACCCATTTTTGCATCCAGACCTGAAAGCATATCTATGAGATAATCCACATACTCGTCCTTTTCCACCAGGTCACCGGTCAACAGTATCAGGTCAGGTTCAATATTTTTTAAACTATTTACAAAAGAAAACAGTTTTTTACCTTTCCTTCCCTTTCTCAGATGAAAGTCAGAAAGATGAAGTATTGTGAGCGGTTGTCTCACTCCAACACTTTCTGGTTCAGAAGAAATCATATCATGGTCCAAAGATGCAGCAGTCGAAGAATGCCCTGGACTGGTATCAATATTAATATCAATTTCAGAAAGGACAAAATTAACAGGCTCAAACCTGAATGCATACCAGTACAGGGCGAAGCCGGCAAACCCTGCTGCAATTATTATGAAAAATATAATCCAAAAAATACTCATAAATCCCTTCTATTTTTAAGAAGATCCCTTTTGGATTTAAACAGGGGTAGATTATAAAATATCCAGAAATAAGTCAACGGAAACAGACCAAACATATATCTCTCTATCGACCATGCAAATTCCTCTATTAAACCAAGCGATATAAATAGTGCACCAAATCCTGCAAATATAAATACAGCAAATATCCAGCCTTTTTTTATAAACGAATCTTTGAGATTAAAAAGTAAGACCAAAAATAGGGCTGGCCAGGCTAGCCCATAGGATGAACCTAAAAATGCCCTTGCAGAATCATATGTTGAATAAATGACCTCTCCGGTCATGGCTTTAAGTGCCCTCAACGGCTCGAATAAGCCTGAAGCAAAAATACCACCATTTCGGATGTCATTGAATAGACTGGACCACTCACTGCTTAAAATTGAAAGCCCAAGCCTGCTTTTTATTATAAGCCAGGGAAGCTGTATTAATAAGGTCAACAATATTGGTACAATTATTGCAATTAAAAGAGACCTGCGCGATTTTAGGCCAGTATTTGTATTACCTACCTTTTGCCTGCCAAACCTTAAAGCAGTCATCATGGTATTCATTATTAAAAAAATGGCCAGATACATCACACCTTCTGTTCTAACCTGTGAGAGCATTGCAAAAAAAATCGTCGATAATAAAAGATAGTTTGTTTTTTTGGATTCAGCAATCCAGTATCGATAGAAGAAAAATACTGAAATAAAAAGGATCACTGAAAATAATAGATTTGTGTACTCAAGATATCCGTGGTCCATCGTTATCGATAAAAGAGAGATAAAAAATACCAGAGAAGCAGAAAATATCCTGTTAAACCTTTTTCTAAATAGATAATAAAAAATAAAGATAAGGGAAGAATAAAAAATTGGAAATATTACTTTTACAAGTGTCTCTTCGACCTGCCCGAGCCAAATATAGATCCAGGTCTGCATCATCGGAAGGTACAGGGGGTATGAAGGATGTGCAAAGCTGTAATCATGCTGAGTATAAAACGGCAGGACGCCCCCATCGATAAAAAAAGCAATTCCCTTTAAACTCCAGCAGGATATCGCATCCCAGAACCTTATAGGAAATAGAAAAGTAAAAAATATTACTACGATAAAGTTTGCGAAGATAAGAAATATTATAAAGGCAAATATTGAATTTTTTAACCAACCCTCTGAAGAACTTTTAAAAGCACTGGATCTAATGCCTGATGATGTAACTTGATGAGTGATATTATTTGTGACATTGTTATATTTTGCCTTTTTCTTCCTGGCGATAAAAAGATATATAGAAAATATTAAAAAAGAAAGTGAAAAAACTGCTATGTTTAAAAGGCTGAACCTGAAACCCATAATGGAAAGGACCATTAAATAAATAGTTGAAATAAAAATACCTATATAGAAACTGATAAAAATATTAAAAATCCCGTGATTAATATCTGGCCAATTTTTAACTACTCTATCTTTGTTTTTTTCAAGCAGAAAGTGTGCTGCAGGATAGCCTATTATTGCCAAAGAGGCTATTGCCAGTATCAATCTTACGATCAGCACTTTTTATTTCCATTTCTTTTTGGATTTGCAGAAAAGTTATTTTAATATTTTTACACAAATATTTTAAAATCAATAGTTATGGTTGGAAATCTTATGGTATAGTTACTTAAATATTATCTTTATTTTTTTATTATGATACTGGTCATCGGTGCAACAAGTTTTATAGGCCCTGCAGTTGTTGAAAAACTGCTTTTTGCAGGAAATGATATAAGATGTCTTATCCGCACAGACAGTGATACTTCAGGCCTTGAAGAAGTATCAAAAAAAACCGGTCGCCCTTTAGGATTTGCTACCGGCAATCTTAACAGCAGTGATTCTATATTATACAGTTTCAAGGGTATCGATACAGTAGTTTACCTTGTCGACCTGAAACGTACTACTTTCGTAAAAAACCTGCTGAACGCATTATTGAAAACAACCATAAGAAGAGCCATATTTATAAGCTCCACCACCGTCCTTGTACCCTTAAAAAATATTCAAAAGGACCTGAAGGCAGAGTCTGAACAGATGATAGAAAGTTCAGGCCTGGATTACACAATACTCAGGCCGACAATGATATATGGAAATGAAAAAGACAGGAATTATTCTAAGATGATAGGTTTCATTAGAAAGAGGGGGTTTTTCGTTATTTTTGGAAACGGGGAACACCTGATCCAGCCTATTTATATAACTGATGTAGCTGAAGCGGTAGTATCATGTATGGGAAATAAAAAAACTGTAAAAAAGACCTATGAGATATGCGGAGAAAAATCTATCAAATACAGGGATATGCTTGAAATCGTTAAACTAAAGATGGAAAAACAATTTAAGATTATTAGGCTTCCCGTCAAGGCAAGCAAGTTTGCTATTTCCATTTACAATAAAATATTTCCTGCTTCAGCACTGAGACCAGATATGATCGAGCGGATGGAAATCGATAAAGCATATTCATATGATGAAGCAAAAAATGATTTTGGTTTTTCACCCATTGGTTTCGAAGAAGGTATCGGAAATTTGATTTATTGTCTTCAAAATAACAACCAGGACAAAAAGAAGCCAGACCATAAAAAACAATATAAATAAAAACAACCAGTCACAGGACCAGCATAAAAAAATACCCTATAGAAAAATATTATTTATTCTCTTATGCACCGTAGTATTTATTCTTTTTGCCTTAAGCTGTTTTCCTCTCATAAATAAGACTCTTTTTATATATGGAAAAAACTCGCCTGATGGTCTCATTACTGCCTCTGAAGAGTACGGATTAAAGCTCTCAGGGCGCGGTGATTTTGACCTTTGGGAAATATTTCTTGCCCAGCCTTTAAAACCTCACATCTCTGACTATCTTCTTATTACAATGAGCGCAAAAAACACCGGCCAGGCCGAGTATCCAAAAGGTAGTGTTGCTGTCTATCTCTCGGAAGAAAAAATACAGCCTGAACCAGGCTCCGAAGGGTCTGCAATCGGTTCTGGTAACATTTCAGAGGACCGGGTTGTCTATATTATAAAGGAAAGATCTGATTTTTATGTCGACGGCATAAGTCATAAATATTATATTCCCGCAGGTGAAAACTTTTTCTGGAACTATAATAGGGACACAAATGGAAAAGTTTATGAAAATTTAAAAAATAAAGTTACCCTTGAAGTTCCGAAAATAGAGGGCATATCAATAGATATAGAAAAAATAGAAATAAAAAGCAGGGATTTTTTTGCACTTGATTCCAGGATAAATTATTTTTTTAAGAATAGTTTTGACATTACACATATAAACAGATCTCTTACTCCCTCTTATGTATTTTTAATATTTTCTTCTATTCTTATCCTGCTTTATCCGGCAATTACCAGCAGGGTTTGCTGGCATCGCCGTAAACCAAAGCCAGATAAACCAGTATCTGGAAATCCCCGACATGGACTGCTTTCATATAAAAGACCAATAGTGACGATTGCAGTAATAATAATAGTACTACTGTCAGCTTTCTCACTATATTTTATTGGAAATTACATATATACCGTTAAAAGTTATGTTGATTCCTATAAAAATTATATTCTGGAAGGAAAACTTGGTGAAACTTACAGGGGTTTTTATGATTTTGAAGATTTTATTGACTGGATAGACGGTAATGTTCCGGAGCAGGAAAACATAATAGTGCTGATAAATGGCAGCCCTGTGTACATGATGGCAGAACTGGCCTACAACCTTTATCCGAGGGATATAAAGTTTATAGATATAGGAGATAAAGATGATACTGAAATAATATCAGAGATAGAAAGTATCAATAACAACCTTCATTTAGATCAAAATACTCAAATAAATAAAGAAGCCACACAAACATACTATAAATACATAATCATACTTACTGAAAAGGACATCCCTTCATCAGAAAAACTGGAATTGATCAATAAATACAGACCCACTGGTGGTTACCTGTTTTTCTTTAACGAATAAAATAATCAAGTAAAAAACTTTTCAAAATAATATTAATAAATCAAATGTTTGGCCTTTCTGCAGAAGTAAAATTTATTGAGGTCCTGGTAAAGGTAAATCTGCAGATCGAGATTATAAAATTTTTTGACCTGCAAAGAATAAATGAGATATTACATAAATATCAAGAACTTAATATAGGATTTGTTGATAGTTATATTGTGGCAATAGCAGAAAGACTTAAGGTTAATTGGCTTTTGACTCTTGATAAGAAACATTTCAGCTCAATTGTCCCGCTGGGATTAGAATATTTTGAAATACTCGTCTAAATTTATTTCAGATTGCACCCCAGCCGCTAAATACTGCCTTGACTGTCAGCATTATTATCTTGAGATCCAGCAGGAATGAAGCTTCTTCTACATATTTATGGTCATATTTTACTTTTTCCTCTATCGAGATCGCATCACGGCCGCTTATCTGTGCAAGCCCTGTGACTCCCGGCCTTACCCTATCTACTCCCTTTTCCTTCCTGAGCCTTATAAGTAGTGGTTGATTGTAAAGCGCGGGTCTTGGCCCTACAAAACTCATCTCACCCTTAAAAATGTTTATCAATTGAGGTATTTCGTCGATGCTCCACCTTCTGAGAAAAACACCGCTTTTCGTATTATAGTTTTCCTGTTCTTTCATCTGATCCGTGGGTATGTCTGGGGTACCTTCTTTCATGGTCCTGAACTTATTGATCATAAAATAACCACTATTTAGCCCTATCCTCTTTTGCTTGAATATTATTCTTCCGGGTGAATCAGATCTTATAAGTATGGGGATTATTATCCAGAATGGCAAAAAAAGAATAAAGAGCACTGCTGCAATCAAGACATCAAAACTTCTTTTTGCAAATCTGTAAAGCATAAGCAGATTATAGGATAAAAACTTTTAGTATAAAAGAAAAACTGTGTTTAATCGATCTACTACCTGTACCAGATATCTTTTTCATCAAAATCGGGGATAAGTCGCCTTATGTCCTTAAAAAGATTGCTGTAATCATATAACTGTATTTCCTTTTCAAGGCTGAAAAGTATATTTATTACTTCATCCTTTGTAAGCTTTTTGTTGCGTGAATTGCTGTGGGCCTCAAAGATATATTCAAACTCTGTTTTTTTTAATTCTTCACTGTCTGATATTAGTTCTTCGTTCAGCTTCTCACCATGTTTTGGGCCAGTATAGATTATCTCTATATCTTTACCCGGTTCCATCCCATATAGTTTTATCATATTTGTTGCCAGTTCCAGGATGCTGATGGGTTCACCCATATCCAGCACATATATCTCTCCACCCTTACCCATTATACATGCCTGGATGACAAGCTGGGCAGATTCAGGGATTGTCATAAAATACCTTTTCATGTCGGGATGGGTGATCTTTATTGGACCGCCTGATCTTATCTGTTCCTTAAAAAGTGGAACTACACTCCCCCTGCTGCCAAGGACATTACCAAACCGCACTATCATAAACCTTGTGTTTTTTACTTTTGAGAGCGCCTGCAGATACTTCTCCGCAAGCAGTTTGGATACACCCATGACACTTTTCGGTTTTACTGCCTTATCGGTTGATAGCATGACAAATCTTTCAACATTATTCTCTATCGAAAGCTGGGCAAGTATCTTTGTGCCTAAAAAATTGTTCTGGACCGCAGATTCTGGATTTAACTGCATCAGCGACACATGCTTATATGCAGCCGCATGAAAGATTATTGAAGGTCTGTACTTTCTAAATACGGCCTTCATCACCTGCTTATCCCTGATATCTGCGACTACCGGGACTATCGAACTGAAGCCAAATTCATTGGCCAGTTCCTGCTCAATAAGAAAAAGGTTGTTTTCAGTATTGTCCAGGATTATAAGTTTTTCTGGGGAAAACCTTATTACCTGCCTGCATATCTCTGAACCTATGGAACCACCTGCCCCGCTTATGAGTATTACCCGGTCCTTCAATCCACTCGTGACCTGGGAGGTCTTGATATGGATAGGTTCTCTTCCAAGGATATCTTCTATATTTATATCCCTGACCTGGTAAAGATATACTTTTCCATCTATTACTTCATAGAGGCTCGGCAATGTCTTACACTCCACACCTAACTCCCTTGCCCTGAAAGCGATCTCTTTTCTCAGCTTTCCTGATGCAGAAGGTACAGCGATTATTACTTCATCTACTGATTGTCTCTGAACGATTTCCTCAAGCTGGGATACCGGTGCAAGGACCCGGACCCCATGGATCTGGTGGTTTATCTTGCCGGGGTCGTCATCGAGAAAACCGGCAGGCAGGTATTCGCTGTTTCTTTGCCTGATCATCTCGCGGACTATCATCTCTCCAGCATCTCCCGCACCTACTATAAGGACTCTCTTTTTCCTCAAGCCTGGCTTTCCAAACCGTAGTTCATTGAACAACCTCTCCGAAAACCTTGAGATAATGATCAACAGAAGAGTGGTCAAAAAATCTATGATCAGGATACTTCTTGGAAAATATGGAAGGCTGAAAGTACCGCCACCAAACCATGGGACAGGCTGGCTCAGCGCATAAAAGACTACCCCCATGACTATGGTGCTAAGGGCAACAGCTTCCATAATAGCTACCATGTCTTTTATGGATGAATATTTCCAGACCCTCCTGTACATGCCGAAAACAGCAAAAAATATCATTTTTATCGCAAGGATGATGACCACATAAGTGATTATATAATCACCATACCGGTTGAATACGGCAATACCGGAGCTGAGGTCGAACACACCTCTTAAAAAAAAAGAAATTATAAAAGAAGAAAATACTATGAGAATATCAAATATGACATGTCTTGTAATATTTAATGCCGAGCTCTTTTTCATGAAATAATTATAACACAGTTTTTTGTTTACTTAATAACCAGATAAGCATGAAAAAAAGAGTTATTTTATAAGATCTTTATAATCACTGCCAAGTATAATAATGACATCGGCACCGCTGTAGTAATCCTTCCACTTGCTGCTGTATTGTTCCATGGTGATCCCGTCAAAAAGAAGTATAGCCTGCTCTGCGTTTTCAAGCTTGTCACTCTTGTAGATCATTATTGTTTCTTTAAAACCGAATTCTTTTGCATTTGCAATATTTACCTGCTTAAAATTATAATTTTTCAGATATTGTTGTGCCTCTGTGGCTGCACCGCTTATGCCGCATCCATTATAGACTGTTACCGATGTTTTTTTGATTATGGCATTATCCAGGACAATACCCACATCTATATCTACTTCAAGGGGGATGACTTCCTGCTGTGAAAACCAGGTTACTGTCTCTTGTACAAGATCATAGGCAAGTACATATCTCCCTGATTGCTGGGGTGCAGTTATTATCATCTCTACCTCCGCAGACTCTCCTTGCCTCACATTATTGGGCAGCTCTCCGCTATCAGCATCAAATATTAGCACTTCCCTTGTATCCCTGTTATACCAGTGCACTCCGAGGTCTACTCTCTTTGAGCCACTGTTTATCCAGTCAAGAAAGCTGTTGTTAGTGACTTTCACTTTTGTTGTAAATACTTCTCCTGCATCGACTTTATTTGGAGTCGTCCCTCCGTCATCATATGCTGCTGCATAAGATTTTCCGACTGAGACATATTTTTCAAGCGGGGGCACTCCCTGATATGAAAACCAGGTCTTCCCTTCATGTACCATGTCTATCTGTAATATGTAATCTCCTGGATCCGGTGGTGATACGATCTCCAAATCGATATTGACAGTATCGCCCGGCAGTACTGTATCATAGGGTAGAAGGCTTCTCTTGCCGTCAAAGACTATAGCCTTTTTAGAATTGAAGTCCAGCCAGTGGTAGCTGAGGTAAAAAGGATCGACTCCACCCCTTGTCCATTTTGTGGTGCTTGTATTTTTGACAGTTATCATACAATCAACAGTCTGTTCGGTCCCGAAAGAATCCGGTATGTTTTCTGATCCACCGATGTATTCGACTCCATACTTGCTTACTGCCTGGCCAAGGATCACCCTTTCCCACATAGCCCTTGCTTCATCCTTATCAGGTATTTGCACACTCTTTGTGCCGTCTTCTATTAATTCATGATAGGTCGGGATGATAGCAGAGCTTATATTGTCTGTCCCAAAATCAAGTGCCGCCCTTGCATATGAAACTATGGTCATGAGGTCCAGGTCCGTACGGGTGTTTTCGACTATTATATTGAAGTAATCATTTATGTTTGAAACATTTGAAAAATTAAGCTTCTGCCTTACCAGTTCCTTTAAGACATACTGCTGTCTCTGTATTCTTCCAATATCTCCGAGTTCAGTTGACCGGCTCCTAGTATAAGCCAGGGCCTGTTCTCCTGTGAAGTGATGGTTGCCTGCAGAAATATATGCCCCTGTTTTCGGGTCCTCTATCGGTCTGTCGATTGCGACATCCACTCCTCCAAGTTCATCAATGAGTTTGACAAATCCATCAAAGTCTATAGTGATGTAGTGGTTGATCACGCAATCAAGAAAATCAGATACTGTCTTTATCATAAGTTCTTCTCCCCCTAACGCATAAGCAGCATTTATCTTGTCCTCACCATAACCCGGTATCTCTACAAGGGTATCTCTTGGAATGGACAATATGACAGCTCTTTTTTCGGAGGGATTTATATGAAGAAGCATTATCGTGTCTGCTCTGCCCCTGTCAGTTTCTGCATCCCTTGTATCACGGCCGAGAAGAAGTATAGTCACAGGTGCAGTCAGAGTCTCAACAGGGGTCAACACTTTCTTGACTTCAGTAGTCGTACCGGAATTAATGGTCTTATTTGCAGTCCCGATATAATAGTAAAAAATACCTGCTGCTACAGCTCCCAGGAATATGACAGTCGAGAAGAAAATGATAAGTACTTTCTGATAGGTCTTAAGTCTTTTCCACTTGTTTTCTTTTTTATTTTTTATTTTTACGACATTTTTAGTGTCGATATTTTTATTATCATCCATATAACCAAAATAATTTAAAACGGCCTTAGTTTTTTTATTTTAAACAATTCGTAAGTGCTAATGCGCAAACGAAAGGTAATTATATATTTATCAGATTAATTTACAAGTCTTATGTCTGCACCGAGAGCTGTGAGTTTGCTATCAAATGATTCATACCCTCTATTTATATGATAAATATCATACACTTCTGTGACTCCTTCTGCGACAAGTCCCGCAAGCACAAGGGCTGCGCCCGCCCGAAGGTCAAAAGCCTTGACCGGTGCGCCGGATAATCCTTTTACACCTCTTATAACAGCATGATGGCCATCTATCTTAATGTCAGTACCCATCCTGTTGAGTTCCTCCACATACATAAAACGGTTCTCAAATACATTTTCTGTGATAACAGAATCTCCATCAGCAACCGATAATAAAACCGCTATTATAGGCTGGAGATCTGTAGGAAATCCAGGATAAGGAAGTGTGCTGATATTTACAGATTTTAACCCCTTCAAAGGCCTGCCTGCTATTATAGTGTTTTCATCCAGGACCTTTATCTCTACCCCGGCCTCTTCGAGTTTCTGGCAGAATAATTCTATATTTCTATAGATAGCATTTTCAATCACCACTTCATCTCCACAGAGTCCGGCAGCAGCCAGGAAGGTCCCTGCTTCTATGCTATCCGGCATGATCTCAAACTCCGTGCCGCCAAGTGCCTCTACCCCGTTTATTGTGATCCTGTCAGTTCCAGCTCCTGATATCTTTCCGCCCATCGATACCAGAAAGTCTGCAAGCTCTGTTATCTCAGGTTCCCTTGCAGCATTGCTTATCGTGGTCTGACCTTCTGCAAGGACTGCAGCCATCATCAGGTTTTCTGTGGCTCCTCTTGATGGAAAATCAAGATCGATCTCACTTCCTGTCAGTCTATGCTTTGCTGCACCCTTTTTACCGGTTTTATCAACAACACTGTTTATATAACCGTGTTCCACAAAATTTTTTGCGCCAAGACATGCAAAACCTTTAAGGTGCAGGTCTATCTGTCTTGCGCCTATATTGCATCCTCCAGGTATTGCGACTTTGACTTTCCCGAATTTGCTTAAAAGTGGACCTGCTACAAGGACCGAGGCCCTCATCTTACGCACCAGTTCATAAGGTGCTTCATAGCTGTTTATCTTTGAAGGATCGATAAGGATAGTATTATTGTTTTCATCAAATACCACATCTGCATTAATAGTCCTGAGCACCTCGACCATTGTCCTGACATCCTCGATGTCGGGCACATTTTTAATGACCACTTTTTCATCAGTTATTATTGATGCGGCCATTATCTTCAGTGCTGAATTCTTTGCACCGCTTATCCTTACTCGACCCGATAATGTCTTGCCGCCATTGATGATGTATTTACCCATAATTTTAAAACATGAAATATTTTTTAATCAAAGCAGAAGTATTATAACAAATGAGGTTAAATATGTTTACTGTCTTAAGGTTTTAAGTCCAGCTATTGCCTGGACGACTTTACGTGTCTCTTCGGTTATTTCCTGTGTGATATCGTATTTTTTCTTAAGTTCTTCTATTGTGTCCTGCCTGTTCTCCTCTGTGGTCAACAGTGCATGCTCCGTGAGTATGTTAGCTTTATCATTTAAAAACTCAAAGAATCCCCTGCAGACTCCCACATAAACTGGTTTTCCTTCGTCTATCAATTTTACTATACCGACTTTTAATTGTGCGATTACTGGGAGATGTCTTGGCAGTACTCCAAGCCCTCCGCTCTTTGCAGGAACGCTTACATAATCGACTTTGCCTTCAAAGACCTTGCCTTCTGGAGTTACTATTGCGACAGCTATTTTTTTAGCCTGTTTTTCCTCAACCATTTGATTCCTGTTCCATCTTTGCAGCTCTTTCTTCTACCTCTTCAATATTACCTGCCATATAGAAAGCCTGCTCTGGCACACTGTCATATTTCCCCTCTGCGATTGCTTTAAATCCTTTTATTGTATCTTCGATCCTGACATATTTTCCTGGTCTGCCAGTAAATTGTGTTGTTACAAAGAATGGTTGTGACAGGAATCTTTCGATCTTTCTTGCCCTCTGGACAGTTGTCTTGTCTTCTTCTGAAAGCTCATCGATACCAAGGATAGCAATGATATCCTGCAGTTCTTTGTTCCTCTGAAGTATCTCCTGGACATTTCTTGCGACATTGTAATGTTCGTCCCCTACATACTGCGGGTCAAGGATCCTTGAGGATGAATCAAGGGGGTCCACTGCAGGGTAGAGGCCACGTTCTGCGATCTGTCTTGAAAGTACGACTGTAGAATCAAGATGGGTAAATGTAGTCGCAGGCGCAGGGTCCGTCAGATCATCTGCAGGGACATAAATAGCCTGTACAGATGTGATCGAACCTTTCTTTGTTGAAGTTATCCTTTCCTGGAGCTCACCCATCTCACTTGAAAGGGTCGGTTGATACCCTACTGCTGAAGGCATCCTCCCCAGAAGTGTAGATACTTCCTGTCCCGCCTGAACAAACCTGAAAATGTTATCTATGAACAGGAGCAGGTCCTTACCCTCATAGTCCCTGAAATACTCCGCACTTGTAAGTCCGGTTAACCCTATCCTGAGCCTTGCACCAGGGGGTTCGTTCATCTGTCCAAAAATAAGGGCTGTCTTATCAAGGACCCCTGACTCCTTCATTTCCAACCAGAGATCATTGCCTTCTCTTGTCCTTTCACCGACACCTGCAAAAACTGAAAACCCTCCGTGCTCGGTTGCAATGTTATGGATCAGTTCCATGATTATGACGGTCTTGCCCACGCCGGCACCACCGAACATACCTATCTTTCCGCCTCTCACAAAAGGACACAGTAGGTCTATTACTTTTACACCAGTCTCAAAAAGCTCTGTGGTGGGTTCTATGTCTTCAATATCCGGAGCCTCCCTGTGTATGGGAAGGTACATGCTCGCCTTTACTTCTTTATCAAGCATATCAATTGGTTCGCCAAGGACATTGAATATCCTGCCTAAGGTATCCCTGCCTACAGGTATTTCAATCGGTTTTCCAGTATCAAAGACTTCCATACCTCTGGTGAGACCTTCGGTCCCTGACATTGCTACAGCTCTTACCTGGTTTGCACCAATGGATTGCTGGACCTCTACAACAACTTTTTCCCTGTAATAGGAAGCTTTATCTTTTGACCTATGGATTTCAAGGGCTGTATAAATATCCGGAAGCTTACCTGGAGAGAACTCAATATCAAGCACAGGTCCTCGTATACTGACTATCCTTCCCTTGTTTAAGCCTGCGGTATCTTTGTTTTCATCTGCCATAAATTCCTGCCTTTTTTATCAAAGCTTTTTTAAGCTATATTTACATTTTTTATATAAATCCAATAAATAATCAATACATCAACCACTGAGTGCCTCTACACCTGATACTATCTCTGCGATTTCCATTGTGATCTGCTGCTGCCTAACCCTGTGATATTTAAGCACAAGGTCCTTTATCATCTCTTCTGCATTCTCACTGGCATTTTTCATCGCTGTCATACGGGCTCCTGTCTCACTTGCAGTAGCCTCCAGCAGTACGCCGTATACAATAGTATAGATATATTCCGGGACCAGTGAACTCAGGACATCTGTAGGCGAAGGATCATATATGAATTCCGGGATTATCCTGCAGGTCCTTTCGCTGATCTGGACCATCTCTGCTTCCATCTGGTCATTAATTGTAAATAACTCCCTTATGGTGACAGGCAATAACTGAAGAGTGGTCGGGACCTGTTCCGCTGGATTTTTGAATTTTGTGTAGCATATGACTACTTTATCCACTTCACCCGAAACAAATCTTGATATGACTTCCCTTGATATCTCCCTTGCATCCAGGAACTTCGGATAATCTGAAAGATTTTCATATATTTTATTAAGATCATAGCCCATGTACCTGAAGTAATTCTTACCCCTTATTCCTATCATATCGAGACTTACATTTTTACCTGATGAACTGTACTGTGTGACTGTTTTTTCAATAAGCCTGATAATATTGGAGTTATAGCCGCCACAAAGGCCCCTGTCAGCAGTAACGCCCAAGACAAGTACATTCGAGTCATTTTCAGGCTGTGCAAGCAATAGGTCCTTTATATCACCCGAATAGCAGGCGATATCAGATATTACTTCTTCTACACTGGAAATGAATGCCCTGGCTTCCAGTATCCTTGCCTGTGCTCTCCTTATCTTGGAAGAAGCTATCATTTCCATAGCCTTGGTTATCTTCCTGGTGCCCCTGATGCTTTTTATCCTGTTTCTGATCTCCTGGGATTTAGACATTTATATGACCCTAATCAAATACCTTTTTCAAATAGTTACTAACTAAACGAAGCGCTGAAACTCTCGACAGCAGCTATTATTTTCTTTTCAAGCTCATCGCTGATATCTTTTGTCTTTTTCAGTTCTTCTATAATGTCCCTCTTAGAGCTATGGATGAATTCCAGGTACTGCTGTTCAAAACTATGAAGCTTGTTTATCCCTATTTCATCAAGATACCCTCTTGTCAGTGCAAAAAGAATAAGTACCTGGTCCTCTACATCCATAGGCGTGTATTGTTTTTGTTTCAGGACCTCTACTGTCCTTTCACCTCTCGCGAGTTGTTTTCTGGTCTCTTTATCAAGCTCTGTGCCAAATTTAGCAAAAGTCTCCAGTTCCCTGTACTGTGCAAGGTCGAGACGCAGCATTCCTGCTACTTTTTTCATAGCAGGTATCTGTGCGTTTCCTCCGACCCTTGAGACGGATATGCCTGGATTTACAGCAGGTCTTACGCCTGCATTAAAAAGGTCAGTCTCAAGATATATCTGGCCGTCTGTTATGGATATTACATTTGTAGGTATATATGATGATATGTCTCCAGCTTTTGTCTCAATGACTGGTATAGCAGTCAGTGAACCTCCGCCTTTTTCATCAGATAATTTTGCGGCTCTTTCAAGCAATCTTGAATGAAGATAGAAAATATCTCCCGGATACGCTTCTCTTCCCGGGGGTCTCTTGAGAAGCAGTGAAAGCTGCCTGTACGCGACTGCATGTTTTGAAAGATCGTCGTACATAAGAAGTGCGTGTTTGCCGTTGGCCATAAAATATTCCCCGATGGCACACCCTGCATAAGGAGCTATATATTGCAGTGATGCCGGTGTCCTTGCTGTAGCGCTTACGATCGTCGTATATTCCATAGCGCCTGTTTCTTCCAGCTTCTCCAGTAATCTTGCTATCGTGGAAGTCTTCTGCCCAATAGCAACATAAATACAGTAGACATCTTTTCCTTTTTGATTGAGGATAGTATCTGTAAGTATGGCAGATTTTCCTATACTCCTGTCACCGATCACAAGTTCTCTCTGGCCTCTTCCGATAGGTATCATCGAGTCGATCGCTTTTATCCCTGTCTGAAGAGGCTCTTTTACAGGTTGCCTCTCAACCACTCCAGGTGCGGTAAACTCTACAGGCCTGAATTCCTTGGTCTTGATCAGACCTTTGTTGTCAAGAGGATTGCCGAGAGGATCTATTACTCTTCCGACAAGTTCTTCACCTGCAGGTATCTGCAGGATATTCCCTGTGCATCTAACTGTATCACCTTCCTGGATCTTTTCAAAAGCACCAAGTATTATCGCCCCTATATTATTCCTGTCCAGGTTTAATACCACTCCATAGACATTGTCCGGGAACTGGAGCATCTCACCTGACATTGCACGTGTAAGTCCTGAGATCCTTGCAATGCCATCTCCAGCTTCCAGTACCTTGCCGACTTCTTCAGCAACAACTTCTCTTTTATATTTACTTATTTCAGAACTGATCAACTGGGCGATCTGGTCTGATTTAATTTTCAATGCCAAAGTCTTCACCTCTGAGTTCTAAAGCTTTTAATTTTGATCTTAGGTCATCGATCTTGTTTTTAACGCTGAGATCTATTATTTTTTCGCCGATCTTTATCACAATACCGCCAATAATATTTTCATCCAGTATGTTTTTTACCCTGACATCCAAGCCTGTCTTACTGTCCACATCTTCTTTTATGGCTTTTATTGTCTCCTCATCCATTTCTATTGCGCTCAGGACCTCAATAGAGACCTGCTTTTTATACTGGTTTGTAATCTCTATATAATCACTGTATATCTGGTCTATATATTCAACCGCATCCATCAATATCAACATCGAGAAAAAGGCCTTTATTGTATTGCTTGCATCTTCTCCAAGCAATTCAAGCACAAACTTTATCTTTTCAGAACTTGGAATCGAAGAGTCAGTAAGAAATTTTTTCAGGTCAAGGTTATTGATGACCTGTTCCTTTACCTGGCTCATCTCTTCTTCGACTGGATCGATCACATTGTTTGACTTTGCAATGTTAAATATTGCCATTGCAAAATAAGTCGATTTGAATAAATTTTTTTCCCCGGTCTTATCCAATCCTCATCCAGCTCCTGTCACATGTTTTTTGCTTCTTTTAAGCTCTCTTCGATCAGCTTTTTGTGCTCTTCTTCAGAAAGGCTTTTCGCTATGATCTTTTCTGTTGCACTCATAGCAATATCTATGATCTCATTTTTAACTGCAGATAGTGACCTTTCTTTTTCAGTTTTTATTTCTTCAAGGGATGCTTCAAGCATGTTCCTTGATTTCTCGCTGGCTTTTTCTTCTATCTCTTCCTTTATTTTCCTTGCAGCTTCCTTACTATCTTCTATTATCTGTTTTGCTTCTTTCCTTGCTGTATCGACCTCTCTTTTTTGCTCCTCAAGATATTGCTTTGCCTCGTCTCTTTGCCTTTCAGCACTATTGACCGATTCCTGGATCTCCTGCTGGCGTTTATTCAACATATTGTTTATGGGTTTTAGTGCAAATCTCCACAGCACGACTATCAATATCGCAAAAACAATGACAGACCAAAAGATAGTACTGGTCATCGGATTAATAATTTTTAGCACTTCTTCCAAATTAGTCACACCTCTTTATTGATAATTTAGCTTTAATAATAAGCCTTATCTTAAAAATCATTCGACTTTATAGTCTTTTTTTATGCGACAAATATCAACAGGAATGCCACTACAAGGGCATAAAGTGAAATCGCTTCAGCAAATGCTATTCCAATAAACATAGCGGTGTTTATCTGACCTCCTGCCTCAGGTTGCCTTGCAATACCTTCAAGGGCTTTTCCTACAAGGTTACCTATAGCTATTGCTGGCCCCAGGGAACCCAGGCCCATACAAAATCCTGCTGCTATTAGCGCTGCTGCCTTTGGATCCATTTATTATCCTCCCGACTAATACGTTTTTATTAATGATCAATGTCTCGGATTTACCACTTCTCCAATATATAAAGCGGATAAGATCGCAAAAATATATGCCTGGATAGCTGCAACAAATAATTCTAAAACCATAATAATGGCTGCAAAGGGAACTGCAGCGATCGCAATGAAATAAGTCTTAAAATAGATTATAAGGCCCAATATTACATAAAGTACTGTATGACCCGCCAGCATGTTCGCCATAAGTCGGATGAACAGTGAGAATGGTTTTGCTATCGTACTTATTAACTCTATAGGTACTACTATTATCAGCATCCACTTGGGTACTGCAGAAGGTGCGTAGGTCTTTAAGTAACCAAGGGGTTTATTTTTTATCAGGTTGGTGATCTGTACAATTAAAAATACGATAAGTGCCAGTGTCAAGGGGACTAAAGGGTTCGAAGTAGGTGTATACATCCCCGGAATAAGCCCGATAAGGTTATTTGAAAGAATAAAAAGGAATATCGCAGATATAAGTGGTACCCAGCTATCCCCGTCCTTGGGGCCTATCATATTGTAACAAATATTCCTCTTAATAAAGGTCAGGAAAAATTCGGATATGACCTGTCTCTTACCAGGGATTATTTTAGGCTTCATACCAAAGATAAGGAACATGATAAAGAAAAGACCCACCCCGGCAAACATGGAGACAGCCACATTAGTTATTGATATATCAAAACCGCCAAGTTTGATAGGTATCAGTACCTTTGTATGAAAATGCTCAAGTACTTCCAATTAAGTCTCCCCGGATAATTAGTTTCTATAAAACAATATCTTCTTATATATCATAAATATCTCTAAGTTAAAGAAAACGGTAAAAAAAACAAGAAACGAGAAAGAAAATGCGAGAACACCTATATACTCAGAACGATAAACCAGATAAAACACAACTGCAGATACGACAAGCTTAATTATCAGTATTACCAGAAGGTATTTCAGTTTTGACTGGATCTGGCTGCTCCTCGCAGCCAGCATGTAAAAGATAAGAGTGGCCAAGAAGAAGATAAATGTAAGCATTCCACTTAAAAGTATTCCATAAAAATCAGTTCTGTTAAAAAAGAAAAAACAAAGGATTTCAGTTACTGTAAGAACTGCAGAAGATATTATTGCGACATTTCTTATCTTAATTAGATCCTGGCTCATAATTTCTGTTTTATTTGATAAAATTACTTGCCTCTACTTGCCTGATTATGGATATAAATATTAATATCTTATTACAATTATTACAAGTATAAATATTAAATATAAATCTCAAATAAGAATAAAAACGGGAATCAATCCTTAAACGCACCGCTTGCTTTCATGAATTCTGTCGTATACTCCGGAGTTGTAATATTTATATCAATACCTGTTGCGATCTCAAAACCTGCCTTAATGCTGAATTTAGGGATAAACTCAAAATTCCAGTGAAAGTGCTCATAGGCTTCTGAAGAGTTTATGGGACCAGTATGAATATAATAATTAAACGGAGGCTCGTTGAGGTCCCTTGAGAAAAAGTCCACCAACATTTTAAGACAGTGAGCAAAAGACTCCACCTGTCCTGAAGAGATACTCTCGAAATTTGGATCATGGATCTTCGGCACTATCCATGTCTCAAATGGGTTTCTTGAAGCAAATGGCTGCAATATTATAAAACTGTTTATTCTCATAGACTATTCTTTTATCTTCTTTTTTTTCAAATTTTATAAGGTCGCAGACAGCACATCTTTTATTCTGGTTAAAATATTTCTTTGTCCCGTGGATTTCCTTCTGCAGGATAGGAGGTATCAGGGGCAATGCAAATATCTGGGAATGTGAATGTTCAAGCGAGGCTCCGGCTTCTTTCCCCTGGTTCAACATCACTATCACACTTTCGATTCTTGTATCTTTTTTTATAGACCGCAGCCTTGAGAGGTAGACATCAATAAGTATTTTTATCTGTGACTGTATTAAGCTTGCTTATATCAGTTATATGCTCTGGTGAATGTATGACGACTTCATGCAACCCGAATCCGTCCATTACCATATAGACGCCATAATTATTTGAAAAAGGTTTTGCATCAGGTATCAGGGCAGGAAATTTGTTAGGCACCACTCTTATCTGCCAGTCACTGTAACCTGGATCTACTTCACGGCCCTTTCTATCGACCCTTAATATTTCCGGAGGGGTCATGGATTCATTTCCTTTATCGAAAGGGCAGGTCACCGAACTTTGTTTTTCAATTTTGACTTTTTCTTCCTTGAAATTCTCGGGCCTTTTTGCTCTTTCTGTAGCAATGATGACCCATTCATCAAGTATTATATCTTTTCTGTATTCGGGCAATTTTTCTCCTTAATCCTGATTAAAAATCTTCCTTATTGAATAAAGTAAGATCAGTTTTTTAAAAGCAGTTCTTTCACTTTAGTTTTAAATTCAGTCAGATCAGATGATTTTACGAGGTATTCATCTGCGGCCCAGGTAGAAAAGTTTTGAGTAAATTCCCCATATGCAGAATAGATTATTATAGGTACATCCTTATCTTCCTGTCTTATCTTATCAAGCAGTTCCAATCCGTTCATGTTGGGCATTTTAAGGTCAATCGTCACCAGATCAGGTTTTTCTTTTTTGAACATATCATATCCTGCAACACCATCCGGTGCTGTTATTACTTCATAGCCTTCATCGACAAGTTCTTCCTTATAAAGATTTCTTATCGGCATCTCGTCTTCGACGACAAGTATTTTTTTCATCCACGACCTCCAAAAAACTTTAGTTTATTAAGGGTAATTTTATTGTAAAAGTAGTCCCTTCGTTTTCATTGCTTTCAGCTTCTATTATCCCTGAATGCTGTTCGATTATTCTTTTTGTTATGGTCAGGCCAAGACCTGTCCCCTTGGTCTTTGTAGTATAAAAAGGAAGAAAAATATTATAGATCCCTTCTTCATCCATAAGGGCCGCATTGTTATTTATACTTATGTATGCCCAGTCTCTTCCTTCATTACCTGCCTGGTTGATACAGAACTTTACCAGATCCCTGGTTTGGCTTGCCTCTATTGCATTATTCAATACATTTATAAAAGCCTGTTTTAGTTTATCATAAGAGCCGTATACCATCATCTTCCCTGCCTCGATCAATTCTTTTCCACATTCTATCTTTATGCTGATGTTATTTCTTTCAGATGCTATTTCTGCAAAGTCTATGCATTCAGTCAGAAGCACACTGAGGTCCACCCTGTTGAACTCTTCTTCTCTTTCGGCAGCATAATCAAGGATCTCTGTGACGATTTTTTCAAGCCTTTTTATCTCATTTATTATTATATCAAGATTATTATTATCTATCTTGCTTCCTTCATCCAATTTCTTTTTTATCCGGTTTGCATAACCGCCGATGACTATGAGAGGATTTCTAATCTCATGCGCCACTGTGGCGCTTAAACGGCCAAGCTCAGAAAATTTTTTAAGGTCATTTAAAGCTTTCTGGAGTTTTACGGTCTCAGTTATATTTTCAATAATAAGGACCACCCCTTCAGGACTATCTTCAACGACTTTGAGAGGAGCGATCACGACATCAAATATCTCGTCTGTTTTATTATTGTCTATAGTAATATTTACCTTATAGAACCCTTCTGCTTTCTTTTCTGACATGACTCTTCTGATCTCGGTAGCCAGGTCTATGCCTTCCATATAGATTTCATGTGTGTTTATCTTCCTGCCTATTACCATCGACTTATCGACCTTCATGATACCTGCACAGTTATCATTACATAGGGTAACTGTAAAATTATTATCGAGCACTATTATGCTTACGGGGATACTTTCGATTATCTTCTCATTATATTCCTTAAGGTAGTTCAATTTCATATTCATACGGGAGAGTGCAGAAAGACTGTCCTTGAGCTCATTATATATAATAGTGTTCCTTATAGAAGATGCTGCAAACTGGCCTAACATAAGAAGATAATTAGTATCTTCCTGGGTTATCTCTCTTTTATTAAACTTATTGTCGATGACCATTATGCCCACTTTTTTTGTCCTGCTTATTAGAGGTATAATGCAGAATTTTGGGTGATCGATCAATGCCAGAAGTTGTTCATCAATAAGGTCTCCGTCAGAAATTAAATCATCCTGTTGCTAGCGGGGAGTCCGCAGTAAGATCCACTCTTCTTGGTCGGCCATCATCCAGGCAAAGAAAAAGTGCCTTCTGGTTTTTTAAAGGTATGGTCTTCCTCTTGAATTGCTCATTTATAGTCTCATGAAGGTGGCTCTGTGAATAATTTTCAGAATTAAAGAACTCTTCAAGGGAATAGTCTTTTTCCTGGATAGATTCCCAGACATGCCATGCTTCGTCTTCAGTAGAGGGCCCGATGGCCATCCTTCCGACGAGGTTTTTTTCTTCACGGTCCAGCAGAAAAAGAAATGCCCTGTTAAATCCGAAACCATTGCCAAAGGTAACGCCTGTAAGTATTATATTAAGGAGTTTATTAAGATCCAGTGTAGAGGCAACAGTCTGTGATATCAGGTTTAGGATATTGTATTTTCTTAAGATATCCTCATATTTTTTTATGGTAGCTTCATTATCCAATATAACTGCCTCTTTTGATTATTTATTATTCGCTGTACTCATTATATCTTCATAGATCTTCATATATTCTTTTGCAGAATAATCCCAGGAAAAATCGCAATGCATCCCATTAGACACTATCTTTTCCCACTGAGGTCTATCCCTGTAAAAACCAAGCGCACGTTTAAGTGCACTATAAAATTCCTCTGGACCGTACTTATCAAACTTGAAACCCTGTCCGCCTTTATCTATGTCATTGGCGGTATTTATATCTATTATGGTATCTGCAAGCCCACCTGTATTTCTTACTACGGGAATTGTACCATATTTTAGACTTATTAACTGTCCCAGCCCACATGGTTCATAATTTGAGGGCATCAGGAAAATATCCGAACCTGAATATATTTCTCTCGACATCTTATCAGAATAACCAAGTGTAAGGCTGAATTTTGAACTATATTTTTTCTGAAGTGTTGAAAGCATATTATGATATTTTTCTTCTCCGGTCCCGAGTATGACAAGGTACAGGTCGTGATCCATTATCCTTTCCATTATGTCTACCAGAAGGTCAAAGCCTTTTTGCTCCGAAAGCCTTGATACTACGCCGAGCAGGGGTTTCTCAGCATCGACACTGTTACCAAAAAGGCGGGAAAGTAATTCTTTTTTGCATTCCTTTTTTGGACTTAAGTCACCTGGTCCATAATTTGCATAAATACTTGCATCGGTCTCCGGGTCCCACACACTATAGTCAATACCGTTTATAATACCCGAAAGGTCCTTCTGCCTGCTTTTTAAGATCCCGTCAAGCTTATATCCATATTCAGGGGTCAGTATCTCTTTTGCATATGTAGGGCTTACAGTGGTTATCCTGTCGGAAAATACAATACCTGCTTTCATGTAATTTACCTTGCCATAGAACTCGATCCCATTTATATTGAAATAGCTTTTGTCTATGCCACATTCATCAAGAATATCCTTATTATATATGCCCTGGTAGGCCAGATTGTGGATGGTAAAAACACATCCCGTTTTTAAAAAAACCTGATCACTTTTTTTTGTTTTCATTTCTTCAAGCAAAAGTGCAGAAAGCGCAAAATGATAATCATGCAGATGGATGACATCCGGAATAAATCCGATCTCTTTAAAAACAACAAAAATAGCTTTGGCAAAAAAACCAAATCTTATATCATTATCATGATAGTCTCCCTTTGAGGGTGCCGTAAAGATTTTCCCTTGCAAAGTACTTGTCGTTTCTGATGAAATAAAATTCTACATCATTTCTTGTCGTTTTAAAAATACTGAACTCTTCTGCTGTCCGGTTGTTCATCCGTACAGAGAGGCCCTCTTTTACCATCCTGACATCATCATGTTTTTCAAACACAGAGGAATACCCTGGCATGACCACTATGGCCCTGCTCCCCAGCTTATTTATGGCGCCAGGAAGCGCTCCTGCCACGTCTGCCAGTCCACCTGTCTTGGCAAATGGTACTGATTCAGAAACACACATCGCTATATTCATGGTAATAACTCCTTAAGAGTAGCCTATTAATAAAAATACAAAACAAGAATATACTATAGCAGGTCTTTACTGTAAAGATATATAATATGCAGATATATTATGTACAAAGACATTTTGTATTTTATTTATTAACAATAAAAAGTATATGTCAGATATAAATAATAAAAATCGATCTAACGATACCTTATTCAGTGAAAATGATGTCCGCCTTTTCAAAAGTGGAGATTATTTTGGACTATATGAAAAGCTTGGTTCCCATACCATTAAACATAATGGTATATTGGGAACTCATTTTGCAGTCTGGGCCCCCGGTGCAAGAGCTGTATCGGTCATGGGTGATTTTAATGATTGGGACAGCAGGTCAGATCTGATGCAAGCCGGCGCGGAAGCTTCCGGCGTATGGGAGATATTTATTCCTGGTGTAAAAAAGGGGAATCTCTATAAGTTTAATATAAAACCTCTATCCAGCAAAGATAATATAATAAAAAGTGACCCTTTTGCTTTTTATTGTGAGCTCTCTCCAAAAACAGCTTCCGTAGTCTGGGATCTTGAATATGCCTGGGGCGACTCCACCTGGATGAAAAACCGTAAAGAAAAAAACTCCCTTGAACAACCTTTTTCAATCTATGAGATACACGCCGGTTCATGGCGAAGGGACAAGGAACAGAATGACAGACAGTTTAATTACAGGGAACTTGCAGATGTTCTCGTGGAGTATATAAAAGAAACAGGATTTACACATATAGAACTTTTACCGATAATGGAGCATCCTTTTTATGGCTCCTGGGGATACCAGGTAACAGGTTATTTTGCCCCGACTTCAAGATATGGCACACCACAGGACCTTATGTATCTGGTAGACATTATGCATCAGAACAATATAGGGGTTATCCTTGATTGGGTCCCTTCTCATTTTCCCGATGATCCTCATGGACTTTCCAGGTTTGATGGAACATATCTTTATGAGTATGAGGACCCGAAGCAAGGTTTTCATCCTGACTGGAAAAGCCTTATCTTCAACTACAACAGAAACGAGGTCAGTGGTTTCCTGATAAACAGCGCCCTTTTCTGGCTTGATAAATATCATATAGATGGCATAAGGGTAGATGCAGTCGCCTCCATGCTGTACCTTGACTATTCAAGAAAAGAAGGCCAGTGGATACCAAACCGGTACGGGGGAAATGAAAACCTTGAAGCAATCAGATTTATTAAAAAATTGAACGAGACCATATATGCAAGATTTCCGGATGTCCAGGCAATAGCTGAGGAATCAACGGCCTGGCCAGCAGTAACCAGGCCCACAAATCTTGGTGGGCTGGGTTTCGGGATGAAATGGAATATGGGCTGGATGCATGATACCCTTGAATATTTTAAAAAGGACCCGGTCCACAGGAAATTCCATCAAAAAGACCTGTTCTTCTCGTTCCATTATGCTTTTTCTGAAAACTTCGTGCTCCCAATCTCGCATGATGAAGTCGTATATGGCAAAAAGTCACTTCTCGAAAAGATGCCCGGTGATAAATGGCAGAAATTTGCAAATATGAGGACCCTTCTTTCTTATATGTTCTGTTTTCCAGGTAAAAAACTTATTTTTATGGGTATTGAATTTGCACAGTTAGGAGAATGGGACCATGACGGCAGTCTTGCCTGGTCATTGCTTGGAAGTAGAAAGCATGAGGGAGTCTTTGAGATGGTTTGCGACCTGAACAGATTATACAGAGGAGAAGTGGCTCTGCACTCGAATGATTTCAAATATGAGAATTTTGAATTGTTAGATTCTGGTGACGGCGATCAGGGTATCCTTTCCTTTTTAAGAAAAAGCAATAGCAGTGTTGTCCTTGCGGTATGTAATTTTACTCCGGTTCCCAGGACATCCTATAGAATAAGTTTGCCCGTGGGTGGAATATATATTGAGATCTTCAACAGTGATTCAGAGAATTATGGCGGCAGCGGATATGGAAACTCAGGAAATATAGAAACAAAAAATACCGGTTTACATGAAAAAAGTTTCTTTATTTCAGTAAATCTTCCACCCCTTGCAATGATATTGTTAAAAAAGTCTTGAGATAGATTAAGAGAAATAATATGGAAAGATATTTATGCATTCATGGCCATTTTTATCAACCCGCAAGAGAAAATCCCTGGCTCGAGGCAATAGAGCTACAGGAGGGAGCTTCCCCATACCACGACTGGAACGAAAAGATCACTGCTGAGTGTTATCTGCCGAATGGATGTTCAAACCTTTTAGATGATAATGGAAAGATCAGGGCCGTCTTAAATAATTATTCGAAAATCAGCTTTAATTTCGGCCCGACGCTTCTACACTGGTTAAAAGAAAATAATCAAATGGCATATAGAAATATAATAAAAGCAGATGAATCAAGCAGTATTAATTATTCGGGGCACGGAAGTGCCATTGCACAGGCTTATAATCATACTATTCTTCCCCTTTCATCAGAACGTGATAAACGCATCCAGATCATCTGGGCGATCAGGAGTTTTGAATTAGATTTTGGCCGAAGACCCGAAGGTATATGGCTGCCCGAGACAGCTGTAGATAATATAACCCTCCAGATACTTGCAGATATGCAGATCGAATTTACAATACTTTCACCCAACCAGGCATCAAGAGTAAGAAAAATACCGAATGATGCTGCTGTCAAAGGTGAAACATCCGGTTTTGGCTGGACCGATGTCTCAGAAGGTAAAATAAATACAAGAATGCCGTACCTGTGCAGACCGGGAGGTGGAAGGGAGATCAATATTTTCTTTTATGATAATGATATTTCTACAAAGATCTCATTTGGTGACCTTCTAAAAAATGGCATTGACTTTGCAAAAAACATTATTGACACCCCAGGCACGGAGCAGGATATCCCGGAGATAATATGCATCGCCAGTGATGGGGAGACATACGGCCATCATCATAAATTTGGTGATCTGGCACTTGCATATTGCCTTGATCATATTGATTCCTGTGATCAGTTGCAACTGACCGTATTCGGTGAATATCTAGAAAAATACAGCCCTTTATATGAAGTTGAAATAATAGAAAATTCATCCTGGAGCTGCAGTCACGGATTATCACGCTGGATGGATGATTGCGGGTGCCAGACTGCTGACAGAGAAAACAAGGGCTGGAACCAGAAATGGCGGAAACCCCTGAGAAAAGCAACTGATGAACTTACCGGTAAGTTAAGCAGCATTTACGATGAAGAAATAAAAAAGTATGTAAATAAAAGAACTGATCCGGATAAGATAGTTGAGGATTATATATATGTTATAAATGACCGCTCAAAAATGAATATTAAAAGGTTTCTAAAAGCTCATACTGGCAACAGACCCCAACATGATAATTCTTCCATACTGGAACTTCTGGAAATGTACCGCCAGTCTCTCCTCATGCAGTCAAGCGATGGGTGGTTTTTCGATGATATATCAAGAACAGAACCGATCCAGCTCATGCGACATGCAGCACGGGCATTTGAACTTGCTGCAGGATTTAGTGACCTGGACCTGCAAAAAGAATATATTGCGTATCTTAGTAATGCAAAAAGCAATAGACCAGGCCTTAAAACTGGTGGCCAAATATATAATGAATTTGTAAAAAGCAGTATTTATGACTTTAAGAAAATAGCAGCAGCGGTGAGCTATGAGCTTTTTTTTAATGGTTCCTTAAAGCCCAGCAAAACTAACACTTCCAGAAAAATATTCTGCTACAGCATTGGTAGCATCGACTTTAATAAATTGGAAGATGAAGTCATTTCAGTGATCTCAGGAAGATTCCAGATGCGTTCAGATATCACTTACAGGCATGAATGGGTGGTTTTTGCAGTTTTTTATTTCAAAGAAATCAAAAAGACAATAAGTGAAAATCCGTTGGCATTCATCAAAACAGGACAGAGTGAAGATCCTGCCGGTAATTTTATTATCCTACTTGACAAAATAAAGAAGTCATGCAGCAATAAGATGGAAGCGTCTGCAAAATATAGCCTGCTGTTGGATATCTTGTATTCAGATTTTAATGGGGGTCCATACTCAATAGAGGACCTGCCAAAAGATTGCAGAATAAGATTCACCGAAAAATGCCAGAGAGCAAAACTTTTAAAAAAATAATATAATTATTAAAAAATATTAAAAAATAAAGTATGCGTATAGAAGTAGTAGCATTTGTATTAAGCGGCGGGGCGGGAAAAAGGTTGTTTCCTCTTACAGAGGATAGAGCCAAACCTGCATTGCCTTTTGGAGGCAGCTACAGAGTCATAGATTTTGTCTTAAGTAATTTTATTCATTCAAGGATCAGGAAAGTCTTTGTACTCACCCAGTACGAATCAAGATCGCTGGAACAACATATACTTGAAGGGTGGACACCCATATTCGGGACAAGCAAGTATAATATGGTCCGGCTTCTCCCTGCAAAAGAAGGAAAGGACAGCAGCTGGTATACCGGTACGGCTGATGCCGTCAACCAGAATAAGAGATATGCATGGGAAAGCAAGCCTGATATAGTCAATATATTTGGTGCCGACCATATATACCTTATGGATATCTCACAGATGAATGATTTCCACCTCTCAAAAAAGGCTGATCTTACAATATCAGCTTTACCTGTCAGATGTGAACATGCTTCCAAGAAATTTGGTGTGCTGGTCGTAGATAAAAACTGGAAAATGATCGGTTTTGAAGAAAAACCATTTGAGCCGACCCCAATGCCGGGGAGCAGCGATTACTGCCTTGCATCTATGGGTAATTATTCTTTTGATCTCCAGGTGCTTATGGAAGAACTTGCAATAGACCAGCGAAAAAAGGATGCAAGCAGGAAGGACCAGATAAAAAGGGACCCCGAGCACTACTCCACCCATGATTTTGGTTTTGACATCATCCCGGCAATGCTGAAGCGAAATAGAAATATATATGTCTATAACTTTAATAAAAATATCATACTGGGGACCGGGAAGAATGAGAAGGCATACTGGAAAGATATAGGGGATCTTGACGAATACTACAGTGCAAATATGGATCTTATAGGTGCAAGACCATCTATCAATATCAATAATCCCAGATGGGAGATATTTACCTGCGCCGATTCTCTCCTGCCGGCAAAGCTTATCGGTTCAAACTCCATTGATGATTCTATTATTTCAAACGGTTGTATTTTAGAAAATTCAAATATTAAAAACTCGATATTGTCTTATGATGTCATTGTAAAATCCGGTGCAAGCATTTCCAATTCAATAATACTGGGTAAAAACGAGATCGGTCCAGAAGCGGTCATCAAGGATTCAATAGTAGACAGAGGGATCATTGTCCCGGCCAGGACCAGTATCGGGGTCGATCCAAAATGGGACAGAAAACAGGGTTTTACAATATCAAAAAAAGGAATAGTCATTATCCCCAGGAAATTCAGGTTTTAGCATTCCTTTCCAGGCGGATCCAGTCTGATAATTTCCACATCGGCTTCTTTTAATAACTCAAGTGAAAGTTCGTCTGGATATGATTCAAAACAATATATCTTTTTTATCCCGCTGTTGATTATCATCTTAGCGCATTGGACACATGGCTGTGTAGTACTGTATATTACACTACCATTTATACTGACACCATGGTAGGCTGCCTGGATTATCGCATTCTGCTCTGCATGGATACCACGGCAGATCTCATGACGCTGGCCCGAAGGAATACCAAGCTCCTCCCGCAAACACTTTCCCCTGTCAAGGCAGTTTTTGACTCCTTTTGGTGCGCCGTTATACCCGGTAGTAAGTATTCTTTTTTCCTTGACGACAATAGCTCCGACTTTTCTTCGCAAACAGGTGGACCTGGTAGCTACCTGCACGGTGATCGCTGCAAAATACTGGTCCCAATCCGGTCTTTTATCTGGCATGTATATTTACCTCTGCATTTTAAAACATTATAATCTTAAATATTAAAACCTTTAGGTCACATAGAGAAGTTCTGCAATTATAGTTCTTTTATAATTATTAAAAAAGGATGTTAAAATGGCAAGAAGAGTTTTTATCAGAGAAATATATTTCTATATCGTATGCCTGGTAGCCCTAATCATATTTATAATAGGTATAGTAAATATATATGATAATGCAATAAATTATATAAGGCCTTCGACTTATATGACCAGGGGAAGCATATTACCTTCATATCAGCAACAGTATCCGGGACTTTCGGATGAAGAGGTCAACAAGCTTATCGATGATGAAATGACCTCCGCAATCGATAATGAAAGGATATTTGCTGTAAAAGGCCTTTTCAGGGGTGTCCTGCTTGTTATAATAGCTATCCCGCTTTTTGCATTCCACTGGAGAAAGGCCCAGATCATGTGGCGCCTAAATATTGAATAGACCGGGCCAAGGTTATTTTTAGATGCTTTTAAAACTTGATGAGAGATCAGAAAAATTCAATGATACAGCAGGATTTATAGCAAAACTACTATTAAAAGGTGGTGTGGCTATACTGCCTACGAGCACTATTTATGGGATAAGTTGCGTCTACAACAATAAAAAAGCCCTTAAAAAAGTCTACACAATAAAACAGCGCCCCAATAGCATGCCCTTCATAATACTTCTACCGGCGATATCTGATATCGGACTCTTTGCAGAGGAAATAAATGAATCTGCACAGGCTCTTATAAAAAAGTACTGGACCGGTCCGGGACGATCGCCTTTGACTCTTGTATTTAAAAAAAACAACCAGCTCCCTGACCACATCGCAGAGGGTTCAGATACAATTGCTTTAAGATTGGACCCGCTACCCTCTCTTGTAAAAATACTCTCATCATGCGGGCCTGTGATCTCTACAAGTGCGACAATATCAGGACAGAAGGATATTTCACCTCAAACCATTAACGATATTCCTGAAAAAATAAAAAAGGAGGTCGATGCAATAGTATATAGCTGCAGGAAACTACCAGGAGTGGCCTCGACAATTGTTGATGTAAGTAGGGCACAACCTGCTATAATCAGGGAAGGTAGTATAAATTTTGATGAAATAAGAAACTTTTTAAGAAGTCAGATAAAAGAGCAGGAGAAGTATGCCGGATAAATTTGAAAAGAATCCAAAAAATATAAAAAAAAATAATATTAATTTAAATTTTATATGCACCGGAAATACCTGCAGGAGTTATATAGCTGAAGCGATCGCAATACATCTACTTAAGACAGTATATTACAAGAAGAATCCCGGTATTAAAAATAAAGTCGTAATCGGAAGTGCCGGAACTGATGTGAGATTTACAAGTATTCCTGTAAATACATTCAGGGTACTTGAAAAACTGGAAATACCGAACATAAAATTTGCCCCGACACCTGTGGACCGCCAGACAATATTCAATTCTGATCTTATAATAACTATGGCTTCATCACATAAGAAGAATCTAATACTTGAACATATTAAAATAGATGAAAAAAAAGTATTTAATCTCATAGAACTTTCAAACGTCATACTATATTTGCGTTCAGAAGACATATTCAAAAGAGAGACCATAAATAGAAATAAACATGAAACAGCTGGAGGCATATCGGACAATTACAGGTTCTTCAAAAATATCGACCTGACATCCATCAAATCATCCATCCAGGGTTATGTTTCAGATAAGAAGACTATTAATACGGGCAGGGACAGCTTAGGTAAGGTCATACAGAAAATAGACATGATAAAAAGCATCCGGACAGAATCACTTATTAAAACTTTAAGTGTGGATGTAGAGGACCCGTTCGGTAGCTCCTTCACCATTTATCTTAAAGTTGCAAAATTAATAAAAGAAAATATAATAACTATTTTTGATTACCTGTTTTCATAACAGATGCTGTCCGAATAATTGTAGAAAGGGAGAAGAATTGAGCAGTATGCAGAAAAATATTCACAAAAATCATTCCTTCCGGCAGGAAAAAGATACGGAGATGCAAAAAATAATAAGGAAGGAAATTGAAAGACAAAAAAGCCAGATAATACTGATAGCCTCTGAAAACTTTACATCAAAAGAAGTGACAGAGACAATGGGTTCTGTGCTTACAAATAAATATGCAGAGGGTTATCCCGGGGACCGTTATTACGAGGGATGCGAAGTTATAGACGAGGTAGAATCACTGGCTATAGACAGATGCAATAGATTATTTGATTCCTCCTTTTGCAATGTTCAACCCCACAGCGGTGTGCAGGCAAACACTTCAGTATTCCTTGCGATCCTAAACTGCAATGACAAAATACTCAGCATGAATTTAAGGGACGGTGGTCACCTTTCTCACGGGCATAAACAAAATCTTACAGGGAGATATTTCAATATTTCCACATACAGCGTCGACCCGGAGACTGAAATGATCGATTATGAAAATATAAGGAAAATCGCCAAGATAACAAAACCTAAACTGATAATCGCCGGAGCAAGTTCATACCCCCGGATAATCGACTATATAAAATTCAGGGAAATTGCAGATGAGGTCGGAGCATATTTGATGGCAGATATCGCCCATGTGGCGGGTCTTATTGCCGGCGGGGTACATCCGACTTCTGTAGGTATAGCTGATTTTACAACTGCTACAACCCACAAAACCCTGCGTGGGCCAAGAGGTGGACTTATAATCACTGATAAGAAATATTCGGGCCTCATAAATAAATCGGTTTTTCCCGGAACCCAAGGGGGACCCTTGATGCATATCATTGCTGCAAAGGCTGTGTGTTTTAAAGAAGCAATGGATCCATCCTTCAAGATATACAGTAAAAATATAATTGAAAATTCAAAAGTTCTCTGCACAAATCTAAAAGAAAACGGTTTCAGGATAGTATCCGGAGGTACAGATAATCACCTGTTCCTTGTGGATCTCACAGATAAAGGCTTAACCGGTTATGAAGCTGCCAGTGCACTGGCTTCAGTCGGGATCATCCTCAATAAAAATGTCATACCTTATGACTCCCTGAACCCTAATATTACAAGCGGTATCAGGATAGGCACGCCTGCAGTCACCACACAGGGCATGGGTGTAAAAGAGATGAACAAAATAGGTGATATTATAACTTCTGTCCTTAATAATATTGGAAATAGGTCCACTCTGCAGGATGCAGCAAAAAAGGTAAAAATGCTTGTCAGCCAGTTTCCAGTCTACTCAGATATCTGATGTATCAATAAAACCCTATGGTGTATTTTATCCAGATCCCTATGTTAGCGATTATAAGGGATATTATTGTTGCAGGAATTGCAAGCTTGATCCACCTGCCCCAGCCGATTATCTGGCCCTTTCTTTCCATTGCAGTGTAAGCCACGACATTTGCTGAGGCCCCGATCGGAGTGAAGTTTCCACCTATGTCGGTGCCAAGTGACGTCGCCCATACCATTATCGATAGAGCCGGCACTCCTGCAAATTTCACGATGTTTTCAAGCACATAAGCCATTGAAAGCGCAAAAGGTACATTGTCTACAATACCGCTTGCAATGCCGCCTGACCATAAAAGCGTACTTACAAGCCCAAGGTGGTTATCCTTGAAAGCATCTGTAATAAAATGTGCCATGGTCTTTATTAATCCTGTATGCTCAAGCCCCCCGACAACGACAAAAAGCCCGATAAAGAAAAGGATCACCTCGTAATCGACTTTTAGTATTACTTCTCCACCCCTTTTTCCCAGCACAAGTAGCATTATGAATGCCGGCACCATTGCGGCCATCGGTACAGTCAATGGATAGTTAAGAAAGCGTTCTATGTATGTGTGGGTGACAAGAAATGAGACTGCGACCCCAAATGCTATCAGGCCCACTTTTAATTTTTTCCTGTCCACTATTGCTTCATCAGGGTTCATCTGCTCAAGCTCCTGTACTGATATGCCACCCTTTGGTATTAGAGACTTCCTGGATACAAGATAACAGTATCCCAGGCAGGCAGCACCTGCGATTATGGCGATGGGCCCGTTATGTATTACAAAATCATTAAAATAAAAACCGAGCTTCAGTCCAAGGATGACATTCGGCGGATCGCCAACCAGCGTTGCAGAACCTCCAATATTTGCCATGCAGACTTCAGTGATTATGAGAGGTACAGGGTCTATGCGTAGCATCCTGCAGAGTTCATATGTCAGTGCTGCAAAAAATAACATAACAGTTATGCTATCCATGAATGCTGCAAGAAATGCAGTGACAACCGGGAAAAAGATAAATATCTTTGTTGGAGAATACTTGAGTAATTTTGCGATCACAAGGGCAAGGTAGGTAAAAAAACCAGCCTGGGAAAGAGCGGTGACTATAATAAACATACCAAATAAAAGGCCGATGGTCTCCCAGTTTATAAAACCAATAGCTTCCTCTAAAGTAAATATCTTAAACATTATCAGTGCAATAGCACCAGCAAAAGCCACAACAGTCCTGTTAACTTTTTCAGTTATTATAGCTATGTATGTAAGCGCAAAAATAACAACTGCCACTATAGTATTGTTCACTTTTAACTCCTCTTACAAAGGCTGCTCATATGATTGCTTTTAATATCCTGTCCCGGTTATTATAATCCTTTTTTATTTTTAATTCTTTCAGTTCCCTTCCACTTTTTTTTAATTCTTCTTTTACAAGGCCCTGGAGGGTTGCGCTTATTGAAGGGTCTGTCTCAAACAGAAGGAAGCACAATTTTGCATCAATATAAGGCACGATTGATTTTATCAGTAAATAATAAACAGAAAGCCCATCCTTGCCAGCAAGAAGAGCCTCACCTGGTTCATACTCTACGACTTCCCTGGGCAGTGACGGGTAAGCAGCTTCCGAAATATATGGCGGGTTGGACACTATAATATTTATCGAGTTTTTATATTGCCTGTAAAAATCTTTATCCGACTGATCCGGGATTATATCCGTACATAAAAACTCCAGTTTTCCCAGTTGTCCTTCATCCAGTATGTTTTTGGCATTTCTTTGCGCTATTTTAATAGCTGGATCACTTTTATCAGTTGCGATGATCCTCCAGTCAGCAGAATAAGCATGATTGCTTTTCCCAGAAGCTTTTTTTAGAAAACTTTCGATCTCTGAAGCGATACTTATAGCAATAGCACCACTGCCTGTACATGCATCAAGAATATTGATAGTATCGATATTGCGTTTTTCTTTAGTGCATATTTCAAGATATTCTAGTGTGGATGCAAGAACCTCATCCACAAGGAGTTCAGTTTCAGGCCTGGGTATGAGGACATTTTCATCTACATATAATTTCAGGCTTCTAAAACCGGCTTCATTTAAAATATACTGGATCGGGACATGGTCCGCTCTTTTAATAACATAGCTCTTATACTTTGCAAGCTTATCCTTTTCAGGAATATGGTCAAAATTAAGGTAAAGCTGCATCCTGTTATAACCAAGAGCATTTGAAAGCAATAATTCAGCAGAGAGTTTTGGGCTGGGGACATCTTTTGAAGTAAAGTATTCTGTGGACCATTCGAGTAATCTTCTAATATCCCATAATTGTCCGGATTGGCTGCAAATAGTTTTTCTCCTAAATACCCAATTTTTCTAATTTTTTCTCTTCATCAGCGGTACGAAGAGCGTCAACAAGCTCCTCTATGGAGCCTTCGAGTATCTCGTCAAGCTTATAAAGGGTCAGGTTTATCCTATGATCTGTTACCCTCCCCTGCGGATAATTATATGTCCTTATCCTCTCACTCCTGTCACCTGAACCTATCTGCATCCTTCTATTTTTTGTCTGCTCATCCAGTTGCTTCTGCTGTTCTATCTCAAGAAGCCTGGCCCTCAATATCTTCATGGCTTTTTCCTTGTTTTGGAGCTGGGATTTTTCATCCTGGCATGAGATCACTATTCCGGTGGGCAAGTGCGTCATCCTTACCGCAGAATCAGTCGTATTGACAGATTGTCCTCCTGGCCCGGTAGAGCGAAAAACATCTACCTTCAGGTCCTTTTGCTCTATCTTTATATCTACATCTTCAGCTTCAGGCAATACTGCAACAGTGGCAGTCGAGGTATGGATCCTCCCGCTTGATTCTGTGACAGGGACCCTCTGCACCCTGTGAACGCCTGACTCATACTTCATATCTGAATATACTCTTTTGCCCTGGATTTCAAATATTATTTCTTTAAAACCGCCGATTCCCTGTGAATTGGCGCTTAATATGCTATGTTTCCATTTTTTGTTTTCAGCATATTTTGTATAGCTCCTGTAAAGGACTGCTGCAAAAAGCCCTGCTTCATCTCCACCAGCCCCGGCCCTTATTTCTACTATTACATTTTTGGCATCATTTGGATCGCCGGGTGCCAAAAAAATCTTTAATCTTTTTTCAAGCCTCTCAAGCCTGCTTTTATTCTTTTCAAACTCCTCTTCAAGAAATAAGCGCATTTCTTCTTCTTTTTCACTTTCGAGCATTCCTTTTATTTCCTCGGTGGAATTAAGCATATCCCTGTATTCTTTTGCAGTATTTACTATCTCTTCCAGTTCTGAGATCTTCATACCGAATTCTTTGATCTTTTCTGGATCTGATGTTACTTCAGGGGTGGACATCTTCGCTATAAGCTTATTATAAGTGTCTTCGTAACTTTTTATCTTTTCAAGTATTTCTACCATTGTGTTTCACCATAAAATAAAAATAAATCGACTATATGGAAATAATAAAGCAAACGATTTCAAGAAAAAGTACACTAAGCATTTATTGCGACTTCATCTTTTTTAGCAAGTATCTTTTTTTCTATGCCGTCTTCTGCGACAGTACATTCGGCTTCAAGTATTTTGTTCAGTGAGCTGACAGCGACCTCTATCTGGCTTTCGTCAGGTTCTTTTGTGGTTAATTTCTGCAGCAGAAGTCCCGGGTAGAACAATATTGTGACTATTTTTTTCTTGCTGAATTTTCCGGCTATCCTTATCATCTCGTAGGATACCCCTGCAATAACCGGTATTAAAAGAATCCTTGAAATGATCCTGAGGTATAGAGGAGGTTTGCCAAGAAGCGCAAATACAATAAGTGCTACTATCATGACTATGAGTAAAAAACTTGTCCCGCATCTGACATGAAGCCTGGAATATTTTTTAATATTTTCTGCTGTGAGCTCTTCTCCGTATTCATAAGCCTGGATCGTCTTATGCTCCGCCCCGTGATACTGAAAAAGTCTCTTAATATCTTTCATGAAAGAAACAGCCAGTATATAGATCACTAAAAAAGCTATCCTGATAAGACCTTCAATAAGATTATAAAGTATTGAATTTGATATAAATGGAGAAAAGGACCTCCCGATTACAGTGGGAAGGACAAAAAAAATACCTACCACAAATATAAGTGCCACAGCCACAGAGATCCCCATTTGTTTGCCGGAAAGTTTGACATCTTCATCTGTAGCCTGGTTGACCGAATAACTCAAAGCCTTAAATCCCAGTGAGAGATTTTCAACCATCGCTACAACACCTCTTATTACAGGAAAACCTAGAAATTTATTTTTTTTCATCATCGATATCTCTTTAAAGACATCGGTCGCTATAGTATTATCAGGTTTTCTTACTGCAATGGACCAGAACCTGCGGCTGCGCATCATAACTCCTTCAAGTACAGCCTGGCCCCCGACATTTAATCTATCAGTGGTTTTACAAGCATGCTCTTCGGGCATCGATTATCACTTGCCTATCTGTGTGGTTATTTTTTTATTTTATTGAGTCTCTTCTGGAATCTGTCTACTCTTCCACCGGAATCGACAAGTTTTTGTTTACCTGTATAAAAAGGATGGCAGTTTGAACAGATCTCAACATGCAATTCCTTTTTTGTGGAACTGGTCTGAAATTTATTTCCACATGAGCATGTAACTGTGCAGTCAAAATACTGCGGATGTATATCTTTTTTCATATCCTAAAAACCTCACATTTTGAATAATTCCAAATTGGTTATGATAGCATAAGCATATTTTTAAGTAAACAAAACATTAAAAATAATGCAAAAATGTTAAGGGTCAAGATGTCTTTAAATCAATGATCAAAAGGACAGATATTACAATCTTGAATTGCTCAATGTTGACTTATTGTTTTGAAGGCTGGCCCTGATGGCATTTAAGAAATCTTTATTGGTCTTAGTCTTTCTTATATAATCAATAAGCTGCTCTATTGCTGCTTCCGGTTCCTTATCATGTATTATTCTTCTTAGTTTCCATACAAGGCTGGCTTCCTCATCCTCCATTAGAAGTTCTTCTTTTCGGGTTCCTGTCTTTGTAATGTCGATTGCAGGGAAGATCCTCTTATCAGCCAGTTTACGGTCGAGGTCTATTTCCAGGTTGCCTGTGCCCTTGAACTCCTCAAAGATAACTTCATCCATCCTGCTCCCTGTATCCACAAGAGCTGTGGCCAGTATTGTAAGGCTGCCCCCAAACTCTATGTTTCTTGCAGCCCCAAAGAATCTCTTAGGAGGGAAAAGAGCTGTCGAATCAACACCTCCAGAAAGTACCCTTCCGCTTGCCGGTATTGAGAGATTATAAGCCCTTGCTAGCCTTGTGATGCTGTCAAGAAGAATAAGGACGTCTTTTCCATGCTCGACCAGTCTTTTTGCTCTCTGCAAAACAAGCTCTGAGACCTGTATATGGTTTTCAGAAGGCTGGTCAAACGTGGAGCTTATTACTTCACCCTTGACAGATCTTTCCATGTCTGTTACCTCTTCCGGCCTTTCATCTACCAGTAAAACCATGATGTAGACTTCAGGATTATTGGTGGCAACACTGTTAGCAAGGTCCTTCAGTATAGTCGTCTTTCCTGCTTTAGGAGGTGACACTATAAGGCCCCTCTGACCTTTTCCAATGGGTGCTACAAGATCTATAATCCTTGCAGTGATATTATGAGAAGTGGTCTCAAGCCTCAATCTATCCATAGGATAAATAGGGGTCAATGATTCAAAGGGTTTCCTTTTCCTGATGAATTCGGGATCGCTATCATTTACTTTTTCTATCCTCAGAAGCGCATTATATTTTTCATTATCCTTCGGGGGCCTTACAACACCAAAGACCTCGTCTCCCTGCCTTAGATGGAATCTTCTTATTTGAGATTGAGAGACATATATATCATTGGGGCCCTGGAGATAACCATTTGTCCTTAAAAAACCGTAGCCTTCTGAAAGAATATCAAGTATCCCCTTCATTTTTTCTTCGTAGACTTCAAGTTCACCTTCAAACTTTTTCTCAAGCTCAACTGCTTCAGTGCTGTTTACTCTTTCAGTATCTTTCTTTTCTGAGATCCCGCTATCTTTGATCCATTTTTTTTCAGACTTTTCTGCAGGTTTTTCTGCTTCCTCTCCTGTTACTGCCTCAACTTCTTTCTTCTCACTTTTTTCTGTTTCTACTGCACCTTGCGGGGTGGTATCCATAGCAGATTCTTGTTCTGTTGAAATAGATGAAGTCTCGATTCCCACACTTTCCTGCATTGAATCATATTTTCCCATGATCTTCTCGATGATCTCTTCTTTTTTTAGGCCTGTTAATCCCGAGACTTTCATTTCTCGTGCAATATTTTTAAGCTCTGAAACTGAAAGATACTTAAGATCTCTTCTCTCAGGCCTTTTAATAGTTTCTGACAATTTTAATTGCTCCTTTCGAATCCCTTAAATTCCTTGAGGGAGTTGTTTTAGATAGAATTTCAAGATTTTGTGATAAAGCGAAAAGAAACTGATTGATTTGATTTGAATCCCTGTTATCTATATCGTCAATTTTCCTGAAAATCTGAATAAAAAAATGAAGATTACTATATCCCCAATTGTTTTAACCTTTGTATAAAAACACTATATATATATTTAAAAAAAAAGCAAGAGGTTTTTTTGAGTTAAAATCAAATTCTTTTTCTGTTTATAAAAGTTATAGTCAATTGCAGGACTGTGGCAAAGATCCCCCATAGAGCATAGGGTATATTCACATAACTGACCCAGCTTGCAAAAGAATAAACCATATAAAGAGCCCAGATAAGTGTACCGACTGTCAGGACTATATCAATTGATGCAAGTATATTATTTTTAAGCTTAAATTGAATCGGTGTGAAGGCAAAATTAAAAATAAGGTTAAGAATAAATGGCAAAAGTACAAAGAAAGAAATAATATTTCTGTAATACAGGTAACCTGCATAACCAAATGATATTAAAATAATAATATATAAACCGGTCCATACTGGTCCGAAAAGCCAGCTTGGCGGAGCCCAGACCGGTTTTTTTAATTTTTTGTAATAACCAGATGTCTCCATTGTGTATCCCAGGAAAAATTAATGTTTTTGAGGTCACCTGTTCCAGGTGGTTTTTTTATAGTTACCTGTATATTTTGACTTGATAAACTGTAATAAACCCTCCATTGCTGCAATTAATCCATTCAGGTTTTTTTTATAATTTTTCGCTTTTACCTCAAATTCCTCTTGTTTGGCCTTTGAGAGATTTATCATGGACTCCCTAAATTTTATTATAGTCTCTTTAATAAAATTATCATCTTCTTCTGAAAAATTCCCAGTAGGAGGTTTAATAAGATTCTTGAGCATGATAATCCTGTATTTTATTTCATTGACGTTTTCTGGCATTTTATTTCCTTTAAAATATATTTAGTTTAAATATTATATCAAAAATCTTTTCTTATTTAATCTTTATTATTCTGCTGCAAGTTTCTGGTAACTTGCATATATATTTTTTCTGTTGTAAGTCAGGTGGCCGAACTGTCTTTCCAGGATCTCAAGGTCAGCATTTTGGCTTTGGATCACAGCCTCATTATATTCCAGGAATTTATTGTATCCATTTATAGCACCGTCATCATCAACAATATTTTGCAACAGATTACTTGTTATTTCCCTTTTATCTATTAGTGTGCTTTTATAAGCTTTAAGATCATTCAGCTCGATAATGGAGGTTTCCGAAATCTCAAGAGTCCTGTCCATGAGTTTTTCGTCGTTTTTGATCAGGGAAGACAGCCTTGCTGCTGCCTGTGCATCAAGCTCCAGGAGAGCGCTTTCTGCATTGTGCTCTAAATCATCAGTATTATTCAAATAGTCAATTAACTGATCATTCAGGTATATAGCTTCTTCTGCAAGTGCCAGCCTGTCGCTATCGGGAAGTGCATTATAAAGGGAATAGTAGACTTCACTGTAGACTCTATCAAAATGCTTGAGCACTTCAGCAACTTCCTGGTCTTCAGCAAAAACACTCTTGGAAAAATCTGAAATTGCCTTATCAAATTTCTCGTAGGAAGCAGAAAAATCAGATAATGCCTTGACATCTTTTTGGTACATGTGATAAAAAAAGAAAAAGACTCCGATTATTACTGCTAAAATAAGAATGAATAAGACTACATATAATCTAACGTTTTTGTGACTTTTCAGAGTGCTTAAATTCTCATTTCCCACTATCGAGCCTCCATGAATACGCAGGTTGTCTTATAACATTTTTATCAAACTGCTATCTGGAATAAATTATAATAAGAAATAGATACCTGGTAAAGCAAGCAGATTATTGATCAATAGCCGTAGGCTGAAAAGAATAGCCAGAGACTGATAAATTTTGAATCTTTTTATAAAGGAGTCCTGCAGCTATTTTTTTATAATACAATTTTTTTAAAAATCTGTTTTTAAAACCTATTATGCTATAATTTTACAGAATTAAAATTCTTATTATTATTTTATAATAATATTTATTCAAAAATTATTCTTATTATTTTAAATAATCTGAATCGCCAAGATCGATTTAAATCTAATGAAAAATGAAAATGATAAAAATCTTTTAAATCTTAATATCGATACTGTATTGGAGCTCTGGTCCAAAACCTATAATACGGACGGAAAACCAGATTGGTCCCATATTTTACCTTATTACCATCCGGAAATTATCTTTCAGGATTCTATTCAAAAGCTGGAAGGTATCGAGAATTTTAAAGCCATGACCGTAAGGCTCACCAATCGATGCAAACAGCTTAAAATGGAAATAACCTCAATAGCACAGGATTCTAATATTATTATAATGGATTGGAAGATGACAATGTCTTTTCGAAAGTTTCCAAATACACCAATGTATGGATGTACAAAACTGACCCTGCACAATGATGGTAGGATTATAGAACAAAGAGATTATTATGACCTGTGGGGTGATATTTTTAACGGTATCCCAGGTTTTTGTAAATTATATAGAAAATTTATGCGTAAATTTTTTGGATGATCAGGATAAGTTGATGAATTTTAGACTACCAGATGAATTGATTTTTATTAAAAATGCTAAAGCAATACAGAAGAAGAGCCTGGCTTCTTTGGAAGGCAAAGTTTGTGTTATAACAGGGACAACTTCTGGTGTGGGACTTGAAGCCGCAAAAAGGCTTGCCAGGGGCGGCGCTTATATAGTTATGGTGTGCCGTAACCTTGAGAAAGCTAAATATATTGGCAAAAAAATCAAGGCTGAATTTAAGGTTCCAGTAGATATCATAATTGCTGATTTTGCCCATCTTGACGAAGTGCGGAAGGCAGCAGCTGTTATATTAAACAACTATCCCAAAATCGATGTTCTGATTAATAATGCCGGACTGCATTCAACTGTTCCCCTTTATACCCCTGAGGGTTTTGAACTGGTATTCTGTGTCAATCATCTTGCCTCTTTTCTGCTTACTCAATTGCTTATTGACCGTTTAAAAAAAAGCGCACCAGCACGCATTATCCAGGTAAATTCTGAAGGACACCGTTTTGGTGGTCTGGATATTGAAGATATTGACTGGAAAAAACGCCGTTACAATGGTTATAGAGGCTATGGGGCTTCTAAAACAGCGCAGCTTCTTACAGTCTGGGAGCTTGCAAAAAGGTTAGAGGGTTCAAATGTTACAATTAATGCAATGCATCCCGGGGATGTAAAAACAAATATTGGAAATAACAATGGCTGGCTTTATAAGTCGTTTTATCATCTTTTGATCCGTCCGATTTTAAAAGACCCTATCATATCTGGAGAGGCTATTTACTACTTAGCTGCTGATCCTGAAATGTTTGATGTAAGTGGCCGTTTTTTTAACCTTACAATTGATGAAAAGCCTGCAAAACATGCACTTGACCTTAATTTGGGAAAACATATTTGGGACATCAGCATGCAAATGACAGGACTTATATAACAACTGCTTTTAAATTACACTATCGCTTTATCTGTTTCTTGACTTTATCTGCAGCTAATTTACCAGTTAATACAGATATTGGAAAACCGGAAGGACTAAATACCCATTGCCCGGCCTGAAAAGTATCGGGAACTGGCGTAAGCACAGAAGTGGCAACTTTAGGAAGGTTATTTACAGCCGGAATAAAGTCATTGGTAAAAGCCCATCCCGTAATAGCACCTCCAGAATTCCCGGTCAGCCTTTCCAAAGTTAAAGGTGTAGAAATAAACTGGTCTATGATATTGGTCTTGATACCAGGGAAAATAGTAGCTTCCAGAGTGTTTATGATACTTTCCTGGCTTATTCTTTTAAATTCATCATAAAACCCCATTTTTGAAATATGTTTAACCAGCGAATATTCCATTAATGTACTTATTATCAAACCTGTCTTACCTTCTGGGGCCAAACTGGTATCACGCATCACGGGGCAGGATATCTCATAGGTCGTAAGTTCATAATACTGCTTGATCCAATTTATAATAGCATCTTTATCTGTAGAATAATTGTGACATTCGTTACCTGAAGATTTATTTTTCAGATCATCCGGGTTAAGTTTTAGCAGACCCTTTTTTAAGGGAGTATAGAAGAAATGTCCAGCAAAAATATTTTCAAAATATCCTTTTTCCATATCAACGGTCAGATACAAAGTTAAAACAGAATCTCCACCTATCTTATCCGATAAATCTTTTTTGCGGGCCGACACTTTCTCTTTGATTCTTATATCTCTTAGTGAATTTACGTCTAAAATATTATAAAGATTCTTTAAATCGGCTGCCCAGATCAATTTCTTATAACTAAATTTATTACCATTAAAATCTTCAGCATGCCTGGTTTGCGGGTCTATAGAACATATTTCAGTCTCTTTTTTGATCTCCCCTGAATTATCAAGTATAAATTTTTCCATCTTATCAACTATTACGCCTGTGCCGCCTTTAGGATAGTAGTAATCAAGGTACAGACTGAAATAGCTTAAAGCAAAAAAAGCGGGTGTTTCTTCAAAAAAATGCTGTGCTATCATATCAATAAGCGTGTTATTGCTGGTATATTTCTGCAGGTATTCATAAATCGGAGTTTTGAGATTACCGATTTTTTTAATGGTCATGATATATTTAAATAACCAGGGCAGGATGGTCTTAAAAAGATATTCTTTATCATTTTTAAGATCTAAAAAAATAGGATTATCAATACCATATAGGATATCCATATATTGCATGACACGTTTAATATCGTTTATTATTTTTTCAATACTGTCTATTTCATTAGGAAATTGTCTATTCAATAAATTCTGGTATTCAAATAAGCTGTCTTCTGAAACAAGTTTTATTACATCATTTTCTATGCCAATAGAAATATTATTTTTGACAAATTCTATTTCTAAACCCAATTGTCTTAACATGGGAAATAGTATTCCCGAATTTTCAACTGCTCTTATGCCACCATCAAATGTAAATCCTTTAAAATTGAAAGAATTAACAAGGCCACCTGCCTTTTTTTCTTTCTCGCACAGTAATACTTTATAGCCATCTTTACTCAAATATGCAGCAGATGTTAATCCCGCTATTCCTCCACCTACTACTAAAACATCGTAGCTCATGTTATATAGTCTCCTTACTAATAATCAATTATGCCATTTAAAGATTATTGCATTCTAGATCTTTCTAATTATGGTTATTTAAATCTCAAAAGTAAACGTACCATCAAGCTTTTTGAATCTCATTATAATTATGAATCTCTTCATAAAATATAAGCATTATTGCCAATACTTGATGTAAATAAAAAAACTATAGCAGAAGTTTTCAAATTATGATATTTATATAATATTGTAATCAATAATTTCTAAAATGTATGACCTTTTCAGAGTTTAATATAGTTTCTATTCTTTCAATAGCAATATCAGCAGTTTCCTTATTTTTCTTTTTTTATACCATAATTTTTAAACCATTTAAAAAATCATCTATCCATTTTACGGTTTTTTCCTTTTTTACTTTTATTGTAACTATTAGCGCTTTTTTTACATTATCGGCCAGTAACTATAATTTTGCCCTTTATTGGACGTATATTTTAGTCATAGGAGTTTTCCTACTGCCAGTATCACAATTGATACTGCTATTGGAATTCATAGAATATAAATCATTTGGAATAAGAAATATCTATAAATATCTAATATATTTGATACCAGTTACTTTTATAGTGTTTTTGTCCCTGACAAACAATATTAACACAGAAAAAAGCCTTTTTGGATTTATAGTAAGTATCCGACATATAAGATTTTTGCTTCCGATTTATTTAATAATCTTTAATGTCTTTATTGCTTTGCTTCTTTTTTTTGAAATATATAGGAGGAAAAAATCAAATATTTCAATAAAAGGTTTAACAGTCTTTCTCATGGGAATAATAGTTTTTATTTTAGGCCAGACCATTTATCAATTATCATTCCTGTCAGATTTGATTATAAAAATTCCATCAAATATTATTTCTGTAATTTTTCTTTATTTGTTCATTCTTGTAAGTATCTATATAGTAAGGACTGCAACCCATAAAATTTCACTTACCAAAGCCTTTGAAGATATCCAGGACTGCTTGATTATATCAGACTATAAAGGAGATATACTGGAATTTAATAAAAGTATGAAAAAAGTGTTTTTAGATGAAAACAATGCCGCAGATAATAATTTTTCAAGTAAAATTATTAAATCTAAGGTCTCTGAATTGATTTCCAATAAAGATAAGTCAATTGAGTTTCTTAATTTTTTGGAAGGCAATTCAACAACTGAGTTCAAGTGCGATGTTACAGTAAATAACAATAGTGCTTTTCTAATTTATAATATTTCAGCATACCCCATACTTGATAGAAGCGGTAGGATCTTGGGCAGGGTCAGTATTTTTAAGGATATCACCAAACAAAAACAGTATGAAAAGGAGGTAGAGTTTATTTCTTTTCATGATAAGCTAACAGGCCTGTATAACAGATATTATTTTGAAGAAGAGTTAAAACGACTTGACACACAAAGGCAATTACCTATATCTATAATAATGGCTGACGTTGACGGACTAAAGAATGTTAATGATAGGTTCGGACACAGTCTGGGAGATAAATTGATAATTGAAGTTGCTAATCTATTAAAAGACTCCTGCAGAAAAGAAGATATTATTGCCAGATGGGGTGGTGACGAATTTATTATTTTTCTTCCAAAAACATCAGAAGAGAGTGCTCTAGAGGTATTAAACAGGATTATTGAAGCTTATCATAGTCAGAAATTGGATGATGAAATCAATATCAGTGTTTCATTAGGTTTTGCAACTAAAAATGAAGAAAATAAAAATATGGAAGCTGTAATAGAAAAGGCTGATAAAAATATGTATATTGATAAAGGCATGAAAAAAAGATCATAAAATTTCTATCAGCAATTTATTCTTCCACTATTTTTTCAAGTTCCTCTCTTGCCGTGGAAATGATCTCACTTATCTTTATCAATTTTTCTTTGCTGATGTTTCTCATCCTTGGTCTCAGTAAACCTTTTATTTTTGAAATATCTTTAATGATCCTTCCGATAGTCTCAAAATTCTCAGGATTCCAATGGTGTTTCATATGACTCTTTAAATGCTCGGTAAAATCACTTTGTTCATTCAGGAAGTTAAGTCCCTCCTGAGTTATCTCATAGATTTTCTTTCCATCTCTTTCTTTAGAAACCGCATATCCCATCTCCTCGAGCATTTGCAGGGTCGGATATACTGAACCAGGGCTTGGCTTATAGAAACCGTGTGAGTTTTCCTCAAGTGCTTGTATTATCTCATAACCATAACTTGGTTTGTCTTTTAATAGGTCCAATATGACATATTTTAAGTCTCCCTTCTGGAAAGGACTGTCGTGTCTGAAACCATTAAAAAACCTTGCATTCATAAAATATTTTTCTCTATGCATTATAAAACCTCCTTTTATAAATATATCTAATAATATCACGATGTATCGCGTTATATTATACGTTAGTTTTCTTTTTTTTGTCAAATAGAAAAACCAATTTGAAATCTTAAAAAAGATTGACACAATGATACTAAAATAGTATCATTTAATTTATTTCAAAGATTAATTGATATTTATAATATTTTAGGATTATTGATACCTAAAAAATATATAAGGAGAAGAAAATATGAAAGAGAAAATAGAGAAAGCATTGGAAAATATTCGGCCCTCACTAAATGCAGACGGTGGAGACATTGAACTAATAAATGTAGAAGATGGAGTCGTTAAAGTCAGGCTGATCGGTGCTTGTGGAAGTTGTCCTATGTCGGCGATGACGATGAAATTCGGTGTAGAAAAAGCAATAAAAGAAATAGTCCCGGAAGTAAAAGAAGTAATAATGGTGTGACAGTAATATACTTAATAGTTTTAGAAGGAATACAGATGGATACTTTTTAAAACTGCTTGAATTTTATTATGTTATGAAATATGATTTTTTTTATCTTAAGAATAAGCAATTGTTGTTGCAGTCAGTATAATAATCAATAAGAGGTGAAAGGCACATCATATGAAAACTATAAAGGACAAACAGATTTTAGTTGCCGCGGATTTTGCTGGCTTCCCATTAAAAGAAGCCGTGGTAGAACATCTCAAAAAAAAGGGTTGGACTGTAACAGATATTGGTGTTAAATCTCAAGATGAAAAAAATCCTGAGATGTTTCATCGAATTGGGCTGAAGGTTGGTGCAAAAATCTCAGAAGGTGAATTTGAGAGGGCTTTAATATTTTGCGGAACAGGAATGGGAATCCATATTGCAGCCAGCAAATGTCCGGGAGTTTTCGCAGGTGTTGTTGAGAGTGTACCAGCTGCCCTACGGGCAATCACCGGAAATGATGTCAACGTACTTGCTATGGGAGCTTTCTATGTGGCGCCCCAAATGGGTAAAGATATAGTCGATGCCTATCTGAGCCACAATCTCGGTAGTGGATATGAGTGGTGGCCCAATTTTTATGAGTTTCATAAATTGGCATGTGATGAGCTCAACAATTTTGACTATGAGAAATTCAAAGCAAATGGGTTTGAGGTTGAAAAACTGGGAGATTATCCATTAGAACTTAAGGTTAAGCCAGAATAATCACTGATTTTATCTTCTGTATAAAAATTTAAAAAGGAAGTATCAATTCTTCAACTTTCAGTTGATCTTCGTTTTTCCTAAATCTTCAATTTTTTCAGCTAGATCTGCCAGGTTCTTCAGTAAAACCAGTAGATCATTTTTAGAAATATTGGAAAGCACCATCCTGAACCATATCTTATCAGGAAACAGATAAACCTGTTTTATATTCCTTTTATTACCATCGTTTAAAATTAAATCCAGAGAAGATTTAAATCCTTTATTGGTTAATAGTTTTTGGATATTTGTATCTTCTGAATAGAAATTGAAATCATTGATTTTTATATTGTTGAAAACTGGTATTTTTTTATTTGAAACGCCCATAGAGCCCATATTTGCATTCAAGTAGATGTTTAAAATAGAACGATGGATTGCACGTGGGGGGAAATACTCAATAATAACTGGCCAGTCATCAATATAACCTTTATACTGCCTTCCAAAAAATCTATAATTTGCTGGTTTTAAATTCAACTTTAAAAATATATCTTCAAAAACTTTACCCGCTTTACGGAATAAAAAGATAGAATAAATAGATATAAACACAAGATATATAAATGATAGAATTCCAGCAGTGACTGCAGCAATCTGATCTTTAATTACCTCCAGTGATTGGGGGAAAGGAATAACATTTATTATAAAAAAAGATCCTAAAATGATTATTGGGATAATTAAGATGAACAATAGTAACTTAAGGACCAATTGGGCTCCTGTAATTGTGTGTTGATTTTTATAAAGTACATTATACCATTGAAAAGAGGTTTCCTGCTTCAAATTCATTGCTTAAGATACAATAGACAAATGTATCTTAGATGGCGGGCCAAGGTAGTGAAATTTCGAACCGGTTTCTGAAAGAATTAAAGAACATGATTGATTATACTTGGGACAGTGGACAAAACTAGAACTGTAATATTAAAAAGTAATTGACAGAGCTTCTAAGCAAAGTAAAATGAGAGAGAAGCAGACCTGGCATTAGCTAATATAAAAGACAAGATGGGGTCTTAAGATATGCAACTTATACCAGCTTTCGAAATTGGTATCTGGAATGCCTGGATTTTTACAGCCATCTTTTTAATTGTTCCATTATTAGGTTGGGTAATTAATAAAGAAGCTTATAAGAAATTAGGTACACCACCTGATATGAAACTAAGCAAAAAAGAAAAGGTGATAGGCAATATAGCTAATACTATTACCGCTATTGCATTTTTATATGCTATATTCCTACCATTTAAGTTAGGAACAGCATGGTTTTATATTGGACTTTTTATCTTTTTATCAGCTGTAGCATTATTAATAGCTGCTGGTATAAGTTTTATTACTACTCCAATCAATAAGCCTGTAACTAAGGGAATATATAGATATTCCAGGCATCCATTATATTTTTCCAGTCTCTTAGCTTTAATTGCAATAGGTATAACTACTGCTTCATGGATCATCCTATTAGCTGGTATATTATTTTTTATTTTTGTAAATATTATTGCCGGTTCTGAGGAACGATACTGCAAAGAAAAATATGGGGATACTTACATAAAGTATCTAAATAAAGTGCATAGGTGGATAGGAATACCAAAATCATAGGATTCCATAGCTGGCTGGACAAGGTGGTGAAATTTCTAACCATTTTTTGAAGGACTTGATCATATTTAAAAATCTGTTCTGCAAATAAAATCGCTTTTATTGAACGATACAGATTCAGGACTAGATACTATTATAATGTTATAGTGCTATAATTTCTGGGGTGTCCAATTCTTGATATACACCGTAAAGTGTTCATTAGTGTGGTGTCTTAAAAAATATTATAAGAATATTTCAACAGAGGTAACCGTGGACAAAGAAAGAGAAGCCATTCATAAACCAGTAAATTTATATAAACTCAAAGATATCCTTTTTGTAATCAGCTCTATTATCTTTAATATAGCAGTAAGTCTTGTATATATTGCTTCAAAGATTGATAACCCGCTTTTCTTACAATCTTCTGGCATAGTTGTAGTATTGTTATCAATTCCATTCACAATTTCGCTTATTGGATACATAAAGGATAAAGCAAAAAAAAAGATAATAATATCCCTTATCATTATCCTCTTCTATTTATTCCTGGAAGTATTATTGGATTACATACTAAAAATTCCATTCAGAGAAATTTTAGCGATTCATATTCCTTACATCATTGTCTTTTATGCCGCTGCCTTTAGCATGATAGGCGTAACCTTTAATATAAATAGGAAAATGGGTTTTATAGTTTTAGGAACTTTCTTTATATTGCTAGTATGCCTGGCCTATATGTATTTAGGTTAAAAGTACAACCTTCAATGTTGGCTGGCCAGAACGGACAGTAGGGCGAACTTTTAGATTGAGTGTTGAAGTGAAATATTGATTTTTTTAACTAAATAGTACCATTAATGGCCCAAATGATTGGAGATTTTATACATTTAGGTTGACCATTGCTCTGGAGACTTCCCAAAGCTTTTTCCAGATTTCCATGTTGTAACTATTTTTAGAAGAAGAGACCTGTCTTTTGTGTTCATCAAAATACATTCCTGACACATTAGTCAATTCTGGGGAAGCAGCAAGATATAAATAAGTGTTTGCCATCTGCTCTGGTGTAATAGAGAATCTTCGTTTTACTTGTCTATAGAACCAAGCTTTTCGCTGGCCTTTAATGCGTTCATCACTAATAGCAACATTAGTAACACGAATACAGTTAGCTGTAACACCAGTGTCTTTTAAACGATGAGATAGTTCATATGTAAACATAATCTGGGCAAGTTTGGAATGATAGTAGGAATGGGTGGGACTGAAATGTTTCTCACCATTGAGATTACCAAATTCAATATTTAAAAAAGGAAAAGCAACCAGACCTTTTGATGCTACATTTATAATTCTGGCAGGAGCACTTCCTTTGAGTCTATCAATAAGCAAATTAGTCATTAAAAATGGTCCAAGATGATTCGTAGCAAAAATAGTTTCAATTCCATCTTTTGTTAGAATAGGTTTTTGCATAGCCAAGTCAAAATTGGCCGCATTATTGATAAGTACTTGGAGATTTTCATATTTAGATTGAAACCGCTCTACAAAAGCACGGATGGACTTCTGGGATGATAAGTCTGCAATCATAAGCTTTATATGAGGATTTTTGCTCTGGTTACTTATTTCTTTAAGAGCTGTCTGACCACGTTTTTTATTCCTGCATACCATAATGACAGTTGCATCATTTTTTGCCAGTAATAGTGTTGCTGCTTTTCCAATACCAGAATTTGCACCGGTCACTATACAGACTTTACCATGTAAGTTATACCCTTTATCTGCGATCACTTTTCTTATTATAAAACTATTGTTACAGAAATATTTTCATACAATTGTATTATATAGATTTGTAAATAGAAAATATTGTAGATATTACACTTAGTTGGCTGGCCAGGGTAGCGAAATTTAGAACCAATTTTTGAAGATACTAATCAAATTAAATGACACTTTTTGATTCGAACTTGAACCTATTGACAATATACCTTATTAAACCTATCATATTACTAAGGTATTTAAAATAATATTAACTTAAGGAAGTGATTAATTATGATGATGTGGGGAGGATGGCCCAATATGATGGGTGGTCTATTTGGAGGTTTTGGATTTATATGGTTTATATTTATATCTATCTTTGTCTTGGCAATAATTGCTGGAGTAATAATACTCATTATATGGGCTGTAAGAAGAACAGGAAGTGCTCAGCAATATCAGCAGGGGTCTGAAAACAAAGCAATAGTATTGCTAAAAGAAAGATACGCAAAGGGTGAAATAACAAAAGAGGAATATGAAAATATAAAAAAGGACATAATCTAAATATGAAAAGTATAAAAAAATTGCTTATATCTTCAATAGTCTTGATTGTCATAGGATTTTTAGGGCTAGGTATAGTTTCTATTCTGGGTATTGCTGATTTAGTACCAAAAAATTTTGGTACCGTACAGGGTTATGAATTTAAAGATGAAGATTTCTGCAATATGAGCCGTGGAAGCATCTTGTCACAGAATACCAGGGATTTATCATTTGAATCTGTTAAAAAACTTGCTGAAGATTATATTTCCAATTATGGATCAAACCTGAAAATTACTGAAATCATGGAGTTTTCTAAAAACTACTATATAGAAGTTATTGAAGAAGATAATGGCATTGGTGCAATGGAGCTTCTGGTTGATAAAACAACTGGTAATATTTTTCAAGAGTACGGTCCAAACATGATGTGGAATCTAAAATATGGAATGCATGCAAAGAAAAATACATCCGTTAATAGGTTTAATATGCCCATAGATGAAGAAAAAGCAGGTGAGCTTGCCAGTGGTTATTTGGCAAAATCGGCTAGAAATGAAGTTGCCGAAAATGAAGCGGAAAGATTTTATGGATACTACACAATTCATACAACAGATAAAGACGGCAATATTCTAGGAATGCTCAGTGTAAATGGCTTTAGTGGAGATGTATGGTACCATAGCTGGCATGGTGTATTTATTGAGATGAAAGAATATAATTAAATAGGTTGAAGTCTTGATCATTACTTGACTATAGAAGTTATTATTAGCTAAAACTAATAATTTTTTAAAGTTTTATGATATGGACAACAATACGAGACATATGGACCATAAGAAGATGATGCCCAAAAAAGGCATGGATATGAATCATCATCAGCACATGGTTGCAGATTTTAGAAAAAGATTCATTGTCTCTATTGTCTTGACTATACCGATTTTACTGCTTTCTCCCTTAATCCAAGGTCTATTAAGAATAGAAAATGTCTTAAGTTTTACCGGGGACTCTTATGTATTATTTGCTCTTTCAACTATAGTTTTTTTCTATGGCGGCTGGCCCTTTTTAAAAGGTATTTACAATGAAATAAAGGCCAAGCAGCCTGGCATGATGACGCTTATTGCGCTGGCTATTGTCGTAGCCTATGTCTATAGCTCGGCTGTTGTTTTTGGACTTACTGGTAAAGTTTTCTTCTGGGAGCTTGCAACACTTATTGATGTAATGCTTCTTGGCCACTGGATTGAAATGAAATCGGTTATGGGTGCATCCAGGGCACTCGAAGAGCTTGCAAAGCTTATGCCTTCTGAGGCGCACAGGATAGGGCCTGATGGCAAAACTGTAGATGTAGATGTAGAGGAACTTGTTACAGGAGATAAAATTTTAGTAAAACCTGGGGAGAAGTATCCTGCTGACGGAATAATTGTTGAGGGCCAAACATCTGTTAACGAATCAATGCTGACGGGCGAATCAAAACCAGTCTCAAAAGCCGCTGGGGTTAAAGTCATTGGAGGCTCAATAAATGGTGAAGGCTCTGTAACCGTAGAAGTTAAAAACACTGGAAAAGATTCTTTCTTATCTGGCGTAATACAGCTTGTAAAGGATGCACAGGCAAGCAAATCAAGGACTCAGGACATCGCAAACCGCGCAGCATTATGGCTGACCATTATTGCAATATCTGCAGGAATTATCACTTTTATAGTATGGCTTGTCATAATAAATAGAGACTTCGCCTTTTCTTTGGAGAGGACAGTGACTGTTATGGTCATAACCTGCCCTCATGCATTGGGTCTTGCAGTACCTTTAGTTGTCGCAGTATCAACTTCAATATCTGCAAAGAACGGCCTTCTTATAAGGAACCGGGCTGCTTTTGAAAGAGCGAGAAAAATTACCGCTATAATTTTTGATAAGACCGGGACTTTAACTAAAGGAGAGTTCGGGATCACTGATGTAATTACCTTGAACAATTTCAATAAAGAAGAATTATTAAAATATGCAGCCTCAGTAGAATCAAAATCAGAACATCCCATTGCAAAAGCTATAGCAAGATCAGCAAATAAGAAATATAAAACTACAAATTTTAAAGCAATAACAGGTAAAGGTGCTGAAGCTTCTGTAGATGGCAAAGACATTAAAATTGTAAGCCCTGGATATTTAGCAGAACATAATATTGAGCCTGACAGCCAGCAAATAAAGAAACAAATAAAGGATATAAGCTCACAGGGTAAGACAGTAGTCTTTGTTTTAATCGATGATGTCTTATCCGGTGTTATTGCATTAGCTGATATCATAAGAGAGGAATCAAAAGAAGCTGTAAAAAGATTAAAACAGATGAATATAAAGCCCATGATGCTCACAGGTGACAATAGGGATGTGGCCAAATGGGTTGCAGATGAGATCGGTATAGAGGAATATTTTGCTGAAGTACTTCCACAGGATAAATCTATAAAGGTAAAAGAAATCCAATCAAAAGGCTTTATAGTGGCTATGACAGGTGATGGAGTAAATGATGCCCCTGCTCTTGCACAGGCAGATATAGGTATTGCAATAGGTGCAGGAACTGATGTAGCTATAGAGACCGCCGATATAATACTTGTAAGAAGTAACCCCCTGGATGTAGTTTCTATATTAGGCCTATCCCGTGCAACATATAGAAAAATGCTTCAAAACCTTGGTTGGGCAACCGGATATAATCTTTTTGCTATTCCTCTTGCCGCAGGTGTTTTATTTCCTATAGGTATAATCCTGAGCCCTGCAATCGGTGCAGCTTTAATGTCTTTGAGCACCGTGATTGTTGCAATTAACGCGAGGTTTTTAAGAGTTACTAAATAAAATATTTTGTTTAAAAACATAAGCTTTTATAATTTTGGCTGGCCAAGTTACGAAATTTCGAACCATTTTTTAAGAGAAATAATTAAATTAAGATTTATAGCAGGAATTATTTAAATTAAAAAATACTCAACTAACAGCCTCTGAAGATAAAATTGATTTCAAGATTTAAAAGTTTTTTTCTGAGTATTCTATTTTTTTACTATCCCATGTTCAACAAGCCACATAACAGATTCATAAATGGCATCCAGTGAACTGTAACAGGGATTGTAGTTAAGCATTCTTTTTGCCTTTTCTATGCTTAAGTTTGGACTGTGAGCTATGTGTTCCCAGGTCTTATCTGCATCTTCTTTTGAAGCAGTCTTTTTCCATTCTTCCCATGGCAAATACTTGATATTGGCAGTTTTGCCGAACCATAATGCCACTTTTTCTGCATATCCACGTAGCGTCAATGCTTTACCAGAAACAGCATTGAAACTTTCACCAACAGAACTGCTCCAGTTCTCTATTGCTAGAATGAAAAGCTGCGCGACATCCTTTGCATGCACATGATGAATTGTCTCCATGCCGATATTTGGCAATTTCAATTCTTCCCCCCTTGCCAGTATATTGAAAACCTCTGGATTGAAATTAGCTGCTGGATTAAGGGGCACCCATCCTGGGCCTACCAGATGACCTGGACGCAGCACAGTAGCAGGAAAATTATTCATTCTCGCTTCCATCAATAGGTAATCTTCAATCTCTAATTTTTGTTTGCCATATTCATCAAATGGACATTTTTCCTGGTCTTCAGTTGCAGGGACTTCAATACTATGGCCGTATACCCATATTGTGCCACAGGAAAGAAAATGCCTTATACTGCCTCTTAGCTCCCTAACAAGCTTTTTTGCACTATCAGCATTGAAACAAATCATATCTATTACGATATCGGGATTAAGGTTTTTGACAAATTTTCCGAAAGTTTCTGCTTTATCTTCTGCGACCCTGTCTACCTTTACCCTTTTAACATGACTCCAGGCGGGATTTGGAAGATAAGGATCACCTTTGCTCCTGCTTAATTCAATTACTTCGTAGCCTGTTTCTACAAGCAATGGTATCATATAGGTGCCTACATGACCGTGTCCGCCAATAACAACAACCTTCATAAATATTCTCCTACTTACTTGTCAATATTCCTTACCTATGATAATAAGGTTTTTGAGAGCATCAGTCCAGTTAGACTGCCCCGAGTTACGAAATTTCGAACCATTTTTTAAAGGAAATAATTATGATTAAAAAAATATTATAATTAGTATAAAAGTTTTACTTTATTTCATTTAACCCAATACTGGCTTCCGTCTGGTTTTCTATCTAAAAAACCATACTCTATAAGGTATCTTCTTATTAGCGCATAGTCATCATAACTTTTTGTTATGATCTCATTTACTTCTTTTTCAGTATATCGAAATCCTTTATTAAAATTTTTAATTATTTCCCCAATAATCACTAGCCTTATTTTTTCTTTTGGTGGAAAATTTATCAATCTTTTAGTACTACCATCAGCAAAATATTTTTTGACAATCTTACTTTTTTCAGCAAGAGTAATATTGTATCTGTCATCGATCATTTTTGCTGTTTTACTTATATTAATAAATTGATGAATGCCTTTATCTTTTTGCTTTAATAACTCCATAATTGTTAAAAATATTTTAGACTGGCGTTCCTTCTCTTTTAAAATAAAACGATGATTTCTAATTGTTGAAGAACTTCCTACACCCGTTAAATTCTGGATTTCAGAATCACTTCTTCCCTCGTAAAATAACTGAAGTAATTTTTTCTGATGATCTGATAGACCAGTTATTTTTTTATCCAGATTAGTTAAATAATTAAATACTGATTTATGGGTCTTTTCTATATGCAATTTCATATAGCTTTCAGGTTCATAAAGTATTTCATTATCAGGGTATATAATTCCCTTTAAAATTATCTTGCTGCATAGAAGGCACTCATAATTGTCCCTATTTTCAATAAAGCCCTTTTTTAGATCCTCAATCTGTGCACTCCAAAAAGTTTCATCAATCTCCATAATATAAACCTTTATTTAAAAAGTTTGTATATTTATAGATATAATACTAATAAGTTTGTAAATAATCAAGAAGTATTAGTAAAACAATTCTAAAAACTAAAAAGTTGACTAAGTTATTAATTTCTACTAAAAGAATATAATTAACTGGGGAAAATAATTTATGGCTAGGGAGAGTTACGAAATTTCGAACCGCTTTTTAGAATTCTTAATTAATCTGAGAATATATTTTAATTTACATACTACTGAAAGTTAATCCCACAACAAGACAACCAAATAATAAAACCGAAATTATAATTCCAGCAATAGAGTCTGAAGTTTGGACTTTAGCTGTAGTAAACGTTAACGTACCTATATAAATATGCTATTCTTGATGACTAAGGTTTTTGAATTAAACAGGAGATTATTCAATGTCTAATGAGAAGAGCAAACTAGAGCTAAAAGAGATAAATTTAAAAAATTATTTAGAAATCATAAAACTGGAAGTAAACGAGAATCAAAAAAAATACGTAGCTCCAAACGATTTTTCATTGGCGCAAGCTTTTTTTCATGAAGAAGCATGGTTTAGGGGGATTTATGTCAATAATAAACCGGTTGGATTTGTTATGGTGGAAATAAATCATAATAAACCCGAGTATGGATTATGGAGATTTATGATCAATAAAATGCATCAGAAAAAAGGTTATGGAAAACAAGCTTTGGATAAGGTAATAGAATATATATTATCTTTTCCTCAGGCAAATGTATTTTGGTGCAGTGTACTCCCAGGTGAAGGATCACCTTTAGAATTCTATAAAAAATATGGTTTTGTTGAAACAGGTAAATGGGAAGAGGATGAAATGGTGATTAAGCTTGATTTAACGATAAAACAGAGAAGAAGAACTTATAGAAAAGAAACTACTTCATAAATATAAATGGCTGGGCAAGGTAGTGAAATTTCGAACCAATTTTTAGAAGAATTGGAAGCGTTTAGAGAACTTAGTGGCAATAGATAATATAACTATCTTAATTAAAAGTTGATATAATTATCCTTTGAAGTCTGATACTATTTTATTCAAGTAATATAATTCATTACTATAATTAAAAGAAGGAATATCATCATGACTATTGAAGAAGCAAAAAAGCAAATAAAACAATTAAGATTAAATAAAAATCATCACACGGATTTTGAAGATGAATATAGAGAATTCTGTGTCAATTTCTTAGAATTAATGTCCCAAAATGATATTTCTTCATTAAATTGTCAAGTTTTTAAAGAAGTTGCATTTCCAATAGGGTTTCAGACATTTGAAAAAACTTTAACAAAAGCAGAAATATATATAAAAATGTTAGAAAATAAATAATATTATTTTTTTTAATACCAATGTCCAATAGTGATTATTTTTAAGATATATTAGACAGATGTGTCTTCTTACTAGCTGGGGAGAGAGGATTCAAACCATTTTATAATAGAAATATTTAAATTTAAGAATTTAATGTTCAAGTATAGATTCCATAATTCAAATGACTTAATAGAATAAAATAAATTCCAATATAAATTTTTTTCAGACATATTAATTTGGTATAAAATGCATTAAAATATTAGTTTCATTCTTGTTAACTTCTGGGATAATAAAATGTATATAGAACGCAGGAAAAATAAAAATATTGCCAAAAAAATAATGGTTTTAGGCACAAAAGGTGGAACAGGGAAATCATTTGTAGCCGTAAATCTTGCCATTGATCTGTTTAATCAAAGTAAAAGTGATGTCATTTTATTTGATATTGACTATAAATCAGCTGATGACGCTACAATATTGAATATAATTCCCCAGATAACTATTCATGACTTATTACAAAAGACAGATAAATTAGATTTTGACCTCCTGAATAGTTCATTGACAGTATGTAGCTGTGGAATAAGATTTTTACCCGCACCGATAAACTCTATAGAGGCAGAATACATCAGCAGTGAACAAACAAGAGAAATAATAGACATGCTTGCTGAGATCAGTGATTATATTGTCATCGATACGCCTGCATATTTTTCTGAAGACGTCCTATCAATTTTGGAAAGCATTGACTATATGGTTATTATTGCCACGATGGACATACTCAGCATAAAAAATCTAAAAGAATCCTTATATATATTGAAGCAATTGAGATTTCCAAAAAACAAGATCATTTTAATTTTAAATCGTGCAAATAGTAAGGTAGGTTTGACAATCGAAGAGATTGAAAACTATATTAAGGAAAAAATAGACATCACTATCCCCAGTGATAAAATGGTGACCCTGTCTATCAATAAGGGTACTCCACTGATAATTGAGGCACCAAAATCTGTTGTAAGCCAGAGCATAAAAAAAATAACTCAGATCATAATTGAAAGAAATAAGATCTAAAGTCTTTAAAGTAATTCAAATTCAGTTTATTAGCCTTATTACACGAATACCATGGTTATCAAGTGCTGCAACTTCGCCATTCCATACGATCAATGCTTCGTCAATAAAAGTTCCGTACACTTTAGAACCCTGAACTTTAGTTATAATAAAAGGAACAAATCCAAGTATTGTGACTTCTTCTCTTCCATACGGGACCCAGTCAATAATAGGGCACATGACAAACTGGCTGTCCCCTTTGCTTAATTTGTATATACTATCCTCAAACGTAGTCAACTCATCAAAATCATTAAAAGTGTAATCAGTGTTATCTTAAATCCTGTCATTGTTCCGTTGAACAGTTGGACCCATCATATTGCCAGGTTCTGTTTCTACAACATCACCGACCTTTAGAGACCCGCTGTATCCCTGCCTTAATCTTATCCCTGTAATTGTCTGCACCTGTTCCGCCTAGTGCAAGAGCACCAAAATTACCATGATTGTGGCCATCTTCCTGTGGTCCCCATTTTAAGATATACTCCTCACCCGGTGCCCAGTCATCTTCAAGAACACCAATAGGCACGACTTAGTATATTCCGTCTGGTGATCCCACCATGGCTGTCGCATCTGCCCCGACTTCTGTTGAATTAGCTCCGAATATACCTGCAAATAATGTTTCTTTATTCATATCTGAAGCTGTTACTTTGATTGTATCGTCTGCTACAAATGTAGATTCAATATCTATATCAGAAGGATCAAGAGTGACTTCATGCATTGCTGCATAATCAATTGCTGCTTGGACAGCGTTTGAAGTATTTGGCAATTCCTGTGCTCCTGCAAGGGCTGCAGAATCTGCTACAGTCTGGAAGGACCTGCGGGATTCATATATTGAGCCTGTGTCTATTACATATGCAAGCACACCGACCAAAGCTACAAGTGCTATCCCTACAAAAACAGCGACTTGCCCTCTTTGATTTGAAAAATGTCTTTTTATTATTGATATTTTCATGATCTTATGTAAATCTTTTTATTATTATCGACAAATCTACTGGTTTTTTACCTTTCTGTTTACTGGTAATGTAATATACTAATTTATCAAATAATTTCTTAAATAATTTCTTCACTTTTCTCCACCCCTAACAACACTCAAGTCATTTAATAAAAATAAAAAAACCGACTATAACTAGCCGGTTACGCTATTTGCTCCACTTTCCCCAAGCGTCCAGTTAAGGAAAAAGTATCAAAGCATCTAATTTATTATTATATTTTCGTTTTATAATAAATAACATTTATTAATATATTTGTCAACTCTTTTTTTGATAAATAAATATTTTTTAAAATCATTAAATATATAATTTGAAAATAATAATATTTAGACTTAATTCATTATTTTTTTAGCGGTATTTATTCTATAGGTTTATATTGATGCTATAATATATTATATTTTCAATTAACAAAGGGGCTAATATGGATGATGAAAAATATATAGAAATACATGGAATTGATACCATAGGAGAAATACTAGAAGATATTAAAAAAAATACTGAAGAATCAGAATTAATTAATAAATTAATTGATAATATAAACACAAAGCAAGCAATCAAGCTACTCAGCTTAGCATTAGAAAGACAAAGACAATATATAAAAATAATTACTGAAGAGCTTCTATTAAGGAAATTTTTTTAATATTGTCTTTTTATATTAAACTCGTAAAAACGTACCTTACCATTTTTTTCACTCATATAGTTATTTTTGAAAACAAGATTCTTCTTATCAAGGTTATATTTTTCAAAACACTCTTCAATGCTTAAATTCTCATAAACTAGTCTAGGTCTAATTGAATATAGCAAAAAGTTTATACATAACTTATCTAGTTTATGGCTAAATCTAGAAACCGCACAGAAGAGGGGCTTTCAGGAGATACTATTTCCTGAAGGTCTATAAATTGAAAATGGAGAGTTTCGAACCGCTATAATAAGCCCTATTTTAAGATTGATTAAGGAACAAAAAGAGGCTATTTTGACAGGTCAGGCAACTTTGGCCTGGGGAGAGTTGATTCGAACCATAATACTTAATAAATGCCATACCTATTTTCTCTGATTTTCACTGAACTGATTATACATATAGGGGAGGTATCTAAAATACCTCCCCTATATTTTTACTTTTATTTATTTACATGTATTTGAAACCTTAAAATATCCTTAATTCATACAATTTGATAAAAGCATATTGTAGTCTATACCTTCGGAAGTTTTGATAGAGATTCTTTTATTTTTTCCTCGGGATATGCAAAATCTTTTATCTTTCCATCAAGGTAGGCTTCATAAGCACTGAGGTCCAGGTGACCGTGACCACTGAAGTTGAATGCTATTACTTTCTTCTCTCCAGTTTCCTTGCACTTTAATGCCTCATCAATAGCAACTCCAATTGCATGTGTAGTCTCAGGAGCGGGAATAATGCCTTCAGTTTTTGCAAACATGACACCGGCTTCGAATGCCCTGGTCTGAGGGATAGCAACTGCTTCGATGACTTTCTCATGTGCCAGGAGGCTTACCTGTGGAGCCATTCCATGATATCTCAATCCACCTGCATGTATCCCGGCTGGCACAAAGTCATGTCCTAAAGTATACATCTTGGCTATGGGTGCCATCTTTGCAGTATCACCATAATCGTATGCAAACGGGCCCTTTGTTATAGTAGGACATGCTTCTGGCTCTACAGCCAGGATTTTGATTTTCTCACCTTTTATTTTATCCGGTATAAATGGGAACACAAAACCACCGAAATTACTTCCCCCTCCAACACATCCTACAAGTACATCCGGGTAATCTCCCACCTTTTCGAACTGTTTTTTCGCTTCTAGACCCACTACCGTCTGGTGAAGAAGTACATGATTTAAGACACTGCCAAGAGAATATTTTGCCTTCCCACCACTTTTTACCGCATCTTCTACTGCTTCGCTTATTGCTATTCCAAGAGAGCCAGGAGAATTCGGATCCTGTGCAAGAATAGCTCTTCCTGCATCTGTCCTGTCACTAGGTGAAGGGAACACTTCTGCACCCCACAGCCTGATCATAGTCTTTCTGTAAGGTTTCTGGTCATAGCTTACCCTGACCATATAAACCGTTATATCCAGGCCAAATAGATTGCCTGCAAATGAAAGCGCGCTTCCCCACTGTCCGGCTCCAGTCTCAGTTGTGAGCCTCTTATTTCCCTCCTTCATGTTATAATACGCCTGAGCAACTGCAGTATTTGGTTTGTGGCTCCCGGCAGGACTTACACTTTCGTTCTTATAATAGATCTTTGCCGGGGTACCAAGAAACTTTTCCAGCCTGTCTGCTCTTACAAGCGGTGTCGGTCTCCACATCCTGTAGATATCTATAAGTTCCTGTGGTATATCAATGAATCTATCCATACTGACTTCCTGCATGATAAGTTCCATCGGAAAAAGAATTGACAGATCATCAGGTCCCAGAGGCTTACCGGTTTGGGGATGTAAGGGTGGATCAAGCGGTTTTGGAAGATCCGGGTTAATATTGTACCATTGTCTGGGAATATCACTCTCTGAAAGTAATATCTTTTTTTCATCTGTGCTCATTTTATCTCCTTTTTTATTATGATTTTAAAATCTTTTAAATAGTTCAAGTGACGATTATCTTTTTCTGGCGATTATTTTCCATAATAAAAGCCTTTGAAATATAAGATCGGGCATATAGATCACCTTTCCTTTCTAAATTCTAATAATATTATGAACTATACAAATATATGCTTTACAGCAGAGCTCTAAAAAGTCCTGAGCCTCCATAAAATAAAAAAACCTCTACTATCCCTGCGTTTTCTGCAGAGACGAGAGGTTGATTTCTCGTGGTGCCACTCTACTTTACAGCATAAGCTGTACACTCATTTATCGGGTACTTATTTTAATACCCTATCCCAATATAACGGGGGAATCCGGGCTGCCATACTCTTATACTATCAGTAATAAACATATCCTAAACCGAAACATGTAAATACCACTAAAATATAATTTGGGGTAGCCACCTCACAGGCCCATTCAAACACCAGCCTTACAACCGCCATCTCACCTCCAGCGGTTCTCTGTATGTCGCTTAATGCCCTACTATCCCTGATCACAGGTTTTGCCACTATATTAAATTTTCAATTCTGCATCTTTATGAAGCTCCCATTTAATGCTTGAAGCTTAAAAGTATTTAATATTTAAACAGAAATCAAAAAAAATGCAAGTAATTTTTATTACAATCTCATTTAATACTACGATCTCATTTAATGAAGTGGTCCATGATCTCATACCCTTTATCAAAAAAAATACCCGTTAAGGCCGGATAGAACTCATCAAATACCTGTTCTTTTTTATCCTCTTTAACATCATCACTATCGTATATTAAAAATGGTACAGGGTCAGAAGTATGGGTCCTTATTGAGATCGGAGTGGGATGATCCGGAAGTATCATCAATCTATAGGATTCGCCCATTTTATCGAGGGTCTTCCTGATCTTACCGACCACTTTATCGTCGATTATCTCGATCGCTCTTATCTTTTCAGCGATATTTCCCTGATGGCCGCACTCATCAGGGGCTTCAATATGTACATAGACAAAATCCTGGCCATTTTTTATTTCATCGATCACTGCCTGTGCCTTGCCTTTAAAATTTGTGTTAATATTTCCTGTGGCTCCCTCAACATTTACGGACCTTAAACCGGCACATATACCGATCCCCTTAACAAGGTCCACTGCACTTATCACAGAGCCTTTGAACCCATATTTCTTAAAAAAAGGGTCTAGCTTTGGTTTTCTACCCTTACCCCATAGCCAGATAGAATTGGCAGGATTTTTGCCTGCCCGTATCCTTTTTATATTTACATCATCCAGACTCAAGACCTCACTGCTGCTGATCATCATATCAAGAATATCCTTGCTTCCCTCCCCTGAAGGAAGGAACCCTTTTATTTTTTTACCTGATATATCATGCGGTGGAGTCAAAACAGTATTTTCGGGGCCGTTTTTCCACACAATGACATGCCTGTAACTGACACCCTTATAAAACTTGATATGATCATTACCAAGTACAGAGTCGAGCCTCCTTATGAGCCCCTCAGATTCTACGGTACTTATTTCTCCTGCTGAGTAGTCTATCATGACCTTAGCTTTATAATCAGGTTCATCAGATAATGTAACAAGATTACACCTGAATGTGACATCGTCATCTTCAAGCTTAATACCAATGCTCACAGCTTCAAGCGATGACCTTCCTGTTGAATATATGGCCGGGTCATAACCGAGAATAGAAAGATTTGCAGTATCGCTGCCCGGGGGTATCCCTTCTGGAATAGTCTTTACCATTCCGACCTCACCTTTTTGTGCAAGCCTGTCGATCTCAGGTTTTTTTGCAATCTGCAGGGGTGTTTTGTTGCCAAGTTCTTTGAGCTTATAATCTGCAGCTCCGTCTATAAGGACCACTATATATTTTTTATTGGTATTTTTTTTGATGTTTTCCATATTTTTTCAAAAAATATTTTTTAAAACTTAGCCTATATTAAGAAAGTCTGCAACAAAATCCTTCATCTTCTCAATAGTACAGGAATCTTTATGGATTATTTTTTTATTTTCCAGATTCCTTAAAGGTTCAGGTATTTTATTTTTAGTCAGGGTCGACAGAATTTTTATCTGCTGAAACTCATCATAATGAGAATCCTGTTCCTGATTTTTACTTATTGCTTTTATCACGCTTGCCGGAAATTTAAAGGGGCTAGCAGTAGATGCAATCACTGTTTTAGTCTTATCCTGGGTCTTTTTAAGATAATTTTTATAGACAAAATGACCTACAGCGGTATGGGTATCGATAAGATAACCCTGTTTTCTGTATACCTCTTCTATTGAAGATATTGTCTCGGCATCTGTAGCAAAGCCTCCAATGAAATAATCAAGCCTATTTTTCATCCTTTCTGTAATGGTAAACATTCCTTTTTCTGAAAGCTCTTCAAACATTGTCTTCAACTGGTTCGAGTCCCTGTCGCAGAGGTCAAATATCAGCCTTTCAAGATTACTGGATATGAGTATATCCATGGAAGGTGAGATAGTAAGACTTAATTTTCTTATCCTGTTGTAGGTCCCAGTATTAATAAAGTCATAAAGTACATTGTTCTCATTTGAGGCACAGATGAGATTTTTAACGGGAAGCCCCATAGATCTTGCATAGTATGCAGCCAGTATATTTCCGAAATTGCCTGTAGGGACGACTATATTTATTTTTTCGCCTTCGATTATAGCTCCGGTTGTTATCAGCCTTGTGTATGCATATACATAGTATACTATCTGTGGTACGAGCCTTCCTATGTTTATAGAGTTCGCAGAGGAAAACATAAAACCGTTCTTTTCAGCGAGTCGGTTGAAGTCCCCATCGTTAAATATAGCTTTTACACCATTCTGTGCATCATCAAAATTTCCCTTGATGCTGCAGACTGCAGTATTGTTTCCCTCCTGTGTCACCATCTGCATTTCCTGGATAAGACTGACACCATCACGCGGATAAAATACGATTATTTTTGTGCCGTCAACACCTGAAAAGCTCTCAAGGGCAGCTTTTCCAGTATCACCACTGGTAGCAGTAAGTATTACGATCTCTTTTTCGATCCCTGCTTTTTTTACTGCTTTTGCAAGAAGGTGTGGAAGGATTGAAAGAGCAAGATCCTTAAAGGCACATGTAGCGCCATGAAAAAGTTCTAAAAAATACAGGTCACCAGCTTTTACAAGTGGTGCTATTTCAGCAGTGTCAAATTTTTCATCATAGGCATTCTCAATACATTCTTGCAGTTCAGGTGAAGTAAAATCAGTCAGGTATTTACCAAGGATATAAAAAGCAAGTCTTTTGTAATCAAAAGACAGGAGCTCTGAAAAGGGCAGATCAAGTTCCGGGATCGACTCTGGCACAAAAAGTCCTCCATGGGGCGCTATTCCTTTTACTATCGCTTTAGATGCGGTTACTTTTTCTTTTGAGTTTCTTGTGCTGATATAATTCATATCATGATTCAAGGTCCTCGACCCTTATAACGTTGATCACTTTTTTGACCACATCAAGCCTGCTTATCTCTTTCAGGGAGTCATAAAGATTTTGATTAAGGGTATCATGTGTCACAAAGATCAGTCTTGCTACGTCTTTTACATCTAACTGTTTCTGTACCATGGATTGGATAGAAACTATATGATCACCAAAGATATTTGCTATCCTGGCAAGAACACCGGGCCTGTCATATACATCCATTAAAACATAAAACTTATTACTGGTGCTAAGAAATGGAGTAACGGGTTTCTCTTCAAAGCAAGTACATCCGTATATTTTATGCTTACTCTGCCTGCTGTAATTTCTTGCGATGCTGATAATGTCTCCCACTATGGCACTTGCAGTCGGCTTATCCCCTGCCCCTTTCCCAAAGCTCATGATCTCCCCGACATAATTGCCATAAAAGTAAACAGCATTATAAGTATCCTTTATGGAAGCAAGAATATGACTTTTTGGAATAAGTGCAGGATGCACCCTTGCGTTAATACTACCGTTTTCTTCGCTTCCTATCGCCAGAAGCTTGATCGTATAACCAAGTTCATCAGCATAGCTTATATCTGAGAATGATATCTTTTTTATCCCTTCCCTGTATACATCGCTATAATGGACCCTGCTGTTAAAAGCTATAGAAGCCAGTATGGCAAGTTTGTTTGCAGCATCTTTTCCTTCAACATCAGCTGCCGGGTCAGATTCGGCATAACCGAGTTCCTGAGCCATATTTAATGCATCAACAAAACTCAGGTGGTTCTCCTGCATCTTGGTGAGGATGTAATTGGTTGTACCATTTACGATCCCGACGACCTTGGAGATGTTGTTTGAAGCCAGCGAGGATTTAAGGGGGCCTATTATTGGGATCCCGCCCCCGACACTTGCCTCAAAAAGTATATCCACATTACTTTTTTCTGCTTCATGAAAAATCCTGGCACCTTTTCTTGCAATAAGGTCCTTATTTGCAGTTACCACATATTTTCCTCTTTTTAATGCTGCTGTTATCAGTTCAAATGCTGTTTTCTACCCCTCCGATAAGCTCGACTACAATATCGACATCGCTATTTATAACGTCCCTGGCATCCTGGGTAAAGATTATGTCACTGCGTTCTTTCTTTATATCTTTTATGCGGGAAAGATCTTTTTCTGCAATGATCTTTACACAAAGGTCCTTTCCTATTTTTTTCAAAATATAATCATGCTGATGGGTCATAAGCCTGAAGACTTCGGATCCGATATAGCCAAAACCCAATAGTCCAATATTGATCTTGAAATCACCGCTGCTTAGATTTTCTTTATACATTTTTAAATACCAGCTTTCCTATAAGTTTTTTCCTACAGAGGCTTCTTATTTATTATTCATATAATCTGTTGTCTTTTGCTACGAGATCCTCATAACTCTGTCTTTGCACCCAGACCCAGCTTTTGCCATCTTCCACTGCAACCACTGCACTTTTTGGCTGCCCGTTATAGTTGCTTGACATCGCATAACAGTAAGCACCGGTCGAGGCTGTACAGATCAGGTCACCTGGATCAACAGGTGGCAACATAGAGTCTTCTATGATAACATCTCCGCTTTCACAATGCTTGCCAACTATATTATATTTCTTTTTACCTTTTTTATTCTGGGGGTCCAGTATTTCCCCTTCGACTATGTTTTTGATATATGAGGCTTTATTTGCCAAAAAAGCTTCGTATTTTGCCTGATAAAGTACTGTCCTGATATTATCAGACATACCTCCATCGACAGCTATATAGTTCTTGATACCAGGGATCTCCTTTATCACTCCAACCCCATATAGAGTTACTCCGGCATTACCTATTATGGACCTGCCGGGCTCAAGTAAGATCTTTTCTATTTTTACCCTGTGTGTTTTGGAATATTTGTCGATAGCTTTTTTAACCAGTTCTGCAAGATCTTGTATGGTCGCTGGTTCATCCTTAGAGGTATATTTTATACCCAGTCCACCTCCGATGTTTAGCTGTTTTATCTCTATTTTCAGCTTGGTCCTTGCTTCCTTTAATAATGCAAGCATAGTATCTATCAGTCTATCATACACCTCTATATTAAATATCTGGGAACCTATATGGGCATGAAGCCCTATAAGGTCTAAATTTTCAAGGCTTGCTGCATATTTTATTGCATCCAGGGCGACTCCCGTTATATATCCCAAAACCAAATTTTGATTCAATGGCACCCGTCTGTATGTATTTATGGGTATGCGCTTTTATGCCAGGAGTTATCCTTAACATTATCTTCTGTTTTTTTCCTCTATCTGAAGCAAGCCTGTCGATCATTTCAAGCTCTTGAAAATTATCAGCAATAAAAACTCCGACGTTATAATCAAGGCCAAAACTGATCTCTTCCTGTGATTTATTGTTTCCATGAAAAAATATCTTTTCAGGTTCAAAACCACTTTTTAGTGCAATATATAATTCTCCTCCATTTGAAACATCTATAGAGAGCCCTTCTCTTTTTATAAGCTGGCACATCGGAAGTGTACAGAACGCTTTTGAAGCATATATTATTTCAGATCTGTAATCCTTGAATTTAAAGGAATCCAGATAATCACTGCACTGTTTTTTTACTGTTGCAATATCCACAATATATAAAGGAGTCTTGTACTTTGATTTCAAATCCTCCAGGCTGACTCCTCCAATAGACAGGACATTGTCTTCTATTTTAGTGGTAACAGGTAACAACATAAGCTATCATGGTCTCCTTCTGTTTATTAATATTAAAGTGACTAAAATTTCCCGGTAAATCAAACCGAGTAAATATTTTAATATATTTTGATAATAAATAAAAAAGGGATATTACATTTTTAAGGGTGCATCTATATTAAGCAGCCTGAAAGCATTGGCTAAGCACTATCCTTACAAGGATTATAAGCTTGAGCCTGCTGCCGTCAAGCTTGTTATCATCTATTATCCTGCAGTGTTTATAAAAATAATGAAATGATGCGGCAAGCCTGTAAATATATTGGTTGATCAGATAGGGTTCGTTTTTAGCACAGGAATCTTTTACGATATCAGGAAAGAATAAAAGCATCTTTACAAGCTCGATGTCCTCCTCAGATCTTAAAGCTGATGTCTTTAAAATCCATCTTTTCTGCAAGACGGTCATTTATAGCATCAAAATCTGTATTCCCCGGAAAAAATGGACCCATCCAGATTCTTTGTTTTCTATGATCAGTTCCCTGCTCCTGTAAAGCTGGGTGATCTTTTCAAAGATACTTGAGATCCTTGCATGGGCATACTGTACATAATATACAGGATTTTGATTGGACTTCTGGACAGCAAGACTGATATCGAAATCCATAGGTGTATCAAAAGAATTGGAAGTAAAAAAGAACCTAACTGCATCTTTACCGACTTCTTTTAAAAGGTCGCCAAGATTGTATACTTCGCCTTTTCTTTTTGACATTTTTACAGCCTGGCCGTCTTTTAAAAGGTTTACCAGTTGCCCGATTATTATCTTAAGTTCTTTTTCGTCAAAACCGGTAGATTTTCCTATAGCAGTAAGCCTCTTTAATATACCCATGGTGATCTGCACCGAGGATATAGATTATTTTTTTAAATCCTCTTTCAACCTTATTTAAAAGATACATTATATCTGAAGCAAAATAAGTCGGTTCCCCGTTTGCCCTTATGACGACCCTGTCCTTATCATCTCCAAATTGTTCCGACCTGAACCAGGCTGCATCATCTTTTTCATAGACCAGTCCCTTTTCTTTTAGCATCGCAAGCGTTTTTTCAAAATTTGTATCTTCATACATGCTGCTCTCTAAAAACCAGTTGTCAAAAACCACTCCCATGCTGCGCAGGGTGTCGGAGATCTTGTCGATCATGATCCTTACACCGATCTTGCCCAGGACATCAGCATCAGCATCTGAAGAAAGGTCCACATATTTATCTCCATAATCTTTTATGATCTCGTCTGCAACAATCCTTACCAAAGATTCAGGATAACCATCCTGGGGATAAGGCTTTGATATGCCATATTTTTTAAGATAAATGCTTTTTAAACATTCGGCAAAATTTTTTATCTGGCTTCCATAGTCATTGACATAATACTCCCGCTGCACATCATAGCCATTTGCTTCATAGATATTTGCCAGTGCTATCCCCGAGGGCCGCCCAGCGTCCGTGTCCAATATGCAGATCCCCTGTAGGGTTTGCGCTTACAAATTCTATCTGTGTCTTAATGCCATTTCCGCTATTGTTTTTACCATAGTCATTATATTTTTTTGCAATATCCGGAAGACTGCTTTTTATCCAATCGCCTGAAAGGGCCATATTTATAAAACCAGGCTTTGCTATGTTTATTCCCTGGCATTCTTCCCACTTATCTATGATCTGCTGCTCAATGATCCCAGCTATTTGCATGGGGTCCTTTTTTAATACAGGTGCCAGTACCAATGCAGCATTGGTGGTAATATCTCCAAAGCTTTTATTTTTAGGTTCTGAAATAGTGATGCCTGATAGGTCAGGATTTTCAGGAAGCGACATAGCAGCATGCATGTTTTTTCCGTCAAAAACATTTATTATTTCTTTAAGTAACTTATCTCTGAGTCTATATAAGATCAATATAATCCACCGGAATAACACTAAAAAAAATTTCTGTAATAGTAAGCAACAATCGACTATTAGCACCAGCAAGTAAGCAGCATCATCGATTTTTTGGAGCCGACGACCGGACTTGAACCGGTAACCTGCTCATTACGAATGAGCTGCTCTACCATTTGAGCTACATCGGCTTTTGTTCTTCAGGTATTGCCCCTCCACCTACTAATTCTATTTCGCATAATGGCAGAGACACTCTGTTTTCACTCTCAAGCAAAACGACAATTGATTTCTTCAGCGGATCGTGTCCCTCGATCACGCCATCGCCGAATTTAGTCCTCACTCTAAGTCCCTTTTCAGGCGCTTCTTCAAGGAATTCCCTGTAACAATCATACTCATATTTTAAACAACACATAAGTCTTCCGCATATCCCGGATATCTTTAAAGGATTAAGCGGCAGGTTCTGGTCCTTTGCCATTTTTATTGATATGGATTCAAAATCTGTAAGAAAACTTTTACAGCAAAGGTTTATTCCACAGGGTCCCAGACCACCGACTATTTTTGCCTCATCCCTTACTCCGATCTGCCTGAGCTCTATCCTTATTTTGAAATAAGAAGCAAGCTCTTTGACCATTTCCCTGAAATCCACTCTTTTTTCTGAGGTAAAATAAAATACCATCTTGCTTTTATCAAACATCACATGCACCTCGACCAGTTTCATCGAGAGATTGTGAGTGTTTGAAAGTTCATCAAATTTTTTAATTCCTTCCGATTCCTTTGATCTGTTCAATTCTTCAACAGAAAGGTCGTATTCTGTTGCTAACCTGATTATCTTGCTGATCTTATCGGAAGCTTCACTGCCAGCGAATTCGGAAGGCTGACTGACTACTTCTCCTATTTCATTGGTATCACCAAGGTGGCAGATCACTCTATCCCCTGTCTTAGTATCAAGCTCACCTGGATCATAATAATAAATAGTTCCATTTTTTTTAAAAATAACTCCTACCATAAGAGGCATGATTTCTCCTTAATTTTTTATATTGTTCCTATTTTTTTTACACAATTGCTGCATCCTTAGCAATAAACTGTCAAGAACCAGCTCAGGATTTATGGAAAATTTTATATAATGTCTCCTGTTTTCTATATCTTCTATAAGTTCAAAAACCTTTTTACTGTCAAGGGAAATAAAATTTTTGCTTATAATGTCATAATTACCGGTAAAATTTAATACCCGGTTGTTTGCTCCTGACACAACAGAGATAATATCTTCGAGCCAGGCAGTAATTATATCAAAAACCATATTTATACCCAAACTATTATATTTATTTTGCTCTCGTTTTTTTTTGATTTTCATTGAATCTTCATATTTCTTGATCTCTGACTTTGTTGCACCCATATTCTTCAGCTGAACGACTTCTGACCCCTGCCCTGCACTTTTATCAGTTGAACTTTTTTTTAGGAAGTCCAATATTTCAAGCGAAGTATCAAGAGGTAAGCTTTCATCATCAGGGGTCTGCATGATTTTTTTTATCTGATCATGGACCAGGCTTTTAAAATAAGAAGGATCAAAGTTTAAGCTCTGTTCATCACTGTATTTAAGATCCCACTCAAATACAAGACATCTTGATAAAATTGTAGGAAGGACCGCTGTAATGTTTTCAGTTAAAATGATAAATATACAGTTTTCATCAGGTGGGTCCTCAAGGATCTTTAAAAGCATATTAGCCGTAGTATTACTGAGTAGTTCTGCCTCTTTTATTATGCCTATTTTTTTCCCCGCTGAATGGGAACTCCTGCTCATAAAATTTTGGAGAGCCCTTACTGAGTCTACAGTTATAAAATTACCCTGGGCCTCCACTATCTCTATATTTTCATGGATCCCCTTTAAAGTATTTTCACAGACCCTGCAAACTCCACACCCGTCAGCCTGGCAGTTTATTGCAGAAGAAAAACGAAGAGCGATCTCAAAAAGATGGTCAATGTTGTTTCCCCCGAACATGTATGCATGAGAAAAATTACCGGATCTTAATGTGGATCTGATTATTTTTAAGTTTGATCTATTTTTTAACGTATCAACTAGAAATCCCAGTTCATCGAGCAACATTTTTTTATCCTGCCTAGATCTGATTTGATTACTTCTTCCCGGGGAGGGTCTTTGCCTTTAAAGTACTCAGGGTCCTTTCTTTTATTTCAGAAAAAATACTATCTACATCCCTGTTACCGTTTATGACAATAAATCTTTTACCAAATTTTTTTGCGATATTAAGATATCCCTTCTGGATCTGCTCCTTAAAATAGTTTTTTTCATGCTCTATCCTGTCTCTTTTCCTTGAATGCAGGTCGATCCTTCTTTCACTGTCACTTACTCCCAGTGACAGTAAAAAAGTTAGGTCCGGTTCAAGACCACCGGTGGTCCAGAGACTAAGATCATATACTTCTTTTATCCCGAGACCCCTTGCAATACCCTGATAGACAATTGTCGAATCAAAAAACCTGTCACATATGACTATTTTACCCGACTTGAGAGCCGGTATTATTTTTTTTGAAGTAAGCTCAGCTCTTGAAGCTTCGAACAACAAAGTCTCTGCCTTAAAAGACAAATCCTTATTTTTTTTATCCAGCAGAATATCCCTGATCCTGTCCCCTATCGCAGTGCCTCCAGGCTCCCTGGTGAGCATCACATTATAGTCTTGCTCTTTTAAAAAATTATAAAGTTTTTTTATCTGGGTGGTCTTACCAGAACCGTCTATTCCTTCAAATGTAATAAAAATACCTTTCATATGAGCAAATATTAAAAAAATATATGTTACAATGTTTTTACAATATTTTAACATGTTTACTTATTTGTTAAAATTAAAGCAAATTGACAATTTAAAATTATGATCAGGTATAAGAGTTTAAGTCTATTAACATTATTGATAACTATATTACTTATCATTATATTATTTTCTTCATGCGATAATACCCTGCTCGATATCTACACGCAGGTTAATACTGATTATTCAGGAAGCAGGACAATTGACCTGGCCATAAAGACACAATACCTTCAAAAAGGTGAAGTGGCGCTTGATAAAAATGAATCATTATATGACAAAATACTTACAAGCCTGCCTCCGGGGAAAATTGAGACATATGAAGAAGAAGATTATACACATTTTAAATCCATAGTCGATTTCAGTGATATAAACTTTCTTCAGCATGTTTCAATAGATAATTATTCTGATTTACCACCCGAAAGATTTTATGCCAAAATGGAAGCAAACGACTATTTTTTCCACAGTGATTATTTCTTTTACGATTATGTCGATATGAAAATAGATGAATCTCTAATGGAGGCACAGGGGCCGGACGGCGACCTCTCAAGGATATATGACCTGTTTAGTGCGGACCCGGATCTCTTTAAGATAACTTACCAGATAAAATTTCCTGTAAAGATCGTCAAGTCTAATGCTGATACCATAGGGGAAGACAACATTGCAATATGGCAGATCGGTTTTGGAGATACTGAAAGTATTTATATCGAAGGTAAAAAGACCAAATTTCTTTCATACCTGCTTCTCTCAGTACTTGGCCTTATAGGGATTTTTATTCTGTTCCTTACCATCATCCTTGTATACAGCAGGAGAAGACGAAGGATATCAAAACCAAAAAAACCTTATTTCAGTTACGATAATTATTTTAAGCAGGATAAATATTATGAATCGACGGATGACAGGGACCGGTACTGAAAAAAAAATAAAAGTGCCGATTGACGAAAATACTTTAAAAGATCTTAAGGCCGGTGATGTTGTGAACCTCTCTGGTACGCTTATAGGGGCAAGAGATGCTGCACATAGAAGGATCTTAGACTCCATTAAAAAAAATGTTTCATTGCCATTTGAAATAAAAGACAATATTATTTTTTACCTTGGCCCCACACCGACACCTTCAGGTAAAACAAGTGGAAGCATAGGCCCTACTACAAGTGCCCGCATGGATGATCTCACAGAGCCCTTATTGAAAAAAGGCTTGCGCGCCACAATAGGTAAGGGTAAAAGAAGCGAGAATATAAAAAAACTCTTTCAGGAATACCAAGCAGTTTATTTTATTGCACCCGGCGGGGTCGCAGCTTATCTGGCACAGAAAGTAAAGAGTATAAAGATTATTGCTTATGAAGACCTTGGACCCGAAGCCATTTATGAGCTTGAAGTGGAGGACCTTCCCTTAGTAGTGGCATATGATCTATGCGGTGGAGATATTTTTTCCTAAATCCGGCTTTCTGCCCGCCTTGTCGAATGGCACCCAAAAAAAACTGCAAACGGCAGGCTTGCTATATGGCATGGCGCATACTCTATATTACATGCGAGCGCAGTTGTCCTTCCTCCTGCACCCTGTGGACCGATACCTGTATTATTTACAGCATCAAGTATACTGGCTTCCAGATCAGCATAAGAACTGCTGCTGTTCCTAATTCCAAGGTTCCTGAAAACCGCCTTTTTTGCAAGACCGGTCACCTCAGAAGCAGTTGCACCGATGCCGATCCCTATGATCACCGGAGGGCATGCTCTTGTGACATTGTCTTTGACAAGTGCCAGCACTCTTTTGATTATTTCTTCCCTGCCTGTTGAAGGGTTCAACATAAACATCCAGGAACAATTATCAGTCCCTCCTCCTTTCAAAAAGACTTTGATATTGAGTCCGCTGCAGGATGAAAAATAATAATCTATAATTGCCGGAGTATTTGTACCGGTGTTTTTTCTTTCAAACAACGGGTCGCCGACTATTGATTTTCTTAAATAGAGGCTTTTGTATGCTTCTGCAACAGTATTGTTTATCTCTGTATCAATAAAACTTTTGTCCTCTATCATCTCATCTGAAGAATCAGATATGATACATACATCCTTTCCGATCTCAAATTCGATATATACCGAACCGCAATCCTGGCATAGCGGCAGCTTCTGCTGCTTTGCGATCTCTGAATTCTTCAGTATCATTTCAAGCATGCTTAAAGCCGCCTGGCCTGTTTCAAGCTTTATTGCTTTTTTCAAAGCATCGACTATATCTTCAGGAAGATAAAAATTAGCTTTTATCAGCAGGTTCTTTACTGTCTTTTTTATTTGTGAAATTTTTATATTTTTCATCTTTTCCAGGACATTCGCTGTTGATGCAAAGATCCCATGGTTTTCTGCCTTTGGTTATTATCCTTACAACTGGAAACTGGCAATGTTTGCATGTTTCCTTATTTGTGATTAAAAGTCCCTTCTGGGGCAGTGAAAAGGTCCTTGTGCACTTAGGATATGCGTTGCAGCCTATGAATCTTTTCTTTGTCTTCCTGGAGGTCCTTATAATAAGATCTCCATCACAATCTGATTCAACACATTTTCCAACAACCAGGTCTTCTTTCACTGCCTTTTTTATTTCCTGGGATATCTCTTTCCTGTTTTTTTGAAGGCTGGAAAGGACTTCTTTAAGCATTTTTTTTGATTTATCCACGACTTCTTCTTTTGTCTCTTCACCATTTGCTATTCCATCCATATCAAGTTCGAGTTCGGAAGTCATATCGGGGGTCGATATTCTTTCTGCATGTTTTTTTAGTACACTGACTACTGCAACTGCCTTTTCAGAAGGTATAAGTGGATTACCTTTGGCATAACCCCTGACTATTAGGTTCTGTATAATTGTATGCCTGGTAGCTTTTGTGCCCAGGCCCAGTTCTTCCATTTTTTCCACAAGCTTTCCCTGAGTATATCTTGAAGGCGGTTTGGTCTCCTTATCAAGGATCTCTTTTCCAGCGACCTTTAGGTCCTGTCCCTTTTCAAGATGAGGAATATAGACATCTTCATGCTTGTAATAAGGATAATGTGCCGTCCAGTTTGCTTTTAAGACATTCGAACCATTGGCCACAAAATCTTCTCCGCCTATATCAATATTTGCTGTTATGCTTTTCATTTCAGCAGCAGGAAGAAGAGTCGCTAAAAATCTTCTGGAGACAAGTTCATATAATTTCCACTCTTCAGGACTGAGCCTGTCCCTGCTGGCTGCTGATACAGGATAAATAGGTGGATGGTCCGTGGACCTTTTCTTCCCCCTGGATGGACTGATCTTCTGCTGTGCAAGTACTTCCCTGCAGGCATCTTTAAAATCCATTACACTTGAAAGCAGACTTGTTATGTCCCTGAGGTTTATTGAACCGGGATAGACGGTATTATCTGTCCTTGGATAACTGATAAATCCATTCATATAAAGATTTTCAGCAATATTGATCGTCTTTGAAGCAGTAAAACCGAAAGCATTTGCTGCTACAATAAGGCCTGTTGTATTGAAAGGTGCAGGAGGGGCTATCTTCCTTATGCTTTCTTTGACAGCTGTTACAGTACCAGTCTCCCCGATTGCTTTAAAGGAATTTTGGGCTTCATCTTTTTTTAAAAACCGTTTTTTCTTATGAGTAGCTTCAAATTCTTCGCCGCTTTCAGTCCTTAGCCTTACGTTTACGACCCAGTAAGGAACAGGCGCAAAGCTCTGGATCTCCTGTTCGCGGTCCACTATCAGGGCAAGTGTCGGAGACTGGACCCTTCCGACTGAAAGGAATTTTTCTTTCACCTGATACGAAGTAAGTGAGATAAACCTTGTCAGCGCGGCACCCCATACAAGATCGATATCCTGCCTTGCTCTTCCTGCAAATGCAAGATTATAATCCATCTTATCAAGCTTTGAAAAAGCATTATTTATATCAGTTTCTGTAATGGCGGAAAACCTTGCCCTTTTTACACTTGTGGTCTTATTCTGCTCATTGATGACGTTCCAGGCATCAAATCCTATAAGTTCTCCCTCCCTGTCAAAGTCTGTGGCGATTATCACTTCATCAGTTGTATCAGCTATTTTTTTTAATGCCTGTACGATCTTTTTCTGTATCGGGATTTTTTCTATCTCCGCCTCTATTAACTCCGAAGGGTCTACCTTGAACCAGTTTGCATATTCTTTCGGAAAATCGACTTTTAATATATGACCCTTTAAACCGATGACTGTATAGTCCTTTCCACTGGCTTTTAGTAGCCACACAGGAACCCCGTAGACCTTTTCCTCTCTCACGCCATTTCCTGAAAGAATTTTTGCTATCCTGGCTGCAGCTATCTCTTTTTCACTTATTACTAACCTCAAATATCCCTCCGGATTCAAGTTGTTTTATTTATCAGATTTTTTTTATATAATTTAAACTCAATTTCAAAATTATTCAATTCTTTTATGAACAGTAATTTGAACCTGATAGAAAGTATTATAAAACTTAAATCTGAAAAAGATGCAGTTATCCTCGCCCACAACTACCAGATCGGAGCCGTGCAGGATATTGCAGATTTTGTCGGTGACTCCCTTCAGCTTAGTATAGAAGCTGCCAGTACAAAAAGCAAAATAATAGTTTTCTGCGGTGTTCATTTTATGGCAGAAACTGCAAAAATAATCTCTCCAGATAAAAAAGTACTGATACCTGATAAGAGTGCTGGCTGCCCGATGGCAGATATGATAACAGAAGAGCAGCTGAGAGAACTCAAGGAGCAGAATCCCGGAGCTGTGGTAGTATGTTATGTTAATTCTTCTGCAAGGGTAAAGGCCCTAAGCGATATCTGCTGCACCTCCTCGAATGCTATAAATGTAGTAAATTCTATTCCTGAAGATAAAAAAATAATATTTATACCAGATAAATATCTTGGAAGCTTTGTCATAAGCAGGACTGGAAGAGAGATGCTCTTATGGAACGGTTACTGCCCGACTCATGTAAGGATAAACGTAAAGACAATTATAGGATTAAAAAAAGAACACCTTGATGCAGTAGTCCTGGTCCATCCGGAGTGTACACCTGATGTCGTTGAGATTGCCGACGAAGTATTAAGCACAGGACAGATGCTCAAGTTTGCCAGGGAATCCGAAAAAAAGGAATTTATTATTGCTACGGAGATCGGGTTGCTCCACAGGCTCCAGAAAGAAAATCCGGATAAAATATTTTATCCTGCTTTAAACCAGGCTATCTGCCCTAATATGAAATTAATAAATGTAGAAAAGATCATGTGGTCACTTGAAGAAGAAATATATGAAATAGACCTTCCCGAAGAAGTAATGGATAAGGCCAGATCCTCGATCGAGAAAATGTTACAGATAAAATAAGTCGTTACTATAAAAACCGGCAGTTTTAAAATAGTAATATTAAAAATATCAATTGATAATATCAGGAACAGGTATTTTATAAAAAATGGAAATATTCCCAAGATATTTAGTTGATCCCTCAAAGATAAATAGAATATCTGAATATTGTGATTGTATCATAATAGGTAGCGGTATTGCCGGCCTCTCCACAGCGATAAGGATCTCCGGGACCACAAAAGTAAAAGTCATGACAAAAAGCAGGCTTTCAGAATCTACGACCTGGTACGCCCAGGGAGGCATAGCTGCCGCGATCAAAAGACCCGACCTTTGGCAGGTCCATTATGAAGACACCATCAAGGCCGGACAGGGATTGAGCGATAGTGATGCTGTCAAAAAACTGGTTAAGAATGCTTCCAAAATGATCGAGGATCTTTTGGAGATCGGCATCAACTTTGATATTTCTGGCGGAGAGATAAGCCTGACCCTTGAAGGGGGCCACAGTTTTCCAAGGGTCCTGCACGCTGGAGGGGATGCAACCGGGGAAGAGATCGAGAATAAGCTTGTAAAATTCTCAAAAAATCAGAAAGGTATAGATATCCATTCAGAATATCTTGCTATAGACATCCTGACTTATAAAGACAGGGTACTTGGAGTCATAGCAATGGACCAGGAAAAGGGCAGGCTCGAGATCCATCCTACAGATAATGTGATTATTGCTTGCGGAGGAATCGGCCAGCTCTATTCATTGACGACCAATCCTGTGATCTCTACAGGAGATGGTGTCGGGATGGCATACCGTGCAGGGGCATCAATAAAGGATATCGAGTTTATACAGTTTCACCCCACAGTTTTCCGAACCGGGGATAATAAACTGTATCTGATAACAGAGGCTCTTAGAGGAGAAGGTGCATACCTGAGAGATAGCAAAGGCAAGAGATTTATGGTCGGGAAGCACCCGCAGATGGAATTGGCACCGAGGGATATTGTGGTAAAAGAGATGGTAAAAATAATGAGTGAGCAGGATATTAATTTTGTTTTCCTGGATGCTACACACATGCCAAAAAATCTTTTAAAGGTAAGATTCCCGAACATTATAGCCAAATTAAAAGAGAACGGGCTGGACCTGAGCAGGGACCTTATAAAAGTCTTTCCTGCGGCGCATTATTTAAACGGAGGGATAAAAACGGACCTTGATGGTTATACTGACATAAAAGGCTTATTTGCATGCGGTGAGACTTCAGCAACCGGTGCACATGGAGCCAATCGTCTTGCCAGTAATTCTTTAATAGAAGGACTGGTTTTCGGTTTTGAGATATCCAGGGAAGTCCTAAAAAGGATCAAAAAAAGCAATGATAACAGGATAGATAAAAATGCTGGAACACTAAAAAGAGCAATAAAAAATATTAAGATTAAAAACACCGGCAGCAACAAGCCGATGTCTTCCGGGCAGCTCGAAAAAATGATATCAGATTTCAGGAAGATGATGACTAATAATGTCGGTATATTGCGCGATGAAAAAAGTTTGGAATATGCGAAAAAATATATTCTTCAGGTGTTCGGGAACCAGGCTCTTACTGATGATGGAGGACCTGCAGCCATTGAGCTTTTAAATATGCTCATTGTCGGTTACCTTATAACAAAATCTGCATCGATAAGGAAAGAAAGCAGGGGGACCCACCAGAGAAATGATTTTCCTGAAACTGATGATAAAAACTGGAAAAAACATATAATCCTAAAGAATGAAGACATTTTTTTTGAGCCTGTGACCTGACAGGCCAGAGAAAAATTATAAGGAAAATAATAAAAAGGAATTAAAGATGCTTACTGATAAACTTGAAAGATTTGAAATATTGGACCTCATTAAAATAGCCCTGAATGAAGATATGGGTGGTTACGGGGACATAACCTCCAAATTTCTTATTTCTCCTGAAAGCAGATCTTGTGCATATATTGTCTGTAAAGAAGAGGGCGATACAGTGCTGTGCGGCCAGGATGTCGCAGCGTATATATTTGAAGAGATAAGTCCTGAGATAAGATTTAAAAAGATGAAGCAGGATTGCGAGATATTAAACAAAATGGATATTATCTCAGAAATAGAAGGGTCAACACAGAAGATACTTGCTGCCGAACGGACATGCCTTAACTTTCTGCAGCATATGAGCGGGGTAGCAACTCTTACCAGAAAATTTGTACAGATTGCATCAAAGTATGATGTAAAGATAGTCGACACAAGAAAAACAAAACCCTTGCTCAGAAAAATAGAAAAATATGCAGTTTTCTGCGGGGGAGGTTTTAACCACAGATTTGGATTATTTGATGGAGTCCTCATTAAAGATAATCATATAACTGCAGCAGGCGGTGTCAGGAATGCAATAAGCCAGATCAGAAGTAAGATCCCGCATCAATTAAAAATTGAGGTGGAAATAAAAGATTTTACCGAACTTGAAGAAGCACTGGAAGAAAAAGCGGACATTATCATGCTTGATAATATGTCAAGCAAGGATGTAAAACAGGCCTCGGAATTAATAAGGCAACGACTGGGCAGGAAATGCATTATAGAAGTATCAGGTGGAATTACGCTGAAAAACATTGAAGAGATGTGTGAAACAGGGATAGATATTATATCAATTGGTTATCTTACGCATTCTGCATCTGCAGTGGACTTCTCCCTGGAGTTTAAATAACCATTACACGATCCGTAATCTTCTTTTTATCTCCGGCGTCTTTTCAATAGCAGCCCTCCTCCCGCAGTCTATTATTTCCATGCCTTTTGCAAAATCAAAAAAACCATAATCTCCGATCTTTGGCTCGATCACGATATCAGCTTTTTCAGTATAGCTTTTTACCATCTGGGCATGCATGAGATTGAAGCTTTTGTCGATTATTGCTTGAATCGACATCTTTCTTATTTCCCTGTTTTTAACATGGTTTTTTGTAAAGGTATGTTTAGATCTATTATCTTGTTTATCCGTGACTGCTTTATCGCTTTCAAAGACAATTGAGGATGCGATAATGAAGTTACTATGCAGAACAGACATGGCTTCGGTAGGAAGAGGCTCCATGATGCCACCGTCTACAAGAAGCTTATCACCCTTATAAACTGGTGGGATGATACCCGGGACTGCTATTGAAGCCCTGACGGCCTCCCTCAGACTTCCCTTATTAATTATGACTTTTTCCCCTTTTATAAGATCGACAGCAACACAACAGAATTCTCTTTTGCAGTCGTCAAATGTCTTATCCTGGAGGAATTTCTTCAGGATCTCATCCACTTTATTCATATTCATAATGCCATTACGGGAAAGTGCAAACATTGAGAAGAGTAAAAAACTCTTCCAGTCATTGCTTTTAATAAATCTTTCCATTTCCTTCAGATCTGTACCAAGACTGTATACTGCTCCGACTATCGCTCCCATACTGCAACCACTTACGGACCTTATCTCCACTCCAAGATCTTCAAGGACCTGCAGGACACCGATATGGGACAGCCCCCTGGCGGCACCACCGCTTAAAGCTATGCCTATTTTTTTTCTGACAAACATAAGAGTAATTATATATTAAGATCTTGAAGAAGTTAAAAAATCTTTATCTGATCAAAGTAATCCTGTTTTTACAAAGTTTGGAAAACTGAGATTATGTTTACTAATGAAACCCAATAAAGTAAAATCTTTTTAACCATATCCATTCTTAAAAAAAGAAAACAAGTTTTTTAAACTCAATATCATTGTCCAGGACAGACTTTAGATCGCATGTTAAAAAGACGGAGATCAAAAAATTGAATACCGGGAAAAAGGAAATATCAAGGATCATTGTATCTTTTATGGTGATTTTAATTTTGGCCTGCAGTTCGGCTTTATCTTTTGCAGGCTGTAATACCATTAGACAGTCCATGCTTGAAAAAGTCAAAAACCAGGAAAGCTCTTCAGACAGCCTGACGGACCTTACAGATGGTACAGAAGGCCCTGATGCAGATATAAAAAAGGAAAGTGGGACATCCACTTCCGCTTCTGGGACAACGCAGGTTGACTCAGAGACTGCAGAGGTGGATTCTCCTGCTGCCACAGATGAAAGCTCACAGACAGTTCCAGGTGAAACAGGTGAAGAAGATATTGACATGCAGAGAGAAAACTTCAAAAAGGGTGTCGGTTATTTTGAAGAAAAAAATTACATCATAGCAGAATATTATTTCAACAAGATAAAGGATTCCTATAATATTCTTTCTGACCATATCCTCTATTATCTTGCCAAAAGCCTACTGATGCAGGAAAAACATGAGCATTCACAACAGGTATATGAGGAACTTATTACAGTATATCCTGATTCTATTTTCAATGAAAAGGCCAACATCGAATATGCAGATCTTTTCTTTATACAGGATGACTATGAAAAAGCCCGGGCCTGTTATGAAAAATTCAATAAAAGTTTTGATGATTCTGATCTTATTACCTATAGTATTTTCCAGCTTGCTGTTTGCCAGCAAAGAACCGAAGATTACGACGCGGCCTTTAAAAATTACAAAAAAATATGGCTTTCTTACCCGGATAGTGATTATGCAGATAAAGCATCTAGTTCGATAACATTTCTGGTTGAAGAAAAACTGATAGAACCTTTTACCCCTACATATGATGAGCTCTATATCCGTGGTGATATTTTTTTCTCACTTTACCATTATAATGATGCCCTTGAAGAATTTAATACGATACTTGAAAAAAGCAAGTCAGAGACAATCGGCAGTGCTCTTTTAGCAAAGACCCTCTTCAGGACAGGGATGTGTTATTTTAACCTGAGGGATTATAAGACTTCAGAAGAATACCTTAATGATTGCTACAAAAAGTTTCCGGAAAGTGGTTATGCAGATGACAGCCTTTACTTCCTCGGCAGGGTCTATACAAATCTCGATAAAGAGGACACGGCACTAAAAAACTATGAACTGCTTCTCAAGAGATTTCCCGGCAGCAACTATGCTGATGACGCATTATACAGGACGGGAAGAATTTTTTTCCTGAGGGATGACCTTAAAGAAGCAGAAAAAAATTATCAACGCATCCTGGACGAGTATCAGTCTGGTGACAGGATTACAGATGCCTACTGGGAACTTGGCTGGATACAGTATAAAAATAATGATTTCAGTAAGGCTAAAAATACTTTTAAAGGAATGGCTGACAGGTATGGCAACAGCAGCCTTGGAGAAAAAGGACTCTTCTGGCAGGCGAAATGCGACTTAAAACTTGATGAAATAGAGTCAGCAAAGAGTGCGTTTAAAAAACTGGTCAGCTTCAATACATATTCATACTATACCTTCTCTGCAAAAACTGCACTTGAAAACCTCGGAGAGAAGGTCGAATTGGGAAAGATCAATATTGGTGTCTATCCTGAAAATCCTGATATCGAAGAGATCCTGCCGGAGATCTTCGGCAAAAATAATAAAAAAACAGCAGAAACAGATATCCTGGATCAGGAGACCATAAAAAAAGAATTTTCTCATATCGACAGGGCAAAAGAGCTTTTACTTATTGAATTTTATGATAGCGCAGATAGGGAGATCGAAGTAGCAAGTGCTTCAAAAGTTCTGGAAAGTACTGGCATCCTCGAGATCTCTACACTTTATCTTGAAGCGAAAGACTACATCAAATCACAAAAAGTGATATCCAGTAATCTTACAAAATTAAGAAGCAGCCTCACACCACCATACACGGATTATCTTTATTTTCTTCTTTACCCTTATGGGTTCAGGGAATATATAGATAAATACAGTGCCCAATATGGAGTAGACCCCCTGTTTATTCTTGCAATAATAAGGGAAGAATCAAGATTTGACCCGGGTGCGGGATCGTATGCCGGCGCCCTGGGCCTCATGCAGATCATGCCTGCTACCGGAAAGGGTATAGCGGGCCAGATAGGCATTTCAGGATTTTCCCAGGATATGCTTTTTGAAGCCGAGACGAGTATAAAAATGGGCACTTATTATATAAAAGCCCAGCTTGATAATTTCTCCCAGAACAAATACTATGCCTGCGGCGCTTACAATGGCGGGCCGGGTGCGATGAGCAGGTGGATCTCCGAGTATGGTAAAAAAGATATTGATGAGTTCATAGAAAACATATCATATGATGAGACCCGGAATTATATTAAAAAAGTCATGGGCAGCTACTTTTTTTATCAGTTACTTTATGGCAGCAATAGTCAATAGGTATTCCACTGATTGTCATTATCCGGTCTCAAATGACTTTTTTGCCCTATATCTTGAAAAGTACCTTTAAGGTAGCCGGCCTTTTAGCAAATTCAAAAGCTTCTTTAAACCTTTCAAGTGGAAATTCTGCACTGATAAAAGCTGAAAGGTCGATCCTGCCGGCAGTCAGCAATTCCATGGTCCTGCAGTAATTCAATACTGTCGTCCCTGTGGTGCCAAATAGCTTGACGTTTTTATAATGGATAAGATTTGAATCGATCGTGATCTTCTCTTTACCTTTTGGGATAGTCCCGAAAAAATTGATATACCCTCCGATAGCTGCAAGCTCTATGCTCTCTACCTGCGCTTCAGGTGAAGGCGCTGCTATTATAATAGCATCAGCACCCCTTCCTTGACTTGATCTCATTATTCTTTCATGGAGGTCCTCATTTGAAGGGTCCACAACTTCATCGGCACCGAACTTCATGGCATTCTGTCTTCGGTCTTCTAATATTTCACTGACGATCACTTTCCGTGCTCCAAAGATCCTTGCCATCAGTGTATGCATAAGTCCAAGCGGACCCGCACCGATGATAAGTACGGTATCAGATGGTTTTACCATGCATGCTTCCATTCCGGTAAAAACTGTTGCCATCGGTTCAGCTATTGCCGCTACCTCATATGAAATATCATCAGGCAGCCTGTAAACATTTCCGCCGCTTACATGGCTTTCAGGGATCTTCATATATTGTGCAAAGCCCCCATCGACACTTAAGCCAAGGATCCTGTTATCCTTGCATAGTATAGCATTACCGCTTATACACTGCCGGCAGTGACCGCACCCTGCTACGGGAGCGACAGCTACCCTGTCTCCAACCTTCAAATGCTTTATTTTAGAACCTGTTTCTGCGATCTCTCCTGCCAATTCATGGCCCAGAATCCGGGTCTCTCCCTGTGGGATCGTTCTGTGGCCATTGGTTTTTACCCGCAGGTCCGTTGCACAAATCGCAGCGGAATGTACCTTTAGAAGTATCTCCCCATCACCGATCCCGGGTGTATCAATATCTTCCAGCCTGATATCTTCTATTCCATGAAAAACTAACGCCTTCAAATAGATTCTCCCTTCTAACCGGGCAGTATTTTATCGACATCTGCATGAGGTCTTGGGATAACATGAACTGAGACCAGTTCTCCGACTCTCTTTGCTGCTGCTGCGCCTGCATCTACTGCTGCCTTAACTGCACCTACATCACCTTTTACTATAACGGTGACATATCCTCCGCCTATTCTTTCTTCTCCCATAAGGCTTACATTAGCTGCCTTTACCATTGCATCAGCTGCTTCGATAGAACCTATAAGTCCCCTGGTCTCGATCATTCCGATTGCTTCTTTCATTATCATTCCTCCACTACTATTCATGTTTTATCTTTTTGACAGAACTTCTTCTTCATATTTAAATACTTCTTTTATCCAGGAACTGTCATCAGGAACACCCATTGTCCCGCAGTAATGATCCCAGACATCACCATAGGGCATGGATTTAAGGTTTTCCAGGAGCCCGAGCCTTGCAAAAAGCTGGTTTTTCTTTTCATATTCCCTTAATAACCCTGTAGGTTCAAGCAGAGCATACAGCATCGCCTTCTGTACAGCCCTGACACCGGTGGCATAGGCCCCTATCCTGTTGATGCTTGCATCAAAAAACTCTGTGCCGATATAGACTTTATCCAGCGCATCTGCCCTGATGATCTCCTGCATGATAGCGACTATTTCCTCTGTAAACAAAGTCACATGGTCACTGTCCCATCTCATGCCCCTGCTTAAATGAAACATTATGCCTCTTACAAACTGGATTATTGCCGATATTTTATCAGAGACATACTCCTCGGGATGCAAATGCCCAGTATCATAAAGCATTATCTTGTTGTTTTTTATGGCATAACTCAGGTAAAATTCCTGGGAACCGACTGTATAGGCTTCCAGTGCTACCCCGAAAAGTTTGCTTTCAAGGGCATCAAGAAGGTATTCTTCCGGGTATTCTATTGAAAATATCTCATCAAGTGAGTCTTTGAGTATTTTTCTGTGAATAAATTTACTTACAGTATAGTCTTTCGATCCATCCGGTATCCAGATATCACATATACATGTCTGCTTGAGGTTTTTTCCAATATAGGCGCCTATCTCCCTTGTCCTTTTTACGTGCTCTACCCAGAAATTACGGATCTTATCATCATCATGTGAGATCGTATAGCCATAAGAGGCAAGTTCATGTGACCAGAGTACCGGGTTTATATCAATACCGATATTATTTTGCTTTGCCCAAGCTATCCAGCTGTCAAAGTGTTCGGGTAGTATTGCATCCCTGTCGTAAAACTTATCTTTGAAATCGCCATAAATAGTGTGAAAATTTAGTTTCTTCTTTCCAGGCACAAGTGAAAACACTTTTTCCAGGTCCTGCCTGTATTCCTGTATATTTCTGGCTTTACCCGGGTAGTTTCCGGTTGACAGGAGCCCGCCCCCGCTTAGAGCAGAATCAGGTCTCTCAAATCCTGAAAAATCATCAGCCTGCCAGCCGTGTATGGAAAAAGTGATGCTCTTCAGGATTTCTATTGCTTTATCAGTATTGGCACCATAGGCCGCATATCTTTTTTTTGCGACCTCATAAGAATCTTTTAACATGTTCTTTTTCTCCTTTTTGAATAATAAATCCTGTTATTGGACTTCAGGTTTAAATAATTCCTTTTGACTCCCGTTTAATAGTACCTGCTGTTTTACAATACCTGGTCCCTTTCTGTAATTATGGTCTCAATCAGTGCCCTGACATTTTCAATAGGGACATCTTTCATGACTTCCTGAGCAGTCGCTATAATATAGCCCCCGCCTTTTCCCAGTATCCGGATCGTGTCAGAAGCAAGTTTTTTTACTTCTTCGGGTGTGCCATAAGGCAGTATTTTTTGTGTATCTATCCCACCCCAGAACGTAATATCTTTTCCGAATTCTTTTTTCAGGTAGGCAAGATCCATCACGGGCTGTACAGGTTCAAGGACATCAAGCCCTATTTCTATCAGGTCAGGTATGAACTCTGTTACATTGCCGCAGGAATGAAACATCACCGGTATACCCGCATCCTTACAGATGCTCCAGAGCCTCTTCATCCTTGGTTTCAGGATCTTAGCAAAAGTATCCCTCGAAAACATAGTACCGAGCTGTGTACCAAGGTCATCGCCAAAATGACTGACCTTTGCCCCTGCCTTTATAAAACCTTTTACTATTTCTATCTTATAATCAGTTATCTTGTCCAGGAGATCCCCTATTAAAGTCGGGTTCAGTGCAAGATTGGTCATGAACTCTTCATAACCCATAAGGAAATAAGCACGTTCATATATTCCGCCATATCCAGAGGGCACAACCAGGTATTCTCCCGAATATTGCTTTATATCTCTTTCTGCAAAATAAAAATTATCTTTCTTGTTTGGATCAGGAGTCTTATAGTTCCTTATTGCATCTTCATCGGTGCTGTTTAAAAAATCCCTGCTCAGGTCATCCGGCATCCATTTTTCCACAAGCTTATTGTCGTTAGACTGCAATGGGTGAAAACATGGAAAAATACCATCCGAAAACATTTCCACACCGACACCCCAGGCATCATAGACTACCTCGTTTTCCAGGTCCACTTTAGCAAATCCAAGCTTTTCTACTTCCTTCATTATTTTTATATCATTCCTGTTAAACAGGGGCATATCGCATGTAGAATAAGTAAGTTTTAAGTGATTCTGGAGGTATTCCTCTACCTCATCAGCATCTGCAAAACCCATGACCTTTGCAAGATCATCGAGCCTTGTCCTGTCAGAAAACGTGATCTGGCTCGGAAGGAAATCTATATCTTTTCTATTGATAGTATTTAATACTCTTTCTTCCCTGTTCATATAACAATCCTTTCTTATACTCCTGTTTTTATATTGATCCAGGTGCCTTTTAGATAACTAAAAAACTAATCCTGGTGCCATACTTCCCTAAGATCCTCATATTCCGGCCCGATTATGGAGCTATCATCCTTAACAAAAAAATTATTCATATATTCTTCCCATTTCAACCTGACCGGTGAATCCTTTATCTTATTAAAACCTGCCTCAAGGTCGTCATGTTCCCAGTAACCAAATAAAGTACCGTCCTCTCTTGCAAAAATTGAATAATTCTTAAAACCTGCATCTTTAATAAGTTTTTGCATCTCCGGCCACATCTCCTTATGTGCTTTTTCATATTCGTCTATTGATCCCGGCCTGATACGATATAGTTTTCCATACCTTGCCATACCATCTCCTGTTCTTTAAACATTATATTATTACTTCTGTTGGCTTTCCCAGCCAAGTGAACGTTTTACTGCTTTTTTCCACCCTGAATATAAATCTTTTCGCTTCATTTCGTCCATTGCCGGCTGATATTTTTTATCAAGAATCCAGTTTTTTTCAAGTTCTTCTATGCTTTCCCAATAGCCCACACCAAGACCTGCATGATAGGCAGCCCCAAGTGCAGCCATCTCAGTTGTTTTTGGCCGCTCGACCGGGATACCGAGGATATCAGACTGAAATTGCATAAGAAAATCACTTTTTGTGGCACCGCCATCGACCCTTAGGGAAGCAAGCTTTCCTTGTGAGTCCGCTATCATAGAATCTATTACATCTCTTGTCTGGTAAGCTATTGCTTCTTCTGCCGCCCTGCAGATATGCTCCCTTGTGGTTCCCCTGGTTATACCTATTATGAGGCCCCTGGCATACATATCCCAGTATGGTGCGCACAGACCCGTAAAGGCCGGGACAAGATATACGTTTCCGGTATCTTCTACTTTTTCAGACAAAATATCGCAATCTGCAGCATCCTTGATTATTTTTAACCCATCTCTTAACCATTGTATGGTCGCACCACCAATAAATATCACTCCTTCAAGAGCATAAGTAGCTTTCCCGTTGATTACCCAGGCAAGATCTGTTGTCAGTCCGTTTTTTGAAGGCACCGGAACACTGCCTGTGTTCATCATAAGTGCAAGAGCCGTACCATAAGTGTTTTTTGCCATTCCTGCTTTAAAACAACCCTGGCCGAAAAGAGCGGACTGCTGGTCACCTGCGACTCCGGCGATCGGTATCTCCATGCCCAAAAAACTTCCCTTTTCAGTATGGGCCATTATTCCGCTTGTATCTTTCAGTTCAGGTAAAATATTTTCATTTATGCTAAATATATCCAGCAGTTCACTGTCCCATTTGAGTGTATGGATATTTAACAAAAGTGTCCTTGAAGCATTTGAATAATCAGTCACATGGAATTTACCCTTACTGAAATTCCAGATCAGCCATGAGTCTACCGTACCCATTAGGATACTCCCTCTCTGGACTTTTTTATCTACTTCAGGGACATTCTCAAGGATCCATTTTATCTTTGTAGCTGAAAAATAAGCATCTATTACAAGACCTGTTTTTTCACTTATGATTTTCTCGTAACCGCTTTCTTTTAACTTATCACAGATGGATGCAGACCTCCTGCATTGCCAGACTATCGCATTACATACTGGCCTGCCCGTCTCCTTTTCCCACAGGATAGTTGTCTCCCTCTGGTTTGTGATGCCAATAGAAGCTATCTGACCAGGTCTGATTCCTGTCTTTTCCATCACGTCTTTTATGCAACTTTTTATGCTGGAAATGTATTCAAAAGGATCGTGCTCTACCCAACCCGGGTTGGGGAAATATTGCTTGATCTCCATGTACGAACTTGCAAACACTTCACCGTTATGGTCAAAAAGGATCACCCTCGAACCAGTCGTACCCTGGTCTATAGACATGATATATTTTTCCAACATCAATACCCCGATCCTGATATTTGGATCTTCTATTTTAATCTTCAGGTTTAAAAAGGACTTTGTTAAAAACCTGCTTTTTATTGAACATCATATCAAATGCTTCCATACATTGCTCAAGCCTGTATCTATGGGAGATCACAGGATTACATTTTATCCTGCCTGAATTCATAAATAAAAGTGCACTCTGCCACTCATTTACAGGAAGCGGTGAGATAAGTGAGTTCCATGCACCAGAGATCTCCAATTCATCCCTTAATATCCTGCTCAATATTGCGTTGGGTATGGTTAGATCATCATAGGAGATACCGCAGAGTACGACCCTGCCCGAGCTTTCTCACCGATTCTATCGCCTGGATCTGTGAGATCTTTGAACCAGCAAGTTCTATGACTGCATCAAGTCCACGATTGCCGGAGATCTTCTTGATCATTTCCGGAGGATTTTCTTTTTTTGCATTGATACAGACATCGGCACCCAGCCTTTCGGCCAGCTCCAGTTTCTCGTCAAATATATCAACCGCATAAATAGCGCTGCACCCTGAATATCTTAGCCACTGTGTTGCAATAAGGCCGATTGCGCCAAGGCCATAGATCCCTGCGATCTGGCCGGGCTCCAGTTTGGCCTTCCTGACTGCATGAAGTGCTACTGCTACAGGATCTGTCATCGCACCGGATTCAAAATCGACATTTAATGGAAGTCTCATGACATTATCTTCATTTACTCTTATATATTCCGCCATTGCCCCGTCTATTCTTGATCCATAATAAGAGTAGTCATTGCAGAGGACATGCTGCCCTATTCTGCAGTAATCGCATTTGCCGCAGGGTACAAGTGGCATTACTGTGACCCTGTCCCCGACTTTCAAGACACTCTGTGAAGATCCTGTTGCTTCTACAGTTCCCGAAAACTCATGACCGATAGTAATCGGATGCCTGTAGGCACCTTTTACCATCACACGCATAAGATCAGAACCGCAGACCCCGCATGCTTTTACTTTGACTATTGCTTCATTTTCATTTTCGATCTCTGGCCTGTCGATCTCAACACACCTAAGATCTCCTGGCGCAAATAATTGTACAGCTCTCATATTTGCCATTATCTTTCCTGCCTATATCTATCTATCAATAATCAAAAAATCTTTGTAAGGTTATTACTACTGTGTTTTTTTATGCTTATATTAAGATGAACCCTTATGCTGGCCCTGGAGAATATTAATAGATTTACTGGTCCCAAGCCTGCATAGATTATTATCTCCCAGTGTGCATGCACCTGCATCAAGCATCGCTTTCGCTTCTTTATAATTACCGATCCCGCCTGAAGCCTTCACCCCGATATTTGGGCCCACAGCCCTTCTCATCAATTTGATATCTTCAGCAGTAGCACCCCCGGATGAAAATCCGGTTGAAGTCTTTACAAAATCTGCGCCAGCATCCTTGGCGATCTCACATGCACGGGTCTTCTCCTCATCTGTAAGCAGGCAGGCCTCGATTATGACCTTGACAGCAGCTTTTCCCCTGGCTGCTAAAACTACTTCTTCGATGTCTGCCCTGACCCTGGTGAAATCCCTTGATTTTAATGCACCGATATTTATTACCATATCGATCTCTCTGGCACCGTTTTCAATAGCTTCCTTTGCCTCAAAGACCTTGGTCCTTGTAGTGGTGGCACCAAGTGGAAATCCTACCACGGAACATACAGGTATTCCTGACCCTTTTAGACTTTCAACAGCAAGGATGACATTGCCTGAATTTATGCACACTGATGCAAACCCGTATTCTACAGCTTCATGGCACAGCTGCTTGACCTGGTCATATGTCGCTTCAGGTTTTAATAATGTATGGTCGATCATTTTAGCAAGTTTTCTTAATTCGCTGTCGTCTTGCATTACCTGTGAAGTTCCTGAGGCTAAAGAGGGAACTTCATTTTTTAATCTTAAAATAACTTCCTGGGATATTCTTTCAACCAGTTTGTCCAAATCATTTTCCATAATATTGCTCCAGATGGTTAGATTTTAAAAGTAGATTATTGCTTTAGTATATGAAAAATTTTTTTTAAATCCAATTATAAAAATTCCTGATCACTATAGTAAAAATCTATTTGTTATAAAATTAATTACAGTATTGTAATTAATTGCAATTTATTATATAATCCAGTAAAACAAATTGTCAAGTATTTTAGTGGCATTTCCAGTTTTTTTGATTATCAAAAATGCAAATACTTAAAAACAAAACTCTTTTACCATATGGAAAATTTTGATCTTGATCTAATAATAAAGGTCTGCAACCTTAAATATAAGGAAAAGATGCAGCAAAATGAGATAGCAAGACTTCTCAAGCTTTCAACCGCTAAAGTTACCCGGATATTACAGAAAGCTTTTGACCTGGAGATCATAAAGGTAAATATAGTAGATATAAAAAATGAGACAACAACGCTTGAAAGTGACCTTGAAAAAAAATTTGGGTTGCGCAGGGTTTTGCTGGTCAGAGAACAGGATGATGCAAATAATGAGAACAGTATGAAAAAAATGATAGGCCAGCGTATAGCAAATTACCTTCTAAATATCATAGAAGATAAAGACTGCTTGGGTATCTCACACAGTTCCACTGTAAGAGAGTGTATCTATGCACTGCCTCTAAAGATCCAAAAAAAAGTCGATGTAGTACAGATGCTTGGTGGTTCATACAACCTGACATTTGAAGGCCTTGATGCTACAAGGGAGCTTTCTGATAAATTCAGTGTTTCGCCGCATATCATCTATGCCCCGCTTTTTGTAGATAATAGCGATATAAAAAAATCAATACTCAGCGATAGCAGTATAAAGAGGACATTTGAATATTTCAATAATATAAATATCGCCATCGTAGGTATCGGCTCCTTTTACCCTGTCGGCTCATCTACAATATTCAGGTCTGGTGACCTTTCAAAAAAAGAGATCACAGAGCTTCAAAAAAATAATGTGGCTGGAGATGTATTCGGGCATTTCTTTAATTCGGACGGCAACTTCTGCAGGACCTCAGTAGAGGATAGGATTATCACCATACCTGTTGAAAACATAATGAATATTGACTACCGTATGGGCGCAGCAGCTGGCACCTCAAAATTTAATGCGATTTACAGTGCACTTTCAGGAAAACTGATCAGCATACTTGCAACAGATGAAAAGACCGGCAGGAAGCTTTTGAGTGCTTAAACTTCTAAGTATTCACTTTATTTCTAAAAAAATATATTCAGACTAAATCAGATCAATTTTAATACAAAAAGCCATGCTGAGAGTGTTACTGCCGAGATCATTGTGGTTGTGATTATCGCAGATGATACAAAATCATGATCTGTGCTGTATTTTATACTCTGTATATATGTCGCGACTGCTACAGGACTTGCAAAAAGAATACATACCGTATTTCTATCAATGGCATCTATTTTAAAGACAAAAACACTGAAAAGCAGGGCTATCGCAGGAAAGACAAGAAGTTTTAATACATTTAAGATCGAAAGATATTTTAGATTGTTTTTAATATGATTAAATTTGAATGATGCCCCGATGGATATCAATGCAAGAGGTACAGCTATCCCTGCGAGTATTTCAAATATCTTGTCAATAGGCCCTGGCACACTTACCCCAAAATAGGAAATAAGGATACCGGCAATCACTGCTATTATGACCGGATCAGTAAATATTTCCCTCAATAAAAAAGAAGCTGATATCTTTTTAACCGCACCCAGGACCATTCCCGTTTCTGTATCTGGCCTTCTAAAAAAATAGAAAAACAATGCTGTCGATATTATATTAAGCGGTAGAAGAGCCGCAATAACTATTCCTGCTTTCGCAGCAGCTATCGATCCAAATGCATAAAGCAGTATCGGCAGCCCAATAAAAGCCATGTTATTCCTGTAGGAAGATACGATCACGGCACCTTTAAAGCCTCTTTCCAGTTTTGAGAAATAAAAAGAAATAAAGACCAAAAACATAAAAGAAAAATATGTGGAGAAAATGACTTTCAAAATATTGACATCAAAAATATCGCTGAACCTGCTTCCTGAGATCACACGAAAAACAAGTGCAGAAAGCCCGAGATTATAGGTAAGTTTATTTAAAACTGGTACATTTTCTTCAGTTATAAAGCCTCTACGTTTTATCAAGAACCCGATCGCTACAACCACAAATACCGGTGCTGTGATACCGATGACTTCAAGGATAATAGCAGAAAAGCTGCTCATCTTATAAGTTCCTTTCCATGCTGTATGACATCACATACGACTAACAGTGATTCCCTCCTCTTTTTGCCTTCCAGGGTCCCTACTGTCTCTCTTGCTTCATTAAGAAAATAAAAAAATTTTTGTCTTGCCTTTGCAATTGCATCAGTGCTCTCCAGCGATTTTAAAACATCAATAAGATCTCGCTCAGAAATATCTTTTTTATTTGCCAGCAGGGCGATCTTTTTCTTAAATCCCTTATCCTGCATCGCATATATAAATGGCAATGTTATATTTCCCTGCCGGAAATCATTACCCACAGATTTTCCTATTTTTATGGAATTCCTGCTCAGATCGATGTCTATGAGGTCATCATTTATCTGGAAAGATATCCCTACAAACTCACCAAATCTTCTCATACTTTCTATGTCTTTTTCACTGGATTCAGATAGGATACCTCCAAGTACGCAGCTGAGCTTAAAAAGTGAAGACGTCTTTTCATTGATCTTTTTAAAATAGACATCCTCTGATTGCCTAAGGTCTTTTTTTGTCTTAAGCTGGTCAAATTCCCCCTTGACCAGATGATTTGCAGCATCTGACATCTCAATCAGCATCCTGGCATTTTTATAGTTGTTTAGAAGCGAAAAAGTATGTGTAAAAAGATAATCCCCCACATACTTTGCAGTATCATTATCATAGATGTGGTGAATCGTACTTTTACCGCGCCTGAGAAGGGATCGGTCAATTATATCATCATGGATAAGGGATGCCGTATGTATTATCTCTATTGCAGCAGCTGCGGGGAGCAGGTAATCAATGTCATAATCATCATTTTTTGCACAGATGAAAAGAAGTGAAGGCCTTATCCTCTTTCCACCAGCATTTAAAGTGCTTCTTATCGCTTTACTTAAAATACCGTTTGTGCCCGATGTAAAAGAATCAAGAAATTTTTCAAGCTTTTTTAAATCATCCCTTAAAAAACTAAGAGCTGAAAGGTCGGGTGACAGATTTTTTTTCATTTTGTGTTAAGTGAAGTTTTTAATATTTTAAGCCAGTTGAATTTTCTATTCGAAAAAGGGAACTCAAGCTCTTTTTTATCACATACCGTCGAGAGGCTATATTTATATGTCCTGTCCTTAAGCAGCATCAATTCAGATTCTCTCTGGTCCTTATCTCTAATTATCATTATCTTATCTATTTCTTTCATTATCTCCACGGCCTTTTTAATTCGCATCTCGTTTTTTTGCATTGTCTCAGCTGTGATAGACCCAGCTTTGCCTTTTAACCTGTTTAATCCAATAGCTGCTTCATATGTACTGTAAACAAGTTCATCCTGTGAGATATATTTACTTTCATAATTCAGGATATACTTCCAGGAGGGCCGTGTTATGGCCTCAATATGCTCTTTAAGCGTAGTTGCAAGCAGCCTGTAGCCAAAAGATCCAGGGTCTTCAAATATCCTGCTGCCGGGGTCAAGAAATGGCGCCATTGGGGAGATAAAAGGCATAAATCTCTTATCCCATTTAAGCCTTTCATAGACTTCAGTACAGAAACTGACAGTGTCAAGGATAGATCCCTTTGTCTGGTACGGAAGCCCTGTCATAAAATAAAGATCAAACCTTAGCGCACCTTTGCTGAGAGCATACTCTATACTGCTTATCATCTCAGCATTAGTATATTTTTTTCCCATCTTGTCCCTTACAGCTTCTTCATGGGAGTCTGCCGATATCTCATAACAGACTTTTGAAAATACTTCTGCAGCTTCATCAAAAAACCAGTTTTCAGGAGGAGAAAAAAATTCAAAAAAGATCTGGATATTTTTGTCCAGATCACGGGCAAATCTGAAAAATTCCATTACATACTGTCTGCCGTTGCTGTTAAGATCACCCAGGAGAAATATCGGCGAATCAATATACTCTCTTATCTTTTTTATTTCACTTACGAGTTTTTTTGGATCCCTGAATGCAGGCTCTGTCCTGTTTCCAAACAGGTTAAACGCTGACTTTGAACCCCCGCAATTCGCACAATTATTATTACAACCCCTTACAACAGGAATTGTGGTAATCGGATACCTGAACCAGTCACTAAATGGCACTATACCTTTTAGGTCTCTGTATTTGAGAACATGACGGAACATAATGCTGTAATCAAAATCTATCTCATCAAGGTCGGCAGAAATGCACTCTATGGGATTTATATGAGGACCGCTGCCGGTCTTAAAAACCAGATTAGGTATTTTTTTTAGCTCTCCTGAAGACTTTTCATCATTTACAAAAGTGCCGCTCTGACGAGTTGCAGATCGTTTTTTTAAAAGGCTGATGAGCCTGAATAGCGGCTCTTCAGTCGAGTCACCTCTTAAAATGAAATCCACCTGGTCAAATCCTATAAGTTCTTCATAAAAGTATGAGGAAGAAAATCCCCCAAATATCACAGGAGTGGAAGGATGATACTTTTTGACTATCTGCAGCAACTTCTGTAGATCCCTGGCAGTGAGGCAGCCAGTGAAGATCTATCCCGAATGCAACAGGATTCAGTTTCTTTATATATTCTTCTGCATCAAAATCCGGTTCATTATACATCCTGTATGCAAGGTTTATGATCCTTACTGAAATTCCCCGCTTCGTAAGATAATTGGCCATGGTAAGAAAACCTATGGGATACATCTCAAAAATAGGTGTCGAGGGTACAAGGTCACTCATGGGACCAAACATTATACTTTTTTTCCTAAAATCATACACGCTTGGTGCATGCAATAAGATCAGGTCTGGTTTCATATATTTAAGAAATACCTTTTATTTTTTTTAATACAGCTACTGTTATCTCATCGACAAGCCTTAATTTTGAAGCCATGTTTTTACTTCCAAAAACACCTATGCTTTTTTCAACTTCCTCCATGAATCCTTCACGCTGGGCGTTTAGGACCTCGATGATGTCAGGATCATTACTATTAATAAGGCCCTTCATTTTAGCAAGAGCCCTGTCTGCACTTCGTCCATAAATGTGCATTTTATTAAGCCCGGCCTTGAAAGCCTGCCTTAAACCCTCATCAGAAACCCCCGATCCACCGTGCAGGGACAGGTATCTGCCTGTCTTTCCCTTTATTTCCTTAAGAAGTCCAAGGTCTATTTCTGATGTCTTATTACTACCAGTGGTCGCCTTGCTGACAACATCGACACTTAAAACATCGATCCTGGTCCTTTCACAAAATTCAACAGCAGAATCTATATAGGCCCTTTTCCATAGATCACTGTCTTTTGTTCCCGAAATATTATTTTTTAAGCAGACATCCGACTCGATCATGTTCCCTGCTGCATGGACCATCTCCACTATATTTTGTGTTCTTTTCACCTTTGTCTCAAAATCCCATTCAGGCTCTCCAATATACATTATAGAGGTAAAACCGTACCTGACAGCATCGATCACCTGGGCTGTATTTACTGCATTATCCAGATGAAGTATAACCGGTACATCTGTCTTAGCTGCTCTCTTCTTAATAGCGTCTGCAGCAGTCTCGATATCTGTATATTTGAAATGAGGTGGGTGGATGGTTATACAAACAGGACTATTTGAGTGCCCGGCAGCTTCTATGACTCCATCAATACTTTCAAGGCTTATCACATTAAAACACCCTATTGCATAACCATTCTTATCTGCATCTTCAATATATTGTTTTAATTTTACTAAAGCCATCTAGTGTCTCCTGGTGCTATATCACTTTTTGTTCTTATAGTAAAAATGATATATTAACATTAAAAAGTACTCAATGAAATATTTTCAAAACCCTGATGGCTGAAGAGTATATTTTAATGACAATTCCTGAGATAATCTAAATATACATAATGATCTTTAAATAAATTATTTTAATCTTCATGAATGATCTAAAAAAAAGAATATGCCGATATGAAAACTCCCTGTGGCTAGCTACCACACCCGATACATATTTCCCCCTACTTAAAAAGAATGAAAAAATAGAAGTAGATGTCGCAGTGGTCGGTGCCGGAATTGCGGGCATTACAACTGCTTTACTTTTAAAAAAAGAGGGTCTTACAGTCGCTTTACTTGAATCAGAAAAGGTCGCAACTGGTGTTTCCGGGTACACAAGCGGGAAAATAACCGCGCAGCATATCCTTATATATGCTTACCTGACAAGAAAGTTTGGATATGAGCTTGCAAAACAATATGCTGATGCAAATATTTCTGCGATCTTGAAAATAAAAGGACTAATCAAAGAATATAAGATAGATTGTGACTTCTTTAACAAGACAGCCTTTACTTATGCTGAAAAAGATGAAACCCTTAAGGCCGTAAAATTAGAGGTAGAAGCTGCCAGGAATCTTGGACTTCCTGCTGACTTTACAGATGATATCGAACTTCCGATCCCTGCAAAAGGTGCTGTTTATTTTACCGGACAGGGACAGTTCCATCCCCGCAAGTATCTTCTGGCGCTGGTAAAAGAAATACCTGGAAATGGCAGTTATGTCTTTGAAAAGACTAGAGCTACAGGTTTAAAGGAAGGTGTTCCATGCATTCTTAATACTGACAAGGGGGAAATACTGGCAAAGGATATTGTCATATCGACACATTTTCCATTCTATGATAAGCCAGGCCAGTATTATGACAGGATGGAAGCAGGTAGGATCTACTCTTTTGCAATGAAGATTAACGGACCATTTCCAGACGGAATCTTTATAAGTGCAGAAAAAGAAATTTATTCCTTCAGGTCCCAGCTCTACAGGGGAGGAGAGCTCATAATCGCAGGTGGACAGGAGCATATTACCGGCCAGGTGGAAGATACCACGATGAGATTCCAGCTACTATATGAATATGTAAAACAATTTTTCGATATCGATCATGTTGAATTCTGCTGGTCTTCACAGGATAACAATACATTAGACATGGTCCCCTATATTGGCAGATATCTTCCTGATTCAAGGCATTTGTTTGTAGCAACCGGATTTAACGGCTGGGGTATGACTCATGGGACTATTTCAGCGATGATAATAAAGGACTTCATAGCAGGGAACAGTAACCCATGGAAAGACATCTATGATCCTGGAAGGTTTAAGCTTTTAAAAAAGAAAAGAAGTTCCACTGATAATAATCAGACCCATAGTGAAGTCAGAGTTGAAGAATACAGGATAATCGAACCTGAAAGATTTTTATCCGGCATTAAAAAGGATGAAGGTAAAATCATTGAAATAGAAGGAAAAAAGATTGCACTCTTTAAGACCAAGGAAGGTGATGGGATATTTCTGGATCCAGTATGTCCCCACATGGGTTGCCTTGTAAGGTTCAATCCCGCAGAAAAATCATGGGACTGTCCCTGTCATGGGTCAAGATTTCATTATGATGGAAGACTTTTAAATTCTCCTGCGCTTAAAGACCTAAAAATTATCCTGAAGTATAAAAAGAAGAAAAGCTTAAAATGATCCTGTTTCCAATCAGCTGTTAAGAAATGTTATCTGGAAGTATCGATTTTTTGATCTTTGACCACTCATCCCTTAGAGTTGCAGTCCTGTTAAAGACAAGTTTTTCTCCCATCTGTATCTGGATCCACTGCAAAATATCCGAGTCTTTCAAACTGATAGTGCTCCATTGGTTTTGCATCCAGAAGAGAAGGTTCAAGTTTGCATCCAGTAACTACTTTTAAAGAATCAGGATTTAAATACTCTTTATAGTCTTTTCCTTCTTCTGTTTTCAGGGGATTTTCAACTGTAAAAAGATTGTCATAAAGCCTGACTTCTGCATCGATGCAATGCTTTGCTGATACCCAGTGAAGAGTAGCTTTTACTTTTCTGCCATCAGGAGCATCTCCTCCTTTTGTCAGAGGATCGTAAGTGCAGTGCAGTTCGGTCACTTTTCCGTTTTCGTCTTTGACTAAAGCGACACACTTAATAAAGTAAGCATATCTTAGCCGGACTTCCCTCCCGGGTGCAAGCCTGTAAAATTTATTGGGAGGTTCTTCCATAAAATCTTCCCTCTCGATGTACATCACTTTTGAAAATGGGATCTTTCTTTTGCCGGCTGATAGGTCCTCAGGATTATTTATGGCTTCAAGCTCTTCGGTGGTATCATCAGGATAGTTGTCTATTATTATTTTTAAAGGGTCGATGACACCCATTACCCGGGGAGCTTTTTTATTAAGGTCCTCCCTGACAAAGTGCTCAAGAAAAGCGATCTCCACTGTACTCTCGGCTTTTGCAACTCCTATCGCCGAGCAGAAATTGCGTATTGCTTCAGGACTGTAACCTCTTCTCCTCATACCTGATAATGTAGGCATCCTGGGGTCATCCCATCCGTTGACATGTTTCTTCCGCACCAGCTCCAGGAGGATCCTCTTGCTCATAACAGTATATGTGAGATTCAGCCTTGCGAATTCTATCTGGCGCGGAGGCCATATTCCAAGCTGGTCGATAAACCAGTCATATAGGGGACGGTGGTCCTCAAATTCAAGTGTGCATACTGAATGCGTTATTTTTTCTATTGAATCTGACTGCCCGTGTGCCCAGTCATAGGTAGGGTAAATGCACCACTTGTCCTGTGTGCGGTGATGTTTTTTATGCAAAATCCGATACATAACAGGATCCCTCATATTAAGATTGGGGGAAGACATATCTATTTTTGCCCTCAGTACTCTGGAACCATCGGAAAATTTTCCCAGCTTCATCTTTTCAAAAAGATCAAGGTTCTCATCAATTGTGCGTTCCCTGTATGGGCTGTCTTTGCCAGGACTCTTTAAAGTACCCCTGTGCTCCCGTATTTCTTCGGCACTGAGGTCGCATACATATGCTCTGCCTTTTTTTATAAGAAGCACTGCAAATTCATATAACTTTTCAAAATAGTCACTTGCATAGTATTCCCTGTCCTGCCAGTCAAAACCCAGCCACCTGATATCCTTCTTTATAGAGTCGACATATTCAGATTCCTCTTTGGTGGGATTGGTATCATCAAACCTCAGGTTACAAAGGCCCCTATATTCCTCAGCAAGACCAAAATTAAGGCAGATCGCCTTGGCATGCCCGATGTGCAGGTATCCATTTGGTTCGGGAGGGAACCGGGTATGGACCTTTTTTATATTTTTGTTCTGGTCAAGGTCTCTATTAATAATATCCCTGACAAAATCAGTTTTTTCTGTAAAATCATTCATATACGCACAATTTTATAGATCAACTAAATAAAAGTTTCATCGACTGAGTCTTTCAGAAATCTTACTTATCAAATATTCAAAATTATTATTCTTATAATAATCTCTTAACTGGGGTTCAAGAATTGAACCAAGGGTAACATTATACTCTTTTTTGCCAAATTGGTGGATGATTTTTTTGACTTTAACAAGTTCTTTTTCATCCTGTGTTATTTCAATTCCTTTCTTTAAGATAAATTCTATATCAAAAGCGTCCCTTATTTCCTTCAATTTCAAATATTTCCTGTTTTTGAAGTTCATCCATCTTTATTAACTATATATTGATATGTCTGTTTATTATAATTACCTACCTATTATTTAAAAAATTAATACAATAATTCCTCATTCTTTAAATTAATTAATCCATTCAAAAATAGGTTCGAAATTTCACACCTTTTGGCAGCCAATAAAATCTATTTGTTGAAGAGATATATAAGCTATTTATTCTATTATAGAAATCCTCTTGGTTTATTTTTATTTCATAATATCTATTTATTAAAAAATCCTTCTTTTGCCTGATTATTTTATATTATATAATATCTTTCTGGTGCCAACACTCCGGTATTATTATTTTAAAAAGGCAACAGGTTTAATAATTGCTGTTAAAATGTTTTGATAGATTAAGGATTTGGGGAAAGAACAATGGAATTAGAAAAGAAAAAATACTGGATCCTGCTTTACGGTCTTGCAGTAGGTGTTTTATTTGATATCTTTTTTTACAATAAGACACTCGGGATTTCCTACCCTGCATTCATTGTCCTGATCATCATGGTAGTTGCTATGGTCTTTTACAAAGACTTTGGAAGATTAAAGAACAAAGCATGGATATGGTCGATTCCCATTATCATGCTTTCACTGACCTTTGCTATCTATTCAAACCAGATACTGAAAATATTGAATTTTTTAATAATCCTGTATTTATTGGTGATGATGACATCCCTGGTCTCCGATACAAACAGGTCTGATTGGTCTGATATAAGGTTTTTAGCAGATTTCTTTAAAAGAATCTTTATGCCATTCAGATTTATTCATATGCCTTTTATAACCTTTTTCAGGATAAAGGGTGATGATGGACAGGATAAAAGAAGGGTGTTACCAAGGATAGCTATAGGTCTCTTGATATCTATACCGATACTTGCCCTTATAATATGGCTACTTTCCTCTGCGGATATCGTCTTTAAGGACTTATTTATAAATATACCTGTATCGAAAATAATAAAACATTTCTTTTTAATCCTTGCTATAACAGTATACGCCATCTGTTTTCTATGGTCACTGCTAAAGGCCCATGATGAAGACAGGCAAGAAAAATACAGTAAGATAAAATGGAAAAGGTTTCTAGACCCTGTCATCCTGATAACTTTACTTTTTCTCTTAAACGTTGTATTTACGGTGTTTTCAATCATACAGTTTAAATACCTGTTTGGAGGAGAGTCTTTCATACTTCCATCTGCTTATACATATGCAGAGTATGCGAGAAGAGGTTTTTTTGAGCTTGTAGTGGTGGCGATCATCAATTTTATAATATTACTTTTAGCAATATCCTTTATAAAAAGAGAAAACAGAAAGACCCACCTTTTAAGTAAGATGCTTCTTTCTCTTTTAGCTGGTTTCACATTTGTGATGCTTTCATCGGCTTTTTACAGGATGCTGGTGTACGAACAGGCTTATGGCTTTACATATCTCAGGATATTTGTACAGGCATTCATGGTTCTGATGTTTTTCCTTTTTATACTCAATATAGTGTTTATCTGGTATCAGAGGCTGCCAATAATAAAAGGGTACTTTATAACCACCCTTGTGGTCTACATCCTGCTTAATTTTGCTAATGTCGATGTGATAATAGCTCGAAACAATATTTACCGTTATGAAAAGACCGGGCAGATAGATATGGATTATTTAAAAGAGCTTTCCTATGATGCTACTCCTGAACTGGAAAGACTTCTGTCTGATGATAGCAAAAAAGATGCTGTCATTAGTTATTTCAATGAAATAAAACCAGGCCTCGAAAGCCAGATAAGCTGGCAAAGCTTTAATCTTTCAAGGTCAAGTGCAATAAAGATAATAGAAAGATACACCCAAAAATAGGACAGGGCAGAATTAGATTCCAAAGATCTTAAGAGCTTTTTCCATATTTGATATTACAGAAACATCAAAAGGGCATCTTTCCTCACACGTTTTACATTTTTTACATGCAGAAGCCTTAATATCTATCATTAAATATTTTTTATTTAATAAATCTGTCAACCCCGCTTTAGCAGCATCTGCCAACTGGGTGATGGCCGCAATATCCAGCCCCTCAGGGCAAGGTTGACAATGATTGCAGTACATGCACTTTCCCTTTAAATTTAAATCAAGGTTTTCTATCAGAAAAGAATGGTCTCTTTCAGTATCTGTTGCTTTCAGGTATCTTAGAGCACTTTTTACTTCTGAAGCGTTTTTACATCCCGGTATTACAGTAGAAACTCCTGGACGGGTCAAAGCATAATTTAGACATTGTAAAACAGCTTTTCTTCTTTCGGAAATATCTTTTAATAAGGAAAATATTCTGCCAGCTCCATAAGGCTTCATTGCTACAAAACCAATGTCTCTTTGCATGCACTCCTGATAAAGTAAAGCCCTTTCTTTAATGTTATGAGCAGTAGCTATTAATTCTTTGTTGCGGTTGTCTAATATTTCATCATGTCCTGTGGTACCAGGAAGAATATCAAATGCAGGGTTGACCGGAAACATAAAAACCTCTAAATAACCACTTCTTAAAGCTTTAAGAGACACTGGGACTTTATGACTGCTAAAACCTATAAATCTTGCCCGGCCTTTTTTTTTAAGTTCTAGGGCCAGATCTAATATACCCCCGTTTCCAAATGCTTCTTCAAACTCAGTCTCTTCATTGATATTATGTAGAAAAAGAATATCTATATAATCAGTTTGGAGTCTTTTATAAAAATCATTAATAAATTTTTCAGAAATCTTTACATCTCTTGTCTTTGCATACTGACCTTTCACATCAATACAACCAAGATGACCTGCTAATAGTAATTTTTTTCTGTGTTTTTTAAGGACAATTCCAAGATTATCTCTTGCATCCGGAGAACCCATAAAAATATCAATATAATTAACACCACCTTCAATTGCTTCAAGAACGACTTCTTCGACTTTTTCTAATGGATCATGCCAGACATATTCCGTACCAAGTCCTATTACCCCTACATCGATATCAGTTTTTCCTAGACGTCTAAATTCCATTAATCAGCCCTATTTTTTTTAAATAATAAATAAATTGATTAACTATCTATCATGCTATTCAATTTTTCCCTATAGTATTTGAAATTATCCCAATTGACTTCAGGGGGGATGCAATGATCTGCAAATGGTATATATCCTCCCTGGTCCAATAACCATTTTACCGGTTCTAAAATCTCATCTATTCTTTTTTTATCCTTGGAAATTTCAAACTTAGGTATGCCACCCATTATAAAGAAATCAGGATATTTTTTCCTGAGAGAAATAACATCCATCCCTGCACTTACTTCCATTGGATACATTCCTGTGACACCTGCTTCAATGAAAATAGGGACAAGTTCATTGCAATCACCGTCTGTATCAATTAAAAATATATCTATTTTTTTACTTTTCAAGAAATCTGCTATCTTTTTATAATAGGGGGATATAAACTCTTTTACTATTTTTGGGGAAACCATGGATCCCTTTCCTGATGAGATATCTTCCCACAGGTTGCATAGATCGACGTCTACATAGGATAATATTTCTTCCCATAATGCGATCCAGATATCTGTCAACCTATCAAGGATATCTTTTATAAGATCAGGATGATCATAATAAAATAAAAATAAATTCTTATATCCTATTAAATGTGTAAGAGTACCAAAGATACCGTTAGGGTATCCTCCTAATGCCAGAGGATAGCTTCTGTTTTTATATTCATTTACTAACTCGATCCAATTTTCTGGTAGTCTTTCTTTAATATTATTAAGGTTCATTCTTTCTTCTTTTATTTTTTCCCATGTCTTCCAGTCTTTAATGGGCCAGTCCAGTCCTGTCGGTAATACCTGTTCAGACTTTGAAAATCTTCTTATGCCACCATCCAGGTCCTTATAATCGATATATCTTTCGTCTTCCTTCAGTATCTCCGGTTTAAACTGGGGATAAAAAAGCTGTTCTGCACATACGATCACCTGGATCTCATCCATCTTAAAATAATCTTTGACATCAGTTTCAAATACAAAACCCTGAGAGGGCCAGTACAACCCGCCGCCGCAAGCTATAATACCATCAGGGAGTTTTGGCTTTCTGTCAGGCTGTTTATATACTTTTTCGAATAGGTTTTCTTTCTTTTTTAAAAAATGGCTCCAAACTGTTGTGTACAATGATGTGGTTGTATTTACTATATTTGTAGGTACTGTAGGGTAATTATTTTTTGGAAGTCCCTCATCATACCATCTCTCCAGAGTTGCACCCCAGTAACCAAACTCCCATTTTATTGATTTTGCCCCTTTTTTAGGTGGGCAGTCTCAATAAAATTTTCTCTTGCGTTCATTCAATTTTGTCCTTTCAAATATTGAAGTAATTAAGCCTTATTTATCTTACACTTTGTTTTTTTAAATTCAAACTCCGACACACTTAAAACCCATGACTTCAGCAAATACTTCTATTTCTCTTGATAGATCACCGATGCCAAGAGAGCTGTGATGAATAGGTCCGTGCTGGCACCATTCGTCAACAAACTGATATATGGGTTTACCTATCTTAAGCCTGCCATTTGGATTTCCAACATGAAGACTATCGCCTTCAACAACTTCTCCAGTAGTATAAATAAGTTTAAAAGTATCGACTTCTGGATCTGATTGAGTCAAATTGAGCAAAGTTACCGGACCCTTTTTAAGATTGAAATCGATTCCCAGACCGTGCCCTGTTTTGCCATGATGTATTTTTAGATGCTGAAGCCTGGGTTTTCCTTCAGATACATTGAAATTAACAGGCCCGTCATGGCTTATCAGCAGAAACTCATTTTTGTAATCTATCGTGTTAAATTCCAGGAACATCCCACCTGCACCCATCAGATCCATTGCTTTCATTGCCATTGCAGTCTTGACATCTCCTTCTGTCACTCCCGGTACCCCCAAAGCAGAAAGCCGTGAACCGGCCAAATTGGACTGGGAACGAAGCTGGGTGACTACTTCTTTGACTCCCCACCAGTAATAGCCATATGCATTGATATCATATCTATTTATTATTTTTTCAAATACTACAGCGATCTTAGCAGATTCCTTCATGTGCTCATTTGTGACTGTGTCATCGACTTCATAAAATTCCCTGAGCTGAGAGTACATATCATCAAGCTGCCGATCGGTCACTTTATAATATTCTTCTTCAAATTCCTCAACTTCAGGCCTTAAAAACATTTTTCCTGTTGCTTTCAATAATCTATGGTCATCAGCAGGCATATCTGTCATATTGGTATAGGTGTTACCTATTATGGCAAAGTTTAAATCTTTAAACTTTTTACCAGCTGCTGCACCTATTGAATCCTTCTCTATTTCCATCCAAAAACGCTTATCATTTAACCAGCCTGTTATTACCATGAACTTCCTGCCTATGCGGACTAAAGTGCTTGCATATTCAGGCATACAGCAGATCCCGGTATGATGCAGCCACTCAGCAGTATCTGCCGACTTATAATCATAAGTCTCATCTTCATGAGTTGCCAGTAACCTTACGGGAACATCCAGCTGTTTAATACAGGGGACAATGATCATTCCTGTCGAATAACCAAAAGGAAGAATGAATAATATGTCTATATCATTTTCCTTAAACATTTTTCCTGCTTGCTCTGATAGTTCAGGGGTATCAATAAATTTTGCCTGGACCACATCTCCGATTTTTTCAAATTCCCTTAAATATTTTTCATACATACTGCTGCCGATTTTCTCAAGCTGAGGGTACTGGGCCCAGTACACTTTTAATCCTGAATACATCAGTCCTATTTTTGGCTTTACCCTTCTGTCCAAAATCCCCATTAAGTGTTCTCCTTATACTAAATTTATTTAAAATTCTTTCTTTTTAAACCTAAATTTTGTGGTGCTAGTTTATAAGCCGAGCTATAAACTAATTATATTATAGGAATACTATCTACGTTTGGTAATTAAGATTGGCCATAATATGCATTTTTACCGTGTTTTCTCAGGTAATGTTTATCCAGCAACTCTTTCTTAATGCTCCTGACGTCTGGATTTAACATCGTGGAATAGAAACTGGTCTTTGCTATTTCTTCCAGGAGCATACTGATCTCAACAGCTTCTGCAGCACTGGCCCCCCAGGTAAACGGTCCATGGCAGGCAACAAGGCAGGCTCTCATCGCCCTATAATCGATTTTTTTCTTCTTTATTGTCTTTATTATCAGAGTGCCTGTTCCCTTTTCATAATCTGTTGAGATCTGTTTGTTTGAGATAACTTCAGTACACGGTACATCTCCATAAAAGTAGTCAGCATGTGTCGTTCCAAGACAGGGTATTGATAGTCTGGCCTGAGCCCAGGCTGTAGCAAATCTTGAATGGGTGTGTACCACCCCGCCAATATCATCGAATCTCTTGTACAGCTCCAGGTGGGTCCTGGTATCAGAAGAAGGATTTAATTTGCTGTCAATTTTGTTACCATCCAGATCTAACAGGACCATATCTTCTATTTTAAGCCTATCATAATCCACTCCACTTGGCTTGATTGACACTATTTTATTTTTTCTGTCTATCCCTGATACATTTCCAAATGTAAACATCACCAGCCCGCTTTTTGACAGGGCGATATTTGCATTAAATACATCTTTCTTAAGTTTTAATATTTTTTCATCAGTCATGGTTTTTTGAATTTAATGATATTAAATACTCCCCAATTTCCTCATGATATCTTCCAGGCATTTTCCTGTTTCCTGATAGGTCTTATAAAGCTCCCTGTAAGTCTCGACACTTTTCTTTTCTGGATTGTAGACTTTTATAAAACCGCTTGACATATTTTTCTGGGCCTCTGGGATGTTTTTATAATACCCGGAAGCAACAGCTCCAAAAATTGCGGCCCCCAACGCCACTGCCTGAAAAGATTCTGCGACCCTGACAGGCATATCGATAACGTCTGCGAGTATTTGCATCACAAGCGGGGATTTTTGAGGAATCCCTCCTATCGCCACGACTTCATCTATTACAAGGCCATCCTGCCTGAATTTGTCGATTATGGCTTTTGAGCCAAATGCAGTGGCTTCCACAAAGGCCCTGTACATCTTTACGGCATCTGTTCCCAGATTGAGCCCGATTATTGCGCCTTTTAATCTCTGGTCTGCAAAAGGTGTTCTTCTGCCATTTAACCAGTCAAGCGCCAGAAGTCCGGTGTCCTGCGGTTTTAATTTCTCAGCATCCACTTCTATCTGTTTGATTATATTATTGCTGATCTCATCTGAAAGCTTATTCTTCAAAACGTCATCAAGTAATCCGGATAGGGGCAAAAGCCTTAAAACCGGCCAGAAAATTATATCCTTAAACCATGCATAAACATCACCGAATGAAGACTGTCCGGCTTCATAACCAAGCATTCCCGGGACTATAGACCCATCGACCTGTCCACATATTCCGGAGATAAGGTTTTCTGAAGCACCCTTTGGTCCGACAGCCATATCACAGCAAGATGTCCCAAGGACTTTTATAAAAACCCCGTCTTTGATGCCTGCTCCGACAGCTCCCATATGCGGGTCAAATGCTCCAACTGTTACTGCGATCCCTTCTTTTAGTCCAAGCTTTTTAGCAAATTCTTTTGATAAGGCGCCTGCTGAAATATCGGAAGTGAAAGTCTCCTCATACAACCTGTCCTTTAAACCCTTAAGCAGCGGGTCCACCTTTACAAGAAATTCTTCTGACGGCAGGCCTCCCCAATCTTTGTGCCACATCGCCTTATGGCCTGCAGCGCACCTGCTTCTCTTCATTTTCTTCGGGTCCAGGTTGCCTGTCATGACTGCCGGTATCCAGTCAGCAAGTTCGACCCAGGAATAAGCTGCCTCCCTTACCTGTCTGTCTTCTCTAAGGACATGCAGTATTTTTGACCAGAACCATTCTGAAGAATAAACACCGCCCTCATATTTTGTATAGTCAACGCCGCCCCAGCTCTTTGAGACCTTATTTATAAGTTCAGCTTCATTTATTGCTGTATGGTCCTTCCACAATACAAACATTGCGTTTGGATTATTAGAAAAATCATCCTTTAGAGCCAGTATTTCACCATCTTTGTCCACTGGAGCTGGAGTCGAGCCAGTAGTATCCACACCTATACCGATTACACTCTCGCCGGTGCCGGCGGGCATTTCCGCTAAAGTACCTTTTATTGCCTCCTCAAAAGATTCAAGATAATCCAGAGGATGATGCCTGAACTGGTTTTTAGATGGTTCGGAATATTTTCCTTCTCCCCATCTTTTATAATATGAGACAAAACTTGATCTTTCTTTTCCATTGTCGACGTCTACCAGCAAAGCTCTTACTGAATCTGTACCGAAATCAAGGCCGATCACATATTTGCTATTATTCATTTATTCTCCTATCTTAATATATTTAATGAGATAAGAAATTTTATTTCATCCTAAAGCACTCTTTGAATTATACCTCAAGCAACCTCGAGATCGTTTCAGCGATCCTGCCGGGCTGGGGTATATAGAATTTTTCCATAACCGGTGAAAACGGTGCCGGAGTATTGGGTGCAGCGATCCTTGTAATCGGCACAGTTATATAATCCGGTATCTTTTCAGCAACCTGGGCAGAAATCTCTGCGCCTATCCCTCCCTGTTTGGGCGATTCCTCTACGATCACAAGCCCACCGGTCTTTTTGACAGAATTTATAATAAGATCGATATCAAGAGGCCAAATTGTACGCGGATCTATCACTTCACAGCTTATGCCTTTTTTTTCAAGTATTGAAGCAGCCATCATTGAGAAATGCATCATAAGCAGGCTTGCGACTATAGTGATATCCTTGCCTTCCCTTCTTATCATGCCCTTACCGATAGGGACAGTATAATCTTCATCAGGGATCTCACTTGAAGCATCAACGGTACCAGTCTCCTGCCTTGGACCCTTAGAGCCGTAGAGAAGTTTGTGCTCAAAAATAAGTACCGGATCGTCATCTCTTACAGCAGCCTTCAGCAACCCGCAGGCATCATAGGCAGTCGCAGGTGCCACTATTTTTAGTCCTGGACAATTTATAAAATAAGGCTCCAGGTTCTGGGCATGCTGGGCACCCCTGCCCGTGACTCCGACTGGTGCCCTCATGACGATTGGCACCTTTATCTTTCCGCCTGACATGTAGCGCATCTTTGCAATCTGGTTTACTATCTGGTCCATAGCACACAGTAAAAAGTCCCCGTACTGCACATCTGCAATCGGACGCATACCCATTATTGCAGCCCCGCAGGCATAACCAAATATTGCTATCTCGGATATCGGAGTATCTATCATCCTGTCCCTGAAATCCTTTTCAAGTCCTAACGTGACAGTAAAGGCCCCGCCGAATCCGCCTGGTATTGAAATATCCTCACCGATGCAGAATACATTGCTATCTCTTTTCATCTCATCGTGTATTGCTTTTCTTAACGCCTCAGCTACGCTTAGCTTCATCTGGGCACCTCCATTGAAACATAAAGGTCTTCATAAGTATCCTCTGGTTTCGGGTCGGGGCTGTTCTGGCTGAATATTATAGCCTCTTCTATTTCTGAATCGACTTCTTTTTTTACTGCCTCAAGAGAGTCCTTATTAAAAATACCTTCTTTAAGCAGTAAGTCCTCAAATGTTGCTACAGGATCCCTGGCAGACCAGTACTGTCTTTCTTCCTTAGTCATGTAATTACATGGATCCCGTCTTGAATGCCCGCAGAGCCGGAAAGTCCTGAGCTCAAGCAGTGTCGGACCCTTACCGTTCCTTGCAATATCAAGAGCTCTTTTTGCCCTGCTATAAACATCCAGAACATCCATACCGTCGCCGATGTCCCCTCTCATACCATAAGCACATGCACGCTGTGCAATGCTTTCCAGCTTTATTGTAAGCTTGACAGAGGTAGAGGCAGCATAAAGGTTGTTCTCGCATACAAATAGTGCCGGCAGGTCGTAAATGGCTGCCATATTAAGGCCTTCGTGGAATGCGCCTTCGTTTGAAGCGCCATCGCCAAAAAAGCTTACTGCGACCCTGGGCTGCTTTCTCATCTTAAAAGCAAGTGCCATTCCTCCAATAATGGGGATATTACCGCCTACAATAGCTATTGCAGGAAGCATGCCTTTATCAAGGTCCCCTACATGCATGGAGCCACCCTTTCCCTTACAGCAACCGGTTGTTTTTCCGTACAATTCTGCCATCATTTCATTCATTCCTACACCTCTTGCAATAGCATGGCCATGAGGACGGTGGGTGGAAGCTATGATATCATCAGCTTCAAGTGCAGAGCAGACCCCGACGGCACAGGCTTCCTGGCCTATATACTGATGTATGGTCCCGGGCATTTTGCCTTCTAAAAAAAGTAGTTTTACCCTTTCCTCAAACTCTCTTATCTCAAGCATCTTCCTGTACATTGCTATTGCTTTTTGGGTTCCTATTTTAGAAAGTATTTTTTTCTTCTCGTCTGTATTTAATTTTTGGACCTTGGAGGTCTCAAGAAAAGCACCTTTTGAGTCAGGTTGGGTTTTTATTAAATCCTTCCCTTTTACAGCAGGTTTATTTTCACTTATGGAAGAAGTCTCTGTTACGTCGGTAAAACCGTCTTTTGAGGCAGCCCTGTCTTTTGAAGTCGTGATAATAGCTACTACTTCTCCAGTATTTATCTGTGAATCTGGAGCAGATATAATTTTAGTAACAGTGCCACTTTCTATGCTTTCGAGTTCCATTACGACCTTGTCTGTCTCGACCTCGCAAAGAGGTTGTCCTCTTTTAACGACATCACCTTCTTTAATCAGCCATTTTATAAGCCTGACTTCATCAGATGTCTGGCCCAATTGCGGCATTTTTATCTCAACATCCATCAGATCCCCCCGGTATCGTAAAACTTACTGATATTAGATTTATTTTATAAGAATAACCAGTTAAATAGTATTGTAAATTATTATTTTTGGAAACACATTTATAAGGGACCTGTCCAAATTAAAAATAAAGGTTATAAAATTATATCAGGTGGTGCAAGTTATGATGGTCTTATACTGGTCGCTGCCCAAAAAGTTAAGATCGATAGGATCTTGACTTTAAATGTGAATGACTTTATAAGAGTAGCTCCCGAGCTTTTGCGGTTAATATCTCAACCCTGATCCTACATTTTATTTTCTTAAAAATCTTTTGTAGGCATTTATAAGACCGTTGGTCGAGCTGTCATGTGAGCACACATCTTTTTCATCTTCAAGTTCAGCCAGTACTTTTTTTGCAAGTTTCTTGCCGAGCTCAACACCCCACTGGTCAAAACTGAATATATTCCATATTGCTCCCTGGACAAATATCTTATGCTCATACATCGCGATGAGGCTTCCCAGTGTTCTTGGTGTCAATTGCTTAAAAAGTATCGAGTTGGTGGGCCTGTTCCCTTCAAATACCTTAAATGGAGTGATCTTTTTTATTTCTTCTTCACTTTTTCCTTCAGATTTCAGCTCATCTATTACTTCTTCGTCTGTCCTCCCATTCATAAGCGCTTCGGTCTGGGCGAAAAAATTTGAAAGGAGGATAGAATGATGTTGGCCTGTGGGATTATGAGTGATCGCCGGAGCCAGGAAATCACAGGGTATCATCTTTGTCCCCTGGTGTATAAGCTGGTAAAATGCATGCTGCCCGTTCGTGCCCGGCTCCCCCCAGACAACAGGTCCTGTCTGGTATTTTATCCTGCTGCAGTCAGTCAGACTATTTCCAGCCCTACTCACAGATTTGCCGTTACTTTCCATATCAAGCTGCTGGAGATATGCCGGAAACCTGTGCAGATACTGGTCGTAGGGAAGCACAGCGTAAGTGTCGCAATCAAAAAAATTGTTATACCATATTCCAAGCAGTGCAAGTATTACGGGTATATTTTTCTCCAGTGGTGAATCCTTAAAATGCATATCCATGGCATTTGCACCTGCGAGGAGTCCCATGAAATTCTCAAAACCTATGGAGCATGCAATAGACAGCCCGATTGATGACCACAGTGAATATCTTCCGCCGACCCAGTCCCAGAACACAAACATGTTTCTAGGATCTATCCCAAATCCTTTTACTGCCTCAATGTTTGTAGAAATCGCAACAAAATGCTTCCTTATGTGTTTTTCAGAGCCTGAATTCTTAATAAACCACTTTCTTGCCGTGGATGCATTTGTCATTGTCTCCTGTGTCGTAAATGTCTTTGATGCTATCATAAAAAGAGACGAGGCGGGATTGAGTCTTTTTAAGGTCTCGGTTATTTGAGTCCCATCGACATTTGAGACAAAATGAACATTTATATTTTTCTTTATATATGGTTTCAGGGCTTCAGTCACCATCACCGGTCCGAGATCTGAACCTCCGATGCCTATGTTTACAATATCCGAGATACACCTGCCGCTGAAGCCTTTCCATTCACCTGATAAGATCTTTTCTGAAAATATTTTTACCTTATCGAGCGCAGAGTTTACTTCGGGCATCACATCTTTGCCATCGACAAGGACGGGATCGTTTGAAAGATTTCGAAGGGCCGTATGAAGAACGGGCCGGTCCTCGGTCTCATTTATCCTTGCACCTGAAAATAATCGTTCGACAGCATCCTTTATCCCCATTTCAATTGCAAGTCCGCCAAGAAGTTCCATAGTCCTATCATTTATTATGTTCTTTGAATAATCGATAAGAATGTCCTCAAATAAGATGGAATATTTTGAAAACCGCTCAGGATCCGAGCTAAACATTTCTTTTATTTTAGTGCAGCTGATCTCCTGATGATGTCTTTTAAGTTTTTCCCATGCACCTGTGCAGGTGGGGTCTTTTTTTATTAGCATTATGCTATCCTAAGAGTTCTTTTAAAATTACAAAATTATTTTTTAACCATTCAGGCTGCAATTTATCAATTGATTCTGCACATAGACCTTCGACCTGTTGTTTCTTTTTTCCTATTGATAAAACATCATTCAGGATCTCATCTTTTGATTTAAGCCCTGATAAAAAACTATCAAGATCGTTTAAGGATTTTAACATCAGCAGGTCATTAATTATTTTATAGGGCAGTTTCTGGCTTTTATGATCTGCAAATATGCCCCAGCCCAGGAAGAAAGATGTTTTCATCAATGAATTTATTCCAGTAATGAAGCTTCCGTTTTCTCTTACCAACAGATCAATATTACCATGATCTCCCGGATATTCAGTTTGATTTAAAATCCTGCCGCCAAGGATTTTTACCAGGTCCCGATGCAACAGCAACCTGTTTTCATGGGCACATTTTAATGAATCAAGTATGGAATCGAAAATATAAAAATCACCATATTCAAGTATATATATTACAGATCTTGAATAAAAAACATCCCCAAATAACAGATCCACAGTATAATCTTTTTCATCCTGCTCTATTGACCTGTCAGCGGTAGTTTTTTTAAAATCTTTGACGTTAAAGCTATGCAGGTTCACACCTGTTGCCAGAAGCTCTATACCGGCTAAAAGGTTGACCACCCCTTTTAAAAAACCAGGTGCACAGCCCTTGATTGACTTAAGAAATACAGTCATGCATGTTGAATGCAGCAGGGTTGGGTCTGAAAATCTTTTAATATTATAAGGATAAAACTTGCTGAGGTATTTGATCTCTTTTAAAACTATATCCCTGACCTGTCTTAAGGAAGGATTCAATTTGATTCCTGTCTTTTATCCAAGACTCTCTGAGCCTTTCCCTCGCTTCTTGCTATGGTCAGTGGCTCTTTTAAGCTGACTTTTATCTGTATGCCTATCGCAGAATAGAGCCTGCTTTCGATTGATTTTTCAAAAACCTCCAGGTCCATTATCTTTTCCTGGAACATATTCTCTGAAACTTCTACCCAGACTTCTATAGTTCCATATAATTTTCCTTCGTCAAGGACAATAAGATAATGAGGTTCCAGGTCCTCTATTTTTATCAGGACTTCCTCTATCTGTGAAGGAAATACGTTGACTCCCCTGATGATCATCATATCATCTGTCCGGCCCATCGGTTTTGCCATCCTGAGCAGGGTTTTCCCGCAGGAACATTCATCCTCATAATATAGGATATATCTTTTGTCCTGTATCGTAGTACCGGAAAAGCTTTTTTTGTAAGGGATGTAAATACAAGCTCGCCTTTCTCCCCATGGAAGGGTCTTTCCGGTTTCCGGGTCTATTATTTCCGTCAGGAAATGATCCTCGTTTATATGGAGTCCATCTTTTCACAGGCATTCGCATGATACTCCAGGCCCTATTACCTCACTGAGTCCGTAGCTGTCCAGAGCTGTTATATGAACCCTGTTTTCTATTTCTTTGCTCATTGCCTCAGTCCAGGGTTCAGCCCCAAGAAAACCAAGCCTAATATCAAGTCTGGAAAAATCTATACCTATTTTTTCTGCCACTTCTGCCATATAAAGTGTATATGATGGCGTGCAGCAGATAACAGTGGTTTTGAAATCATTCATTAGCTTCAGCTGTCTTTCAGTATTTCCACCCGATATGGGGACCATCAGTGCACCGAGCTTTTCTGCTGCATCCTGGAATCCAAAACCTCCTGTAAAAATCCCGAATCCATGGCTTACCTGGACGACATCATTTTTCCTTGCCCCGACATCATACATGATCCGGGCAAGGACATCGGCCCACATATCAAGATCCTGCCTGGTATAGCCGACTACTGTTGGATTGCCTGTTGTACCTGAAGAGGAATGCACCCTTACAACTTCTCTTCAAGGGGTCGCAGAAAAGTCCAAAGGGATAATTGTCCCTCAGCTCTTCCTTTGAAGTAAAAGGAAGCTTTTCGATATCTGAAAGGTCCTTGACCTTATCAGGATCCAGGCCGGCATCATCCATCCTGTCTTTATAGAATTTATTGTTTTTATAACAGTGCTTGAGGGTATCTTTTAAGTTCTGGAACTGGATAGAATTAATTTCATCCCTGCTCGCAGTAGAGATCTCCGGATGAAGGAACTTATTGTTTTCCATCTATATCACTTCACCTTTTCTCTTATCCACTACCCTCTTTGCTTTTCCTTCACTTCTCTTTATTGTCTTGGGTTCTTTTAATTTGACATCTATCTTTATTCCTGTTGTTGAATAAAGCCTGTGTTCAATGGCGGATTCAAACATTTCAAGCTCATTCATCTTTTCAGCGAATATATCTTCTGATACTTCGACCCAGAACTCTATAGAGTCCAGGTAATTGTTCCTGTCGACTACTATCAGGTAATGAGGTTCTACTTCCTGGACCTGCATCAGTACTTCTTCTATCTGGGACGGGAATATGTTTACACCCCTTATTATCAGCATGTCATCTGCCCTGCCCATCGGTTTCGCCATCCTGGCATGAGTCCTGCCGCAGACACAGAGAGTATCTATTTTGGAAAGGTCCCTGGTCCTGTACCTTATTAATGGCAGTGCTTCCTTTGTCAGGGAAGTAAACACCATCTCTCCCTGTCTGCCGGGAGCTAGGGGTTTTCCGGTTACAGGATCTATTATCTCTATAAGAAAGTGGTCCTCTGCAACATGAAGCCCGGCTTTCTTGTCACATTCACAGGATACGCCGGGGCCTATTATCTCTCACAATCCATATATGTCAATTGCATCTATCTTAATCTTGCTTCTATTTCTTTTCGCATTTCTTCCGTCCAGGGTTCGGCACCCATTATGCCTATCCTTAAAGTAAGAGCTTTAAAATCTATCCCATCTTCATTTCCGACTTCTGCAATATAAAGAGCATAGGACGGAGTACAGCAGATAATACTGTGGAGCCGAAGTCCTTCATTATTTTTATCTGTCTTTCAGTAATTCCTCCTGACGCTGGTATGACTATCGCTCCTAAAAGTTCTGCTCCATAATGCAGCCCCAGACCGCCTGTAAAAAGCCCGTATCCATAACTGTTCTGTATTATATCATCCTGCCTGACACCTGTACTGTAGAGCTGCCTTGCTATAAGATTGGCCCACATTGCTATATCATTTTTTGTATATCTTACAACAGTCGGATTCCCGGTCGTACCGGATGAAGAATGTATCCTGACAATATCCCTCATGGGACGGGCAAAGAGCCCGAAAGGATAGTTGTCTCGAAGGTCATCTTTGCAGTAAAAGGTAACCTTGATACATCCTCCAGTCTGGAAAACCTGTAAGGGTCCATGCCCGCTTCGTCAAATTTCTTTTTATAGAAACTGACATTTTCATAAGCATGTATAATGGTCTTTTTTAGTCTTTCAAGCTGTAATGTTTCCAGCTTATCCCTGGGCATTGTCTCAACATCAGGCTCCCAGTATATGCTGTTACCCATAAAACTGGTCTCCAATAAATCTAATATCTAAAACTTTTACCTTAAAACTTGCCTCTTTATATTTTTTCAAAGCTCTTGGTGATAAGATCCTGGATAATCTCTTTGTTCCAAGGCTTACAAGTATTGTTACAAGAAATGCAAGCGGGAACGCTATGACTATCGGGTCCATAGCACTCCAGGGATAGGGCATTATTGTTGTCTTGCCTGTCAGGGCGTTGACAAGTCCCAGCATTTTTGCATTGGCTTCATGGACAAAGAACATCCAGAAAACACTTGTAACGACTCCGACTACCATACCGCTTATAGCACCGGCTTTTGTGGATCTCTTCCAGAAAAGTCCGCATATATACATTGGAAGGAAAGTAGCTGCGCAGACCCCAAAGAAAAGTGCAGTGCCTCTTGCGATTATGCTGACAGGCAGGAAATATCCAAGGACAATACTGATTATTATACCTATAGCTATACCTATCCTTGTGACCATGACACTCTTTGTGGGTTTCTCTTCACCGTTTTCATCAAGTGCCCTGTTTGAACCTACCCTGAGCATATCCCTTGAGAAAGATGTGCCGATTACATGGAACTGTGAGCTTATGGTAGACATTGCAGCTGCAAGCAGGGTGATCATGAATATATAGACAAACCACTTGGGCATCGCCATATTTATAAATGTCGGCATTATAAGGTCAGTGTTCCCTTCAGCCACAGCTATCGATATCTTGCCAAGTTTATCAAAGAAATATACATTTGATAATGCGCCTACAACAAAAGCAATACCGGTCATTGCAAGAATAAAAATACCGCCTACAAGTACGGCCCTGTTAAGCTCCCTGTTGCTTTTGACTGTCATGAACCTTACGACGAGCTGAGGCTGTGCAAGTACTCCTATACCTACACCGAGTATTATCGTCGATACAAGTGTCCACCAGAGCGGCGAGCCAAGTGTCGGCATCGTCGTCCATCCAAGATGACCGCCTTTTACAAGGTTTTCGGGCAGTTTTGATGCCAGGTCTGTCAGTTCCTGGTGCGTTCCAATGAAACCGCCAGGTGTTTTTAATAGGTAAGGACGATCAGGACAATCATACCTATAAACATTATGGTACCCTGGAGGGCATCGGTATACATAACACCTTTTAGGCCGCCGACTATTACATATGCTGCGATGATTATTGAAAATACCAAAGTGCAAGTACAAAATTTATATTCAGGGTACTTTCAATGAATCTGGCAGCGCCGATCAAGTACAACTCCTGTATACAAAGGCATAAATACGAAGATGACCACACCGCCAAGTGTCTGGATAAATTTACTATTAAATCTTTTACCCAGGAGTTCAGGAAATGTGTGTGCATTGAGGTTCAGGCCCATTTGCCTTGTCCTCTTCCCGAAAAATATAAAAGCTATTCCAATACCAAGTGCGATGTTTAAAAATGTAAGCCATAAAAGGCCCATTCCGAATACACCTGCTGTGCCTCCAAATCCGACAATAGCAGATGTGGATATAAAAGTCGCACCATATGAGATCGCCATTACATACGGGTGTATCTGCCGTCCGGCGACCATATAGTCGCCTGCAGTTTTTGTCCCTCTAAAACCCCTGTAACCTAGGTATCCCACGACAATAAGATACACTACGATTATTATTGACAGTACAAAAATGTTCATTAATATCTCCCCTCTCTTTTAAATAGCTTAAAACCTTTTTTTAAGGATCAATCTTTATTTATCCTTATTCCACATTATCGCGCCATATACTACACATACTACTGTCGAAATTATGCAAAGTATATAAGCCAGAAAAACTGACACTCCTGCAAAACCAAGCATACAAGCCTCCTTTCCCTTTTTGCCTTTAGATTTATAAACTAATATTTATCTTTAACCACTTCTTCAAATGCCCCTTATAGCTGGCATGATCTTTTATTGGTTTTCCAGACAAAGCTCGACATTATTACCGGTGAGTATTTTTTCGGTCTTTTCTATATCTGCTACACTGATAACTATCCTTGTGCCGGCAATGACATATATATAATCAATATTGACCCCCGACTGGAGCAGCAGGTTAAGTATATTGAAAAGTCCACCAGGTTTGTCTTCTACTTTAAAACAGATAACATCAGTGATATGAGTGGTAAAGCCTGCTGCCTTTAAACTTTTTCTTGCTTTTTCTGTATCTGATACCACAAGCCTCAGGATCCCATAATCTCTTGCTTCCGTTGTTGAAAAGCCCTGAAGATTTATGTTTTCATCTTTTAGTATCCTGGCGACTTCAGCAAGCCTCCCAGCCTGGTTTTCCAGAAAAATAGTCAATTGCTTTACAGACATCATCCCCTCCAGTCTGAAAACTGATAAAAATTTATATATGGCCCAAATACTGAATCTGGCTGATCAAAAAATAACTGATCACAAGACCCCTTTTTGGTTTCGTCCTTTATTAAAAGCTTTTATATTTATATCAACTGTTTTTGGCTTTAAATTTAGTTTTATTGAATTTTCCCAGCTCGATTTATCTATTGGCAAAAAATTTGAAAGCGCACCCAGAAGCATGATATTGGCTGCCCTGATCTCACCAAGCTCTTTTGCCTCATCAACAGCATTTATAAAATAATTATTCTTATTTATCTCTGATATTCTTGCCTCTATGTCTTCCGGATAAGATGAACCCCTTGAGTACAGAGTTGATGGATAGATCTCATAATCATTAACTATGATCATCCCATCATCCTTCAGTCTGCCTATAAACCTGAGAGCTTCAAGTTTCTCAAGTGCGATTATAAAATCCGCTTTACCTATAGTGGGAGAATAAACTTTACTACCGAACCTTACGCTCCCTTCTACGCTCCCCCCTCTCTGTGCCATACCATGCACCTCTGAGACTTTTACATCAAAGCCACTGTTTATTGCAGCTCCGGCAAGTACTGTGCTTGAAAGTATTATACCCTGGCCTCCGACTCCTACAAATAAGACTGAAAGGATGTCCTCTTTGTGATTATTGTTATTTTTGTTATTATTGTCGAATTTTTTCATAAAATTGTTTTAACTTTTTTCTTTTTTCTTTATAGCATTGTACTTGCATACATCGATACATACATCACAGCCTGTACATAAGAGGCCGTTTATTAAATATTTATCGTCCCTGCACTCGATTGCCGGACACCCGAATCTGGCAGTGCAGACCGTGCATTTCTTACAAGTCTCTTCATCGATATATACACTGCCTTTTTCAGTTTTTGCACTTTCAAGAAGGACGCATTCCCTCCTGCAGACGACTACAGATAACTCATCTCTCTTGATTTCCTCTTTTAAAGTTTTTTCCACTTCCTTAATATCATAAGGGTCTATTACTTTAATGTGTTTTATGCCTGATGCAGCAGCAATATCTTCGGGCCTGATAACCGGAGTAGTGCCCCCCATCAGAGTGCTTCCGACTCCAGGGTGGACCTGATGGCCGGTCATAGCTGTTGTGCTGTTATCAAGTATTATTATCAGCCCTGTCCCGTTATTGTAAGCATTATCTATAAGCGGTGTTATCCCGGAGTGAAAAAAGGTCGAATCTCCAATGACCGCTGCCACCCTTTTTTTTAGGTCCGGGTCCGCTTTTTCCATACCTAGCGCCTGTCCTATTCCTGCTCCCATACAAAGGCAGCTGTCAAGAGAGCTTAAGGGAGGCAGTACTGATAATGTATAGCAGCCAATATCACCCATTACTATTGCTTTGAGCTTTTTCAATATAAAAAATACTGAACGGTGTGGGCAGCCTGCACAGAGAACCGGTGGTCTTTGAGGAATATCAGTGGCGATCTCTCTGCTTTTGCCGCTGATGCCGCTCATCAACCTTGTTCCAAAAAGCTGTTCATACACTTTCTCCATAGACGAAAGGCCAAGTTCACCATAGGGAGGAAAGTATTCTTTTCCTGTGACTTCAACACCCGTATTTAAAAGCTTTATCTGCTCTTCCAGGTAAGGTTCAAGCTCTTCTATTACTAGGGCCAGTTTCCTGTCCTCCAGAAATTTCCTTACAGCTTTTTCAGGTATAGGTCCCGTCATGTTCAGCTTCATTATAGGAATATTATCAAATACCTCACGTGCATACTGGAATGCTGCCCCGGAAGTTATGATACCAATGCTGCCGGCCATAGCATTTTTTGAGACAGGCCTGTATATTCCATAAAAATCCTTATTTTCTGCAAATTCTTTTAATCTTTCCCATCTTTCAAGCAAAATTTTATGGCGGATCCTTCCATACGCCGGTATCATCACATATTTACATGCATCTTTGGAATATTCTTTTTTCTCCTGCCCGATCCGGTTGCCAGTTCTTACAAGAGATCTTGAATGGGATATTCTTGTCGTGCTTCTTATCAGTACAGGTGTATCAAATCTCTCACTTATATCAAAGGCAAGTTTTACAAAATCAAGAGCTTCCTGGCTATCAGATGGTTCCAGGATGGGTACTTTTGCAAATCTGGAGTAGAATCTGTTGTCCTGCTCGTTTTGTGAACTGTGCATATAAGGGTCATCGGCTGTTATTATTACTATACCGCCATTTACTCCGGTATAAGCAAGAGTCATAAAAGGATCAGCCGCTACGTTTAAACCGACATGTTTCATGACAACAAGTGTGCGTACACCTGCAATGCTGGCTCCTGAAGCAACTTCCAGCGCGACTTTTTCATTTACCGACCACTGGCAGTAAATACTGTCATATCTTGATATGTTTTCCAGTATCTCCGTTGAAGGGGTGCCGGGATAAGCAGTCGCCACTTCAATACCTGCTTCATAAGCACCTCTTGCGAGGGCTTCATTCCCGGTCAATAGTTCTAGTTCTTTTTCGGTCTTCAATTTCAATAATCTTTAAGAATTTTATGAGACTTACAGTAAAAAATTAAAAAAGAAACCCTGTATTTGTATTAAACTTCTATTTTATTAAACCCGGTGATAAATTAAAAGTAATTTCTGTATCAAATTGGATTACTGATAATAAAGATTAAGTTTTTAGGTTTATTTTAAAAAATATTTAATATAATATATTTAATTACAATGGATAGAGCAAAAAAGATCTATACAAGAAAAAGCCAGGGTTTTAAGATCATAGTCTTTTTGATCATCATATTTACTGCTGTACAACTCTGGTTTCTCTATAGCAGGTATAAGGAGCTTGTCATAAAGATACCTGAAGATCTTTTTACGTCACCATCTCCTTTTCCCCAGGCGGAACTTATTGTAAATGCTTCTTACAAGGATCTTCTCAACGGGGACCTTTTAAATACAGGGACCGGCACAGAACAACAGGGTACTGAATCTCTTGAAAACACACTCGAAACGGCAGAGACAACCATAGATACTACAGAGGATATGACTGTAACGGTAACAGAATTTGAACTTACAGATGTGCAGAAAAAAATAGTCCTTGGCGCCATGGACCTTCTGGATAAAAATATAGAGTACGGTTACCAGGTCTATCCTGAGACTGGATATCCACAGGAAAATATATGGATCTCCACAGATGTTATTTCAATGATATTAAACGATGCCGGGTTTGACCTAATGGAACTTATTTACGACGATATGGTGGCCCACAAAGAAGACTATCCCCTGGACATCAAAAACAGAAACGATCCGATCAAATATATAGACTTCAGGGATGTCTTCTTCCAGGAACAGTTCTTTAAAAGAAATGCACTTGAACTTGATACAAAATTTATACCAGGTAACGAGGAAAACTTAATACAATGGCAGCCAGGAGATATCATATATTTCCAGTTTGATCCTGATAATCCTTACCAGGACCTCGGAGGTTTTATATCATCTCATACGAATGACCAGGGAGTGCCGCTTGTCATAATGATATCGAAGGAATTCGGTAAGGTAAGTGAGGTAGACAAGCTTCAGGAATATACAGTCATTGCACATTTCAGGTACCCAAATCCTTATGAAGAATAGTCCTCTTCTAAAACTTAAACGGATTAAAATCAGTTTTTCGGTCATAAGAGTCCAAGTTTTCCCTTCTTTTTAGAAAGCTGACTATCTTATAAGTCAACGGAGTAAGTACAACCTCGAAAGCCACCTTGAAAATATAATTGGAAATGATTATCAGAAACACAAGGTGCCGATCATATAGGCCCCCAAATGCTATAAAAACAAAAAGTACAGTATCGATACCTTCCCCTATGACAGTTGAACCTATAGTCCTGGTCCATAACCATCTGCCCTTGCTCAGTAGTTTCATTTTTGCAAGTATGAAGGAATTTGAGAATTCCCCCGCAAAATATGCTACCAGGGAAGCTGCCACAATTCTTGGCGTCTGGCCCAGTATCTGCATGTAAGCCTGTTGAAACTCCCAGCCTTCTGCAGGTTTTATAAGACCGACAAGTCCAAGTATCAGTGACATTAAAAGGGCAGCAAAAAACCCGATCCAGATGACTCTCCTGCTTCGCCTGTATCCATAGACTTCAGTTAAAATATCACCAAAAATATATGAAATAGGAAAAAGTATAGTCCCACCGTCAAAAGTAAAACTTGCTACCTGAACTATTTTTGTCGAAGCAATATTTGATATAAGAAGCACGGCGACAAACAGTCCTGTTATAAGGTCGATATACCTGTATTGACCTGTTCCCTCCAGCTGATAATTGTTTTTTTTCTCTACCATGTTTTTATCGATACTGTGGCCAAATATTACCTGTTTTATAATACAGAAATAAACAATTTAAATAAACTTATACATAAATCATTGGATTTAACCTAGCTGATAATAGTATAATAAAAAATTGAAGTAAAAGATGTTTTTTTGAATTATATTTTTGGATTATTTTAAGCCGTTTTTTTATACGTGGAGGTTTGATCATGAGTAACATTAAAACAGCTGATAAAAAAGTAGTATATTATGTCCTGGGAGGAGCTGCCCTCGGCGCGATAGCAGGCTATATAGTGAACAAAGTAGGAGCTAAAACTATATTTGATGCACTGAAAGCAAAAAAGATCATCCCGGAAAATATTGCTGAGACAATTTCTGAATTTGCATCCAAATCCATGAAAGACCTTGAAGAGGATGATTAGAAATTTATTATGCTTACTGTTCTTTTTTCTCAATAGCATTTTTCGGCATCTGTCGCATGACAAGGAAATAATATATTATGGCCCCGATGCTGCCTGCCAGGACTATGATAAGTATCCACAGCAGTTTTGAATTTTCATTCGCATTGGGAAAATCCTTATTATCCCTTTTTGCGCAATCGACAAGCATTATTATCCATACGACAAAGAAAAAAATACCTGCAAGCCATGCAATGACAATAAAACAGATCCATATACCAGCGAGCCCTGCAGTTGCAGTGCCTATGGCTGCCATCCCTGCTTCTTCCGAACTGCATCCGGAAACGACAATTGATATTACTGAAAAAAGAAGAGCTGATATACCGAGAACTAATGGTTTTGGAGCCCTTGAGAACGATTTTAGACTTTTCATGAAAACCTCCATCTTTATATATTGCATTTATTATATAGACCTGTGATCTTCGGCTGACCTTTTGCTGCAAGGAGAATATTAACTGTATTTTTATGTACTGATCTTTTTCAGCAGCCAAGCCATATTTTCTCCAAGTCTTTGAAGGGTACTCATCCCCTCTTCATCATTTAATACCTCTCCTATTTCCCTGCCTATGGCCATATTCCAGTAGCTTGAACACGGGATGATAACTTCGCTCAGAGCAAACAGGCTGTTTATCTGGTCAAGAGTCGACTGGGCCCCCTGACGCCTTACAGCTACGACTCCTGCACAGACTTTTCTTTTAAGTAGAAACCCTCCTGATCTTGAACAATAACCTGTCCTGTCTATAAGTGCTTTTATCTCCGGGGTCACTGATCCAAAATAGACAGGAGACCCTATCAGGATCCCCTGTGCACCGTACATCTTTTTGACACATTTATTGAGTATGTCTTCACTGTCATTATTATAGCCATGACAGAATCCGTCTTTTTCCTTTTTACATCTATTGCAGACTTTACATGGGTTTATTCTCTTTCCTCCGATCTGTATGATCTCTGTCTCGATCCCTTCATTTATAAGCACCTCGCATACCTTTGTAAGTGCTATATGAGTATTACCATTTTTTCTTGAACTACCATTAAAGGCTATTACCTTCATGAAGACCTCCTTAAAAATCCCTTATTTTTGTTGTATTTTTCAAATATTTTCATCTACTGTTTTAAATTTCAAAAAAAGCCTCAAGCCAAAAAAACTATGCCCCTAATAAATATAACTACGTGGGATCCTGTCTTTTAACATGCATAATACTTCATAATTGATCGTACCTATCAACCTGGAAAGGTAATCAGCAGATATTTCTTTTTTATTGCTGTTACCTATTAAAGTGACTTCTGTACCCTCAGATATATTATCACGCCCTGGTATATCGGTCACATCCACCATTATCTGGTCCATTGTGACATTACCTGCTACGGGTGCAAGTCCGCCGTTTATCAGTACGCTGGCTTTATTGGAATAAAGACGAGTATAGCCATCTGCATATCCAATAGGTACTGTCGCTATTGTACTTTCCCTTGATGTTTTAAACGTTGCTCCATAAGAGATGTACTCGCCCGCAGACACATTTTTAACAAATGAGACTTTTGATTTTAGGGTCAATACCGGTTTTAAGTGTTTGATGATATCTAAGGTATCCGGGGAAAGCCACTTATCGGCATCAATATCAAAAGGTCTTAATCCATACATGGAAATACCCAGCCTGACCATATCAAGATGATATTTTTTATCCTGTAAAAAAGCAGCGCTGTTGGCACAGTGAACAGTCTTAAATCGCAATTTTTTACCCTCAAGTGCAGTAATCACACCCTGAAATCTCTTCCATTGCATCTCAGTATATGACTGATCCTTATCTCCAGCACAGGCGAAATGGGTAAAGATCCCATCGGTCGTAATACCCTGTAAGGATACTATTCTTTCTATTTCTTCTACAGCCTCCTTAAAATTGATCCCGACCCTGTTCATACCAGTATCGACTTTTAAATGGACCTTCATCTTTTTTCCAAAGCTGGCGCACTTATCTGAAATAGCCTGTGCTTTCACAAATGAATTAAGGCAGAGAGTGAAATCATATTTCAATGCATCCCGGACGATCTCAAAAGGGGGCTCCCCAAGTATGAATATCGGGCACTTGAGCCCGGCTTTTCTGATCTTTATACCGTCTTCCGCAAGTACCACTCCCAGTGCCCATACTCCACTTTTAACTGCCTGTTTTGATATCTCAAGGACCCCATGTCCGTAGGCATTTGACTTTACTACCCCCATTATTTTTGTATTCCTGGAATCAATATTGGACCGAAGTACCCTGATATTACTTGCAAAATTTGAAAGGTTTATTTCTATTTTTGTAAATCTTTTGTTCCTGCTTGTTACTTTTTGCATCTGGTTTTCTGCTTCTTTATTTGTTTATTCTTTTTTAAGTACTGTAGCCTTAACAATATCAGCTCTAGTGACTATTCCCTTGACATGGTCATTTTCATCGACTACCGGCAACCTGTTTATTTTTTTTGAAAGCATGATCTCTGCCAGTTCACTCACGGGAGTATCAGGACTGACGGTCCTTACTTTTTTTGTCATTATATCTTCGACCTTTGTCGCAAGATGTTTTTTGAGATTATTCCTGAACTTATTGAGGCTCTCAAGATATATGACTGCGTCCAATAGCTTGAAATATGCGGGAAAATGGAGGTCTGTATCCTGGACGATAATATCAGCTTCTGTAACTATACCGAGGATCTTACCATCTTCTCCGGTCACTGGAACACCGCTTATTTTATTTTTTATCAGGATACCGGAAAGCTTCTCTATTGAAGCATCCTTGCTTATTGTTATCACTTTATCAGTCATAATATCTCTGGCGGTCAATTCTTCCATTTGTACTCCTTTAATACTTTATTCTTTCAATTTCCCTGAATACTGCCCCGATTCCTTCCAGAAGATCGGTCGCTATCATGGAGGTCCTGCTTGTTTTTTTTGATATTATATCAGAGGCCAGCCCATGAATAAATGTACCGCATATTGCTCCATCCCATAATGTCATGCCCTGTGATAACAGGGAACCTATAATGCCGGTAAGGATATCCCCGGTACCTGCAGTAGCAAGCGCCCAGTCACCTGTCATATTAATAAAGGTCCTGCGATCCGGATCTGTTATCAGGGTAGAGGCCCCCTTTAATACAGATATCAGTTTATACTTTTTTGCGACTTCTTCATTACTGGCAAGCCTGCCTGAAAGGTCTATTTTTTCCCTGCCAAGAACTGAAGCAAGTTCTCCCGGATGGGGCGTTATAACTATGTGAGAAAGGTCCAGATTATTATTGGATTCTTCTATCTCCATCGGCCCATAGAGCGCACGTAGACCATCAGCATCGAGCACAGTCGGCCTTTTTATATTTTTTAAGATCTCCCTTACAAGGCAGATTGTGCTCGGGTTTCTGGAAAGCCCCGGGCCTATTGCAATGGCATCAAAACCTTCACTGAGCTGGGATATCTCTTCAAAAGCATCAAGATGCAGGGTCACGTCGTCAGTCTGCTCCACAGGATATGTCATGACCTCCGTTAGCTTGACTTCAAAAATACTGTTCATCTCCCAGGGACAGACCAGGGTCACGATCCCGGCTCCTGTTCTCAAAGCCGCTTCACATGTCATCGTTGCTGCTCCTGAGTAACCGATGGAACCTGCGATGACCAGCAGTTTTCCAACCTTATGTTTATAGGTCCACGATTGCCTCTTCGGTATTCGAGATGCTACCCATTCGATATCAGCTTCGTAGATCTCTTCAAGATCTTCAAAAAATTTGTTTTCAATGCCTATATCTGCAACAACTATTTCGCCTGCGAATTCCCTCCCAGGATAAAGGGCTATGCCAAGCTTCTTACAGCCAAATGTTATCGTTTTATCAGCTTTTATGGCAACCCCCAGTATTTCTCCATTATCTGAATCTATTCCGGAAGGGATATCTACCGAATAGATCTTCAGTTCCTTTTTGGTGGCCCTTACTTTATTTACTGATTCAATTATTTCTGCACTCTGGTCCCGTATTGCTTTTCCATGCAGGCCTGTCCCGAAGACCGCATCAATAATAAAACTGGAATCCGAAGCCCTGTTTAAGAATTCCTGTTTGATCGTATCATTGCTAAAATCCAGATAACGGGTGCCTTCGGGACTTATTTTTATAAGCTGGTTAAAATAAAAACTGCTGTCTTTTGAAAATCTTTCAGGGAGACAGGTAAAAAACACATCCATATCAAAACCTGAACCGATAAGGTCAATAGCTGCGACGAATCCATCGCCGCCATTATTTCCACCCCCGCATACTATCATGCCATTTTTACCTTTTATGACCCCCTGGTCATGATCTTTTATCACTGCTGCAGAAACACTGCGGCCAGCATTGCCCATGAGCCATTTGGAATCGACTCCAGAAGCTATGCAGGCCCTGTCTGTCTCTGCCACACGGCTGCCTTTTAATATCCTTGTCTTTCCCACTGGTTGAGCTTTCCCCTGATAAAAATTTTTATAAGTCAAATGATAACAGTATTTATGTTTTTATAGAATTATTTAGAAAAGGCGATTGCAAATGCAACTGCATATTTTTCAAGGCCGGACATCGAAACTTCTATTCTGCTGATTTTTTTTTCGCTGCAGATATTTTCCAATGGCCCTGATACTGTGACCAGGGGTTTTCCATTCTCTTCATTTGTTATGCCAATATCTTTAAAAAAAAGTCCCTGCTCATAAAGCCCTATTCCAAGTGACTTGAAAATTGATTCCTTTGCTGCAAATCTCTGCGCATAACTTATATATTTCGTGTAGGGGGTTTTTTTGTTTTCACAATATTCGATTTCAATACGGGTAAAGACCTTTTTAAGAAATCGGGTGTTGCTGTTTATTGCTGACTTTACCCTGTCAACTTCAATAATATCAGTGCCGATCCCAAAAACTGATTCCTTTTCCAAATCCAAATAATCCTCCGGTAATCATTAATAAATCTGTCCGTAAAATATTAATGCAGGTGAGGTCTTTGATTTATTCAACCGTCACACTTTTTGCAAGATTTCTGGGTTGATCGACATTCCTGCCAAGATTTTTTGCGATGTAATAAGCATATAATTGCATGGGAACGACCATAAGAATGCCGTTTAGCTCCTCCATGGTCTTTGGTATCTCAAAATAATAATCTGTATATTTTACTGTATTTTTATCACCCTCAGTAATAAGCGCAAATATGCTTGCATTGCGGGCCTTTACCTCCTGCAGGTTGCTGAGCATCTTTTCATATAAATAATCTTGCGGTATTATACTTACCACGACAGTCCTGTTGTCTGTAAGAGCAATTGGCCCGTGCTTCATCTCTCCAGCCGCATAACCCTCAGCATGGATATATGATATCTCTTTAAGCTTTAAAGCACCTTCAAGAGCCATTGGAAATCCGTAGATCCTTCCAAGGAAAAGAAAACATGTGTGTTTATAAGTCTGGTCAGCTATTTTTTTAAGTTTTTTTGCGTTATTCAAAATCAACTGTACTTTGTTTGGAAGTATCTTAAGCTCTTCTATTATCCTTTCATACCTTTTATCATCCACCAGTCCCCTTACTCTTGCGAGATAAAGCCCGATTAAATACATCACCACGACCTGCGCTGAAAACGTCTTCGTCGCGCAGACACCTATTTCCGGGCCTGCATGCGTGTAGATGACAGAATCGGATTCCCTTGCGATAGTGCTTCCTACCACATTTGTGACTGCCAGGACACGCGCACCTTTCTCCCTTGCATGCCTTATTGCTGCAAGCGTATCAATTGTCTCCCCTGACTGGGTAATGGCTATAAAAAGGCAATTATCGTCCACTATAGGGTCCCTGTATCTATATTCCGAGCTGATATCTACTTCAACCTGAATATTGGCCCATTTTTCTATTATAAGCTTACCGGTAAGAGCAGCATGATAGGAAGTACCGCATGCGATTACCTGTATCTTCCTTAATTTTTTTATCTGCTCATCATTCAGGTTTATCTCTTCAAAATTAAAGGCCCCGTCCGTGATCCTCCCTCTCATGGTCTCCCTTATTCCATAGGGTTGTTCAAATATTTCTTTTAACATAAAGTCTTCGTATCCGGATTTTTCAGCGCTCTCAAGGGTCCAGTTGACCTTAAACGGTTCCCTCTGTATGATAACGCCTTCTAAGTCATATATCTCTACACTCTTTTTCGTTAATCTAACAGTCTCATAATCATTGATGATGATGAAATTATGGGTATGCTCAAGTATGGCTGGCATGTCCGAAGCAAAAAAATTGCCTTCACTGCTGGTGCCGACAATAAGAGGGCTCGAGATCCTGCTGGCCACAAGCTCATCAGGATGCTCAGCAGAAAGAGCCACTATCGCACCGGAACCGCGGATTTTTTTTAGCAACCGCTGCATTGCAATAAGCAACTCCCCATCAGGATCCTCATTGATATATTCCTCGAGAAGGTGGGGGAGGACCTCAGTATCAGTATCTGATACAAATTTATGGCCCTTTTTGACCAGTTCAGATTTCAATTCAGAATAATTCTCAATTATCCCATTATGTACCACTGCTATTTTTTTGCTGCAGTCAAAATGCGGATGGGCATTTACCTGGTTGGGTTCACCATGAGTCGCCCACCTTGTATGGCCTATGCCCGTTGTCCCTTCAAGCTTATTATCCTTCAATAATTTTTCCAGCTCTTTTATCTTGCCTGCCTGTTTTACAACTGTGATCTCATATGATGATGGACCCTTTGTCTTACCGGGACTTTTTTTTGAAAGAATAGCTATCCCTGCGGAATCATAACCTCTGTATTCCAGCCTTTTTAGTCCGTTTATAAGGATATTTTTGCAGGGATCGTCTCCAATATATGCGACTATTCCACACATTTATTTCTCCTGTTCCGAAATGAAGTTGACGATCTCTTCAATAGAATCATTTACCATCTGTATTGTTTCTGCTTCGACCATCACCCTTACCAGGGGTTCGGTGCCTGAGGGCCTCACAACAACTCTACCACGGTTTGCAAGCCTATCTTTAACTTCCATGATTTTTGCAGAGATATGGTCATTATCTAATAATGCTTTTTTATCCTTGACACGGATATTTTTTAAGACCTGGGGGAATTTTGGGATCAATCCATAAATTTCTTCGGGCCTGTAATTATTTTTTACAAGAACATTTAGAAATTCCATTGAACTCAGTAAACCATCCCCGGTCGGACTGATGTTTTTGAATATTATGTGCCCTGACTGTTCGCCCCCTAGGATACAGCCTGTCTCGTTCATCTTTTCAAGCACATACCTGTCTCCTACATCTGTTTTGTACACGGTTATTCCATTTTTTTCCATTGTCCTGTCAAAACCCATATTTGCCATAATAGTGGTCACTACACAATTATTCTTTAGCGTTTTTCTTTTGGCCATATCGATCGCACAAAAGCCTATAAGTATATCACCGTCCAGTATCCTGCCATTGCTGTCACATACAAGCACCCTGTCCGCATCACCGTCATAGGTAAACCCGATATCTGCTTTTATATCCTTGACAACTCCTGAAATAAAGGCCGGATGAGTGGCGCCACAATCTTTGTTTATATTAATACCGCTGACATCTGTGTTATTGCTGAATATTTTTGCACCAAATCTTTCAAATACCTTCGGACCCAGAAGGCTGGCTGCACCATTTGCACAATCAATTGCTATCTTTAGACCCGAGAGGTCGAAGTCAAAACAGGAATCCATGTAATCAAGGTATAATTCGTATGCATTTTTTAGTTCCCTGTATCTGCCGGTAGCCGCTCCGGAAATCATATTTTCAGGCCTGTCAGACTTTTTATTTAAAATAAAGTCTTCTATAGCTTTTTCCTGAAAATCAGTCAGTTTCTGGCCGCCTTTTGAAAAAAACTTGATACCATTGTCCTCTACGGGGTTGTGTGATGCTGATACTACAATACCCCCGTCAAGGTCAAGAAGCTTGACCAGCAAAGCTACGGCAGGAGTCGTAATAATGCCTGCATCTAGTACGTCTATCCCGCTTGAAAGTATTCCTGCATTAATTGCACTTGAGATGAAGTCCCCGGAAGGACGGGTATCCCTCCCTATTAATATCTGTTTATTCTGGCTATCAGAACAAAGGTATCTTGCCCCTGCCTTTCCCACTTTAAGAGCAAGTTCTGGGGTAAGCTCCAAATTAGCCACACCCCTGATGCCGTCTGTTCCAAATAATTGCCTTATATTTTTCATAATAGTCTTCTTCCAGATTTACACCAACACTCTGGTTTTTAAACATGATCTCCCGGACTTTTTAAGACTTAGATTTAAGCCTCAATATAGACTTTTTCTATAAATGGGGAGGTCATACAGGATAAAAGACCAAAATAGTTTAATTGAAAATCTATTATATCCCCAGTTTTAAAAATTGCATCTTTTTTTAAACCCAGAACTGTGTGATCACTGCTCTGATCCAGTACTTCAAGGCCTGGATTACTGCTGTAAATATTTTTTGCGCTTACGTCCTGTATCCCCAGCGCTATTATTATTTTGTATATTTTATCATTTTTTGATTTTATCTCTATAATCTCTGCTTCGAGAGAAAAAGTCTTATTACTTGCACCCTTTATTGGCCTGTAGCCTGCTGTCTCATGGCCAAGAAGTATTGCTTCCCCTATTCTTACCTGATTTATCCCCGCAGGGATATGACCATTTTCAATGAGGTCCCAAATGCTTGAATTACCCCCAGAGACCACCGGGATCTTTATGGCATACTTGTCTTCTATTTCATTTTTCAATCTTACAAGTATTTTCAGGCTTTCCGGCCTGGGAGCTTTTGTAGAAATGCATCTGGCATTTGTACCAAGACCAAGTATTTTTATATTGGTGCAATTTTTTATAATATATTCACAAAAAGGGAGTACTTCCTGGGGTGAAAGACCTTCACGTCTGTCATCAGTTTCTACCATAATCACTATGTTATGTTTTAAACCTTTTTTTGAGCATATCTTGGAAAGTATGCCTATAGTTTCCTTTTGCGTGTTCATGCTTGTATCACATATTTCTGTAAGGTCTTCCAGCTCTGAGATCATCGGGGTCCTTAGCATTATAAGCTGCTGACCCTTGCCAAAATGATCCCTTAACTTTCTTAAGTTATTGAGCCTGCTGTCACCAATGATCCCGATACCCTGCTGTTTCAGGATATCTGCAATAATATTATCACCAAGAACGCATTTTAAAACGCCAACGACCGATATTCCTGATCGGATACATCGGTCGTTTATTAATTTTGAATTAGCAGCAATACCTGAGAGATTGATTTTTAAGCACGGATAACTCATCGGCTAAAAAACTATCGTTTAGAGAACTGCGGTTTTTTCCTGGCTTTCTTTAAACCGTATTTTTTCCTCTCTTTTATCCTGGAGTCTCTGGTCAAAAATCCTTCTTTTTTTAAAATAGGCCTATATTCATCATTTACATCCAGAAGTGCATTAGAGATCCCATGCCTCAGTGCTCCAGCCTGTCCAGATAACCCTCCGCCCCTGATATCAGCGATTACATCATAAGCACTGTCTGTACCTGTAAGCTTAAGAGGTTCGACGATCATCATCTTGACCGCTTCTCTTTTAAAATAATCATTAAAATCTCTTTCATTTACTTTTATTGCACCACTGCCAGGAACAAGCCTGACTCTGGCTATTGAATTTTTCCTTTTTCCAGTAGCGCTGTATACTACTTTCTCTGCCAAATCAATATCTCCTTCTAATAATTATAATTCAATCTTCTCCGGTTTTTGTGCATCGTGAGGATGTACTTCACCTGAGTATATCTTTAATTTCTTTAACTGGTGTCTTCCGAGAGTATTATGCGGAATCATACCCTTTACAGAATTTCTTATTACAAATCCTGGTTTTTTTGCAAGCATTTCTTTCAATTCCGTCTTTTTTAAGTTTCCAACAAAACCTGAATGCCTGTAATAAAGTTTTGAATCCAGTTTATCACCAGTGACTTCTATCTCTGCGGCATTTATGACGATCACGAAATCACCACAATCTACATGAGGGGTAAATATTACTTTGTCTTTACCTCTTAATAATTTTGCGATCTCCGTGGAAAGACGGCCAAGATTTTTACCCCTGGCATCTATCAAATACCACTTTCTTATAATATCTTCTTTTTTAGCGTTATATGTCTTTAAACCTACCTGTACCATTTTTCCTCCAGAATATTAGCGAAAAAAATTATAAAATCTAATAGTCCACCCTCGTAAGAAAAAGACCTTTTGCAGGGACGAGCCTGCCTGCATATGTTCTTTCCCCCGTTCTAAAAGCTTCTTCTACACTTTCAATGCTGCGCTGGCTTTTTCCAATCTCCAGCAGGGTCCCCACTATGATCCTTACCATATTATATAAAAAAGCATTTGCAGATATTTTAAATACTACCAATTCTCCTGAAAACTTTCTTATATCAAAGCTGTACACCTGCCTGAGTGTAAGATCTGTATCTTTCTCATTATTCCTGAAAGCAGCAAAATCCTTTACTCCGACAAATCTTTCAGCAGCTTCCCTCATTGACAGAAGATCAAGTTTTTTTGTGACCAGCAGGCTATATTTTTTCAAAAAAACACTCTGACAGCTATCATTGACAATAAAATAGCTATACTGCCTAAGTCTTGCACTCTTCCTGGCATCAAAAGAATTGTCTGTCCGTTCGATCTTCTTCATGACAATATCATCAGGTAACAGACAGTTCACCTGCCACTTAAACCTGTAAAGGTCAAGTTTTTCATCGGTAGTGAAACTTATGACCTGGTGTTTGGCATGGACCCCTGCATCTGTCCTGCCCGCATAGCTGAATTCATCAAAGCTTTTAAGCCTTTTATGGAAAGCTTTGATGATCTCACCCTGGACCGTCCTGACCTTACCGGGCTGCAACTGGAACCCACAAAAATCTGTCCCGTCATATTCAACGACAGCTGCAAATTTCACCATAAAAAATATTTATTGATTTTCAAACAACAAAATTACCTTAATATTTATAAAACTTTTTTATTTTCCTTATTATTTTAATAATTCGACTATAACCATTTCAGCACCATCACCCTGACGGTTCTTATATTTTATCAACCTGGTAAAACCGCTTGTCCTGCCATAACTTGCGGGTCCGATCTCATCAAAAAGTTTTTTGACCATCATTGAATTATCTATCAGTTTCAGGCATTCTCTTCTCGATGCAAGATCCCCTTTTCTTGCAAAGGTGATCAGCTTATCAACATATCCCCTTAAGTATTTACCCTTTGTTATCGTAGTGGTTATTCTTCCACTTTCAAAAAGGGAGATCGCAAGATTTTTTAATATTGCTTTCTGGTGGCTTGCACTTTTACCAAACCTTTTGGATTTTCTTGGAACGACCATCTCATATCTCCTAAATCTGCCGACTATTTTTTAAATGATAAACCAAGTTCTTTTACTTTGTCTTTTACTTCCTGTATAGATTTCTGCCCGAAATTCCTTATTTGCAGAAGCTCGTCTTCTTTATAATTCAATAATTTATCTACTGAATCTATACCTTCTCTCTTTAGGCAATTATAGGCCCTGACTGAAAGTTCAAGCTCCTCGATCGTGGGATATTCCTGTCTTTTTTCCTTGGTTTCGATCTCTTCAAAGATAGGCTCTGAGTTATCATTATCTGAAAGATCTATAAGTAGAGCCATGTAATCATTTATGATTTTTGATGCCTGGCTGAGGGCGTCTTCGGGCTTAATACTTCCGTCTGTCTTAATGTCGATTATTAATTTATCGAAATTAGTGACCTGTCCCACTCTTGTATTTTCAACTTTAAAGCTCACCCTTCTTATGGGTGAAAAGATCGTATCCAACGGAATGATCCCAATAGGCTCTCCCTCACCTACATTTTCATCTGCAGTCCTGTAACCCTTATTTTTTTCAAGGACCATTTCTAATTCAAGTTTGGATTTCTCAGCAAGGGTACCGATATATGCGTCAGGATTAAGTATTTCTACTTCTGATGGTATTTTTATTTCCGATGCTTTGATCTCACCCGGTGTGCTCTTTTTTAGTTTAAGGACAACCGGACCGTCTCCATCCATTTTAAATACGATCGCTTTTAAGTTTGCAATCAATTCAAGAATATCTTCCTTTAAACCTTCTACGGTCGAAAATTCGTGGCTCACACTTTCTATTCTTACTTTTGTAATGCCCACTCCCTCAATGGAAGATAAGAGCACCCTTCTGATTGAATTTCCGAGAGTATGTCCAAATCCACGTTCAAGAGGTTCTATAATAAAGATCCCTTCAAGCTCATCTTTATGCTTGACTGTTACGTTTGGCTTATGCATTTTAAGCAATTTTTTTCAACCTCCCAAGATTAAAAAAATCTAATTTATAATATAAAATAATGAAATCTCTTCAAAGAAACGCTGTCTAAAAGTCTGTTAAAATAGCCCGGTCCTAGACTTTAGAATATAGCTCCACTATCATCTGCTCATTCACAGGCGCTTTTATTTCTTCTCTTTCAGGTACCCTAAGAACCTGGCCTTTAAGATTTGCAAGATCGACCTTTAACCATTCCGGTGGTGTAAGGCTCCCTGCTGATTCTTTTGCTTCAAGAACAGGCAGGATCTCCTTGCTGTTTGGCATAACACTGATCGTCTGGCCCTCCCTGACTCTGTAAGAAGAAATATCTACTTTTTTATCATCCACTGTGATATGGCCATGTGATATTAATTGCCTTGCCTGTCTCCTTGAAACTGCAAGACCCATCACGTAGATCACATTATCAAGGCGTGATTCAAGCAGTTGCAACAGGACTTCACCAGTAATTCCTTTACGTCTGACGGCCTGTTTATAATAATTTCTAAACTGTTTTTCAAGAATGCCATAATACCTTTTTGCTTTTTGCTTTTCACGAAGCTGAACATAATATTCGGTTTCGATCAACCTCATTTTTGCCCGCTGTCCAGGTACATATGGCTTATGCTCCACTGCACACTTATCGGTAAAGCACCTGGAACCCTTTAAAAACAACTTTTGTTTTTCTCTTCTGCATAATTTACATACATTACTAACGGAACCCATATATTAAACTCCTCCTATTTTGACCCGTGATGAGTGTCTATCTTTTTCTTTCTAAACTCTTCTTCTTTTCCTTGGCCTGCAACCATTATGCGGAACAGGGGTTACATCTACTACTGAGCCTATTTCCAGACCTGCCGCCTGCAGGGACCGCACTGCTGTTTCCCTTCCAGAACCTATTCCCTTGACCATGACATCCACTCTTGTGACGCCATGTTCCTGTGCAGCTCTTGCTACACTTGATGCAGTGACCTGAGCAGCAAATGGTGTACTTTTACGGGAACCTTTAAAACCCATTCCTCCTGCACTGCCCCAGGATATCGTATTTCCTTTTTGATCAGTAATATTAACAATAGTATTATTAAAAGTAGACTGTATATGCGCCACACCAAACGGAATATTCTTTTTATCTTTCTTTTTGACACGCCTGACTGTAGTAGTTTTTTTTGCCAAACTTACCTCCCAAAAAACCTAAAATAAAAACATTAATAAAATAAATTCTAATAAAATCGCTAAATTATTTAGCTTTTACCTTGATACCGACAGCTCTTTTTCTGCCTTTTCTTGTCCTTGCATTTGTATGAGTTCGCTGACCCCTTACAGGCAGGCTTCTCTTATGCCTGATGCCCCTGTACGAATTGATCTCGATAAGCCTTTTGACATTCTGTGTCACTTCTCTTCTAAGGTCCCCTTCGACTTTTACGGTATTATCGATATAGGTCCTTATTTTTATGACCTCATCTTCTGTAAGGTCCTTTGTCTTTCTGGTCTCTTCTATTTTGAGCTCAGAAAGTATTTTTTTTGCAAGTGACTTCCCTATACCAAAAATATAGGTAAGAGCTATGACAATATGCTTATCTTTTGGTATGTCTACACCCGAAATTCTAGCCAACTATACCCTCCTTAGCCTTGTCTTTGTTTATGTCTGGGGTTTTTACAGATAACAATGACTTTTCCTTCTCTTCTTATTATCCTGCAATTACCACACATTTTTTTTACTGATGGTTTTACTTTCATCTTTTTCCCTTTAAAAACTGGTTATACATTTTCAATTATTAGATAAAAATCTAAATGCCCTATTTCTTCCTGAAAGTTATCCGTCCCCTTGTCAGGTCATATGGAGAAATATCTACCTTGACCTTGTCACCAGGCAAGATCTTAATATAATGCATCCTCATCTTTCCTGAAATATGAGCCAGCAACTTATGTCCATTATCAAGTTCTACCCTGAACATAGCATTTGGTAAAGCTTCCAGTATGGTACCTTCCGCTTCGATAATACCTTCTTTTTTAGAAATCTAGGACCTCCTTTTTAAATTAATAAAATATTCTTACAATAAAAGCTATAAACGCAAACATGTAGAATATCAAATATCAAAAAAAAAGTCTATAATTTTTTTATATCCTGGTCAAAATCAGTGGTCCGTCTTCAGTTATTGCCACACTGTCCTCAAAATGACAGGAACACTTCCTGTCCTCAGTTACAACGGTCCAGCAATCCTCCAGTATCTCTACATCACCTGTACCGACATTAAGCATAGGCTCAATTGCAAGGACCATTCCCTTTTTTAAAACCGGTCCCTGACCCGGAGGACCATAGTTGAGTATCTGCGGGTCTTCATGCATCTTTTTACCGATACCATGCCCGACAAATACCTTGATAACAGAAAAATTATCTTTTTCAGCCCTTTTCTCAATGGTATTGGAAATATCCGATAATCTCGCCCCTATTTTACATTTATCTATGCTGGAGTTTAATGCATCTATTGTGGCTCTGTAGAGCCTTTCAACGGTCTTACTTACGGCCCCTATCTTATAACTTCGGGCAGCATCTCCGTAAAAACCTCTGAACTCAACTCCCACATCTATGGATACGAGATCCCCTTCTTTGATCATCTTATTTCCCGGTATGCCGTGGACGACCTCTTCGTTTATTGAAACGCATATACTTGAAGGGTATGGTCTTTTTGAAAGCCTTCCCACATATCCCTTAAAAGCTGGTTTAGCATTTCTCTTCCTGATAATGTTTTCTGCTGTCCTGTCAAGCTCGATAGTCTTAATACCAGGCTTTAGATCTTTCTCAAGTTGTAAAAGAACTTCGGCGACTATTTCGCCTGCTTTCTGCATGATTTTTATCTCATCTGCAGATTTGCAAATAATCATAAGGCTGCAAGTACCCTTTCTGTTATGTCACCTTCATCTCCGTGTCCATCTATGTCTACCAGCAATCCTTTTTTCCTGTAATAATCAATAAGCGGTAAAGTCTGGTTTTTATACACTTTTAACCTTTCTTTTATAACGCTTACTTCATCATCTTTTCTTTTATACAATTCTCCACCGCATACTGGACACCGGTCTTCGATGGCACCTGCACCGGTATTATTATTGATCCTGCATATGTTACTGCAGCTGTGACACATCCTTCTGTCAGTGAGCCTTCTTATAAGCTCTTTGTCATCTACATCAATATTGATCACTTTATCCAACCCGATCGCCATTGATTCAAGCATATTTCCAAACATCTCAGCCTGATTTAATGTGCGGGGAAATCCATCCATTAAAAAATTATCTTTTGAATCACCTTTTGCTATTTCATTCTTTATTATTTCAATGATCAATTCATCAGGTACCAGTTTGCCGCTCTTCATATATTCCTCAGCCTGCAATCCAAGGTCGGAACTGTTTTTGCATTCATTTCTTAGTATATCCCCGGTAGAAATATGCAGCAGGCCAAACCTTTCAGCAAGTTTTTTTGCCTGGGTACCTTTTCCCGCACCAGGAGCACCAAGTAAAACGACCCTCATTTCAGGAAACCCTCATAATCACGCATTATTAGTTGTGACTCAAGCTGCCTCATCGTTTCCAGAGCAACACTGACTGCGATCAGTATCGAGGTGCCTCCAAATCTGAAAGGTATATTACCATAAGTTATCAGCACTTCTGGTAGCAGGGCGATCATTGCAAGAAATATTGCACCCGGCAGGGTTATTCTATTTAAAATATGTGAAAGGTAATCAGCTGTATTTTTTCCAGGCCTTATCCCTGGAATAAAACCGCCATATCTTCTAAGATTATCAGCAGTGTCCATCGGGTTAAAAGTAATAGCTCCATAGAAATATGCAAAGAAAATTATCATAAGAGAGTAGACAATAATATAAAACGGGTTTATAGAGCCCTGTGAACTTGGGGTCAGCGCATCCGCTATTCTCTGAAGCCATGCTACATTTGTGAACTGGGCGATCGTAGCAGGAAACAGAAGTACTGATACAGCAAATATGATGGGCATGACACCAGCCTGGTTGACCTTTAAAGGTATGTAAGTACTCTGGCCACCAAATACCTTTCTTCCGACGATCCTTTTTGCATATTGGACAGGTATCCTTCTCTCACCCTGCTGCATCTCTATAATAGCCATGATCATGCCGACTACCATTATTCCAAATAGAACTATATAAATAATGTTTATTCCCTTTAATCTAAACAGTAAAATAAATTGCCCTGGCATCCTTGAGACAATGGAAGCAAATATGATCAGAGATATGCCATTACCGACGCCATGGAGGTTTATCAGTTCCCCAAGCCACATTATCAGGGTCGTCCCTGCAGTAAGTGTCATGATAATAAGAATGATATGCATCGCATCGAACTTGGGGATGGCATTGAAGTTCCTGAAATAAAATACCATTGCAACAGACTGTATCAGTGCAAGCCCTGTGGTCATATACCTGGATATCTGTGTTATTCTTCGTCTTCCTACCTCGCCCTGTTTTGCAAGCTGTTCAAGCTTTGGAATGACGACCTGTAATAACTGCATAATAATAGACGCAGTAATATACGGCATTATACCAAGAGAAAAAACTGCAAACCTTGCAAGTGCCCCTCCAGAGAAGAGGTCAAGCATACCAAGAAGGCCAGATCTGTACCTGGCTTGTAATAGCATTTGCATCCACTCCCGGGACTGTAATATTTGCACCAAACCTGTACAATGCCAGAATAGCCAGGGTAAAAAATATCCTGTTTCTTATCTCTTTTATTCTAAAAGCATTTAAAATAGCTCGCCACATAATGTATTCCTTTATAAATAATATTTAAATATTATTATTCAAATCATTCTTTGACTGCTTTTATATTATTCAGGTTTCCAAGGGGTAAAATCTCAGTTTTACCGCCTGCATCTTCTATTTTCTCTATTGCACTCTGGCTAAAATAATTGGCCCTGACAGTCAACTTCTTCTTTAGCTCGCCATTGCCAAGTATTTTTAAGGGGTTAGTTTTCTTGAATATTAATCCTTTTTTTACAAGAAATTCAAAGTCTATGGTATCGCTGTCCTTGAAACCATTAAGAACCCCTGTATTTATAATATTAAACTCTTTTTTCCTTGTATTTTTAAACCCGGGAAGGTGTGGTATCCTTCTTGCAAGCGGCATCTGTCCGCCTTCAAATCCACGGCGTACTTTGCCTCCAGATCGGGACAACTGGCCTTTTGTGCCTCTTCCAGAGGTCGTGCCATGTCCTGAACCGTTCCCGCGGCCCACTCTTTTCCTTTTTTTTGTAGTACTTTTATCTGGCTTTATATCACACAGCCTCAAAACGGTCTCCTTTCAAATAATAAATGAGACTTAAGCTTCTTTCACGGCATCAACTGATTTTTTGCTTAAGAACATTTCCTTTGTCTTTAATGACTTTAAACCTACTATGGTGGCATTGGCAATACTAAGCGCATTAGCGCTTCCAAGAGACTTGGTCAATATGTCTTTTATACCTGCCAGTTCGATTATGGCCCTTACGGCTCCACCTGCTATTACCCCGGTACCATGAGAAGCAGGTTTCATAAACACATGCCCTGCACCAAGACGGGCATTGATGTCATATGGTATGGTCCCTTCGACTAGTAGGTACAGTGAAAATATTTTTCTTTGCTGCATTTACTGCTTTCTGGATAGCAGTTGCGACTTCATTAGCTTTTCCAAAGCCGACTCCTACTTTGCCGTTAAGGTTACCAACAGCAACAAGAGCACTAAAACTGAATCTCCTTCCACCTTTTACTACTTTTGCAACCCTATTTATTTTAATGACTTTTTCAGAATATTCTTCATTATTTAAAAATTCCGGCACAACTATCCTCCTTGATAATTTTTCGAAAAACTTCAGTTAAAATTTTAATCCACCTTCTCTTGCTCCCTGTGCTAAGGCTTTTATTCTTCCATGATATTTATAGCAGCCCCTGTTAAAGATAACCTCTGCTATTTTTTTTGCTTTTGCTTTTTCTGCCAGGACTTTTCCGGTCTTAAAACTATTGTCCACCTTACCTTTTTCATTTTCAGCACGTTCGATGTCTTTGCTGGAAATCCCGACAACAGTATTACCATTGTTATCTATTATTTGAGCATACACATACTTGTTAGACCTGTAGACAAAGAGTTTGGGCCTTTGCAGATTCTTACTCAACTTATAAGTGACTCTCTCTCTTCTTCTAACAGATCTGTCTTTTCTATCTATTCTGGATTTCATTGCTATCTCCGTCTTTAATATTATTTAGCACCACTTGTAGCAGCAGCTTTTCCTGCTTTTTTCCTTACGACTTCATTCAAATACCTAATACCCTTACCTTTATAGGGCTCGGGTTTTCTGATCGAACGGATCTGTGCTGCGATCTGACCTACTCTCTGCTTATCGATCCCCTTTACTATAATAGTAGTAGGATCAGGCAGATCAAAAGATATATCATCCGGTTTAATAAAAGGCACCGGGTTTGAGTAACCTGCAAGTATTTCCAGGTCCTCACCTTTTTTGGATGCCCTGTAACCCACGCCAATGATCTTTAAGGTCCTCTCGAAGCCCGAGTCCACACCTGTAACCATATTGCTTAAAAGATTTCTATACAGACCATGTTTGGCTCCACATTCCTGATCATCCCTTAAAGGTGTGAGCACCAGAGTACCCTCACTGATCTCAAGTTTTATACTCTTATCGACCACCTGGCTTAACTGCCCTAGTTTACCTTTTACAGTAACAGTGTTCTTATTTATGCCCACTTCAACACCTGAAGGTATTGGAACTGGTTTTTTGCCGACTCTTGACAATTTATCCACCTCTTCTTTTCTAAAGTAACCGGTATATGCTATCCGGTTAGAATTCTTACCATATATAACAAATTACTTCTCCGCCGACTCCTAATTGTTTAGCTTTTTTTCCGGTCATAACTCCACTTGAAGTCGACATTATAGCTATTCCCATTCCTCCCAGGACAGAAGGGATCTTTTCTTTTTCAACATACACCCTAAGGCCAGGCTTGCTTACTCTTTTAATACCTGAAAATATACCTTTTTTATCTTTTCCATATTTAAGGTACACCTTTAGAATACTGCTGGAGTTATCACTTTCGACCAATTCAAAACTTTTTATATATCCTTCTTCATCAAGTATTTTTGCGATCTCTTTTTTTAAGCCTGAAGAAGGAATGATAACACTATCATGCCTTGCTTTATTTGCATTTCTGATTCTAGTCAGCATATCCGCGATCGGATCCGAAACAGACATTTATCCTCCTTTTTACCAACTGGACTTTGTAAGCCCAGGAATTTTTCCTTCATATGCTAGTTCACGTAAACATATCCTGCATAGACCAAATCTCCTGTAGTATGCACGCGGTCTGCCACATCTATTGCATCTATGATAATTTCTGACACTAAATTTTGGTGTCCTTTTTTGCTTAGCGATTAGGGATTTTTTAGCCAATTAAAATCCTCCTGTCAAATTTATTTTTCATTTCCTGAATGGAAATCCCAATTTTTCAAATAATAATAGAGCTTCTTTATCACTTTTTGCCGTGCTTGTAATGGTAATATTCATACCTTTGACACTTACAATACTGTCTACATCTACCTCGGGGAAAATCGTCTGCTCCCTTACTCCAAGTGTATAGTTCCCCCTATTATCAAAACTTTTTCTGGAAAGACCCCTGAAATCCCTTACTCTTGGAATAGCAACGTTGAGTAATCTGTCCAGGAATTCATACATCCTGTCTCCCCTTAAAGTGACCATACACCCTATAGATTGCCCTGCTCTTAACTTAAAGCTTGCGATAGACTTTTTTGCTTTTGTAATAACAGGCTTCTGGCCCGCTATTCTTGCCAGGTCATTTGAAGCGCCTTCAAGCTCCTTAGGGTTCTGGTTTGCTGAACCTACACCCATGTTTATAACGATTTTTTGTATCTTAGGCACCTGCATGATATTTTTATAACCCAATTCCTTGATCAATTCGGGCATTATCTGCTGTACATATTTTTCTTTCAACCTAGGTTTCATCAGACCTGTCCTCCACACTTTTTGCATACTCTGGTTTTTTTACCTGAATCTTCAATATCAAAGCCGATCCTTGCCGGTTTACTGCAATTAGGACACACAAGGGCAACACTGGAAATATGTACTGGTCCTTCCTTGCTGATTATACCGGATTGCTGATTTTGTTTTTTCTGTCTTGTATGCACTTTCACAGTATTTATGCCTTCAACATAAACAAAATCCCTATCCGGTTCTATTCTTAAAACCTTGCCGACTTTACCCTTTTCTTTTCCCTGTAATATTTTTACTTTATCGTTCTTTTTTAACTTTACCATATCAAATACTCCTAAATCACTTCCGGCGCTAAAGAAATAATCTTCATAAAATTCTTTTCTCTCAGTTCTCTTGCAACTGGACCAAATATTCTTGTACCTCTTGGGTTGTTCTGGTTATCTATTATGACTGCAGCATTTTCATCAAACCTGATATAAGAACCATCTTTTCTTCTAAATTCTTTTTTGCTTCTTACCAGTACAGCTCTGACAACATCACTTTTTTTTACCACACCACCCGGATTTGCAACTTTTACAGCTCCTGTAAAAATGTCACCGACTCTGGCATATTTTCTACCTGAGCCGCCAAGCACCGTTATCAGTAGCACTACTTTTGCACCAGTATTGTCTGCGACATTTACTCTAGTATATTGTTGAATCATTTCATAAAACCCTTCACTACAATTAATCTGTTATACCCAAACCAGAATTAAACTACTGCGCCTTTTTTACGACCTCGACCAGTCTCCATCTTTTTGTCTTACTTAATGGCCTAGTCTCAGATATCGTCACAACATCACCAGTATTTAATTCATTCTTAGGATCATCTACTTTTAATTTTGTGATCTTTTTTAAGATCTTTTTATAAAGAGGGTGCCTGTAATATGACTCAATTGCAACTGTTGAGGTCTTGTCCATCTTGTCACTTATTACAGTACCAGTCCTTATTTTTCTTTTTCCTCTTTCCAAGAATATCCCCCTGTCTTACGCTTCCTTTTTCTGTTGCAGCACTGTCTCGATCCTTGCTATATCCTTCTTAAGATTATTTATAGCCGTGTTATTATCAAGCTGACTGGTCGCCTTTTTAAATTTTAAAGAAATCAAATTCTTTTTTATTTCCACAAGCTTTGATTCAAGCTCACCGCTGGTCTTTTCTTTTATCTCACTGATCTTCATCATAATCACCTGTTATATTATTTTTCTTCATAAATGAATCTTGTTTTAATCGGCAGTTTATGTGATGCAAGCCTTACTGCTTCTTTTGCAACATCAGAATGCACACCCGATATCTCAAACATTATCTTTCCTGGTTTTATAACTGCTACCCAGTATTCCGGGGCACCTTTACCTCCACCCATCCTGGTCTCTGCAGGTTTTTTAGTAACAGGTTTTTGAGGAAATACATTGATCCATACTTTGCCGCCTCTTTTAATATATCTTGTCAGAGCCACTCTTGCAGCTTCTATCTGCCTGCTGGTAACCCATCCCGGTTCCAGAGCCTGAAGACCATACTCTCCAAAAGACAGCTTCATACCGCCTTTGGACAGACCCTTCATCCTACCCCTCTGTTCTTTTCTATGTTTTACCCTTTTTGGCATTAACATCGGTGACATTTTTAACTCCTTTTATCCTTTAACTGCTGTTTTCTGGTTTGCTGCTGCTTCTTTATTTTTATCAAGTTCCCTTTTATCAAATATAGTATCTCCAAGGTATATCCAGACCTTAACACCTATTTTACCAAAAGTCGTTTTCGCCTCAGCGAAACCATATTCGATATCCGCACGCAGAGTATGTAGAGGTACCCTGCCCTCTCTGTACCATTCAGTTCTTGCCATTTCTGCACCGCCAAGCCTGCCTGCGCACTGGACCCTTATACCTTTTGCACCAGATTTCATTGCAAGTGAGACTGCTTTTTTCATTGCTTTTCTAAAACTTACTCTTCCAAGAAGCTGCGCAGCTATTCCTTCTGCTACAAGTTTTGCAATGATCTCAGGTTTTTTTACCTCTATTATATTTAACTGAATATCTTTAGAGACTTCCCTCTGGATTATTTCCCTGATATCGTTGATATTTGCTCCTCTTTTCCCGATCACTACACCGGGTTTTGAGGTATACACATCTACTTTTACCTCATCAGCAGTCCTCTCTATTTCTATTTTTGCTATTCCTGCATTTGATAACTGCTCTTCAAGAAATACCCTGATCTTCATATCTTCATTTAGGAATTTTGCATAGTCTTTATGTGTAAACCATCTTGACTGCCAGTACTTGTTTATCCCTAATCTTAAACCATTGGGGTTGACCTTTTGACCCATTAGACTTTGGCCTCCTTTTTAGGCTTTTTCCCAGCCTTTTTGATATCCTTTTCGGCTTCCTTCTTATAATCGGAAACAATGACTGTAATATGTGAAGTCCTTTTTAAGACCCTGTCTGCTCTTCCTCTTGCCCTGGGTTTAAACCTCTTTAATGTAGGACCTTCGGTCACATAGATCTCTTTGATATAAAGATTGTCTTCTTTGACCTTATATTCCTTAAAATTCTCCAAGGCATTTGAAGATGCGCTCTGAATAGCTTTTTTCACAACATTTGCAGCTCTTTTTGGTGTAAAAGTCAAAAGATCGACTGCTTCTTCAAGTTGTTTTTTCTTTACAAGATCTATGACATATTTAATTTTTCTTGGCGAAATCCTTATATATTTTTCAACTGCTCTTGCTTCCAAGATATTCTCCCTCTTTATTAACTCTTTTTAACCGATGCGGTCTTTTCACTTTTACCCTTAAAGGAATGCGGTCTTATCGAACGTGTGGGTGCAAATTCCCCTAGCTTATGACCGACCATTGCTTCTGCAATAAAAATCGGGACATGTCTTTTCCCGTCATGAACAGCAATAGTATGGCCCACCATCTCAGGAAAAATCGTTGAACTTCTTGACCATGTCTTAACAATTTTTTTCTGGTTTGACTCGTTCATATTTGCTATTTGTTTTAAAAGACTTTCATCAACAAAAGGTCCCTTCTTTAAAGACCTGGACATAATGGTTCCTCCCTATTTTTTCCTTCTTCTTACAATTAATTTACTGCTTGCCTTATTTTTGATCCTGGTCTTATAACCAAGTGTAGGCTTACCCCAGGGTGTCACAGGATCTCTCCCGGATGTCTTATTTTTACCCTCTCCTCCGCCATGCGGATGGTCGTGCGGGTTCATTGCTGTACCTCTTACGCTTGGCCTTATACCGAGCCACCTGTTTCTGCCGGCTTTTCCAAGCCTTACAATACCATGGTCAAGATTTCCTACCTGTCCGATGCATGCCCTGCAATTAAGGTCTATCATCCTGACTTCATTGGAAGGCAGCTTGATCTGGGCATATCTATCTTCCTTTGCCAATAATTGTGCGGAACTTCCTGCAGACCGGACAAGTTCTGCGCCCCTGCCGGGTTTAAGTTCGATATTATGCACCACAGTTCCTACTGGAATATTTTTGATCGGCAGACAGTTTCCTGTGACTATATCAACGTTTTCACCTGAAACCACATTACCGCCGACTTTCAGGTCAGTAGGAGCAACGATATACCGTTTTTCTCCATCTGCATATTGAAGAAGAGCAATTCTTGCACTCCTGTTGGGATCATATTCTATTGCAACGACTTTTGCCGGAATATTATCTTTATTTCTTTTAAAATCTACTAACCTATAAAGCCTTTTATGCCCACCACCACTGTGCCTTCGGGTCACACGGCCATTATTATTTCTGCCGCCTGTTTTGGAAAGCGATTCTGTTAAAGATTTCTCAGGCCTTTTTTTAGACAATCCCGAAAAATCAGGGACTGTAGCAAATCTCCTCCCGGGAGAAATAGGTTTATACTTTTTTAAAGCCAACTTCTTACCTCCAAACTATAAATAGAATCTCTGTTATACTGTCGATTCAAAGAAATCAATCTTGTCCTTCTTACTAAGAGTTATGATAGCTTTTTTCCTTTTTGGACTATATCCTGAAGTTTTTCCAAGTCTTTTTGGTTTGGGTTTAAGATTTATTGTATTTACGCTCAGGACACTGACATTAAATATTTTTTCAATGGCCTTCTTGATTTCACCCTTATTGACCCTTGGATCTATATAGAAGGAATATTGTTTGTTCTGGACAGCAGCATAACTTTTTTCCGATACTATTGGTGAAATTATTATGTCTCTAGGATCTTTCATTATCCAACCCCTTGATAAAATCAGTTAAAGATTTTTTTGTAAAAACTATATGATCTGCAACCAGGATATCATATGTATTGATCCCTCTTGGATTCACCAAAACAATACCTGGAATATTTCTAAACGCCCTCTCTACATTACTGCCTATCCCGTCAAGAACTATAAGGATTTTCTTACCTGAAAGCTCAAACCTGTCCAGAAGTTGCTGTGCATTTTTTGTTTTGGCTTCGTCAAATTCAAGAGTATCGAGGATCATTAATCTCTTGGATTTATATTTTTCAGATAAAGCTATAAGCCTTGATTTTCTGATGACCTTTTTGTTCAACTTGAAAGAATAGTCCCTTGGTGTCGGACCGAATGTAATACCTCCATGCCTCCAGATCGGGGACCTGTTTGTACCGGCCCTGGCATTTCCTGTGCCTTTCTGTCTCCAGGGTTTCTTTCCCCCGCCTGATACTTCACCTCGCTGTTTGACTTTATGGGTACCAGCTCTTCCAGATGCAAGATATCTTCTGACTTCCTGATGTAACAATTCATCATTCATCTTCTGCTTGATTATCTCATCAGAAATCTCAAACTTCTCTTTTTCTTTTCCTTCTTGATCCAAAACATTTATATTCGCCATTAAAAACTCCGAACTCAGATTAAAAATTAAACTTTCTTTAGTAAAACTACATTTCCCTTAGGGCCTGGCACGCTTCCTTTTACCAGTATCAGATTCTGGTCCTTTATAATATCTATGATCTCAGTGGCGGGAAGTGTGACCTTCTTTCCTCCCATACGACCCGGCATTTTTTTACCTTTATGTATTTTCGAAGGAGTGGCACACATACCTACCGAACCTGTTTTACGGATACTGTGGGAACCATGGGTCACGGGACCCCTGTGGAAATTGTATCTTTTTATTACCCCGGCAAAACCCTTTCCTTTTGAGATACCGGATATCTTCACTCTGTCTCCTATATTGAATATACTGAGGTCTATCTGGTCCCCAGCTTTATATTCCTTGTCCGGATCGGTGACCTGCAGCTCTCTCATATACTTTTTCGGGGACAGTTTCGATTTTCCAAAGATACCTTTTATAGGTTTATTTACCTTTTTTTCCTTGACAGTCCCAAATCCGACCTTCAGGCTGTTATATCCATCTGTTGCAGAATTTTTTACCTGCACTATCAAGACAGGGCTCAGCTTCTATCGCAGTAACATATATTGCAGCACCATCCTCGCTGAATACCTGGGTAGAACCAATTTTTTTACCATAAATTTCATTTACCATTTTTTATCACTTTCAAATAATTAGTATCAAAAGCAAAAACGCTATTTATATATTTTGTGCCTTTCTTTCAATAAAAAACTTAAATAATAAAAAATATCTAAGATTTTATTTCTATATCAACACCAGCTGGCAGACTAAGTCTCATCAAGAGGTCTACTGTCTTGGGTGTCGGATCCAATATGTCAATAAGCCTTTTATGGATCCTTATCTCAAAATGCTCTCTTGAATCCTTATCGACATGAGGTGATCTTATAACACAATAAACATTCTTTTTATTCGGTAAAGGAACAGGACCGGAGACTTTTGCACCGGAATTTTCGACTGTTTCGACAATTTTCTTTGCCGACCTGTCAATTACTTCATTATCATATGCTTTTAATCTTATCCTTATTTTCTGACCTAATTTGGCTACCACTGTAAATATCCTCCTAATCTTTCACAATTTATTTACCCATTACTCAATAATAGTATTGACACTGCCTGCACCTATTGTCCTTCCACCTTCACGTATAGCAAACCTCAGTCCCTCTTCCATTGCTATAGGGGTTATAAGCTTTGTCTTCCATGTCTGTATTGTCTCCAGGCATTATCATCTCTACTCCTTCAGGCAGTGTCATGTCTCCTGTCACATCTGTTGTCCTGAAGTAAAACTGTGGACTGTATCCGTTAAAGAAAGGAGTATGCCTTCCGCCTTCTTCTTTGGAAAGCACGTATACTTTTGCCTTAAAGTGTGAGTGGGGGGTTATTGAGCCTGGCTTTGCTATTACCTGTCCACGCTCTACCTGGTCCTTTGTGGTGCCCCTGAGAAGTAGCCCTACGTTATCTCCTGCAACACCTTCGTCAAGAAGTTTTCTAAACATCTCAACACCTGTCACTACTGTCTTTTCCACTTTGGGGTGTATTCCCACTATGTCCACTGTCTCTCCTACCTTTACCTTGCCTCTTTCTACCCTTCCTGTTACAACTGTGCCTCTTCCTGTTATGGAGAAGATATCTTCTATGGGCATTAAGAAACGGCTTGTCCACATCACGCTGTGGTGTGGGTATGTATGAGTCCACTGCATCCATGAGCTCAAGGATAGGGCCGCATGACGCGCATTCTGTCTTGTCGTGCATCCGCATTCCATCGCTTTTAGTGCTGAACCCTTTACTATGGGTATATCATCACCCGGGAATTCATATTCGGTTAAAAGCTCCCTTACTTCAAGCTCTACAAGCTCTATTAGCTCAGGATCGTCTACCATGTCTACCTTGTTTAAGAACACTACTATGTAGGGCACTCCTACCTGACGTGCAAGAAGGATGTGCTCTCTTGTCTGGGGCATGGGTCCGTCTGCTGCTGATACTACAAGTATTGCGCCGTCCATCTGGGCTGCGCCTGTTATCATGTTCTTTACATAGTCTGCATGGCCGGGGCAGTCTACATGTGCATAGTGACGGTTGTCTGTCTCGTACTCCACATGTGCTATAGCTATTGTTATGCCTCGCTCCCTTTCCTCGGGTGCATTGTCTATGGAGTCAAAGCTTCGTGTCTCTACGTTTAGGCCCTTTGACTTAAGACAGAATGTAATAGCTGAGGTAAGGGTTGTCTTTCCATGGTCAACATGACCGATGGTACCGATGTTTATATGCGGTTTGGTTCTTTCAAATTTTAGCTTTGCTGCCATTTTATTTTTCCTTTCTTTACAAATATTTATTTGTCTTGTATTTTTAAACAGCTATACGTTTCCTTTGATCTTTAAAAGGATCTCATTTGCAATATTGGCCGGTATAGTGTCATATTTTTTAAAGAGCATAGTAAATGTCGCCCTTCCCTGTGATTTTGATCTGAGGTCTGTTGCATAACCAAACATAGAAGCAAGCGGAACTTCTGATTTGATGATCCTCATTGTTATTCCTGAAGTATTACTGAATGTATTTTGCCTCTTCTTGAATTCAGGTCCCCTATGACTTCTCCCATAAAATCATCCGGGGCAGACTACTTCCACTTCCATAATCGGTTCGAGAAGTATCGGATGCACCTTTGATTATGGCCTCTCTTAATGCCCTTGAACCAGCTATCCTGAATGCAAGTCTCTGAAGAATCGACTTCATGATAGGAACCGTCAAGCAAAACAGCCTTTATATCAACAACGGGATAGCCTGCAAGCTCACCGCTCTGCATAGCATCAACAATACCCATCTGTACAGGTTTGATATATTCCTTGGGTATTACTCCACCTTTGGTATTATCGACAAATTCAAATCCTTTGCCGTATTCATTTGGATAAAAATGCATTACTACATGACCGTACTGTCCCCTGCCGCCGCTCTGTCTTATATATTTACCCTCTACTTCCACATCTCTGGTTATTGTCTCCCTGTAAGAGACCTGGGTCCTGCCAACATTTGCATCTACTTTAAATTCACGCAGCAACCTGTCCACTATTATCTCGAGATGAAGTTCACCCATACCGGCAATGACGGTCTGTCCCGTCTCACTGTCGACATTTATCTTAAAAGTAGGATCCTCATCGGCTAACTTATTTAGTGCAATGGATAATTTTTCCTGGTCAGCCTTTGTCTTTGGTTCTATCGCAATTGATATTACCGGTTCAGGAAAACTTATGGATTCATATTTGATCGGTTTTGCCACGGTACAGATAGTATCACCTGTCTTGGTCTTTTTTAAACCTACAAGAGCAACTATGTCACCACAAAATGCTTCCTCTACTTCTAGTCTGGTATTTGCATGCATCTCAAGGATTTTTGAGATCCTGTCCTTGTTTGCCGGTGGTTGAATTTAATATCTGGTCACCGACTTTTAATATTCCGGAGTATATTCTTGTATAACACAGTTTTCCAACAAATGGATCGGTGACTATTTTAAAGATCAGCGCAGAAAAAGCTTCATCATCACTTACTTTTCTTACTTCTTCTTGCTCCTTTACAGGATGGATTCCTGCAGCAGGAGGGATATCTATCGGAGAAGGAAGAAAATCTATAACAGCATCAAGCAATAATTGTACGCCCTTATTTTTAAAGGAAGCTCCGCATAGGACCGGAACACCCTGTGCATTAAGCGTCATATCCCTTATTGCATCTATAAGCTCCTTTTCACTTATCTCAATATTATCAACATATTTATTCAGTATATCATCATTATAATTTGCAATATTTTCGATCATTTCCTGCCTGTATTTCCCGGCAAGCGATCTCATGTTCTGCGGTATTTCCTCGATCCTGAATTTTAGACCCATCACGTCTTCATAAATAATAGCTTTCATGGAAACAAGGTCTATGATCCCGTCAAATTTATCTTCCTTGCCTATCGGTATCTGGATCGGAATAGGATTCGTCATAAACCTGTTTTTCATCATGTCTACTACGTAAAAGAAGTCCGCTCCAGTCCTGTCCATCTTATTTATAAAAGCTATTCGGGGAATATTATATTTTGTTGCCTGTCTCCAGACTGTCTCGGATTGAGGTTCGACTCCGCCAACGGCACAAAATATAGCGATCAGGCCGTCAAGCACCCTTAGGGACCTCTCTACTTCGACAGTAAAATCTACATGTCCGGGAGTATCTATTATATTTATTCTGTAATCTTTCCAGTAGCAGGAAGTCGCAGCAGAAGTTATGGTGATGCCTCTTTCCTGCTCCTGTATCATCCAGTCCATGACAGCCGCACCGTCATCGACTTCACCGATCTTATAGGTCTTTCCTGTATAATAGAGTATGCGCTCGGTAGTCGTGGTCTTTCCCGCGTCTATATGAGCCGCTATACCAATATTTCTTGTATTTTTTAATCCTATTTTTCTTGCCATTTTTATTTTTCTTTAGTACCGGACCCCATACGATATAAATTACATGACTGATAATTTCAGCCATGTATCCCGTCATGAGATGACTGTAATTTTATTAATACTTTTTAAAACCGTTAAATATTTTTTTACAAGCTACAATAATTAAAATAGCATGTTGATTGCTTTTTTCTGCAGCTTCTACCATCTGTAATGAGCAAAAGCTCTATTGGCCTCTGCCATTTTATGTAAGTCTTCTTTTTTCTTTACACTGCTCCCTGTGTTGCTTGCGCCATCCAGTATCTCTGCAGCAAGCCTGTCTGACATGGTTTTTTCTCTTCTATTTCTTGAATAACTTATTATCCATCTTAAAGCCAGGGTATCTGCTCTCTTAGGAGTCACTTCTATAGGAACCTGATAGGTCGCTCCGCCGACCCTCCTTGATTTGACTTCAAGGACAGGACGGACGTTATCCAGGCATTTATCCAGTATATCGATGGGATTCTCTTTGGTCTTTTCCCCTAAAATGTCCATACAGTCGTAAACAACCTTTTCGGATATACTCTTTTTACCTTTCCAAAGGATTTTATTTATCAACTGTGTAATAATCTCTTTTTTATAAACCGGATCTGGCTTTATCGTTCTTTTTTCCGGCCTGTTTCTTCTTGCCATCAATATCTCCTTAAAATCCTATAACCTTTTTGCAGTTTCCTTATCTAAATGTTTTTTAACTTGGTTTCTTTGAACCATATCTGGATCTTGCAGATCTCCTGCTTTCCACTCCACTAGTATCGAGCGTACCTCTGACAATCTTATACCGTACACCAGGAAGGTCCTTTACCCTGCCGCCTCTTACAAGGACTATAGAGTGCTCCTGCAGATTGTGTCCGATTCCGGGAATATAAGCCGTCACTTCAAGATTATTGCTTAACCTCACTCGAGCTACCTTACGTAATGCAGAGTTAGGTTTTTTTGGTGTAGTCGTATACACCCTCACGCACACTCCTCTTTTTAGGGGATTTTCCTGCAGGGCAGGGGTCTTTTTCTTCTTTGTTATATTATGTCTTCCTTTTCGTACCAACTGGTTTATCGTCGGCATAATTATTACTACCTCTCCAATAGTTAAAAATAAAAAAATTTAATGAGATTTGTCTGTCGAATCAGGTAAAACATACCATTCTCTTAAAGACACGAAAAAAAAGGTTATCATTATAAAAATAAAATGTCAACATGAAAATATCATATATTTATCTCCAGATCCTGTTTCTCATCATCATGGGTCTCATTAAAGATCTCGATCTCTTCCTCTTGAGTTTCCTCATATCCGGGGTACACAAGGTCGATGTCCCTGTATCTTCTCATACCGGTACCGGCAGGAATCGATTTACCGATTATTACATTTTCTTTCAGTCCGATCAGGTAATCGATCTTGTTTTCAAGTGCTGCATCTGTCAAGCACTTTTGTCGTCTCCTGGAAAGAAGCCGCTGAAAGCAAACTGTCTGTCGCAAGTGAAGCTTTAGTAATACCCATAAGGTTCTGTTTCGCAGTTGCAGGTGATTTTCCATTAGCAATAAGTTTTTTGTTTTCTTTATCAAATATCAGTCTGTCCACTACCTGTCCCGGAAGAAACAGGCTGTCGCCAGAGTCGATTATAGTTACTTTTTTTAACATCTGCCTGACGATGACTTCTATATGTTTATCATTTATATCGACACCCTGGGACTTATATACATCCTGGATCTCTTTTACAAGATACTGTTCACATGCTTTGATGCCGTTTATTTTAAGGATATCGTGAGGGTTTCTTATCCCCTCTGTCAGCTGTTCTCCTGTATTTATATTGGCTCCATCACTTATCCTGATCTTTGTCCTTGTGGGGACCTGGTATGCTTTTTCCAGGCCAGTCTCATCATTTTTTATAGTTATCATCCTGAATTTTGTGTCTACATCTTCAATCGATACTTTACCGCTGATCTCAGCAATAAAAGCATGCTCCTTCGGTCTTCTGGCTTCAAAGAGCTCTACTACTCTTGGAAGACCACTGGTGATGTCTATACCTTCAAAGGTCTTTTCATGCTTGTGTACATGAGTTTCCTTTTTGCACTATAGACAATCTTTGCAAAGACCTGGCCCTCATCCACGTTTAAGGACCTGCTGACCTGAAGAATCTCACCTTTAGGAAATATGACATCTACCAGGCTTCCGTTTTCCATTTTGACCTGGAATGTCATACGGCCATTTATATGTTCTATATTGACTTCAATAAACTCATCTGAGTTTTTCTCGGAAAAATCCTCTTTTTTTAGATTCAAGTCTGTGCAAGCAGTTCTTTTTTCAGGACTATTTTTCCTTTTACGGGTGATTTTATTGATCTCTGGATGACTGTGCTTGCTATACCTCCAGTATGGAAAGTACGCATTGTAAGCTGGGTACCGGGTTCTCCGATGGACTGCGCCGCTATTATACCTATAGCTTCTCCGATCTCTACCAGCTTGCCAGAAGCAAGATCCCTTCCATAACATTGCTGGCATAATCCAAAGTCAGCTTCACAGGTAAGAGGTGAACGCACCTTTATACTCTCTATATTTGCATGTATAAGTTTTTGCAGGTCCTTTTCGTTTATCTCTTCTCCGGCTTTTATCAATACTTTTTTATCTTTATGGATCTATGACATCTTCAGCACATGTCCTGCCAATAAGGTTGGAATTCGGTTCTCCTTCAAGAGTCAGGACATATAGGTATACACCTTCTTCTGTGCCGCAGTCAGGTATCCTTACTATTGTATCCTGTGCGACATCTACAAGCCTCCTGGTCAGATATCCGGAATCTGCAGTACTCAGTGCAGTATCTGCAAGACCCTGTCTTGCTCCGTGGGTTGAGATGAAGTATTCAAGGACTGTAAGACCTTCCCTGAAATTTGATTTAATCGGCCTGTCCATTATATCACCACGGGCATTTGCAACAAGACCCCTCATACCTGCGAGCTGGCGAAGCTGTTTGATATTACCACGGGCTCCGGATGTTGCCATCATATAGACAGGATTGAACTTGTCAAAATTCTTCTCCATGGCATCAGCCACATCTTCACTGGCCTGCGACCATGTCTGTATTACCCTCTGGTGTCTCTCTCCATCTGTAATAAGACCCTCCTTAGAAATAATCTTCTATCTTCTCTATCTTCTTTTCTACATTTTCAAGAATACTATACTTTTCTTCCGGTATCTCTATATCATCAATACCAATAGTCAGTCCGGACTTTGTAGCAATATTTAAAACCTGTTTCTTTAATATTATCAAGTATTTCCGTCACAACTGATGGCGAATATTTATTTATACAATCCGAGATTATGGATATCAGTGTTTTTTTATTTATCTCTTTATTCATAAAACCATAATCTTCCGGAAGAGTCATGATTGAACAATATTCTTCCAATAGTAGTGGTTATGTCTTTTTATTGATTTTTACCTTTATAGGGCTGTGAAGCGTTATTATGTCCAAAATCCTGATCCAGAAGAGCTTCATTTATAGAATTATAATACCTTACCTTTTTATCTTTCACTTCCCTTTCAGAAGTCAGGTAATATAGGCCGAGCACCATATCCTGTGACGGAATAGTGACTGGCACTCCGCTTGCAGGAGAAAGTATATTATTTGATGAAAGCATCAGTACAAGGCCTCAGCTTTAGCCTCATTTGAAAGTGGTACATGGACCGCCATCTGGTCTCCGTCAAAGTCTGCATTAAAAGGAGGACAGACAAGCGGATGTATCTGGATAGCTTTACCTTCTACCAGTATTGGAATAAAAGCCTGTATCCCAAGCCTGTGAAGTGTAGGAGCCCTGTTTAGAAGTACCGGATGGTTTTTTATTACTTCTTCAAGGACATCCCATATCTCATCACTGTCTCTTTCAACCAGTGTCTTTGCACTCTTTATATTCTGTGCAAATCCCTGATCCACAAGTCTCTTTCATGACAAATGGTTTAAACAGTTCAAGAGCTATCGTTTTGGGCAGACCACACTGATACAATTTTAATCTCGGATTTACTACAATTACAGACCTTCCGGAATAGTCAACTCTTTTACCAAGAAGATTCTGCCTGAATCGTCCCTGTTTACCCTTGAGCATATCAGATAGGGATTTCAACGGCCTGTTTCCTGCACCGACTACCGCTCTTCCTCTTCTTCCATTATCAAAAAGTGCATCTACTGCTTCCTGAAGCATCCTTTTTTCATTGTTTATTATTATCTCAGGAGCATTCAGTTCAAGCAATTTTTTCAGCCGGTTGTTCCTGTTGATGACTCTTCTGTAAAGGTCATTTAGGTCAGATGTGGCAAACCTGCCGCCGTCAAGCTGTACCATTGGCCTGCAGGTCAGGCGGTATGACTGGAAGTATCTCAAGTACCATATATTCAGGTTTGTTTTCAGAATCGATAAAAGACGGAAAGTATCTTAAGCCTTTTATGCTCCTGCTCCTTTTCTGACCCTTTGAATCTTTTATGATTTCCTTTAGCTCTTCAAGGACTTCCTTTTCACATTCAATATTTCTTAGTAGTTCCTTTACTGCTTCTGCACCCATTCCTCCATTGAAATAGTCGTCATAGATTTCCTTCATCTTTTTAAAGAGTGCCTCATCTGATACCAGCATCTTTTCTTCTATATTTTCAAAGAATGTACTGGCCCTTTTTACCAGGTCAAGCTCCTCCTGGTATATCTCTTTTTCTTCTTCCAGAAGTTTTTCAGTCTCTTTTACGATCTTTGCTATTTTGGCTTCAATATCTTTTTCAGAATTTATCTCCTCGTCCTCAAATGCCTCGATTTCTTTAAGCTTCGTCTCCGTCTTTATACCTTTTTAGAAGTTCTTCCTTGTTTTCCTTAATATCTTTTAACCTGAGTTCATGGAGTTCCTTTGACTTTTCCAGACGCTTCTCTATATATCTTTTAGCTCAGTCTTTATTTTCTTTTCTCAATTCCTTGTCTACAGAAGTGATTATATATGAATCAAAATATAGTACTTTTTCAAGGTCTCTGGGACTTATATCAAGTATATAACCCATCCTGCATGGGACTCCCTTGAAAAACCATATATGTGAGACTGGAGCAGGCAAGCTGTATATGCCCCATTCTTTCTCTTCTTACATTTGAGCGGGTGACTTCGACACCGCATCTTTCACAGATGATCCCTTTAAACCTTACTCTTTTATATTTTCCGCAATAGCACTCCCAGTCCTTGGTCGGACCAAAGATCCTCTCACAGAACAAGTCCGTCCTTTTCCGGTTTTAAAGTCCTGTAATTTATGGTCTCCGGTTTTTTGACTTCACCGTTTGACCAGGACTTGATTTTTTCCGGAGATGCAAGACCGATTTTTATTGCATCAAAATTATTAACATCTAAATTTATGACCATTTAAAAAATCCTTCAAACTTATTTTAAAAATAATTAGGTTTCTTCCACTGATTCAGGGCTTTCTTTCTTAGAAGCTTTACTTTTTCCCTTCTTCTTAACAGTATCTGCAGCTTCCACAATCTCATTTAAATCCGATTCATCGGTAAGTTCCGGCTCTTCTTCTTTATCGATTTTGAGTTTGCCCTTCTTCTTGGTGTCGACTTTAGTCCCTAAAAAATCATCATCCGCAAAGTCGTCCTCGTCATTTAAATCTGGCTCTTCATCATCACTATAAGACTCATAGTCTTCCGATTCTCCCTCATCGGTCTGGCTGATATAATCCGGTCCATCAAGATTGATACCAAGCTCTTCGACTGTCTTCATTATCTCGTCTTCAGGTCTTAAGACTTTTATCTGGCTGCCTTCTTCAGAAAGCACTTCTACATCCAGTCCCAGACTCTGCATCTCCTTTATAAGTACTTTAAATGACTCCGGTATTCCGGGTTTTTCTATATTTTCACCCTTTACTATTGCTTCATAGGTCTTGACCCTTCCGGTGACATCATCGGATTTTATGGTAAGCATCTCCTGGAGTGCATATGCTGCGCCATAAGCTTCAAGGGCCCATACTTCCATTTCTCCGAATCTCTGTCCTCCAAATTGTGCCTTTCCTCCCAGAGGCTGCTGGGTCACTAATGAATATGGTCCTGTAGATCGTGCATGTATCTTGTCGTCTACAAGATGCAGTAGTTTCAGTACATATTCATAGCCGACAGTTATCTCATCGGCAAGCTTTTACCGCTCCTCCCGTCATATAATGCAGTCTTTCCGCTTTCATGTATTCCCACTTTTTTAAGGAGTTTCTTGATATTGTCTTCGCAGGCACCCTCAAAGATCGGGCAGTCGACATATATACTGAGCCATCGTCGGTTCCTATGTTCATCCTGTCATCCCATCCTTTTTTGGCAGCCAGACCAAGATGCGTTTCCAAGTACCTGTCCTACATTCATCCTGGAAGGTACTCCCAGAGGATTGAATATTATGTCAATAGGTTCTCCGTCTTCAGTGTACGGCATATCTTCTTCGGGAAGTATTACAGAGATGACTACCCTTATTTCCGTGCCTTCCAGCCAGTTTGTCACCAATGGATATCTTTCTCTTCTTCGCAATAAATACTCTTACAAGTTCATTTACTCCCGGCGGCAGGTCATGTCCGTCTTTTCTGGAAAATACCTGCACATCGACTAACTTTTCCGCTTTCTCCGTGAGGTACCTTAAGTGAGCTGTCCCTTACTTCCCTGGCTTTTTCTCCAAAAATAGCTCTTAGACAGTTTTTCTTCAGCAGTAAGCTCTGTCTCCCCTTTTGGGGTTATTTTTCCGACCAGGACATCTCCCGGCTTTACCTCAGCACCTATCCTTATTATTCCCCGGTCATCCAGGTTCTTTAAGCACTTCTTCGCTGACACTGGGCATATCCCTTGTTATCTCCTCATTTCCAAGCTTGGTGGTCCTTGCTTCGATCTTCCTGCTTTGAGATATGGATCGAGGAAAGTGACGTCTTCCTTGACAAGCCTTTCAGAGATTATTATGGCATCTTCATAGTTATAGCCCTCCCAGGACATAAAAGCCAGCCTGAGGTTTTTCCCCAATGCCAGTTCGCCGGAATCGGTAGAAGGTCCGTCTGCTATTACCTGCCCTCTTTCGACCTTGTCCCCTTCATTTACAAGAGGTCTCTGGTTTATACATGTACCCTGGTTTGACCTCTTGAATTTATATAGATTGTGTATAACACCTTTTTTACGTGTATAGTCTATTATTATATGGTCTGCATGGACTTCTTTTACAATCGTCCCGTCGCCCATTGCCAGGATAAGGGTGCCGCTGTCCCGGGCCAGCTCTCTTTCCATTCCCGTACCGACAAGAGGTGGTTCGGGATCTATAAGGGGAACTGCCTGCCTCTGCATGTTTGAACCCATAAGAGCCCTGTTTGCATCGTCATGTTCCAGGAATGGTATCAGGGATGCTGCAGCACTGAATATCTGCTTGGGTGAGACATCCATATAATCTATCATCTTGGGTTCTACAGATATTATGATCGTCACCATGGCTTGCCATTACTTTCTTATCCCTTGAATTTTCCATCTCTGGTCAAGTTCCTGGGTAGCCTGTGCTATTATAAAGTCTTCTTCCTGGTCTGCTGAGAGATACTCTACCTGGTCTGTAACTACTGCCCTTTATTCACCTTTCTGTAGGGTGTCTCTATAAAACCGTATTCATTTAAGGTGGCAAAAGTGGCAAGAGAACCGATAAGTCCGATATTGGGACCTTCCGGGAGTCTCTATCGGGCACATCCTGCCGTAATGGGATGAGTGCACATCCCTTACTTCAAATCCTGCCCTTTCCCTTGAAAGACCTCCCGGACCAAGGGCAGAAAGTCTTCTTTTATGTGTTATCTCAGCAAGCGGATTTGTCTGGTCAAGAAATTGTGAAAGCTGACCGCTCCCAAAGAATTCCTTAAGGCTGGCGACCAGCGGCCTTATATTGATAAGTGATTTCGGGGTTATCATATCAAGGTCCTGGGTGGTCATCCTTTCCTTTACTACTCTTTCCATCCTGGAAAGGCCTATCCTGACCTGGTTCTGTACAAGTTCACCGATATTCCTTATTCTCCTGTTTCCAAAATGGTCTATATCATCTATTTCTCCGACATCGACCATAAGCTGTATGAGGTATTTTACTATCCGGAAAATATCTTTTGCATTCACTATCATCGTCTCTGAAGAATTGATGCCCATCTTTAAATTTATCTCTGCGATAGAAGAATAGACATTCTTATTAGCCTTTACTATCATTTCCCATATCTTTAATATGCCTGCGATATCTTCTTTTACAGATCCCAGCGCTTTTAAAAGTTCATCGATTTTACCTTTACCTGCTTTACTGACTGAACCATTCATCGTATTTATGCTATCCTCTACCCTTTTCTGAAGCTCACCGGAAAGGTAGAAAATTTGGAAAGAACCTTTGTCTGACTCAAATCTTCTCAATGATATGATCTTGCTGTCTTCATCATTTGCAGCAGAAAGTTCTTCATCCAGTTTTTTTAAAACTTCCAGGCAATCCCTGAATGATCCGTAAGCTTTATCGATTTCCTCGATCTCTGTGATCATCTCAGGTTGTAGCAGTTCTTCTTTCTGTTTTTTGATCTTTGCAACAGCATCTTTAAAAGCGTTCCCGTTTTTATCATATTGCTTATCATCAGCAGTTTTTTCCGTTATTAAGACTTTAAGGTTTTCAATACTTTCAAGAAATTTTTTCTCTTCCTCGATATCTTCTGAAAATTTCTGGTTTGTCTTATACCTGCCGACTTTACCCATATCATATCTTTTAGGGTCAAAAAACAGCGAGTGGATAAGGCTCCTTGCACTGTCAAGGGTCGGCGGCTCACCAGGTCTAAGTTTCTTATATATTTCTATAAGTGCCTCTGACTCAGTCTCCGTAATATCTTTTTCAATAGTATTTTTTATACAGCCTGATTTATCATATGGGCTGAAGATGGACATAAGGTTTTCACTATCACCAAAACCTATAGACTTTAAGAAAATGGTAAGCAGGAATTTCCTTCGCCTGTCTATTCTCACATATGCTATATTTTTTTTGTCTGTTTCAAGCTCGATCCATGAACCCCTGGTAGGTATTACCTTGCACAAAAAGAGTTCTTTTTCTGTTTTTTTATCAATATCTGAATCGTAATAGACACCTGGAGACCGTACAAGCTGTGATACCACTATCCTTTCGGTCCCATTTATAATAAATGTTCCCTTATCAGTCATCATCGGAAAATCACCCATGAAGACTTCCTGCTCTTTTTTTTCTCCAGTCTCCTTATTTATAAAGACTACTTTCACTTTTAATGGTGCAGAATAAGTCATATCCTGCATTTTGCATTCATCGGCACTCGCAATAATATCATCAAATTTATAATCCTCGAAGATGACAGCCATTGTGCCTGTAAAATCCTCTATCGGGGAAATATCATATAGCGCTTCCCTGATACCTTCTTTTAAGAACCATTCAAAAGACTTCGTTTGAAGATCAAGAAGGTTAGGTATTTCCATTATCTTTGGTATTTTTCCGAAACTATACCTTTGGATTGTTCTAAGTCTTTGCATTAACTTTTACTCCCTTACAGAAATACTAATATTTAGCCAAAACTATCGTCCTGATTGCAGCACAGAAGAATAGTATAAAAAAAGAAAGCACAGTTTTAACTGCTCTTAAGCGTAGAAAATTTGTGAAAAGGAAAAACTGACTCAAAATATGATACAGAGAAAAAAAAATATGTCAAGTTTTTTTGAATATTTTTTCTTGAAAATTTTTCTTATTTTTTTTGGATTTTCAAATAAAAATCAGAGCTGCAGCAAAAGTATAGAAGGTATTTGTGCCAAGATTTAAATACCGGTAATACAGGCTGCAGCATCAGATTTATTTAAAGTAAAAAATATGATTATTTTATCTCTACTTCTGCACCGACTTCTTCAAGCTGTTTCTTTATGGTCTCTGATTCTTCCTTGGAGATCTTTTCTTTGACTGCCTGTGGAGCCCCGTCAACAAGGTCCTTTGCTTCTTTTAATCCAAGCCCGGTGATGGTCCTTACCACCCTTATGACCTGTATCTTCTGGGCACCGACAGCTTTCAGGTTAACGGTAAATTCGGTCTGTTCTTCTTCTTCTGGCTGCCCCTCACCGGCGCCTCCACCTGCTGATGCGGCTGCCGAAGGGGCAGCGACCATAGCGGCTGCACTTACACCGAATTTTTCTTCAAGTGCTTTTACCAGATCAGCAACTTCGACCACACTCATATTTCCAATAGCAGCGATGATATCTTCCTGGGATATTGACTTATTAGCTGCTTTTTCTTTTGATGGTTTTGCCACTTTTACTTCTTCTTTAGCCTCTTCTTTTTTTGCTTTTTCTTCTGCCATTTTTTTCCTCCTTAAAATTTAAAACCTGTTTTTTTATTTATAATATTGATAATAATAATCTTTCTATGATCATCGAGCTTTTCCTGATTTAAGCCTGGACTCCGGTCTGCTCTTTCTGTTTTTTAATTGCGTCAAGTACTACCACAAGATTTCTCGGAACCCCGGACAATACTGTCACAAGTCCTGCCAGGGGATTTAAGAGTAAACCAAGAAGCTGTGCAATAAGTACTTCTTTTGAAGGTAATGAAGCAAGCCTGTTGATGCTTTCGGAATCATATAGTTTTCCATCTATGATCCCCGCTTTTATTTTGAATGTCTCGAAATTCCGGGCAAAACTTTTTGCAAGCTTGGCTGCTGCCGCGATATCTCTTGCGCTGATTATACTTGTGGGCCCGGTAAGGATCTCAGACAGGTCCAGATCACTGTATACCTGTCTTGCAGCAATAAGTGCAAGGGTATTTTTAATTATCTTTATTTTTGCTTCAATATCTGTAAGTTTATTCCTCATATCATATGTATTTTCTGAATTCAATCCACTATGGTCTGTAAAAATGATATCAGTCTCTTCAGAAAAGATGCTTTTAATGTCCTCGACTTTTATTTTTTTATCTTCTCTTACCAATTTCTCCCCCTTAAACAATATTTAAAATCTTTAAAAAAAAACCGGCCCCAGGATATAAAGAAATTTTATTGGGCCGATTTAAAATAAATCTGATTCTTTATAAACCTGGACAGGTAATTAAGTTACGATTTAGTTAGTCTACGGATTCCCGTAACACCTGTTTTCTCTGGTCTCTTATTTATATTTATTATCTATAATAATTATAAGCTTCTCCAAGATATTATCATATATATTTATATATTGCATTTTAATTTATGCAACAGCCTCTATTTCAGCAGGCTTTCCTGGATCTATTTTTAAACCAGGACCCATTGTCGATGCTAAATAGATTCCCTTGATATACCTGCCCTTTGCTGCAGAAGGTTTCGCTTTAGTTATAGCTTCAGTAAATGCTGAATAGTTCTCAAGAAGCTTTTCTATTTCAAACGATATTCTTCCTATAGATGAGTGTACAACGCCATTTTTATCCGTCCTGTATTCAAGCCTGCCTTTTTTTGAATCTGAGACAGCTTTTTCGATCTCCATGGTTACAGTACCGGATTTTGGATTAGGCATCAACTTCCTGGGTCCAAGTATCTTACCCAGCTTACCGACATGTTTCATCATATCGGGAGTCGTTATACAGACATCAAATTCCAGCCAGCCCCCGCTGACTTTTTCAACAAGTTCCTCTCCACCTACAAAGTCCGCGCCTGCATTCTGTGCTTCCGTAACTTTATCGCCAGTAGCAAACACTAAAACTACAGGTACTTTTCCCGTTCCGTGTGGAAGTACAATTGTACCCCTAACTATCTGGTCGGCTTTTCTTGGATCAACACCAAGATTTATGCTTATGTCAATTGACTCGTCAAACTTAGCATAATGATTATCCTTGATCCATTTTAAAGCTTGATAAGGTGAAAACATTCCTTCTCTGCTTATATCTTTACTTATATTTATATAATTTTTTCCCCTGCTCAAAGTAAAACCCTTTCGATTCCTCAGATATGACTTAATGTACCGCCAGTTATTTTACGATTTTGACACCCATGCTTTTTGCTGTGCCTTCGATTATCTTAACAGCATTTTCCAGTGTCCTGGCGTTAAGGTCCTCCATCTTTATTTTTGCAATTTTTTCAAGTTGTTCTTTTTTTATCTCTCCGACTTTTTCACGGTTAGGCTCTTTTGAACCCTTCTCAAGTTTTATCTCGCTTTTTATAAGAACTGCAGCAGGAGGCGTCTTGGTAATAAAAGTAAATGATCTATCCTGATATACAGTGATAATAACAGGTATTATCGTACCTGTATCTTTTGCTGTCTTTTCATTAAATGCTTTGCAGAACTCCATTATATTGACCCCGTGCTGGCCAAGAGCCGGTCCTACAGGAGGGGCAGGATTTGCCTGTCCTGCAGGTATCTGTAATTTTATCTGTGATAATATTTTTTTTGCCATTCTTTACCTCGATTATAGAGATCTGTTTTTTTAGATCTATCTATTTAAATATTCTCTACGGTTATTATATTATTTTTTAATTAACTATCTTCTTTATTTTAAGGTCAACCGCTAACGTGACTGGATAATTATACATTTAAAAGAATTTTTTTCAACATTAAATTTTTGCAACCTGGTCAAAATTAAGTTCTACAGGAGTCTGGCGGCCAAATATGTTTACAAAGACTTTTAATTTCCCCTGATCGATGTTTATCTCGCTGATTGTACCATCAAAATTACTGAAGGGGCCCGTTGTGACCTTTATAGGCATGCCGATCTCAAAATCAGTTTTTGGTTTGGGTTTCTCCGAGATCTTCCCTCTTCATTATCCTTGAGACCTCTTTGTCACCCAGTGGAGTCGGTTTATCTCCACTTCCGACAAATCCTGTAACACCGGGTGTGTTTCTGACCACATACCATGAATCATCATCAAGAAACATCTTGACTATCAAATAACCCGGGAACACCTTTTTAGAGGATATCTGTTTTTTACCCCCAGTTATTTCCATGATATCTTCTGTCGGGATATAGATATCAAATATCTTATCCTCCATATTCATGGATTCTATCCTGTGCTCCAGATTTGTTTTTACTTTGTTTTCATACCCTGCGTAGGAATGAATGACATACCACCTTGGTCTCATCAATAACCACCGTGTACTAGATACTTGCAAGAAAATCTATCAATTGAATGAACAGGAAGTCAAAAAGCCCAAGGATCAATGCAAAGAATATCAGGGTAACTAAGACGACAACAGTATAAGTAAGAAGTGCTTTTCTTGTCGGCCAGGTGACTCTTTTTAACTCATGGACAACATCCCTGAAAAATTTGACTATCTTTCCCGGAAGAGCTTTAAAGAATTGTTTCCAGTTGATCTTCTTTTTTGGAGGAGCAACGGGTGCTTTTCTGTCCTTCATTGCTCTTTCCATTATCGCTTTTTGCCTGTATTTAATTGGAACTTTCTTTTTTGCCATTATATTTTCTCTTTAATAAAGTTTATTTCTAACAGATCATTTTTTTATATTTTTATATGAAATAATTGAAATAACCAAAGAACTGGCAGGGCTGGAGGGATTCGAACCCCCAACACCCGGTTTTGGAGACCGGTGCTCTACCGTTGGAGCTACAGCCCTACAAGCCTTTCGGCGCTTATTGGTCTCCTTGTGGCCTGTATGCTTTTTGCACCATTTACAATATTTCTTTATCTCAACTTTTTCAGGATCGTTCTTTTTATTTTTTACACTTGTATAATTTCTTCTTTTGCACTCTTCACAAGCTAAAGTAATTGTCTGTCTCAAAATGAATACTCCGTTATCGTTTACTATTTAAAGGCAAGCTAATTGTTAGCACTATATGAAAGTGCAATATCAGATAAGCTATCATCTATATTCAATAGTTGTCAATATTTATTTACCCTATATACTCAATAATTAGCTATTGACACTTCCTGCACCTATTGTCCTTCCGCCTTCACGTATAGCAAACCTCAGTCCTTCTTCCATGGCTATCGGGGCTATAAGCTTTATCTTCTATATCTGTATTGTCACCAGGCATTACCATCTCTACGCCTTCAGGAAGTGCCATGTCTCCTGTCACATCTGTTGTCCTGAAGTAAAACTGTGGACTGTATCCGTTAAAGAAAGGCGTATGCCTTCCGCCTTCTTCTTTGGAGAGTACGTATACTCTTGCCTTAAAGTGTGAGTGGGGGGTTATTGAACCTGGTTTTGCTATTACCTGTCCTCTCTCTACCTCGTCCTTGTGGTACCCTCTTAGGAGCAGCCCTACGTTGTCTCCTGCACACCTTCGTCAAGAAGTTTTCTGAACATCTCAACACCTGTTACTACTGTCTTTGTCCTTTGGGGTGTATTCCCACTATCTCTACTGTCTCCCGTACCTTTACCATTGCCTCTTTCTATCCTTCCTGTTACAACTGTGCCTCTTCCGGTTATTGAGAAGATGTCTTCTATAGGCATAAGGAATGGTTTGTCTACGTCACGCTTTCGGTGTAGGTATGTATGAGTCTACTGCTTCCATGAGCTCAAGGATAGGGCTTGCATGATCGCGCATTCTGTCTTGCGTGCAGCCGCATTCCATCGCTTTTAGTGCTGAGCCCTTTACTATCGGTATATCGTCTCCGGGGAATTCATATTCAGTTAAAAGGTCCCTTACTTCCATCTCTACAAGCTCTATTAGCTCAGGATCGTCTACCATGTCTACCTTGTTTAGGAATACTACTATATAGGGCACTCCTACCTGACGTGCAAGAAGTATGTGCTCTCTTGTCTGGGGCATGGGGCCGTCTGCTGCGATTACTACAAGTATTGCTCCGTCCATCTGTGCTGCACCTGTTATCATGTTCTTTACATAGTCTGCATGGCCGGGGCAGTCTACGTGTGCATAGTGACGGTTGTCTGTCTCATACTCTACGTGGGCGATGGCTATTGTTATGCCTCTTTCCCTTTCTTCCGGGGCATTGTCTATGGAATCAAAGCTTCGTGTCTTCCACGTTGTGGCCCATATGACTTTCAAGCACATGTTATAGCTGAGGTAAGGGTTGTCTTTCCATGGTCAACATGACCTATGGTACCAATGTTTATATGCGGCTTGGTTCTTTCAAATTTTTCCTTAGCCATATTTTTTATCCTTTCTTAAAATGATTGTGTATTTTAAACTATTTCAATTGTCTGAACTGGTAGCGGTGATTGGATTCGAACCAATGACCGCACGGGTATGAACCGTGTGCTCTGACCATCTGAGCTACACCGCCAGTGCAAACATATATTTTACAATAAATTTGCATTCTATAAAAGACAATATACCATGTCAATATAGCAAAATCAGGCTTTTTAATTATAATTAAATCAGGTTACTGATCAATTTCTGGTTTTATTATATAAAAGAGAGGAAAAAATGGCAGACTTGAGCACAACTTATTCAGGGATACAATTAAAAAACCCTATCATAGCAGGAGCTTCTAATTTGACAAGAGGCATCGACAGCATAAAAAAAATCCAGCAGGCCGGAGCAGCAGCAGTGGTCTTCAAGTCGCTTTTTGAAGAGCAGATCCAGCTTGAAAGGCTCCAGCTAAAAGAAAAAACAGAGGAATATGATGATATCAATGCAGAGATGACCGATGTTTTTCCGAATGTGGAGCATTCCGGCCCGGGGGCACACCTTCACCTGCTTGAAAAGACCAGAGAAGCCATATCGATACCACTTATTGCCAGCATCAATGCCCGGGCAGAAGGGACATGGATAGAATATGCAAGAAAAATAGAAAATACCGGTGTTGATGCTATTGAGTTGAACCTCTACTTCTCCCCCACCCAGGATAGCAAGGATTGCTCTTCTATACAAAATTCACAATATCAAATATTAACAGAGATCAAAAAGGCAGTTTCCATACCGGTCAGCGTAAAACTTAGTTATTTTTATTCCAATCCTTTTGAAGTCATAAAAAAAATGGACGACATCGGTATCAACGGATTCGTGCTTTTCAACAGGCTTTTTGAACCGGAGATAGACCCTGAAAAGATCCAGTATTCCAATCCTTTCAATTTGAGTAATAATAATGACAGCAGGCTTCCCTTAAGATTTACTGCTCTCCTGTCAGGAAATATAGAGGCAGACATATGTACAAGCACCGGGATATTTGATGGATATGATGTAATCAAGATGATTCTTGCAGGTGCCTCCTGTATTCAATGTGTCAGCACACTTTATAAAAATGGTATCTCACAGATCAGTAAGATGCTGTCAGAAATAACGGAATGGACTAATAAAAAAAATTATAAGTCTCTAAATGATTTTAAAGGAAAACTTTCAAAGCAGAATATCAGAGACCCTTTCATGTTTGGTAGAAATCAATATATTGATATCCTCTTGAATAAAGAACCTATAATAATAGAAAGAAAAATGTAAATGATATCCCGGGAAAGAGTTTTAAAAGCTCTTGATCATAAAGAAACTGATAAAATACCTCTGGACCTTGGTTCAACAGAATCAAGCGGCATAACATGGAAACCTTATTATCAGTTTAAAAAACACTACGGGGTTATAAGTGATATTGATATCTTCGATATGTCACAATTGATCTGCAAAGTAGATCTTAAAATACTTGAATATATAGGTGCGGACGCGATACCTCTTATAATTGAACCGAGGAACTGGAAAACCTGGCAATTCGAAAAAGATATAGATGTAAAGATCCCTGATAAAGTTGTATTAAAGAAACTTGATAACGGGGACATCATCCAGATGGACAGCGGAGGCAGGATCGCCATTGCAAGACTTGCTTCGAAAGGCAATTACTTCGATACAATTTATCATCCACTAGCAGATTTAAAAAATATTTCAGATTTAATTTCTGCAAGAAAGTGGTTTGAGTCTTTTGACCTGCCTTATTATTGTGATGAGAGCCTGGATGAGCTAAAGACAAGGGCACAAAAACTTCATGACGAGACAGGATATGCTGTTGTCGGAAATCTCTGGGTGCATGTGCTTGCTGCCGGGCAACAACTTAGAGGTTTTGAACAGTTTATGTGTGATCTTATTAGCAATAAGCCTCTGGCTAAAGGGATACTTACTGAACAGATGGAATCATACTTCCCAAGAGTGGAAAAATACATCGATTCCGTGGGCAAATACCTTGATGTTATCCAGGTAAACGATGACTTAGGCACCCAAAACGGTCCGCAGCTTGCACCTGACCTTTACAGGGAGATGATAAAACCATTCCATAAAAAACTCTGGGGATATATCAAGCAAAAAAGCAATAAACCGCTTCTTTTGCACTCCTGTGGTTCTATATATAAACTCTTACCAGATATTATCGACTGCGGGATAGATGCCATAAACCCTGTCCAGGTTACTGCGAGGGACATGGACACTCATAGATTGAAAAGAGAATTTGGAAAACACCTGACTTTCTGGGGTGGGGGTTGCGATTCACAAAAGATCCTTCCTTTTGGGTCGTCGGAAGATGTAAGGCATGAAGTCAAAAAAAGGGTAGATGACCTCAGGGTAGGCGGAGGTTTTGTTTTCTGTCAGGTTCATAATATACAACCTGACGTACCTCTTGAAAATATCCTGGCAATGTATGATGAATTAAGGATCATAAATGGAGAGAGCTTTAACTGACCAGTTCTACCATTTATACTGGAGCCCGCAACCAGAATTGAACTGGTGACCTTTTCCTTACCAAGGAAACGCTCTTCCAACTGAGCTATACGGGCTTAGAAGAGGGTAAAAATGGTGGAGGAGAGAGGATTTGAACCTCTGTAGACGTACGCCGGCAGATTTACAGTCTGCTCCCTTTGACCACTCGGGCACTCCTCCACAGTAATCTATACTAAAGCTCTTATGTTATATCGGCTTATTTATTATATCGGCTTAAAATAATATATCTATAACTTATTTCAGTTATGTTTTTATTTCCTGTTAAAACAGGACTCACTTTTTCCATTCCTGGAGCCGGCGGACCGACTTGAACGGACAACCTGCTGATTACAAATCAGCTGCTCTACCAATTGAGCTACGCCGGCGCTTTGATTAGCGCAAATATTATCCTAATCTATCATAATAATGTCAAGGTCGATTGATTAAATTAATTTATCTCATATATGGTGCTTCCTATCGGTGGTTTTATTTCTAAAAAAATAAAATACTTTTTAAAATTGCACCATAATATGCAATAATTAAACAATAGAGACATAGCCTTTGATACGAAAATTGGTGATGTTATATGTTTAACAGGGATATAAGAGAAAGCGTTGTCGCTGGCAGTTTTTATCCTGGAAATTCATACGATCTTAAAGCACAGATCAACGAATATCTAAATGCAGCTAAAACAGAAAATATCGAAAACATAATCGGCCTTGTGTGCCCCCATGCTGGTTATCTCTATTCAGGCCAGATCGCAGCATGCGCATATAAACAGGTCCTCGGGAAAAAATTTGAGAGTGCCGTTATTATTGCACCCTCGCATTCAGAATATTTTGAATTTAATTCTGTTTTTAATGGAAAGGCATATCAGACTCCGCTTGGAATTGTTGAAGTCGATACTGTAGGATGCCTCAAGCTTGCTAATACACCAAATTATTCTGATTATATAAAAACTTCAAACTATGGACATAGAAGTGAGCACAGCCTTGAGGTCCAGCTGCCTTTTTTACAGACAGTATTAAAAGATACCAAGATCATTCCTGTTGTAATGGGAAGCCAGAATAGGGCCAATGTAGAAAGTCTTGGTAATGCTATAGGCGAGGTCTTCTCAGGTGATAATATACTGATCATTGCCAGCACTGACCTTTCTCATTATCATCCCTATAGTATAGCCGGGGAACTTGATAAAAAGGCAGAAGATCTAATAAAAGGTTTTAATCCTCAGAGATTTACAGAAGCCATAGTAAATGAGGAGCTTGAGATGTGTGGAGGTGGCCCTGTCGCTGCAACCATGATCGCCTCGTCTGCACTGGGTGCTGATTCATCCATGATACTGTGTCGTAAAAATTCAGGTGACGTCACCGGAGATAAGAGTGCAGTCGTGGGTTATCTTTCTGCTGCTTTTTATAAAAGTTAAAGGTAAGATCTATGGAACTTTCAGATTCTCAAAAAAAGACCCTCCTTGAGGTAGCAAAAAAATCAATAGAAAATACGGTCAATAAAAAGGGACCGCCACATTTTAATATTTCTGATCCTGTTCTTAATACGGAGTGCGGTGCATTTGTGACCATACACAAAAATGGCAACCTGAGGGGTTGTATTGGTCATATTATAGGTACATTACCACTCTGGCAGACTGTGATGAGAATGGCGGAAGAAGCATCTTCGCATGACCCGAGATTCTCTCCAGTATCGCCTCTGGAACTTCCTGATATGGATATCGAGATATCTGTTCTATCACCATTTCAGAAGATAACTGATATAAATAATATTGAGCCAGGCAGGCATGGACTTTTCTTGAGATCCGGGTATTACCAGGGGCTCCTTCTTCCTCAGGTCGCAACTGAGTACGGATGGAGCAGGCAAGAATTTATCGAACATACCTGCATGAAAGCCGGACTCGGCAGAAATTGTTACAGGGATAAAAAATGTGAGATATTCGTTTTTACTGCGATCGTGTTCAGTGAGAAAGACATCGGTATCAGTTAAAAATCCTTAAATAAAGACCTCTGCAGTCCTTTTATCAAGCCTGCTTATTATAATACCTATAAGCCCGGGACCGGTATGTGCACCTACTACCGGTGTGCAGTCGACTATCAAAGCTTCTACACAGTTAAGCGATTCCTTTAGCCTTCCCATAACCTTTTCTGCCTCGATTTTTGAAAGAGAATGTATGACAGACACAACTACCCACTTTTCCTTCTTGAATCTTTTAATGGCCCTTCTGGTGATCTCATTTATTGAGCCCCATCTTGTAACAGTAAGCCCGATCATCTCTACAACACCATTTTTTATTCCAAGCAATGGCTTTATCCTGAAAACAGCGGTTGCGAGTCGAGCTGCTGCCGGTACCCTTCCGCTCAGCCTTAAATATTTCAGTGTATCTATTGTGCCATAAAGCATGATGTTGTCTTTTAAAAAACCCAGGATATCCAACACTTCATCGATAGAAAGTCCCTTTTTGATGGCTTTAGATGCAGCTATGGCCATAAACCCTGTTCCCATCGTCCCTGATAACGAGTCATAGACTGTTATTTGTTTTTCAGCTTTTAGCAGGTCCGCTGCGATTCTTGCAGACTTTATAACTGCTGATAATCTCGAACTTATATGGATCGAGATAATATTTTGATATTTATCAAGCAGTTCTTATATAAATCCGTAAAATCTTTTGGAGAAGGTGTGGATGACGTGAATATAGCTCTTTTTTCTTTTTGGAGAGTGTATATTTTTTCAGACCGGATATCTATCCCGTCTCTAAATTCCCGGCCATTATAAATTATATAAAGGGGTACTACATTTATACCATTTGACCGGGAGTATTCTATTGGAATGTCAGAGGCACTGTCAGTTACAACAGTACAGTAATCCAATCCTTTTATATCATCCTCTAATTTTCCAATATTATCTGACATTTCAAGCTATGATGGGAATAAAAAAATATTAAATACTTACAAAAACTGAAACAGCAAGGTCTTATTATTTTATTATCTTACTAGCTATCCGTCCCCCCTGAATCAGACCCACCACCAGAGTTGTTTATGGAGCTATTAATGGAGTTTTCAACTTCTTTCAGTTCCTTTTTTGCTTCATCAGTCGCTTTTTTTGTGCTTTCCCTGAAACCGTTTATAGCCTGCCCCACTGATTTACCGATCTCGGGCAGTTTTCTCGGGCCAAAAATAATCAAAGCTATTATTAATATTATCAGCAGTTCCTGCCAGCCAAGTCCAAACATATCGAGTAATCACCTCTTTCCTTAGGTCTTACTAAAAACAATTGCGAATCAATCAAATAAACTATTATATTAAATTTTGGAAATAATATAAATTTAAATAAAAATTTATTATTTAAAATATTTTGCAAGTAAAAGTGAAAGCTCGTACAAAAGGATCATTGGTACAGCAAGCACTCCCATTGTCACAGGACTCCAGTCCGGCGTAATTATAGCACACAAGAGCAAAATGACTATATAGACGACGCGCCATTGCTTTCTGAGCTGCGGCACAGTTAAAATTTCTGCCTTTATAAGAAATAGAAGTATAAGAGGTAACTCAAAAAGCACCCCTGAACCCAGTAAGAACCAGCCGATAAAGTTGATATATTTGCTGACCGAAAGAGTCTGAGTGAGGCCTGAGCCCTGGCCCAACAACCAGTTGAGTGCCACAGGGATAAGCATTTTATAGCTGAATGTCACTCCACCTGCAAAAAGTACAAAAAACATAATACTGATCACAAGAAGGTTTTTTCTAAGCTTCTGGGAAAGTGCGGGTCTCACAAACACAACTACCTGATACGCGAGTACTGGAATTGCTACAACAGCAGCAGCAAAAAATGCAAGTTTTATATTGACCAGAAAGGGTTCAGTTATTTCCAGAAAGACAAGTTCCTTGTTTCGTAGAGGTACCTTTAAAAAATCAAGGATCTTATTATGGTAAATATAAGCAGGTATAAAAGCTACCGCAAATACTATCATGACTGCGATAAGTCTTCTTCTCAGTTCTTCAGCATGGTCAAGAAAAGACATCTCTTTTTCAGTATTTTTCTTTTCTTTTTTTCCTTTATCGTCCCCGTTACCGGTATCAACCGGCTCTTCGTCTTTATCCTTACTTCTAAAAAATCTCATTTTTTGAAATCCACCTCATTAAAATCGATCTCATCATCAAATCAGGAAAAATACCATATTATTAACACATCATTGCTTTATGCTTCCTTCAAACAAAGCCTTTAACAGTTCCGCTCTCTGCATACCACCGGTAGGCGAAGGTTGCCAGGTAATATTATCTATCTGTGTCGTTATCAAAACTGTATTTATAAGCCTTCCTTTATAAAAGAAATGTTTAACCAGGATACCCTGCTGATATGGCAGCCCAAGAGACTGGCCAAAAAACAGGTTTCCCAATCCATAGTTAATAAAACTATTGTCCCTAATTTCCATACCTTGAGGCTGATGAGCCTGGCTCCCGCTCACTACAGAAGCGCCTGCGTCTGACATTCTCTCAAAATCAATTATTTGCTGCGGTGTTGGAGAATAGCTTCCTGTTTCAAGGTATTGAAAAGTAAAGATCACATTATATCCCTGTTCCTTTAAATTTCCAATCAACTTCTCATATTTTTTCATATCTTCTTCATTTGCGGCACTGCTGAAACCATTTATTTTTGCAGATCCTGGACTATTCTCTGTTGCCCAGTCACCAGGTGGTCCTGCTGGATTTGCCCCGATAAAAGCAAATCGGTAACCATTTACTTCAAAAAAGGCGGGCTTTTCAGCATCTTCAATGTTCCTTCCCCCACCAAAATATTCGAACCCTTCCCTATCATAAATATCAATAGTATATTCCAGCCACTCAGGACCATAATCGTTAAGATGATTCCCTGTCAGCTCTATGACATCTGCATCAATCGTTTTTAACAATTCGATATATTCAGGTCTGCTGCAAAAAACCATTGTTTTGAGCCTGGCTGCAAAGCAATCCTCTACAAAAGACACCTCATTGCTAATATGAGTTATATCAGCGTCTTCAAGGATTCCACTTAATTTTTCTGCAGGAAAAAGTATGCCATTGTTATCCATGCTTAAAGCTAACTGCCTGGTCAGTGCTGTCACCCCTGTCATCAGGATGCTTACCATGTCTTTATCCTTCTTATTTGTGAAATATCCGTCCTTGATGCTCTTCATTATCCCTTCCCTGATCACATTATCCCCGGATATGTCTTTGAACGTGGCCCTCAACTCAAGCGCCAGCGGGTATTGAATACTGTCTATATTGCTATCAAGGACCGAACGCCCGTTTACCTTGAGTACTTTAAAGTCCGGCCGGAGCATCTCAAAAGGTATTATTGCGACCTTGCTTTCATCGTTCTTTAAAATTTCCTGGATCTCACTGATCGATTCTACACCTTTATCACTTTTCTTTTTCTCACCAAGGATATTTTCCAGTATCGAAAGGTCACTTTGGGGGGCGACAATTTCTATATCTATTTCATTGCCCCCAATATCTTCTAAAGTGGTTTTCTCACCTGTCCATAATTCTTTTATGTCTTTTTCAGAGATATTCTCTATCAAGCTGTAAAATGAAACTACCGGTACATAGTAGTAAATCGAGCTACTCTCCGGGCCTGTAATGTCCGGATAGAAAAGTTCAAATAATATATCTGCATTTTCAGGATCAAAAACAATATTATAATCCATATCTTTGTTTCCGCTGAAGACCTTTTCTACCAGATCCTGTATTGATTTCCCCATTACATATTTTGCTGAATTATCAATATAGATTTTGACCAAATGAGGTTCTTCAGTCCCGGTCGTTGTCTCTGGAAGAGCAGAGACTGTCGAAATACTGCTATTTTTCTCTTCTGTATCCTCTATGCTGTTATCCCCTGCTCTGACTAAAATATTGCATGATATAAAAACCGTTGCAAGTGTGAAGGCAACGATAAAAATAATAATAAATTCCGGGATCTTTTTCATTTAACCTTTTTTTATTATAAATGATCTCAACAATTTTATATTCTCATATGCAAAATTAAAAGAGTTTAATATATCCCTTTAAAAACCTCCTGGATTAAATGATATAATATTAATCCGGCTGCAAATATATCGGGTATTATATTTTTTTATCTTAAAAACATTTAAGATTAAAAAAGAAAGTAAAATATTATAAAAAGGATATGTGATGATAGGGCAAAATGAATCTGAAACTATTAGCAACAAGACGATCACCATAATTGCAGAGGGTGTAAGGGTAGAAGGTAAGATCTTTTCATTGGGTTCAACAAGGATTGATGGAACTGTAAGAGGTGAAATAGTGTCTGCAGTAGAATTCATAATCGGAAAAGAAGGAAGTGTAGAAGCAGATATAAAAACTAAAAATTCTATAATTGCCGGAAACTTTAAGGGTAAAATGATCGCTTCAGGTGAAGTCGAGATAACAGCAACAGGAAAGTTTATTGGAAATCTTATACAAAAAGATGCTCTTCTTACTGTGCAAAAAGGGGGTCTGTTCAAGGGTGAGAGCATAATCTCGGAGGACCAGGGTATTTTTAAGATCGAGGATTTCACAAAAAAGACACATGTAGAAATAAAACCCTAAAAAAGTTAACCAAAACTAAGATCTCCCCATATCCCTATTTTATCGTTCTTTATTATGAACAATCCCTTGATGCTTTCATGGCTCTTAAATTCTTCTAAGGACTTCTCAATATCATCTTCTGTCCTAACTGAATTCGCTACTGCGGTTGCTGCTGCATCAGCAGTTATCGGCGACCTGGAGAGTACGGCTGCAAGGTCACATTTTCCCATACTGAAAGAATGGCCGAATGTACCGGAAGAAGAGCACAACCCGCAGGGAGTGGCACCGGCTCTTATTTTCAAGATGATTCTATCTTTAAAGATCTTATTTCTGGCATATATACCGACACTTATATCTTTTTTAGACTTAATATAAAGATCTCCACCATTTTCTATAAACAGTTCCTCACATTTTACAGACAGCTCTGTTGCAATAAGATCATTTACGGTACCGGCGACTGATGCCATGGGGCCCACTTTAAACTCCGATGAAAGCATGCACATCTTTTTTATAACGGGGGGATAAAAAGATTTTATTTTAACAGGAGTAAGACTTGTCATAAAAGAAGGGTCCCTTTTTGCGACTATATCAAATTGTCCATATATGTCCTCAAGGATCTTCTCGACTTCCTTTTTTATATCTTTATCTCCAGCAACAAACAGTTCCGTATTTCTGTAGGCTATATTGAAAGAATACTTGCCTTTATAATTTATTCTGCTTCGGTAGATATCCCTGTTTTTAAAAGATGGATCTACAAAAGCGGTTTTATTTATTTCGTTTTCCGATATTTCCATAATATAAAAATACCAGGAATATGATTACAAAATAAATCACCACATCAACAAGCATTACGACCCAGGTATTGATATTTACCTCACGGAATAAAAAATGTGTAAGTATCAGGACAGGGATCAAAAAAACTGTAGCCACTACACTTAAGACCAGAGGGTTCTTGATTTTTGGATTCATCGACATATTTGGCTTCTCCTTCCAGATCGAATTTTTAATTAAAACATTTTTTTTAGATTATAAAGCAGCGCCAAAAAATTAACCATATTTATTGAAAAAAAATAAAAGCATAGTATGATGAAGACCATGTTAAAGACAATAGAAGAAATCAATGACAAAATAAAAAAAGGCAGAGCCGTAGTACTTACCGCTGATGAAATAAAGGAATATATAGCTGAAAACGGAATAAAAAAAACAGCGAAAGAAATCGATATAGTGACAACTGCGACCTTCGGTCCTATGTGCTCAACAGGTGCATTCCTGAACTTCGGACATTCTGACCCCCCTATCAGGATGAACAGGGTCTGGTTAAACGATGTCCCCGCTTATGCTGGAATTGCAGCGGTAGATGCATATATAGGGGCTACCGAGCTGGCAGAATCTGGTGCTATGGAATATGGCGGAGCTTTTGTGATACAGGATCTTATCGATGGAAAACCTGTAAAGCTGAGGGCCACATCATATGGGACTGACTGTTATCCCAGAAAAGAAATTGAGACCTACATAACCCTGGAAAATATAAATCAAGCTTATCTTTTTAATCCGAGAAACGCTTATCAGAATTATGCTGCTGCCACAAACTCTTCAAATGGCACCATTTATACTTATATGGGTAAACTTTTACCAAATTTTGGAAATGTCACTTATTCAAGCGCGGGGCAGTTGAGCCCTCTGCTAAACGACCCTTACTTAAGGACAATAGGACTCGGTACCAGGATCTTTCTTGGCGGTACAGAAGGGTATGTCGCATGGGAGGGAACCCAGCACAATCCTGGCAGGGAAAGATTGGAAAACGGTACGCCAGTTGGCCCGGCATCAACACTTGCTGTTATCGGTAACCTTAAAAATATGAGCTCCAGTTTTTTAAAGGCTGCTGTCTTTCATAAATACGGGATATCTATGTATGTTGGAATCGGAATACCTATTCCAGTAATCGATGAGGAAATGGTGGGATTTTTAAATATCAGAGATGAAGACATAATCACAGAGATCTATGACTATTCTGTACAGAGAAGAAGCAAACCATCACTTGGCAGGGTAGATTACAGGCAATTGAGAAGCGGTGAGGTAATAATTAAGGGCAAAAAAGTTCAGACTGGCTCACTTTCAAGTTACAGTAAGGCCAGGGATATAGCTTCTACTTTAAAAGAATGGATAACTAAAAAACGTTTTTATCTGACAGGTCCGGTAGCACAGCTTCCCAAAGACAATACAGTAAATGCACTAAATGTATTAAGCAGTGACGAATTTTAATGGAGTTTACATAATATGATAAAAAAAAGAATAGTACTTACTTTTCCTGAAAAAATCGTGACCAAGCCGATAACTTATAAGCTTGTCAAAGATTTTGACCTCAAATTCAACATTTTAAGAGCACAGATAACCGATGATGTCGAAGGAAAGATACTTATTGAAATAGAGGGGACAAAAGAAAAAGTAGAGGAAGGTTTGGAATTCCTTAGGCAGGAAAGTATTACTATCCAGGATGCTTCAAAAGACATTATATTCGACAGGGAAAAATGCATAGATTGTGGGATGTGTCCATCCTTGTGCATTACCAATGCACTTTATTTAGATAATTTGACAAGAGAGCTTGTTTTTAATAAAGACAAATGTATACTCTGTGGTTTTTGTGCCAATTCGTGCCCTGTTAATGCAATAAAACTTAAGATATGATACTTGATCAGGTCAATTCTTTAAATTCATCTTTAGAGGCACCACATTCTGGGCAGACCCAGTCCTGATCTATATCTTCAAATTTTGTTCCTGGTTCTACACCGTTATCCGGATCACCTTTTTCTGGATCATAAATATAACCACAGACTTCACATTCCCATTTGTTCATTTTTTCTCCTGATAAAATAAAATGATACAATATTTTACAATAAAAAAAGTATTTATAAAAGATTGACAGTATTAGAATTAACATATGGATTTTTTTACAGAGCATAAAAATATAGAGATCAAAAGCAATAAACTTCTCTTAAGGGAGATAAAAAAAACTGATCTCCCTAAATGCATAAAATGGTTACATGACCCTGAGATCACTAAGTTTCTTTCGAGTGATATAAAAAATATCACTGAAGAAGAAGAGGCCCGCTGGTTTGAATCGGTCAAGAGATCAAATAATGATATTGTTTTTTCGATAATAATCCGTGAAACACAAGAATATATCGGTAATTGTTCTCTTAATAAGATAGACTGGGTCCATAAAACTTGCCGGCTGGGCATTTTTATCGGAGATAAAGAATTCTGGAATAAAGGGTTTGGCACCCTGGCTATAAAAACACTTTTAAATTTTGCCCTGAATAATATAGATATGAATAAGATCGAACTTATAGTCTATGAATATAACCGCAGGGCGATGAAGGTCTATAAAAATTGCGGCTTTGCTACTGTAAGCATCATCAAGCATCATCATCACTATAACAACAGATACTGGGATGCTTACCTGATGGAGTATATAAAATAAATCAGATTGGTTCTTTTATAAAGTGCATCATTTGACAATGTGTTAAAAATATATTAAACATTCAAATATAATTATTTTTAATCAGTATTTTTTACGGGTTCAGTTTTTTTATGTATGCTCATAGAAGAAAATTTATAGGCGGCGGAGCTGTTTTTTTTATAGTGTTGTTTATACTTGTGCTTATTGGTTCCGGATTTATTTATTATACAAATAAAGGAATATTCTGGAATTACCTGCTTTATGTCTGCATTCCATCTGGATTAATAAATCTGATACTCCTTATCTTTTATTTTATCAGAAGAAATGCTTCAGGTTATATCTTTTTACTTTTTTTCCTTATATTCATCTCAGGTATTGTCTTATCCAGTTTTTTTGGCCCTTTCGCGCTTTTTACTTCAGCAACAGATAATTATGAAAACAAAAATTATGATGCAGCAATATTAGATTTTGAAAGCCTGATCGAAAAGTATCCGGGAAGTAAATATACGGATGAATCCTTAAAGAAACTCGCATTTTCAAATTTTCTCAGAGGTAATTACGAGGATTCTGTTTTTTATTTTGACAAAGCGATCAGTACGGGCCTTATCGATGACAAGGACCTGGAAATCGAAAAAATACTTGTCGAGAGCAATCTGAAAATAGCTGAAAAGTACAGGGGCAAAAATGATCACGAAGATGCTATATACTATTATGAAAAGACAGTCGGATACTTAAAAAATATAATTAAAGACTCCCCGGATACAAATGATGCTTTTATTGCAAACTATAAAATACCTGAATATCTTTTTATAATCGCATTGGATTATAATGAGATCGAATACTGGCAAAGATCGATCGATACGCTCAATGAAATACTATCAGGATATCCTGACAGTGAATACTTTGATAATTCAGTATCACTTCTTATCCTGACTATCATGGATTATGCGGAACAGTTAAAAAAAGATGGTGATAATACAGAAAGCCTGAACGAGTTTCTGAAGATCTTGGACATTGAACCGGACCTCAGGACCAATAAAGCTGTTACCATCCAATCACGCGGCAGACTGCTTTTTGAAAACATCCCTATAAATACGATGATCCAAACAGCCAATGAGGTTTATTATTCGGGTGAATATGAAAAAGCAATGTTTATATATGAATATATTATTTTAAATCTGCCTGAGCATGAGGATAAAATAGTAAAAAATGCAGTAGAATGCAAGATAAAGATCATTGCTGAAAATCAATATGAGAAGATGCCTGGAAGTGAGCCTGTCGGTATATTTAAAAAAGAAGGTCTTGCTTCGGTAAGCATTGAAAACAAAACAGACTATGACATCATACGTTATATGGGGGGGCCTGAGTATAAAATAATTAGCCTCCAAAAACAGAGTAAAATAGACCTGGAAATAACACCCGGCTCGTACATGGTAGCCACAGAAATAATCAATTCAGATATTGTCCCCTTTTATGGTGATGTCGACTATGAAGATGGAGGCCTGTACAGGGAGATCTATAAACTGGCTGAGGGTTCATCTGAGATCATAACAGACCCTTGAGCCCCTGGTTTATAAGATTCTTCATATTATCGTCTAAATAACCGCTGATGCTGCTACCATCGATCTCTCTATTTACGAGCATACTTGCTTCAAGATCTTTTATTAGTTTTTCAAGTAAGACCTGTGCTTCTTCAAGGCTGCTATTTACTTTCGGCTCATCATAGGATTTGAACTGGCCGGCAAATCTATCCATGTATTTATTGAACTTTTCAAAATCATCTTTCAGGATTCCGGTGAAAGTAGCCCTTTGCCAGAACCATCTCCCCTTATTTTTTGCATTATACATGTTGAGAAGTCCAAATACATAATAAATATCAAGCCCCATCCTTTTACTGATAAAGTCCATCAGATACATTCTTCTCGACATAATATTGGCTTTATTTATTTTTTCGATCTCAAGCATATCTTTTCCTTATCTGAATAATATCCTTAAATATATTTTATCCTAACATAAATATTATACTAAAACTTAGATAAATAAAAACCTAATTATAGAAGTCTTTTAAATAAAACCTTAGAAGTTTTTCTTTGCCTCTTGAAATACCGATCCTTGTCGACCGGCAGACCTGGATCTCTTCTGCCTGCATGTCAGGCTCGCAAATATGAAGTCCATTATCATATTCTGTCAGGTCCCTGCCGTTATCTTTCATATTTATATCATAAGCACATGTGAGCTTTCCGGGCCCGTTAACAAGGTCTCTGGTTCCGGATTTTTTTCTTCTCTTCATCATTATTTCTAAACCCTCTAAAGGTATTATCGCCCTTATTAATACCGCTCCGGCAGTGCCGGCCTTTTCCGTTACTATATTAAGCATGTGATACATCCCGTAGCAAAAGTATATATAAGCCACTCCAGGCTTTCCAAACATGATCCTTGATCTTGGTGTGATGCCATTGTAGGCATGGCTTGCAGGATCATCACAGCCAAAATATGCTTCTGTCTCGATTATTGTCCCTCTGAGTATGCACGACTCCGGTTTGTCCTGATCGGTTGAGTCATCCAGGTCGCCTGGATCTTTTTTTACAAGTATTTTGCCTATTAGTTCCCGCGCTACATTGGCAGTGTTTCTATTATAAAAATCGTATTTAAGTATTTTATTTCTCTCTCCGGTCATCAATCCGGGACCTTTATAAATAATTGAAAATAATACCGACTATAATAAAACATATTCGATCAACAGCAGCAGGAAGACTACACCAAGATATGGACTGGAAAACTTAAACAATAACCATGCTGTTCTATCTTTCCCGGTGATCGATAATGTAAGGCTTATTGCGATTATAACAATACCCAGGGCTGATGCCAGGCTGATATATATCATACTAAGTCGAAAATAAAATCCTATAAAAAGGGAGACCGCCACCAGAAGGATATTAAGAGAAGCAATAAGAATAAATATCTTTTTTGCCTTCCAGATGACCGGAAGCATCGGTATATTTGCTTTCTGGTAATCTGTTCTATAAAAATAGGCAAGGCTCCAGATATGGATCGGGGTCCATATGATAACAAGGGTAAACATCAATATAGGAAGCAGGTCGATGCTGCCACCAGAAACTGCTACCCAGCCAGCAAGCACCGGCATTCCACCGGCTGGGGCCCCTAAAAGCACATTAAGTGGAGACTTTCTCTTGGAAACTGCATTATAGATTATCGCGCTATCAATAAAACCGATGAAAATAAAAACTGAACTTAAATAATTGACAAATGCACCGGTAACAATACCGGCAGCTACAAAAAAAAGTCCAAATATCAGTGCCTTTCTTGCAGGATCAAGTACCCCCGATGGCACGGGCCTGTTTCTGGTCCTTTCCATGATGCCATCCATTTCCCTGTCTATATATGCTGTTGTGGCATTGGATCCTATTACCCCGAAAATGATCGCAAGAGAGATCAGGATGAGGGTCCTCAGGTCATAACCGTAAATGCTGGAAGCGATAATAGCAGAGACAAGTCCGGTAAAAAACAACAGGGAAACAAGCCTTGGTTTGCTTATGAGTATATAACCCTTTAGTGATCTTAAAAAGTGATTTGAGGTTTTATTGTACAATGAAAGATCTTTATTCTTATCTATTTTTGTGGCCAGCCATATTCTATGAACTTATTGTACCATTCTTCAAGATTATCTTTGGTCATCGAAGCTATTGCATTTCCGTAAATGATAGGGCCGCCATTTTTATTTGTACCGATTCCAAGTGATCCATAACCAGGCATGATCGTCCCGTCAGGCCTGACAACAGGGTCCCCGGCTTTTACCTGTTCCATCCATGAATTAAAAGCAACATATCCTATGGTATATCCGGCCAGATAAGGATCCCAGAAAAATCCTTCCTGCAGCACTTCCCCGCCAATATATTCGCCAATAGTAGAGGGTAATCCTGTACCGACAAACATTGTCTTCCCTTTTAACCTCTTTTTGGATATATATTCTCCGGCAGCAAGGCCTGTAGAAAAAGAGTTGCCTGCAATAAGCCTTATCTCATTGCCGGCATCAAAAAAACCTTTTATTTTTTCTGCTGCAATAGTCTGGTCTTCATTATCCTCAAACCTGTCAGAATTCTTTGCATATCCCATAATATTTGCCAGTCCTGGAGCATTGGCCTGCTGGTAGGCGATCTCATAATCGGCCCATGCATTTTGGGTCAGAGAGTCAAGAAACCCCACAGATAAGATATAATTACCTGTGCCCCCGCTGTATTTGATCCCTGATTCCATAATAGCCTCCCCGAATTCCTTGTCTGAAAAAGCTTCTATGTCAAAGGTCACATTTTTAAGAGTATAACCCTCATTAGAAAATGTCATCACCCCTGCTTTATTTGCTCTTTCAAACGCAGAGTCCATCATAGCTTCATCCAGGGGACAGGCGACTATAGCTGAAAACCCTTTGCTTATATTATCGAGCACTATCTGTGTCTGTATTGCAGGATCAGCTTTTGGCGGGCTTATGATCGTTGCAGTAAAGCCGTAATCAGAGGCGCATTGCTCAATACCCTTCTTTACGACTTCAAACCACGGGATGCCTTCAAGCTTGGTCACATAAAGCATATTAAAGTTCCCGGCCACTTTTGCTATTTCTGCTGTCTCTGTCGAAGGAAGCTCAAGAAGTGTTGTCTCAGCAGCAGAGCTTTCTATGGCTGTGGCTATAGTAGTTACCGGTTGCTGCCCATAAGTACACCCTGAACCAAATAAAATAAAAGTGGATAAAAATAAAAAGAGTAATATTATAATAATTAATTTTCTCATCATACCCCGATCGATCTATGTAACTATTTTTTTAATTGAGAATAAGATTATAAGCTATTTTGTTGCTCATTTCAGTAAAATATTTAAAATACCCTGTAATTAAATTATTCAAAGCTTTTATTGTCAAGGATTTTTAAGCTATAATTTTTAATAATTAAAATTTTATCAAGACAAAAAATCTTTTAGAATATATTATTTATCTAACAATAATTGAACCGGGAGGAAAAAAATGAGTTTTACATTATCAATTGGTGATAAAGCACTGGACTTTACACTTGCAGCAACAGATGGAAAGATCTATAGCCTTAAGGATTTTAACGATTCCAAAGTACTCGTCTTGTTTTTTACCTGCAACCATTGCCCTTACGTAATAGGCTCAGATGAGGTGACAAGGGAAACGGCTCTGAAATTTGAAAAATCCGGGGTCAGGTTTGTCGCAATCAATTCAAACAGTAAAAATACTTATGAAGAAGACTCTTTCGATCATATGGTTGAAAGAATGAAAACAAACAATTTCCCGTGGGTTTATCTCTATGATCCGTCCCAGAAAATAGCAATGGCATATGGTGCATTAAGGACCCCACATTTTTATGTGTTCGATGAAAGCAGGAAACTTGTATATACCGGAAGAGGAGTGGATAATCCAAAAGACACCAGCCTGATGAAGGTAAATGACCTCTGGATTGCACTTGAAGAACTGACTGCAGGGAAAAAGATCACTAATCCTGTCACAAACCCTATCGGCTGCAATGTCAAATGGGAAGGAATGGATGCACACTGGATGCCTCCTGAAGCATGTGATCTGATATAACAAGGTTGACCGGGGAGGAAAATTGGAAGATTTCAGGTTCCAAAATATAACTGAGATAATTTTTGGTAAAGGCACCGAATCTTTATCTGGTAAAGAAGTCAAAAAATATTCTACCAGGATACTCCTGCATTATGGAGGAGACACTATAAAAAAAATCGGTCTTTATAAAAAAGTGATCGATTCATTAACCCGGGAAGGGATCGAAATATTTGAACTTCCCGGTGTCAGCCCCAATCCGGTATTGAGCCTTGTAAAAAAGGGTGTGGAACTTTGCAGGGAAAAAAATATAGATTTTATCCTTGCTGTCGGAGGTGGAAGCGTTATCGATTCTGCAAAGGCTATAGCAATAGGGGTTCCTTACAACGGGGATATCTGGGATCTTTTTACAGCAGAAAGGAAGCCTGATAGTGCAATACCGGTCGGTGTCATCCTTACAGTGCCTGCTGCAGGCAGCGAGGCCAGTGATGTCTCTGTGATCACAAACCAGGATACTCTTCTGAAGAAGGGTTTTCATAGCCACCTTATACGCCCGAGATTTGCGGTCCTGGACCCGGAAGTCACATATTCCATAGACCCCTATCAGACTGCCTGTGGTGCAGCAGATACAATATCACATGTTCTCGAAAGGTATTTTACCCCTACTATTAAAGCTGATCTCACTGATAGGTTGTGTGAAGCCACGATCAAATCCGTTATTGCAAATGTAGATATTGTCTTAAAAGACCCAAAAGATTATAACAGCAGGGCGGAACTTATGTGGGCAAGCACTGTTGCACATAACGGCCTTCTGGGAACAGGAAGGACCGAGGATTGGGCCTCCCATAAACTTGCTCATGAATTAAGCGCGCTTTACGGGACCGCACATGGCGCATCTCTGTCTGTTATATTCCCTGCATGGATGCGGTATGTATATAAGCAGGACCTGAAAAGATTTGTCCAGTTTGCTGTAAGGATATGGGGAGTTGATAGTTGCTTTGGTGTTGACGAATATATTGCTTTAAAGGGAATAGAAAAAATAACAGGCTTTTTCAAGGATATAGGTTTACCGACAAGCCTTACGGAACTGGGTATAGGCAGTGATAGATTTGAAGAAATGGCTGAAAAGGAACTTGAATGGGGCCCTCTTGGAAACTTCATGAAATTGCATAAAAAAGATATAGTGAGCATCTATGAACTTGCAGTCTAAATACCTGGTTATTCTTTCTTTTACTTAAATTTTAAGCTTACCCTGCAATAATTTTCTATTTTCTTAATATTGTCTTGGCTCTATACTCGATCCAGTCAAGGTCCGTATCCTTTGAGGCAAATTCTGTTTTTACTGCCGCAGTAGCCACTGCAGTAGCCACTGCCGGGAGCACACGGTCATCAAAAGGTTTTGGGATTATATAATCGGTTCGTACCTCTTTTTCTACTATAGACGCAAGTGCCTTTGCAGCAGCCAGCTTCATCTCAATATTTATATCCCTTGCACAACAATCCAGGGCACCCCTGAATACTCCGGGGAATGCCAGGACATTATTGACCTGGTTTGGATAATCCGATCTGCCTGTTGCTATTATCTCTATACCTGCTTTTTGCGCGATTTCAGGTAATATCTCGGGTTCCGGATTTGCCAGTGCAAACACTATGGGCTTTTTCTTCATTTTTTTTACAATATCAGAAGTCAATACATTTGCTGCAGAGACTCCTACAAAAACAGCTGCATCTTCGACTGCCTCTGAGAGTGATCCCTGCATATTCCCGGGATTTGTAAGTTCTGCGATCTCTTTCTTTGAAGGATTCAGGTCAGGACGGCCCCTGTAAATCGTCCCTTTTGTGTCTAATACTATTATGTTTTTCACCTTAATATAAGAAAGCAGTTTCACCAGTGAGTGCCCCGCTGCGCCTGCACCATTTATAACTATTTTTACATCGTCCAGTCCGATTCCATAATATTTAAGTGCATTAAAAAGCCCCGCAAGTGTCACTATGGCCGTACCATGCTGGTCATCATGGAATATTATCATACGAGTCTCTTCCTTAAGCCTTTCTTCTATCTCAAAACAGCGGGGAGCTGCGATATCTTCAAGATTGATTCCTGCAAAAGACGGTTCCAGCAGTTTTACTGTTTCCACGATCTTATTGCTGTCCTGGCTATCAATACATAATGGAAATGCGGAAACCCCGCCAAACTGGCGAAAAAGCACACATTTCCCTTCCATTACCGGCAGGGAGGCCCTGGCACCTATATTTCCAAGACCAAGTACAGCAGAACCATCAGAGACTACTGCGATCATATTTGCCCTTCCTGTATAAACATTTAGAAGATCAGGATTTTTTGCTATCTCCATGCAAGGCTCTGCTACCCCGGGAGAATATGCAAGTGCAAGATCGTGTTCGGTCTGGGTCCTGACTTTGCTAACTACATCTATCTTGCCCTTTACTTCTTTATGCATCAACAGTGCTTCTTTATAAATATTCATTTTTCTCCTTATGTTATTTCCTTATATTCAAAACAAATATATAATAACACCATATATTTTACATTAATAGCTCTCCCGGGAAAAATCATTATGCTCTGCAGGAGTTTATCTATGGGTGCAATAGGAATTATGTTTTTATAGATGATGCTGATTTATTAATTGAACAGGCTTAAGTTTTTTTCCCTCTGCTGTTGCAACTCAATAAATCTGCTGACAAACTGGGGATCAAATTGCTTGCGGGCACTTTTTTTTATTTCCTTTAATGCTTCTTCAGCACCTATTGCTTTTCTATAATTCCTGCCATATGCCATGACATCATAAGCTATGACAATGGCTATAATCCTTGATAACAGAGGTATTTTATGTTCCCTTGAGATGATACGGATATCCGGTACCATCCCAGTTCTCATGATGGTGCAGTATAGCATCAGATACCTGTGCAAGCCGTATTGAGGATTTAGCTATCCTGTACCCGATCTCCGGATGCATTTTCATTATATGCCATTCTTTGTCTTCTAATTTTGATTTCTTTAATAGTATATTTTTCTTAATGGCGACTTTGCCGATCTCATGAAAATCTGCAAGAATCAAAAGGTTTTCCATTTCAGGTCTTGCAAGCTTTATCGATTTACCAAAATCCATTGCAAGTTTTTTTATCCTTTCGGAAGCTTCCTGTGGAAAAAGGTTTTTTTCCTTAAGTTTTTTCTCTATAGAAGATATTATTGCGCTGGAAACTTTTTTACTCTGGATAAGCTTTTTCTGTTTCATCGAGTTTTCCGCTTCTTTTATGATCACTTCTATGTTTTGTGTTGTTTTCTTTTTAGTTGCATAACCCAGAGAAATATTTAATGGGATTTCGCCTGAAGCTATCTCTTTTTTCTTTTTTTCAATACGCGCTATTATTTCCTTGATACCCTCGGTATTGGTCTTTGGAAGAAGTATTACAAACTCATCTCCTCCCCACCTTGCAAGAATATCTTCGGTCCTGCATGAGTCCTTTAGTATTTTTGCTACACTTTTTAAAAGTTCATCTCCCTCCTTGTACCCAAAAGCATCATTTACCAGTTTAAAGCCATCGATATCTCCGATGATGATGCTCAGTGGCAGCTGTCTTGTGGTATTTAGTCTTTTAAGCTCCTCATCAAAATACGACCTGTTATAAAGACCGGTAAGATTATCATGGAAACTCAGGTATAACAGTTTTTCTTCTGTACTTTTTCTTTCAGTGATATCCCGGACTATCAATGTAAAAAAAACACCTTTTTCTGATTCCCATGAAGTGATAGAGGTCTCAAAAGGAATTTTTTCACCTGATTTTTTTACTCCTATTATTTCTACAAATTTCTTATTTATTTTCTTTCTGCCATTACCCTCAAAGGAAAGCGGTAAATGTGGGAGTATTTTATCTATCTGGTTGCCCATTATCTCATTATCACTATATCCGAATATTGCTTCGGAAGCTTTATTCCAGTACACAATATTCCTGAACAGGTCCAGGACTATTATTGCATCATGTTACAATATTTGTAAGGGAAAAAAATATATCCTCCAGGAGAAGTTCTCTCTTGATCAGTTTAAATTTATTTTTGGTACTTATTTCTAATTCCCCCTTCCTCCTGATCTTTTTAAGGACCGTTTTTTATACCAGATTATATTCTAATATTTTAAACTATTAATGAAGAAAATAATTACTTTAACTATAACACATTTTTAAATATTTTAGTTTAAAATATTGAAAATTTTTGGATTTTTATCAAGATCCAGTGGATATAGATTTTGCAGAAAAAATTATTGAATTAATAAAAAATATCTTGTATATTTCACTCTGATTTGCTATACAGAAAAAATACAAAATATTGAAAATTGCAAATGCTCAATAGAAAGGATAATTGATGGAAGTAAGAATAGATGAAGAACTCTGTACTGGTTGTGGCTTGTGTGAAGAAACTTGTCCCGATATCTTTAAAATGGATGAAGATAAAGACATCGCAGTGATTATAAAAACTGACTATGATGAATATGATGAAGAATGTATTCAGGAAGCTGTTGAAAGTTGTCCGTCAGAGGCTATTTCTACAGAGTGATTTATTTTTAATAAATTTCAGCCTGTATTAATAAATGCTGAAAATAACCAGTTTAATAAAAATAGTCCTGTTTTTTACAGGACTATTTTTTATTTTCCACAATATTCATAACTGATTATAGACTTTAGGCAGGACCTGTGGATCTCTTCTGGTCATATATCCTACCTTTTATGAGTGCCCCAGGTATTTTTGGCCAGCCAGTCCCGGATAAGTATTGAAAAACCTCCGACTCCAAAAAGTATTCCTGCAAATCTTGCAACAGCACCAAGGAAAGGTATTGCATAGATCAATGAAACTATTGCAAGCCCGATAAGGAAAGCTAATACTTTCCATCCATATTTTGCCAGGTCCAGTTTTGATTTTGAGAGTATAAGCTCACCGATCAGGAAAGCTATGAATATTGTACTCAGGTATATTAGGACCCAGTATAATATCATTATCAAGGCAGCTGATGCAGCGATAAGTATCAGTTATGCCGATCCCTATTACTGTAAATATTAAGATCACTCCAATGATCATCATTATTAGGATACCAATAGGTACTCCAAATATCGTTATTGCACCACCCGCGACACAGATACCTGTAGAGGACCGCATCCTATCATTAAACTTTCTGAATAAAAGCGGGACCACTCTTAATAAGATTATCCCGATAATAAACAAGCTAAGAAATGCGATGATCTTACTGATCACATAAGATGCCCCGAACATCCATCCTAAAACACCCAGAGGAGCTGCTATTGAAGCAGGTTTTATATCCACCGGTTTTTTTGCGGCTTCTTTTATCTCTGTATAATCGATATTTCCAGTTATCTTTGCATTTTCAGATATACTGGCTTTTTCAGTAGAAGAATAGCTTAAATCACCATTTATTTCAGCAGTACTGAGAATATTTAAAGAATCCACATTGCCTATCTCAGCATCCTTTCCGATCTTTCCTGAGATCTTTATCTGCCCGCCTGAAGCTATCAGTTTACCGTTGACATCACCTTCAATATTAAGCTGTCCGCCTGTTATTACCAGGTCACCATTTATAATGGCGCCTTTTGCGACTGTAACTGTTCCGCCTGCGACCACGAGATCATCGCCTACGGTCCCATTTACTGTGATCATCCCTCCAGCTGCTCTTACATCATCTCCTATCTGTCCGCCTATGTTTAGGATCCCACCGGCACCCATAAGGTCCTCTTTGACTTTTCCGCTTACATCTATCCTGCCGCCAGCGACTATCAGGTCCCCTTCAATATCTCCAGAAACGGTTACAGTATTTCCGCTTGCAAACATATCATCCCCGATCGAGTCTGAAATATTTACGTCCTCTCCGCCTCTTGTAGTAAATGCAAAAATCGGAGTTGCTGCAGCAAGAAGGAAAACTGAGGCCACAGTTATAAACAGCAAGACTTTTTTTAATATATGATTTTTCATTTTTATTACTCCCCTTTCTTTGAATAATATAGGTCTTTAAGTTTTTTCCCAGCAGTCCAGTACTCGTCGTTCATATAACTTAAAATATTCATTTTCCCGATCTCTATTTCTCCGTCTTTGCCCAGGAATTTCTCACCGATATGAGTGCACACGACCTCCCCGATAAAAATATCATGTGTGTTTCCGTTTATTATCTCCCTGACAGCACATTCAAGGCATACCGGACATTCTTTGATAAGAGACAGGTCGGTCTTTTCAGCAGGAAGCCTGGTCAGTCCGGTAAGCTCAAATTTATCGACCCGGTCCCCGTGAGTATATCCACAGACATCTACTTTATCCATAAGGTCTGCAGAAGCAATACAGAGACCGAACTCCCTGGTCTTTGATATTATCTTTGCAGAATATTTTTTGTTCCCGATAACTATATTTACCATGTGAGGCTTATGTTCCACTATCCCGACCCATGAAAGGGCTATTATATTGTCTGTCCCTGGATCCTTTGGCTTAGCCCTGCATGTGGTAAGAGTCACCGGAAGGGGCAGCACAAGACTCTGGATATTTTTTAAGACTGTCATTTTTCCTCCTTGTCTAACACTCTAATTTAAATCAGCAATTCCATAAATACAGTTTATTTCTTCTAATCCACAAATTTTATAAATAAAAATTTATGTCTTTTTGCAGTTCAAACAAAAATCCTGAAAGTCTTTCTGACATCCTCGATCACTCTGGATGGGTTTTCTGCATTATATATCGCTGAACCAAGGACAAGGATATTTGCGCCTTCCTTGACTACCTGTCCTGCGGTCTGTGTATTTATCCCGCCATCGACCTCAATATCAATATTATGTATGTCCCCTGAAATGTTTCTATAATCCTTTAGCATCTGCCTTAATCTTCTTATTTTTGCAAGCATGCATGTTATCAATTTTTGTCCGCCAAAACCGGGGTTCACAGTCATGATAAGTACCATATCTAGGTAGGGTAAAACATTTTCAATTGAAGATAATGAAGTTGAAGGGTTTAATGCCACAGCGGCCCTGAGCCCTTTGGATTTTATATATTGAAGTGTCCAGTCCAGATGGGGACACTCCTCTACGTGAATGTTTATGAGGTCCGCACCACTTGAAGCAAAGCTGTCTATATGTATCTGCGGATTTTTTATCATAAGGTGCACATCAAGAAAAAGACCGGTGTTTTTTCTTATTTTCTCCAGTACAGGCTGCCCGATAGAAATATTGGGTACGAAACAGCCATCCATAACATCTATATGGAGCATATCTGCCCCGGCTTCCTCTACTCTCTTTATTTCTTCACCAAGGCGAAAAAAATCACAATCAAGAATCGATGCCGATATTTTGTATTCCATGGCTTGTTTTCCGGTTAATAGATAAATATTTTCTAATATCTTTTACAATTGTATTATATTTCATCTATTTTAAAAACAAACCACTTATATACGCTCTTATGTTTTTAGATCTACAAGTAAATAAACTTATTTTCTTAAGCTTTTACCTATACTGCATCGCTTCCAGCACCTTTTCCATTCTGAAGATAATGTATCATCGGATCTGTTACAAGCGGTACAAGATCTTTTATCATATGAGGCATCAGGTTATCCATTACTTTAGGCATGATGTCTGGCATCTGCTCTGCCATGTAATCAGGCATAGGTATTTTTTGTCCTACCCTGTCAAGCATTGTAGACATTACTTTCGGCATCATTTTTGGAAGAAGCAATGGAAATAATATTGGAAACATAGGCTTCATAAGTTTAAGCATACCTGGTATTTTACCAAAGGCTCTCATCATGCCGCCCATTTTAAATGGCATCGAGTCTATCAGTTCCGGCCACATGGTACCCATAAGGTCCGCAAAGCCCTGTGGTGTCATTAGTGATATCATTGCTTCAAAGACTGCCCACTGTCTCTGGACCTCAGGATTTGGATCTGGAAAACTGTATCCCAGCGCCTGGCAGGCAAGGTTTGCAAGATCGACGATCTCCACAGGTGATTTCTTCTTATCCTTTGTGACCCTGAACTGGAACTCACAGCAGGGACACAGTGCTATTACTTTTTCTGCTCCGGCCTCGATCGCTTCATCCAGCCTAACTTCACCGACTTCTGCTGCAATCGGAGGATCCTTTATCAGGGTCAGCACACTTCCGCAGCAATGAGCATTTTCCCTTATATTATCCATCTCAACCAGTTTGACGTTCGGTATTGCACTGATTATCTCCCTTGGCTCATCATACACACCGGAAGCCCTTCCTATATGGCAGGAATCGTGCCATGTCACCACTGAAGGTTCAAGGTCATTTGCTGGAAATGAGAACTCTTTGCTTTTGATTTTTTCAGCAACGATCTCGCTGTAATGCTTTGTTGTTAGATCAAAGGGAATCCCTAATTTTTTTGCCCACTCCGGATATACTGTGCGCCACATCATATCACATGCAGGACAGGAGGTAATAACAGTATCGGCTCCGGTTTCCTTGATTGCCGCAATATTCTTTTTTATAGTCTCCTCAAATACTTCCCACTTTCCCGAGACCAGCATAGGTGTTCCACAGCAATTCTCTTTTTCACCTGCATAGGTAAAATCTACTCCGGCTTCATCCAGCAGCCTGACACTTGCTTTTGCAATATCGCTTTCAACATAACTTGCAGTGCAGCCTGCAAAATAGACTGCGCCTGCTTTTTTACCGACTCCATGTTTTTCTTTAAGATCCTCAGGAAACCAGTCGCTTCGATTTTTCCTGTATCCGGCCCATATATCACCCTCTTTGGTAAGGGCCGCGGCCATCATCTCAAACGGAGGAATGGTCATCTTATGCTCCTTATGAATAAGCTCTCCACGCAACTTCATCCAGGATGGTTCTATCGGCAGGTTTGCCGAGCATCTTAGATTGCAGAGCTCACATGTCGTACAGGCAAGAAAAGCATCCACCATGAACTGATCCCATTTTTCCCGTCCTTCAATATATTCCCTGAGCCAGTACCATCTGCCCCTCGGGCTCTGGCTTTCCCATCCTCTGCCATAAAACTGGTCACATTCAGTTACGCAGTAACCACACTGTGAGCAAGCATAGGCATACCAGACGACATCAGCAGGAATACCTTTGATATCTTTTTTAGGATTTTCTCCAACTGTAGAGACTATTTTATTTCCAAAAGGCCGGAGCAGAGGCTCCATGATGTTAGCAAGGCTCATCAATTTACCGACAGAGTTGCTATGTATGACCTTATGCGGGTTCATTATGCCTTTTGGGTCCACCTCTTTTTTAAACTTCAATAATCTTTTGAGTCTTTCAGCGCCCAGGATCTTTGCAGCTTTACCGGCAAAATAAATACCTGTCGCATAGGGCCTTCCACCATACTTTTCAGCTATTTTCATTATTGATAGTGTAAGGGCAAAAACAAAATTATATCCAAACTTTCTCTGGTCACTTGGAATAAATCCGAGCAATACTACCTCTGGCTTTCCATTTGCTCCTTCTCTTATTACAACTCCCTCTTTGACCAGAGGCTGTCGTATTTTATGCTCTATTTCATATAAAGCAGGTCCCAGATTATCTAGAGGCACTATCACTTCTGCAGGGACGAGACTGGGTCCCAGTCTTTTTACGACCATAAGATTGAATCTTTTGGCCCATTCGTGTTCCGCTATCTTTTCACTTAAAACTTCACCCTCGATCTTTTTTATAAGAACCCCAAGCTTATCCATGACATCCTTTTCGTCTTTCTCTCTGAAAGTAAGTGTCACTATATAAGCTACTGGCAATTCGATTCTCTCTTCTGCATCGTGGCCCTCATGCTGTCTTAAGGGTGATCTATTTTTTAATTCTGCCATCTTTGGGTTTATGAAAAGCAGCGACCATATAGGGATGCTTTCCTTGACTATTCCCTCGGAAAACTCCTGTAATTTATAAGGGTCTTTGATTGCAACAGATAGTAGCTTCATATCTTCAAGAGGCATGACCTCAAGTGTTACTTCGCTTATCAGGCCTGTAATACCTTCAACATCTGAAACCATATCCAGATCAGGTCCCCTAAATTCTTTAACTGTCCCCTCTGGCAGAACGACTCTTGCACTTATTACATTTTTCTTGAACTCACCTGACTCATAGGAACCTATCCCGGAACCTCCATGCGCCAGCCACCCTCCGACAGTAGAACCAGGATAGCTTGATGGGTATAATTTTAAAGTCAAAGAGTGTTTTTTTAATTTTTTGTCCAGTCTTTCCCAGATAACGCCAGGCTGTACAGTGACAGTCTTGGCTTCCACGTCTATCTTTAATACTCTGTCCATTCTATGAAAATCAACTACCAGGCCCTTTTTTACCGGAAGCACACCCCCGTATCCGGATGTAGCTTTACCCCTTGGAGTAAGGAAAACATTGTTTTCACCGGCCCATCTGACCAGCTCTATAAGCTCCTGTTCGGTCTCTGGCTGCACCACAGCATCCGGCATTGAGCTGCCGATAAATGGTTTTATAAGCGGCGGGACAGTTGCAATATCATGGCTGTACAATTTCCTTTCTGTCCTGTTGAAGTTTACTCTTGTATCAAATTTATTTTCCAGGTAATTTTTGTGTTTGTATCCGTTCTTACTCATCAGAAGAATCCTCCTTAAAATAAATAAAATCAATTAATTTGCTCTTATAAATAATCAAACCTTGGACAACAACTTTTATTGTTCAGTAAAAAGTTTTATAATTATAGCTAGTATATTACTATATTACAATATTAATATATAAAAAAATATAAATATTTTTATATAGCCTCTGTTTCTCTTTAGAATTTTAATTATGTGTTTTTTAACTGGGAAATTATCATGGATAAGTTATGTTTGATATTTTTCCTTTTTTGTTATAATGTCTATAATTGCTTTTTTGTTTAAAGCCAGCAAAAGTTTTTTTGAATTATTAATAAATAAATTTTCGAGGATGGGTGTGATTCCCTACCGGCGGTATAGTCCGCAAGCCTGTATTGATTTATACAGGTTGACTTAGTGAGATCCTAAGACCGACAGTAAAGTCTGGATGGGAGAAAATTTTTGACTTATGTTTTAATTTAATAAGCCATGGATTTTTTCCGTGGCTTATTCTTTTTTAACAGGAAGACCTGTACCAAAAAAACAAATAAAAAAATGAACGAACGCTATTTTACAAAAGATGAGAAAAACTTCATGGGTTCTGCAATAAAGATTGCAGAAAAAGGTCGTGGCCATACCAGCCCTAATCCCCTTGTGGGTGCAGTCATCGTAAAAGATGGAATAATAATATCAAAAGGATACCACATGATAGCGGGTGGACCACATGCTGAAATAAATGCTATAAATGCTTGCAAAGACAAAAACGCCCTTAAAAGCGCTAAGATGTTTGTCACTCTTGAGCCTTGTTCGGTATATGGAAAGACTCCGCCCTGTACCGATGAAATAATAAAACACGGGTTTTCTGAAGTCGTGATCGGAGCCGTGGACCCCAACCCAAAAATAAATGGACGGGGTATAGAAGCCCTTAAAGGAGCAGGGATAACCGTAAGTTCCGGTCTGTTTGCAAATATTATTTCTGAACAAAACGAGGTATTTTTTAAAAACATGAGAACACATATTCCTTTTGTTACATTAAAGTCCGCTTCCAGCCTTGACGGAAAAACAGCTGCTAAAAATGGCCAGTCAAAATGGGTCACTTCTGAAAGATCAAGGCAACTGGTACAAAAGATCCGGAAAGAAAATGATTGTGTTTTGACAGGTATAAATACTGTTGTAGCAGATGACCCTTTGCTATACCCGCATAAAGGTCCTGGAGGAAAAGTAGATATTTTCAGTGGGAAAAAGTTTTTCAGGATTATCCTTGATTCAAGTTTAAGAATAGGCATGACTTCAAATATTGTAAAAACAGCAGCCATAGCAAAGACGCTGATCTTTATATCAGCAGAAAAAAAACAGGATATGGAAAAAATAAGACAATTAGAGGCGCATGATATAGATATCATAAAGGTTCCTGAAAACAAAAATAATCCTGGTGGAAAGAGGGGTCTCGATATTTTGGCTGTCCTCAGGGCCCTGTATGGTGATTATTCTGTAACATCTGTTCTTCTCGAATCAGGGCCGACACTTGCTACAGAGTTTTTAAAAAGGGGCCTTATTGATAAGTTTATGTTTTTTATTGCACCGGTTCTCATCGGCGGTGACAGTGATTTCGGGATATTTTCACGGTTGGATATCCTATCTGTGGACTCATCGATCCGTTTAAGATTAAGATCTGTTAAAAGGACCGATAGGGACATTTTTATAACAGCTTATCCTCTTAAAGGAAATGATTAGCAAAGGAGATATATGTTTACAGGCATTATAAAGGAAAAAGGGAAATTCATCTCCAGAAAAGATCACCAGGACAGCATTGAAATGGAAATATCCTGCAGGGATCTTTTAAAGGATATTAAAAAAGGTGACTCTATCTGTGTAAATGGATGCTGTCTTACAGTAAAAGACTATTCAAAAAATAGTTTTTTTTGCGACATCTCTTTCAGCACCATAAAAAGGACCTCTTTTGAAAAAATGAAAGTCGGGCAGACCTTAAACCTGGAAGATTCATTGAAACCTGACAGCAAACTTGGAGGCCATTTCGTCACAGGGCACGTAGACAGTATCACAAAACTTACGGGTATTGAAAAAATAGGCCAATCATACCGGTTTAAATTCAGGAACCCTGAAGATCTAAAAATATTTATCACTCCAAGGGGTTCGATTGCAATAGACGGCATAAGCCTTACTGTCGAGGAGGCCGAAAACGACTATTTTAGTGTGGCCGTTATTCCTCATACTTTTGGGAACACTAATCTGTGTGTAAAAAAAGTGACAGAAATCGTAAACCTTGAGATAGATATGATAGCAAGGTATGTTTATAATTTTATAAATATTCCAGATAAAAAAAGTGTCGGTGACAAAAACTATGAAAAAGACAAAGCCCTAAAGGAGAAAATGGTAAAGTATGGTTTCATCAAATGAAAAATATTTTTACAGGATAGAAGATGTAGTCGACGATATAAAAAATGGAAATATCATGATTATAGTCGATGACCGTTCTGCAGAAAATGAAGGTGTTTTTTTTCAGGCTGCTGAAAAGTCTTCCGGTAAATCGATAAATTTTTTTATGACTCATGGAAAAAGCCTGATATATCTTGCCAGTCTTCAGGAAAGGCTTATAAAGTTAAAAATACCTATGGCTTATGATAATCCAATATTATCGATGTCCATCGATGCCTCCGGAAAAACAGGCAGTGGCTCTTCTGCAAATGACAGGGCCCTGACCATTAAAACTTTCCTGGATCCTGCATCTGGCAACGAAGACTTTATCATGCCCGGCCATATATTTCCCTTAAAATATCACGAAGGCGGTGTCCTGGTAAGGGCAGGGCATGCAGAAGCAGCAGTAGATCTTGCAAAAATCGCAGGCCTTTATCCGGCAGGCATCATCTGTGAGATAATCAGAGATGATGGAGAGGTGGCCCGGCTTCCGGACATAATCCAGATATCCAAAAGATTTGACCTGAAGATAGTTACCATAGAAGAGCTTATAAGGTTCCGGAAAAGGAAAGAAAAATTAATTGAACGTTTTGCAGAGGTCACTCTTCCTACGAAGTGGGGTACTTTTAAGGCGATCACCTACAGGTCCATCTTAAACAACGAGACACATATTGCTCTTGTGAAGGGTGATGTCGGTTCAAAAAAAGATGTCCTGGTAAGGGTACATTCACAGTGCCTGACCGGAGACACATTTGGCTCACAGAGGTGTGATTGCGGTGAACAACTTGATGAGGCATTCAAAATGATCAATAAAAAGGGATCGGGAGTACTCCTATATATGGCACAGGAAGGCAGAGGTATAGGACTTTGCAATAAAATGAAAGCTTACGAATTGCAGGAAAAGGGCCTGGATACTGTCGAAGCAAATCTTGAGCTTGGTTTTGATGCAGATATGCGTGATTATGGTATAGGGGCACAGATACTTGATGATCTTGGCCTGCGCACCATCAACCTTCTGACTAATAATCCAAGAAAGATAGTCGGACTTGAGGGATATGGTATAAAGATCACCAGGACTATCCCTATTAAGATAAAACCCAATAAAAATAACCTTAAATATCTTCAGACCAAAAAAACAAAACTTGATCATTTATTAGACTGAAAATCAAATCATTGAAAGGAGAAAAGATGAACAAAATAGAGGGCAAACTGGATGCTACCGGTTTAAAAGTCGGAATAGTTGTAAGCAGGTATAATGAATTTATCACCTCAAAACTGCTGGAAGGTTCCATAGACTGCCTGGTAAGGCATAATTGTTCCCAGACCGATATCGATGTCACCTGGATACCCGGAGCTTTTGAGATCCCGATGGTCGCAAAGGTGATGGCTACATCAAAAAAATATGATGCGATAATATGCCTTGGAGCCGTATTGAAGGGAGATACCTCGCACAACGCTTATATTGCAAATGAAGTGGTCAAAGGTATCGCACAACTTGGCCTTGAGTCCGGGCTCCCGGTCATTTTTGGTGTGATCACTCCAGATACGCTTGAACAGGCAATAGAGAGAGCGGGGACAAAGCTTGGAAACAATGGCTGGCAATCAGCACTTTCAGCGATTGAAATGACGAATTTATACAGGGTACTGAAGAAAAAATAAAAACAGTTCAATGAAGACAGTACCATAGCTGGATCTTTAAGCTATAATTCAGCCTGCAAAAAAAATTAGAAGTGCCTATTTCCTGACAGACACTTCTAATTTAATATCCCTATTAATCTTATAACCAATAAGATCTTAGGCTGATCCTGCTAGATAAAAGATTTTGCAAGATCTACTGCGCTTGATGCATCAGGTGCATAACCTGCAGCCCCTATAGAATCTGCATATTCCTGTGTAAGGGGTGCTCCGCCTACAAGTACTTTTACGTCGCTTGTAGTCGGGTCTGCTTTAAGCGCTGCAACAACATCCTTCATGACCGGCATCGTGGTCGTCAGCAGTGCTGACAGGCCGACCATCTTTGCGCCGCTCTTCTTTACCTCTTCGATAAACTTTTCACTTGGTACGTCGACTCCAGCGTCTACAACACTAAAGCCTCCTCCTTCAAGCATCATACCTACAAGGTTCTTGCCTATGTCATGAAGGTCACCCTGTACTGTACCTATCACTATTGTACCCTTCATTACTGCGCCGGCTTCTGAAAGCATCGGCTTTATTATGTCCATTGCAGCATGCATAGCCCTTGCAGCAATGAGCACTTCAGGTATGTACATCTCATTGGCCTTAAACTTTGCGCCGACTACGTCCATACCCGGTACAAGACCCTCGTTGAGGACCTCTATTGCGCTGGTGCCCTTATCTACCAGTGACTGTGTGATGTCTTTACTTTTGACATTGTCACCGGCTATAATGGCATCAGCAAGTTCCTGAAATTTTGCCACAGCTTCTCCTTTCGTTTTGTTGTATTGGTTTCCCTTTTTGCTTAAGGCAGATTATACAATATAGAATTTTTTAATTAAAGTTATTTATGAAATTTGATAAGCTATAAAATTAGACTTTATTATAATGATAGTAAATAAAAAATTCTTTAAATGCCTTTGAAAAAAACAGGAATATTTTCATTAAAAAAGCCCCTGCCTAAAATATTTTACAGGGTCGTTTCATATATGCTCCTCACTGTATTTTTAATAACCGGCTTCCAGTTTGCTGCTATAAAAGAAATACAGGCAACAACGCTAAAAGAATTAAGCGATAAGATAGCATCATTAAGTGGTGAAGAAGAGGCTCTCGTCGAAGAGATAATCGCAGTAGAGACCTCGATAGAGATCAAAAAAAATGAAATAATAGTTCTTTGGGACCAGATTGTGACATTGGAAGATGAATTGAAGGACCTGGTCCTCCAGCGCATAGAGATGGAAAAAAGTTTAAATGATAAGAGGGAGCAGCTGAAAAGTAGAATAATATTCAGCTATAAGTACAGCAACAATAATGTGATCAAGATGCTGACAACCGCAAGAGATATAAATGAGTTCATGACAGCCCTTTACCTGTTGAGGAACATAATGAACCATGATGCCCAGCTTCTTGAGTCGATCAGGCTGGATAAAGAAAACTACGACAGGATAATGAGGAAATCTGAAGAGAAGAAAAAGGAACTTGAAAACGCCAGGGAACTTGAAAAACAGGAACAGGCAGAGTTACAGTCAAACCTTGAAAAAAATGAGATGCTACTGGATCAGGTAAAGGGCGAAAGGTCAGAAGTACAGCAGACACTCGCTGCAATCAGGGATAGGATCGCAAAGATACAGCCTGCAGGCATTATTCTGACAGGAGAGTGGGAGATGGTAGCAACAGCTTATTTTGCGGGAGGCGGTGGCTTAAACGGCAATGGGATCACTGCAACAGGCCTTCGGGCAAGAAAAGGCATTGTGGCAGTCGACCCGCATGTGATCAGGCTCGGGACTGAACTTTATATCGAAGGTTATGGCAAAGCACTGGCTGCAGATACCGGGGGCTGGATAAAAAATAATAGAATAGACCTCTGCTTTGATACTCTTGAAGAATGCTACAGATACGGTAGGCGAAAAATATATGTTTATACTGTAGAAAATTAAAGATCCTTATTAGATCACCTGGAAAAACCTCGATAAGGATTCAAAATCCCTGATATATTTATCCTGGCTTATTGATCCTTCTGTAATATCATGGGGGCTGTAAAAGGGTACAAGCTTAAACGATGGATTTTCAAACAATCTCATATGAAGCTTATCCATATTCCTGTGTTTTTTTGTTATTGAAAAGAAATTTTCAAGGATAATATTTGAAGCCTCAAGACCAAGGGACATTATTACATGGGGCGTTATTATGGATATTTCTCCTGTAAGATAATCAATGCAATTTGCGACATGCTTGCTCTTTGGTTTTTTATCCTGTACAGCAGGGCCGGCCTTACCAGAACCTGTACCGCTCCTTGGTGTACATTTTACCAGGTAGGTAAGGTATGTGTCATTATTTAGGGAAAGACCTGTTTCGCTTATTATTTTTCTTATGAGCTCGCCTTCTTCATCACCTGAAAAAGGGACTCCGCAATTCTCTGCTCCATTTTCGGTGGGATAATAACCTACTATTAACAGCTTGGAATTGGATGCCCCGGTTCCGGGAACAGGGTTTTTCCTTGTTTTGACCAGATCAAGACAGTGCTTACATGCAAGGACTTCTTCGCATAAGTTATTTAAACTTTTTTTTGAGCTGATAGGCATTAATTAAAGTATAACTCATAAATAAAGCATAGTAAATGATTATAGCTGTTTTTCGTCATGGTTGTGGATATCTGTAGTGTCCTGTTATTTTTTTTGTACTTAAAATTTCCCGCTCTATTGTAAATCCCGGATCAATATAATTGTATATTACTTTGGTAATACCCTTACGTGTCGTAAAATCAGATAATATACCGGCATTATCAGAATATCCATCATTATCCATGTCAAAGAATATGACATCCCCGGGCAGCCACTTTTTTAGATTGTCAATATCAGAATAGTCAAAACCTAGTAAAAGGGGGGTTGCATTCCTTATAAAAAATATTTCAAGGTTTTGGATCCTTCTGTAATCTATATTTGGGTCTGCAAATTTTTGTCCCCAGAGCTTTTTTAACGGATACTGGTCAAAATTATTTTCAATATCAATATTTACCAGCCCGCGAAGGTCAAATCCGGCATTTTTAAAAGCTCTTGCTATTATATCTGTACAGAGGGCAAAATTTAAAGGAGGGTCACCCCCGCTATAATAATTTGGCTCGTCGGCACCTTCACTGAAGATATTTACAGCAGGATCACCCAGTTGCATCTTAGCGCCTTCCAGTATATCTTTCTGGTCATTGATCCCATCCATGTCCTCGTCTGAATTAATACCTGTATTTTCCATATCGATCAGGCGGAAACGTGGAAGAAGCAGGATAAGTGAAGTAGGAGGAGTGTATGTTTTCCTGAATGTAAACTGGCTTATACTTATAGTGATCGCCAGTATCAAGATCAAAATAAAGATAATGACCAGAAGATGCTTAATGTTAAATCTTCTGCTTGAAGTTTCCATCAGGACCAGACAGTTTAAAAAATATTAATAAAATCAAGGCCGGTTAGCCCACCGGCTGAACCTCTCATAACAAGCAGGCCCGTAATACCAAGGAATAAACTTAATAATACAAAAAAGCAAAAATAAAAATAATATATTTTTGGAAAGACTATTGTTTTTTCACCGGATACCGGTTTCTTTAAGATCACGATTATCAGTCTTATTACATTTGCTGCTGTAAATAATATGGCAATTGCAGAGATTACCATAGCAGGGATCACGAAGGCTTGATTAATTGCAGTTGCTGCCGGACCCGGGTTTTTTAAGCTTTCGAAATAGGGTTGTACGTAATATACTCTTGTAAGATATCCGGAAGTCCCTATCATACCACCAAAGGAAAGTAATAATAATATCAGGGTTGTTCCCAATAATTTATTTTTTCGTAAAAGTCCTTTTATTCCTGTCAACGAATCCGAACCTGTCTGTTTTTCTATCAAACTGAACAACGCGTATGCTGGAAAATATAGAATACAGGTTACGACAAAATTTGCGATCACCAACCATATGACCCTGTTCTCCTGTATCAGCAAAAGACTTCTTTGCGCAAGAGCTAGTACAGATGTGCCGATCATGGATAAAAATAAAAACAGCAGGATCCTCCTGGTGCTCGTTGTCCTTACTGCTCCTGTATTACCGCCTATTATGCAAAGGAAAGAAGAGGCTATCAATATTATTGACAGTGAAGGCATATTTTTATCCATAAAGAATAAAAAAATATCAAATGTCTTAAGAAACATGAACACTCCTGCAGGAAAATATAAAAACCATATAAGAAGATTTGATGAACTTTCACTGCGCCTGCCCAATTTCAAATAAGCATTCTGGAACGGGAATAAAAAAAGGTAAAAAATTGCACTGGACATTATCAGTATAAGTCCGGACTTTGACCAATGGATCATCGATCTTATCAGAGAGAAGGATCTGTGAATAACTCTTAAAATCTGTCGCCCCGAAGATCAAAGAATAGCCGACAAAGATAAGAAGTATTGCAAAAACTATAGTCAGGGTAAAGCTTATCAGACTATTTTTTAGTGAATACTCAGAAAAACTCCTGATATTGTTTTCGTTATTTAAAAGGGTGATCGTCTGGAACAATGAGATTATGATAAGGATGAAACTTGAAAACATCATAAGTAGATTTGTCGCCACTGTAAACATGCTGAAACAGAACAATGAAAACAAAAACATGATGATGACTTTTGTAAATTGCTTATTTTCAAAGTTATTTAAAGAGATATGCATCAGGATGTTTAAAGCTGCAAAAAGCACTATTACTGCCTGGATTATATTTAAATAACTGAAATTAAAAAGATAATCTGAGAAGTTTGCTGTTTGGGGTGAAATAAAAATATTTAAAAACAGTGAACCTGCTATAGCGGAAGCTGCGACAAAAATTACAAATATTTTATTGCCCTTTCTGCTTGAAAGCCCAAAAAAGAGTCGTCAACAGTACTGCTCCGGCGAGAATAGCGCTGCTATAAAAAGGATAAAGGTTTTCTATTAATGCCTTAATTGCTGTCAATATCATCCTCTCCCCACCAGTCAGATCTTTCGAATTTAAATACCCCGCAATATCCCTTTACATCAAGATCATAGACATTTGTCTGTTTTGAATAATTGTAAAAAACAGTCAAAAAAAGAAGAAAGTAGATCGTTATAAAAGAGATAAGGATAAAAGTCTTGTCCCAGTTTGATGATTCATATTCAAACAGTGAAAAACTGTAAAAATTTATAAGGGCCGCTATAATCAAAAACTGAAAAGAGATAATGATCTGCAAAAACCTCCTGCTGATCACAGTGCCAAATACGCCAAGTATTATTAATGCAAAACTAAAAAAACTAATATACTGTAAATTCAATTTTTATCACTCCTGCTCAACATCCCGATAAACCACACTGCACCGCTAAAAATCGCTGATACTATTAAAATTATAAGGGGAATATAATTTGAACCTATCTCATCACCGATTTCTGAAAAAGCTGAGACCCTGAAATCTTCTACATACTTTATATCAACGTAATGGGTCCCTGTATAAATATAAAGCAAATATGCCAAACCGGCGCAGAGTATTAAAGCAAAAATAGTATTGATTATCATCAGGGGAGTAAAACTTTTAGATAAAACACTTTTCAGGGGTTTTCCGCTTTCCGGCCTGCCAAACCCAAAAAACTCCTGGTTATATACGAATAAAGAAAGCAAAATACAGAAAAACAGAAGGATAATTATGGATAGAATAAATTTGACTCCTGTGAAAAATAAATAACTGATTATCCCCGAGCAAAGAAAAAATAAAAAAAGAAATGTAATTTTTTTTCTCTGGTTCCTCAGGATAAGAGCAAGCAGCGCAAATATCACCATTAAAGATAGCAGCATATAATTTAGAAAGCCTAAAACAAGTTTTCCGTCCATTATTTTATCCAAAAATCCCTTACTGAATAATCAGCCTGTTTAATAAGATCCAGCTTTTCCATTTTAAAAGATTGCATATTTGAATCTGCAAGCTGGTGCCTGTAGGTCATCTCGATTGCATTTAGGGCGCAAAATTCCACGCAATTTCCACAAAAAGTACATTTGGAAAGATCAAGATAAAATTCATCAAGAATTTCCTTTCCATTGTCATCGATCCCTTTCTTAATGACTATACAATTCTGGGGACAGATCTTCTCGCATAAACCACAACCATTGCATACAAGGTCAAGTGAATCCAGGTCAAGCTTTAGTCTTGGTATCCCCCTGCTGTTTTCAGGTATTATTATTTTTTCCTTTGGATAAACAGCGGTTCTTGGTTTCCTGAAAAGATTTCCAAAACTTATAAAAAAATCTCTTGCAACTGGTCGCATGGTCCTCCTTTTTATCTAAAAATATTTATTATCTAAACCAGATTATAAATATTTCTCAGTATAAAGAATATCAAAGTTATTATAAAATTTAATGCTGCTACAGGGATCAGGAATTTCCAGCTTATCCCGACCAGGTAACTATAATCATCCAGTTTTGGGGTGGCCCTGTCCAATAATAAAATAATAAAAAATATTATGTAAAATTTTAGTGCAAAAAGTATATAGCCGTTTATAAAAAAATAATTTTGCCAGCCGGCGAGATACAGGTCTACCATCAGTACTATAAGGAAAAATATCCCTGAATAGTAAGATAATCTTAATATAAGCCTGCCAAACCCCTGGCCCTCTTTCTCGATATTTTCAGAAAGAAGCACGGGATTACTGGTATTGATCCCAAAAAGCTTAAATTGTATAAATATTGAAGCAAAAAACACCAGAAACCCGAGCGGCTGATATATGATGTTCCAGAATTGATATTGCAGGCCCACGATTTCTTTCATGTTTAAGGACCTGCTTATCAATATCAGTCCGGAAATACTGAAAATAATAGGAATAAAAATGGAAAATATCATTAACATCTTTTTTTTAAAAATCCTATAGACAAAACCATATGCGCTGTCTGATGATGAGAGCATTATTAAAAAAAGCAGGATCAGATAGAAAAATACTGCAGCTATAAGGTCGGCATCAAACTTCAGGAGTATTAAAGTCTGTGAAAATGGAACGACTGCCCACATCAAAAAAGCAAAAAAGAAAAGCAGTATTTCAAAAAAACTTATTTTTGAGTCCTTGGAGAGATACTTTGAAGTTTTTATAATAGGATAAAAGATCCCTCCACCCCATCCTGTAGCGTTTCCTCTCCTCAAACCTGCCCTGGCAGTTATTCTGCTCTTCACATAAGAGCCCAGATAGATATTGATCAATAAGATCAGAAAGATGTAAATGACTTTTTTAAAAATATCTAACATATTTATCCCTGTAATAGTTCACCGCAACTGATGTCAAAACTTGCAAGTATCAGTTCCATGTCATCAAATCTATTGCCTGGCAGTACTTTTTGTGCAAGATTCAGGTTATTTTTAGAAGGACCCATTACAATAAGATTTGTCATTCTGTTTGCCTGCGCTTCAATAAATATCTTAAAAACACCATGTGGACATTCCACGTTTGAAATCATCTCTGTAAAGGGCAGTTCTATTTCTTCTATATTCATTAATTTTTTTATATGTTCCTCTGGAAGTGATTTGACAAGTTGATCTATGATAAGCATCGATTGAAAGACCTCTGTGAACCTGGTCTGTATCCTGTCAAGGCAATCTCCGTATTTTCCTGTTGGTACTAAAAAGGATATATCCTTGTAAAGGAGAAGATTCCTGTTTTTTCTAAGATCATATCTTGAGCCTGCTGCCCTAAGGTTAGGCCCTGTGACCCCGCATTCGATTATCGATCCTTTATCAGCTATTCCAGTGTTTTTTAATCTTGCAGTGATAACAGAATTGTCAAGCATTATTGTCTCCAGCCTTGTTATTTTTTTAAATAACACTGGAAGATTATCCCTGATACTTTTTATCTTTTCATAATTCAGATCACTTTTTATTCCACCTATTCTTATGAAATTCGGATTTACCCTTGATCCTGTTATAAGTTCAATGATCCTTAAGACTCTTTCCCTCTCGATCGCTGCCATATTAAACGCAAGTTCATTTCCAAGTATTTTATTTATTTTCATTAAAAAATAGATGTGGCTGGAGATCCTGAATAACTCACATATCATCATCCTGATATATTGCACCCTTTTAGGGGTTTTTAATTGCATGATCTCTTCCAGCGCAAGGCATAGACAGACCTCAGGGAAAATACCCGCAACATAATCAAACCTGCTTACCATTGATACAAGATCAAATATTTTTATAGACGCTGAAAAGTCATGCCTTACAATACTGGACGACCTTGTATCAAAATGTATATCCTTTATTGTTTCGTCTTCCGTATTTACATAAGTGGTAAAACAATCCATGCCATCGATGTTGTATCCGGATATTTTTGCATCGTAATGTGTTTTAGCAGATAAATTTTTAAAACTGTAAAAATCAACCGAGCTAAAATATGGTTTGATCTGTGACAGCAAGTTCTCATATCCTTTTATAATATCTTTATCAGTATTTATATTAAGATATGTCTTAATAAGCATATGATAATTATTTGTGATGGATGAAATATTGACAAGAACACACGGGGCACTTTTACTCCTGTAAAGATTGATAGAGTTAAGTACCTCTATCTGAAGTTCGGGGTTATCTTTAAGTTCCCTGAAAACACTATCGATATCATCCTGGTTTACCACACACATTATTTCAGAACCGATGATCTTTACATCTTTTACGACATCTTTCAGGTAAGAGCGCAGGCTCTTTTCTACTCTTTCAGTAAAAACAAGCTTGTGTGAAGAATATATCCCATCAAACAGTTCTTTTGCCATTTTTTTTCCTTATTCTTAACAGATGTCCTTTAAACGCATGATCGCATAAATAAAAGCTTCCGGCCTGGGTGGACAACCCGGGACAAATATATCTACTTTTATTTTATTTTTTTGAATGACTTTATGGTCCCCGTTAAAGATCTCATGGTCTACAACGCATTTACCTGCCGCAATGACCCACTTCGGTTCTTTCATCAGATTGTAGCAATCCATGAGTTGCTCTGCTCCTGAAGCATTATAGAAACCCTGTATAACGATTATATCAGCCTCTTCTGGTAGGCTGACAAAATTTACTCCAAAACGGGAAATATCATATGTTGGAGAGGTGGAAGCAAATATCTCCTGCTTACAGCAACCGAAACCTGCAATATATATATTAAGATTATTTTTAACCAGTGAATTCATTTTAATCAATTACCCTCAGATCAGGTTCCTACTTTCTGATTATCTTCGACTTGACAATATATACCGTTAGCACCAATATTAAAAATACTATAGCAAAAATCATGTATAGTGCTGAATCCATTTTAAAATTTGTCACAAAATACATGGAGAGCATTATAAGCAGTACAAGAAGGACCATTAAAACAAAAAGTATCCCTGTGACCAGTAATGTCTTTAAGATATCTGTATCCTTATTGAGGCTAAAGACCTGTCCGGGTATCCGGGGCTTGGCATCACTGTAATTTGAATCTGTCCTATTCTTTTTACCTCTGCGGATAAATATTTTTGAAATCAGGAAAAGAGTCAAAAAAATAATTAAAATTACCACTGAAAAGATTGCAATAGAATAAATATTGCTGATAAAAATATTAATAGATTCTTCCGGCATAATGAACCCAGTAAATAGTATAATTGATGATATTACGAATAAAAACTTTATCATAATTATAAAGCTACTTCAATTACAAATAAGCATTATTGTTATCTTAAAAAAATATATATATAATTTAAAAAAATAAGATCTGATTTTTATGAGAACCAACAAACCCTTAAAAAATATAACAGCAATCAAGAAGATAGGTATATACAGCTGGTCAGTAATAGGATTTCTGATAATCATTGCGATTGCTTTTTTTCTGCTATACCGGATCAGGGTGGCTATAATTCCCTTGATACTCGCTGCAGGCATTGCTTATCTTTTAGGTCCATTTGTCTCATGGATGGAAAAAAAGATGAAAAGAGTATGGGCGATCCTTATTGCATATATAATCTTTACAGGGGTTTTCTTTGTTATTTTTTTCTTTGGAATCCCGCTTGCAATAGACCAGTTTCAGGTATTCATAATAAGGTTCCCCGAGTATATTAAAAATCTCACTGAAATGATAAATGGTTTTATCGGGACAAGTGCTTTTGTCGGGAATATAGAAAAATTATTGGGTAAAGAGTTTCTCCTCCTTGATGCCAATGCAATAACAAATTATGTAATAAACCTTTTTTCTCTTAGCAGCACTGATTTTTTGCAGAATGTCACAGCATTTACAAGATCTATTATAAATATAGTGATTACATTGATCATCGGTCCTCTGTTGGGCATTTATATCCTTAAAGACGCTGACAAGTTAAGGAAAGTATTTATAAAAGTGATACCCGGGAAGTTCAAAAGGCAGGCTTCAGATATCCTTGACAGGGTAAACAATGTCGGCGGCAAATATATCCGTGCCCAGATACTTGTATCAACAATCGTGGGCCTTTTATGTATGCTTGTCCTTTTCCTCCTGAAAGTAGATTTTGCCATTCTTCTGGGATTTGTCGCAGGGGCTCTAAACCTTATTCCTTTCCTTGGCCCCATTCTTGGTGCGATACCTGCTGCACTTACAGCTCTTTTTATCTCACCCTTGAAAGCCCTGCTGGTCATACTGCTCTTTGTGGCAATACAGCAGCTCGACAATTATATTATAAGCCCCAATATAATGAAGTTTCAGGTAGGGGTGCATCCGGCAATTGTTATTTTTGTATTGATTGCAGCTGGCGCAGCATTTGGCTTTATTGGTCTTATCATAGCTGTCCCGGTTGCTGCGATCATCCAGGCAATATTAAAATATTACCTTCTGGATAGAAAAAATATTGCGTCCCGGTAGACTTCTTTTAATGGCTTGCCCTGTGACTTTGCAAGTCTCATGCATGATTCATATTCAGGTGATGCTGTTACTGCCTTGCCGCCAAGTAAACCTATCTTTACTTCCACCTCACCATACGGTAGAGTTACTTTTTTTATTTCCCTATCAAGTACAGCCCTGGAGATCTCCTGGAACCTTATACCGAGCGTGGAGCTCTCCCTGAATATCAATTCTGTCAATTCTTTAACTTTTTCAACACTGCAAAGTAGGGTTAACTTATAAGCCGGACGGTTTTTTTTCATATAGATCGGTTCAAACCATATATCGGTTGCACCTTTTGTTGTTAGCCGCTCCATCAGGTAACCCATCATTTCAGGGGTGTCGTCATCGATATTTGTTGAAAGTTCTATTACTTTAGTGCCGGGATCCAGAAAAATATTTTTTTTCTCCGGTGAACTGTATTTTTCTTCTGAAGATTTTTTCCCGAGTATCAATCTTAAAATATTTGGAGGTCCCTTTTTAGCAGACTTACTGCTGCTGCCAGCACCGTGCCCGACTGCTTCTACTTCCATACCAGGAAAATCACAAAATTTTTGTGTAAATGCCTTTACGATGGCTGCCCCGGTCGGTGTCGTGACCTCAAAATCATATCCACCACCATAAACGGGTATGCCTTTCAGTATAAAAAGTGTCGCTGGTGCCGGAACAGGGATAATGCCATGCATCGAATTTGTCTTTCCTTTGCCGAGGGGTACCCTGCTGCAGAATACTTTTTCGATTTTTAATGCACTTATTGCCAGTGCAGTGGCGACTATATCGATTATTGAATCTACTGCTCCGACTTCATGAAAGTGGACTTCTTCAACAGGCCTGCCGTGTACAACGGATTCTGCTTCAGCAATGATCCCGAATATTTTTAAGCTTAAATCTTTGACTTCTTTATCAAGGCTGCTGCTTCCTATCATTTCCTTGATATCTGTATATCTTCTCATGGGTTGACCTGACTCGACAGAGACAGTGAACCTTGTTGCAGATATACCTCCCATCTTTTCTTTTACAACATCGATACCATACCCCGACAAATGGATTTTTTTTAGTCCTTTAAGAATAAAAGTTTTATCTACGCCTTTAATGCCAAGATCCAGGAGCGCAGCTGCAGTCATGTCCCCGCTTATTCCTGAGAAACAATCAATATATAATATTTTTTTCTGTTCCATCTTAAAATACTTTGTTCTTATTTTTCAGATACTTTATTCTATAGGATTTTTGTAATATAGTCAGCATTATATCTTAGGGATAAATGCATTATATCAAAAGGTTAAATAAATGGCGGCTCTGGAAAAAAAGATAGAAGAACTGAAAAAAAGACTGAAAATTATGGGTAGGGTGGCAATTGCCTATTCCGGCGGGATAGACAGCACACTTTTATTGAAGATCGCTTCAGATACAGTAGGGTGGCAAAATGTCCTTGCTATTACAGCCAATACTGAATTTATTTCTTCACATGAATATAAAAACTCTCGGATCAACCTGGAAAATATTAGATGTGAAGCTGTGGTAATAAAAAGTAAAGTCCTGGAAAAATGTGATGAGATCAGTAAAAATCCGGTGAACAGATGTTATCTTTGCAAAAAACATATTTTTAGCAGGATCATCGATAACGCAAAAAACAAAGGTTTTGATAAGGTTCTTGATGGCACCAATTTTGACGATATCTCCAGAGGTGTGAGACCCGGTATCAAGGCTTTATCGGAATTAGGAGTCATCAGCCCTTTAGCAGACCTAAAAATATCAAAAAAAGAGATAAGGGAATGGGCGAAAAAAATCGGCCTTTCAAACTGGTACAGCCCGTCCTCGTCCTGCCTTGCTACAAGAATACCCTATGGTACAGCGTTGACAAATGAACTTCTTGGTTCTGTCGAAAAAGCTGAAGACGTTTTAAGGGAATGCGGTTTCGACGGTTCGAGAGTCAGAGCACATGGAAAGATCGCACGCATAGAATTAAAAGAAGAAGATCTTTTAAAGGTCTTTCTACCTGAAAATAAAAAGAAAATAATAGACAGCCTGAAAAAAATCGGGTTTTTATATATTACAATCGACCTGGAAGGCTTTAGAAGCGGCAGTATGGATATATGAGCTGATTTATAACCATTAATACCCCAATTTCTTTATCAAAGACTGAGGATTGTCTTCTAATATTTTTTTGATCTCTTCTGGCGGAACACCCGCTGCCAATGCTATTTTTTCCTGGACTCCCGGCTTGTAAAGATCCTTATGGCTGTGGGCGTCAGTATTGACCAATAATTTTGCACCTGATGCAGCCGCCGTTTTTGCTACCAGGCCATTTGCAAGACTATGGCCGGACCTGCGCGTGATCTCAAGGTAAATATCGTTTTTGGCTGCTGTTCTTGCCTCTTCAGGCGTTAAAAGCCCGGGGTGGGCAAGCAGATCGACATATTTTGAGTTTACTGCATACCAGTTTGTTCCCGGCTCTACTTTTTCTACCGGGCTTTCCCCATGCACGACAACTATTTTTGCTCCCTTTTCCTTTGCATATTTTGCCATCTCATCGATACTTTTTGCCGGTATATTAGTAAGCTCTACTCCAGGAATAGCCCTGATATCCCAGTACTGCTCGGCGAGCTCACAGTCTTTTGTCACACTGGTGATGAGTTCGTCTATATTACTGTAGCTTGCGTGATCTGTCACAGCAATATAACCGTAACCTGCTTCAGAAGCATATCTTATAAGTTCAATAGGGCTGTTTGTGCCATCTGAAAAAAAAGTATGTGTATGAAAATCATTGATCATAAAAAGTTCCTTTCAGGTAAAATCCGTCTGTTCTTTTGACCTTCCTCAGTAATTTTATCAACTCAAAAAATAAAAGACTATAAAAATATCATCACACTATTTATAATTCTTTTAATGGTGGAATGGATTTTACGAGCTGTATATATTGTAGGTGGTAGCGTCTGTCATCAACTTCCCGAACGAAGTTTTAGCGCAGGCGATTTTTCTATGCCGTTATGCGCCCGTTGTGAGGGTATTTATCTTGGATTTTTTATTGCGGCAATAATTCTTTTCATCATGTTCAGGAAAAGGGAAAGCGACCTTCCGCCTGTATATATAGTCGTTATACTCTGCCTTTTTATTTTATCCACTGTACTGGACGGCTCCCTTTCCTACCTTGGAGTATTCAGTACAAATAATTTTTCAAGATTCATAACCGGATACCTTTCCGGTGCAGCAGCAATGACAATAGTCTATCCAATATTCAATTTTCAATATTTTAAAAATTCCAGCTCCTTAAAGATATTTACAGGACCCCTGATGTTTGTTGTCTTTTTGTTGATAAATGCAGTGGTTATTACGCTGGGCCTGCTGGACATAGGTTCCATCGATTACTTTTTCTTTTTTTTCAGCCCTTTTGCAGTTTTTTTTACCTTCTATTTTGTCAATCTCATCATGTTATTATTTATCCCATATTTTGCTAAAAGATCTAACAGGCTCTTCAGAAAATATCTTTTATGGCCCTCCCTTTTAGCCGTATTGCTGGCTTTGATTGAACTATTTATCTCTTACAGGTTTCACCTGCTGATGATCAGATTGACAGCCTGAAAAATAGGTGTTAGCTTTATCACTTTGAAAGATTATATAATGTCATGGAAAAACAACAAAAATATATTTATTTCGATCATGCTGCAACGACTCCCGTCTTTCCTGAGGTTGCAGAAGTAGTAAACGATTGTTTTTTAAAAAATTTTGGCAATGCTTCAGAACCACATATGCCGGGCAGAAAGGCTAAGGAGCTCCTTGAGAATTCCAGGCAGGTCATTGCCGAGAGTATCTGCGCCCTTCCTTCAGAGGTGGTGTTCACTTCCGGCGGAACAGAAAGTGATAATATAGCAATATCTGGCGTCGTAGAAGCCAACAAAAAAAAGGGTGACCATATTATATCTTCTAAGATCGAACACCCTGCAGTTATGATGCCACTAAAAATTTTGGAAAGAAGAGGTTTTAAGGTCACCTATCTCCCGGTGGACAAGTATGGGATGATCGATCCTTACGATGTAAAAGAAGCGATCACAGATAAGACAATACTGGTTTCTGTAATGCATGCAAATAATATTTTTGGGACCATTCAACCATTAGAAGAGATCGGCAGGATCTTAAAGCAAAAAGGGATAATATTTCATACAGATGCCGTACAGAGTTTTGCTAATATAAAGACTTCTGTCGATGATCTGGGTGTGGACCTTCTTTCGATCTCCGGCCACAAGATATATGGACCAAAAGGAATAGGGGCTCTTTATGTCAGAAAAAAGACTCGTTTTTTCCCGCTTTTTTTTGGCGGGAGCCAGGAAAATGGTAGAAGGCCCGGTACAGAGAACATCCCAGGGATCGCAGCCCTTGCAAGGGCTGCAGAAATAAATTGCAGGATGCTGGAAGATAAAATAAAAAAGCTTACAAGTATGCGGGAATATTTAATAAAGGGTGTCATGGAGAGAATCGAAGGGGTCAGGCTAAACGGTCACCCCAGCAGGCGCTTGCCCGGAAATTGTAATTTTTCATTTGAACACGTTGAAGGAGAAGCTATGGTCCTGAGACTGGACAGGGCCGGATTCGCAGTTTCAAGCGGTTCTGCGTGTTCTTCAGGCTCAAGCAAACCTTCCGGTCCGCTTGTAGCTATGGGACTTTCAAACCAGGAAGCATATGGTTCGCTTAGGATCACCCTTGGATTTGAAAATACTTATGAGGAAATAGACTATTTTATATATATACTTGAAGGAGTCATAAGGGACCTGAGAGCCATATCCCCTCTTTAAGGTAAAAAAGATAAAAAGCGATATATCAGGTAGAGAATAGTAAATTAGCTCTTTTCTGTTATTATTTAAATGTTAAAATCTAATAAAGTGTTTCATATATTATAACGGAGGTAAAATGGAACAGTTGACAAAAGAAGATGTACTAAATGCTCTTTCTGAAGTATATGACCCGGAAATCCCCATAAATATTGTTGATATGGGTTTGATATATAAAGTAGAAGTGGACAAGGAAAATAATATTGATATGGATATGACTATGACCACAAGAGGCTGTCCGATGCATTCATTTATCACTCAGCAGGCACAGCAAAGACTGGAGAAGATCAATGGTGTAGGGGAGGTCAAAGTCAATCTTGTATGGGACCCTCCATGGACCCCGGAAAAAATATCAAAAGAAATAAGGGAAAAACTTATAAAAGATAGCGAATAGCTCATATTGAATAGCTAATATTTTAGATAGATATTTAATAATAAATAATTTTCAGGGGGAAAGATCGAACCTCTAAGGTTATATTGTGCTCAGCTTGACCCAACAGTCGGGGATTTTAAGGGTAACTATATAAAGATAAAAGAGCATATAGAGCGCGCAAAAGTGAATGATGCAGACATAATCGTTTTTCCTGAGCTTGTGATAACTGGCTACCCGCCGGAGGACCTTTTATTAAAACCTGCATTTATTGAAGCGAATCTGAAATATCTTGAAAAGATCAGAAACATTTCAGAAAACATCGTTGCTGTTGTCGGGTTTGTGAACAAGGACCCTGAAATATATAATTCTGCTGCAATTCTAAATAACAGGAAGACCGTTTCTGTATACAACAAACAATTCCTGCCCAACTATTCCGTTTTTGATGAGGAAAGATATTTTCAAAAGGGATCAAGTGAGGGGATCTACAGATTCGGTAAAATACTTTTTGGCATAAATATCTGTGAGGATATCTACTATTCTTCAGGTCCGGCACAGATGCAGGCTATTACAGGTGGCGCAAGCCTGATCATAAACATCTCTGCATCTCCATATCATATCGGGAAAATAGAAGAAAGAGAAAAGATCCTTTTTGCAAGAGCTGTTGATAACAGGGTGAATATTCTTTATGTTAATCTTGTGGGTGGCCAGGATGAGCTTGTGTTTGATGGCAATAGCCTTTTGATAAGCGAAAAAGGTGAAATATTATACAGGGCAAAACCCTTTGAGGAAGACTTCTTTATTTATGATCTCGATACCAGCGAGCTGGACTCCATAAGGATGCAGGATTCAAAATATAAAAAACAGCGGGACAGGATGAAGCAGGGTAAAATAGCTGTTGATGCCATAAATATTAAAACCGTTAAAAAAAATAAAAGAAATACCGGATTTACAAGTACAATAGATCATTACAAAATAAATATATCCTGCACCGAGGAAGAGATATTTAACGCTCTTGTCCTCGGGACAAGGGACTACGTAAATAAAAATGGGTTTAAAAAAGTCGTTATAGGTTTAAGTGGAGGAGTTGATTCTGCTCTTACTGCTGTCATTGCCTGTTTTGCTTTGGGAAAAGAAAATGTGACAGGTGTGATGATGCCCTCGATGTATTCTTCCCCTGGAAGTATATCTGATACACAGGCTCTGGCTGTAAACTTGAATATAGATATAATAAAAATAAGTATCGAAGATATTTATAAGATCTATCTTAAAGATCTAAAAGATCTCTTCACCACAGAAGATATCAATACAACAAAGGAAAATCTTCAGGCAAGGATCAGGGGCAATATTCTTATGAGCCTTTCCAATGAACACAACTGGCTTGTACTTGCAACCGGAAATAAAAGTGAAGTCAGCGTTGGCTATTCCACTTTATATGGAGATATGGTGGGTGGTTTTTCTCCTATCAAAGATATATATAAGACTATGGTTTATCGTATCTGTGCTTTCATTAATAAAAAATATAAAAATATCATACCGGATAGAATAATTCAAAAAGCCCCTTCAGCAGAACTGCGACCGGACCAGACAGATCAGGATAAGTTGCCTCCATATCCGGTCCTTGATGCAATACTGGAGGCCTATATAGAAAATGAAAAGGACTATATGGATATTGTAAAAAACGGTTTTCCGTTAAAAACTGTAAGTGAAGTTATAAATATGGTCGATTTTAATGAATATAAAAGAAGACAGGGCGCACCTGGCATAAAAATCACGGCAAGAGCTTTCGGCAGGGACCGGAGATACCCAATAACAAATAAATTCCGGGTAGATTGAACCGGTCAGGAAAATCTATAAAGAGCAAATATCAAATATCCTGAAAATGCTATAGATAGAATTGCAAATACTGGCATCTCCACATGATTTAATGTTCCATACCTTGCAGCCTTTAATCCAAAATAGGCAAGAACCGCCAAGAAAACAAATAATATTATTATATACATTTAATTACCTCCGATTTAAGATATTTTGCAAATATATTCTTAATGTAATAGATTTATCCTGTTCAAACAAATTTTCAGACAAAATTTTCTTTTTTTTAAGATATATTTAAATTATAAAAAATTAATAGTCAAAAAAAAATAAAAAAATGAAAAAGATAATATTATTTTCGCAAAATGATAAAAATATTTCCACTATTAATATGAAGCTTTCCGATTCCGGTTTTGAAATAGTCCCCTGCTCCCATTTTGAAATGATAAGTTCGGGTTTTGATAATTATGAAATGGCTATAATAGATATCTGCGGTCATGATGTAAAAGAAGGATCATTTCTGGAAGACGTACTGAAAAAACTTACAAATCAAAGTATCCCAAAATTGATCATAATAGAAAATGAGCAGAAAGACATAACCTCTTTTTTAAAATATATCGGCATGAAGGTAGATGAGATCATTTTTTGCGGACAACTGGATCTTGAGCTTGTATTGAGGATAGATTTTTTATTCATGAAAATCGGGAAAATGGACCCTGAAAAAAAATTTATATCTGTCAGAGACCTTGTATTGAACCTTGAAAAATATGAACTTAAAGTAATGGATAATATAGTGGAACTTACATTTAAAGAGTATGAGTTATTAAAAATATTACTTGAGAACCCAAATAAGGTTTTCTCCAGGACCAAGCTTTTATCTATAGTATGGGGATATGATTTTTTTGGTGGTTCCAGGACCGTAGATGTACACATGAGAAGGCTACGGACAAAACTTGAGCCTCCGTATAGTGATATGCTTAAAACAGTGCGAAATGTCGGATACATGTTCTCGCCATAGGGCTAAAAATTAGACCTGTCATTATAAACTATCGTCATATTTAACATGGATTTAACATGGATGTAACTTAGATTTAATGAATTTATGATATACATACCAGACAATATATTTTGAATTATTTAATAAGATCAATAAGAACAAATAAAAGGAGAGTGAAATAATGGCAAAAAATGATGAAATGAAGGAATATGTCCTGAAGAAAGCGCGCGATAATAAGCTAAAATTTATAAGGCTCTGGTTTACTGATGTACAGGGGAAACTTAAGAGTTTTTCCATAACAGTCGAAGAATTAGAGGGTGCTTTAACGGAAGGAATGGGTTTTGACGGTTCCTCAATTGAAGGTTTTTCAAGGATCGAGGAAAGTGATGTTATTGCAATGCCTGATCCTAACACTTTTCAAATACTGCCCTGGAGCCCTTCAGAAAACGGTGTTGCCCGAATGATCTGTGATATACAACAACCGGATGGCAGCAGCTTCGAGGGTGACCCAAGATGGGTATTAAAAAAGACTTTAAAAAAAGCTTCTGATCTCGGATACACTTATTATGTCGGGCCGGAACTCGAATATTTCTACTTTAAGTCAGATAAAAATCCGGAGCCACTTGATAATGGAGGGTATTTTGACCTTACAACACTTGATGCTGCAAGCGACCTCAGAAGGAACACCATTCTATATCTTGAAGCTATGGGTATTGGTGTAGAATATTCCCACCATGAAGTCGCTCCATCGCAGCATGAGATAGACCTGAGATATACTGATGCGCTTACAATGGCTGATAATGCCATGACTTACAGGACCATTGTGAAAGAGGTCGCTACCCGAAGCGGAGTTTATGCGACTTTTATGCCAAAACCTATTTTTGGTGAAAACGGTAGTGGTATGCATACTCACCAGTCATTGTTTAAAGGAGACAAGAATGTATTTTTTGATGCAAATGATAACTATAATCTCTCAAAAGAAGCCAAGTATTTTATTGCCGGTCTCCTGAAACATTCTAAAGAGATCTGTGCCATTACAAATCAGTGGGTCAATTCATATAAAAGACTTGTACCCGGATATGAGGCGCCTGTATATATTTCATGGGCCCGCAGAAATCGTTCCACCATGGTCAGGGTACCTATGTATAAGCCAGGAAAAGAAAAGGCAACACGTGTTGAATTAAGGTGTCCGGATCCTGCATGCAACCCCTATCTCGCATTTAGCGTTATGCTTGCAGCCGGTCTTGAAGGCATCAAAAACAAATATGAATTATCAGCACCGGTTGAAGAAAATATATATGAGTGGGACGTTATAAAGAGGGAAAGCTCTAAAATAGAGACCCTTCCCGACAACCTCTTTGAAGCAGTTAAATATATGGAAAACAGCAAACTCGTAAAAGAGACCCTTGGTGACCATGTTTTTGAAAAATTCATTGAAAACAAAAAAATTGAATGGGACAGATACAGGACCTATGTGACTGATTATGAATTGATCAATTACCTGCCGGTACTGTGATGCATCTCTTTGCAGGTTTATTATTCTTAATATTTAAAATCTGCCGGTAGAAGAAAAAGTCCGCGATATTCAGATGAGGCGCTCTCCTGTCTGTTTGTCGCGGGCTTCAGAATAAATGTAGTATTGACCAGCCGGTCAGGGATAAGAACCACCAGTTTTTTAAAATGTCAGTCTATCAATTCGAGCAAATAGCCAAGTGCAACAACAAATCCACCGGCCATTACCATTTTTATTATACTGAAAAAGATATTTCGTTTGGAGACCTTTCCCAGAAAGACCCCGATGCCAGCAAGTATAAGGAATGCCAGGGAAGCTCCAAGATAGTAACTCATATTGATCGGAATATGTCCTGAAAAGAAGAACGGTATTAAGGGTATAAATGCAGTCAAGCCGGAACTGATCCCATTTACTGCAGACAAAACAATGGTCGCAAACTTCTGTGCCCTTGAGATTATAGTCCCACTAAGATTGTGAAGGGTGGACATTTCAAGATCCTGCAGCTCTTTTGACCTTTCGGCACTTTCGCTATTGTATGCACTCCACACACCCGATACGGTCAAGGAGATACAGATTGCAGCACCAGATATTATAACATGCCTTGCCTGATCGGTTCCTAAAATATAATTACCCAGCAGAACCCCTATTACTGTTATTACACCATCAAAACCATTAAGGGCTATGTACCTTCTTGATATCTGGGCAATATTAGCTATTTTATTATAAGCCTTGATCTGTTCCAGGTATCTTAAAAATTTTATTTTTAAGTTTTTTTCAGACATATATTAACTCTCCGGTTTCCTGAATACATCTGAAGCATTGTAGGACGAGCGGACAAAAACATCTGAAGCTACAAATTTAAAACCCATTTGTATTGCTTCTTCTTTAAGTTCCAGGAATTCTTCGGGCTTGTAATATTTAATGACTTTATGATTTATCTCTTCTGGCTGCAGATACTGCCCGATCGTCAATATATCACAGGAAACGCTCCTAAGGTCTTCGAGAAGAGTATGGATCTCCTTCCTTGACTCTCCAAGTCCTACCATAAAACCTGATTTTGTCATTATTGAAGGTTTTATTTTTTTTGATTCCCGCAAAACCGATAATGATACTTCATAATCAGCATCATTTCGGATTGCCGGGTAATTTTTCTTTATTGTCTCTATGTTGTGATTTAATACATCGGGCTCAGATGACAAAAGGGTATTAAGATCTTCAGTACTGCCTTTAAAATCAGGTATAAGGCACTCGACTTTCGAATCCGGTATTTCTTTTTTTATCATTGAAACAGTTCCAGCAAAATGAGCCGCACCGCCATCACCAAGATCATCCCTTGTAACTGAGGTCAGGACTATATAATGAAGACCAAGCTTCTTGGCCGCAGATGCAATATTGAAAGGCTCATTGATGTCCAGGGGTAAAGGAGTCCCGGATTCTACACCACAAAAAGCGCAGTTCCTGGTACAGATATTACCCATCAATAAAAAAGTCGCTGTGTTTTTTCCAAAACACTCAAAGATATTTGGACATTTTGCACTCTGGCATACGGTATGCAGGTCAAGTTCTTCAAGAAGATTTTTTACACTATTGATATTTAAATTGTTGAGACAAACTTTCTTTTTAAGCCACTGGGGTTTTCTGGCCGCCATATCAGTCTTTTCCAATTATTCTACTCACGATCCTTTCAAAGTCCTTGATTGAGCCGAATAATATTTCGATCTTACCTTTATTCTTCCCTACTATTATATTTACTGGTGATTCAAGATAGTCTGATACTTTTTTTTCGACAACTGGAATTTTATCCAGACTTATTACTGGTTTGTTAATTCCCTTTTCTGGCTGTTCCTTATTCCTGATGGTTTTACTGACTAACTTTTCGGTATCCCTGACGTTTAAGTCTTTTTCTATTATTTGTTCAGCGACTTTTAGTTGAAGAGTTCTATCCTCAAGACTTATCAGGGTCCTTGCATGTCCAGCACTGAGGTGTTTTTCATCTACAAGTTTCTGGATCTCGATCGGAAGCAGCAATAATCTTAACGAGTTTGTTATGGCTACCCTGCTTTTACCGATCTTTTTTGATAATGCTTCATGGGTATATTTATACTCGTTTATAAGATTTTTAAAAGTGTGTGAGAGTTCTATGGGGGTAAGGTCATCTCTCTGGATATTTTCGATGAGCGCCATCTCGAGTGAAGACATATCATCTATTTCAGTATTGATAATACATGGGACCTTTGAAAGGCTTAAAAGCTTAGCGGCCCTCAGTCTTCTTTCTCCAGAGATTATTTCAAAATGGCCACCTTTGTCTGTACTTCTTACTACTATAGGCTGAATAATGCCGAATTCTCTTATTGAGTCAGACAGTTCTTTTAAAGATATGTCGTTAAAATTATGCCTTGGTTGATTTTTGTTTGGAATCAACTTGTCAACAGGTATTTCTACCACCCTTTTTTCCAGGGCATCCGTAACTGTCCTGTCTGTTGTGCCGGGTATAAGCGCACTTAATCCTCTTCCCAGTCCCCTACTTTGAGCCATCGCCGATCACTTCCTCCGTAAGATTTCTATATGCAAGAGCTCCCTTGCATAAAGGATCATAGTCTATTATTGGTTTTCCATAGCTTGGAGCTTCACTTAATCGGATATTTCTTGGTATTACAGTATCATATATTTTGTCCGGGAAATAAGTCTTGACCTCGTTTATGACCTGTTCAGAAAGTTTTGTCCTCTGGTCAAACATAGTCATGACAACACCTGTGACCTCAAGATCTGAATTAAGGTTTTCCTTAATGAGATTAATGGTATTGATCAGCTGGCCAAGCCCTTCAAGAGCGTAATATTCACACTGTATAGGGATCAGGATCTCTCCTGCGCCAGTAAGTGCATTTATGGTAAGAAGCCCGAGTGCCGGTGGGCAATCAATGACAATGAAATCATACTCATTTTTTATCTTATCGATCGCATTTTTAAGCTTATATTCCCTTTTCATGCTTGATACCAGCTCCACTTCTGCTCCTGCAAGCTGTATAGAAGAGGGGATAACATAAAGATTTTTATATGCAGTTTTGATTACTGCATCATGTGGGTCCGTGTTATTTATAAGCACATCATAAACTGTTTTTATTATTTTATCCTTATCTGTGCCTATACCGCTTGTCGAGTTACTCTGGGGGTCAAAGTCCACCAGAAGGGTCCTGTATCCCAGATCCCCAAGATAGCTTGACATGTTTACAGCAGTTGTGCTTTTACCTACTCCCCCTTTTTGATTTGCTATGGCGATGACCCTGCCAAGATATTTACTCTCGACAACATCGGAATTTTCAGCTATGGGGTCCGGATCATTTTTATAATCAGTCTTATTGTCAGTCATGCTTTCCTGTGATTCTATATTTTCGGCCACATCTTTGTTCTTTCCATTATCAGTTTTTATTTCAGTTTTTTTAAATGATTTTAATAATTTTTTAAAGCACATAGTACCGCATTAACAATAATCTTTTGCATATATGAACAAATGTATAATAGTATAATTACTTAATTATTAACCGGCTTTAATTTTAGCATAATTCCTTGGATAATTATATGGGGTTTTTTCGATTTTTTTTAATATAAGAAGAAATCTCGATTCATTAAGTAAAGGAACCGTGACCTTCTTTACTTCCTCTAAATCAGCACCTAGGGTATTTATTAAACTCTTTGAGGACTCAAGTTCCCTGCTTATATTTTTACTCTTATATAAAATGATCTTACCACCTCTTTTACAATAAGGTATTGTTAACTCAACAAGTATTTTTACTTCTGCAACAGCACGGGAGACTACAACATCAAATCTTTCCCGGTAAGAAATATCATGGGCTTTTTCTTCGGCTCTTGCATTGATCGTGTAAATATTGTTGAGCCCAATTGCAATAGAAGCTGAAGAAGCAAAATCAAGGATTTTTCTTCTTGAATCAAGTAAACAGATATTCGACTTTTCAAGCAATAGGGCTATAAGGATCCCTGGCAAACCCGGGCCTGTACCTACATCAAGTAACTCTCTATCAAATGGTGGGTTTTCATTATATGTTTTCAGGTATTCAAAAATAGAGAGGCAGTCCAGGAAGTGTCTTTTCAGTATTTCTTTTCTGTCCTTTGTTCCTGTAAGATTAATTGATTTGTTCCCTTCAAAAATCATTTCAAGATAAATTATTATTTTATCGAGTTGGGAAGCTGAGAAGTCCAGTCCCATGCTTTTAAGATGATTTGATATGATTTCTCTTCCGGTCATTTTTTTAATTGTACCATAAGTATAAATATGTCTGATGGAGATATTCCTGCTATTCTTGATGCCTGGCCCAGCGTTTCTGGTCTTATTCTGGATAATTTTTCCTTTGATTCGATTGTTATACCACTTATCTTATAATAATCGATGTCCTGTTTAATATAAAAGTTTTCAAGATTTTCAAGTTTTTGCGCACTCTGTGTTTCTCTCTCTATGTAACCTTCATACTTAACACAGATCTCTACTTGTTTTAATGTACCTTCATCATAACTATTGACGGAGATGAAATTTTTCATTATATCAAATATTTTTATCTCCGGTCTTTTAAGAAGCTGGTATGCACTCACTACATTTTCCACAGGAGAGCTTTCAAGTGATGTGAGTAATTTATCAGATTTTTCACTTGATTGTATTTTTGTTTTTTTTAGGATCCCTATGAGTTCACTTATATGCTTTTTCTTTTCCCTGATTTTATCAACAAAGATTTTATCTAAAAGACCGATCTCGTGTCCTGTTTCTGCAAGCCTCAGGTCAGCATTATCTGGCCTCAATATCAACCTGTGTTCCGATCTCGAAGTATACATCCTGTAAGGTTCATGTAGTTGTTTTGTTATAAGGTCGTCTACTAATACCCCAATATAACAGTTATTGCGCTTCAGGATCATCGGTTTTTTGTTCATCAATTTTAGGGAAGCGTTTACACCTGCTACAAAACCAAGGGCCGCTGCTTCTTCATAGCCTGACGTACCTATTATCTGTCCGGCAAAATACAGGTTTTCTATGAGTTTTGATTCAAGTGAGTGGCCAAGCTGGTTTGGGATAAGATAATCATATTCAACTGCATATCCAGGTCTTACTATTCTTGCTTTTTTCAATCCGGGGATGGTGTTTACTATCTGCTGCTGAATTATAGCCGGCATGCTTGTGGTAAGTCCCTGGAGGTATGACTCGTTTGAATATTTACCTTCTGGCTCTACAAATACCGGGTGCCTTTTTTTACTTTCATAATTAATTACTTTTCTGTCAATTGAAGGGCAGTGCCTCGGTCCGTGTGTAACCACCATCCCTGACCTGATGGGGGAAAATTCAATATTGTCGCGGATCAATTTATGCGTTTCCCCTGTAGTGTAAGTAAGGTAACTTGGAACATTATCAAAGATCTTTAACTTATTCCAGAAGGAGAATCCTGTGGGAAATTCCTCTCCGGGTTGGATGGCCATATTTTTAAAATCTATGGTCCTTTTATCTATCCTGGGAGGTGTCGCAGTTTGGAATCTTTCTATTTCAAAACCTGTCTTCTGAAGGTTTTTTGTCAGATTCATCGCGGGGTACTCCCCCATTCTTCCTGCGGGATAGTCTTTCTTCCCTATTATGATCCTGCCCCTGAGGAAAGTGCCGGCAGTAACTACAACTGCTTTTGCATTGAATATCAGCCCGCTCTCAGTATTTACCCCGGATATTTTACCCTTTTTAAAAACTATGCTATCCACGGTTCCCTGCTTTAATGTCAGTCCGGGTGTCTCCTCAAGGATTTTTTTCATCTGTATTTCGTATTCCTTTTTATCTATCTGTGCGCGCAAGGCCTGAACTGCGGGCCCTTTGCTTCTGTTCAGGACCCTTACCTGGATTGCGGCACGGTCAGCAGCTTTTGCCATTTCCCCACCCATTGCGTCCAGCTCAAGGACAAGATGGGTCTTTCCTACACCTCCGATTGCAGGATTACACGGCATCAACGCGATTTTATCAAGGTTTATAGTAAGGATAAGTGTTTTTAACCCCATCCGTGCTGAGGCCAGCGCCGCTTCACAGCCTGCATGCCCGGCACCCACTACAATAATGTCGTATTCAAGTCGTTTCATCATATTTTTAAATATTTCTATGTTTCACGTGAAACATTTTCTATAAAAACAATCAAGCTTATGATATCCATTGGCCCGACTCCCTCAAGTCTTGATGCTTCTTCTATGCTAATCGGTTTATGGTGGTCGAGTTTTGATAAGGCTTCAGAAGATATGTTTTTTACCTTTGAATAATCAATATTTTCAGGAATGGCCCTATTTTTTGAATCAAGAAATGCTTTCATTCTTTCTTTTTCCCTGTTTAGATATATATCATATTTTAAATCTATTACCATTCCATCGAATTCAGGGTCGTTTAGTTTCAATCTTTTTTTAAGAATGTCTGTCTCATTTTTACCAAGCAGGTCCTGACGGAGATCTTCCAAACTTTTTTTATTAAAGAGCCTGTTCCTCTTCATCTTTAAAACGGCATCTTCTATTTTTTTATATTTTCTTTGTATCTTTAGTGCTTTTTTCTCATGCCCAGCTCCTGATAAAAACCTTGCCATCCTCTGGTCAGCATTATCATGCCTGTGGACAAGCCTGAACTCATTTCTTGATGTTAACATCCTGTATGGCTCAGTGATGCCTTTGACAACAATGTCATCGATCAATACCCCAATATAGCCGTCCTCTCTTCTCACTATTATGGGGTTTTTATTTTTTGCCTTTAATGCAGCATTTAAACCAGCTATTATTCCCTGCGCAGCTGCTTCTTCGTAGCCGGTTGACCCGTTGATCTGGCCTGCAAAAAATAAATTTTTATGATTTTTACTTTCCAGGCCATGATTTACCTGAAAAGGTAAAAGATAGTCATATTCAACACCATATCCTGGCCTTGTGATAACTGCATTTTCCAGTCCTCTTATCCTTTTTATGATACCTCCCTGAATTTCTTCAGAAAAAGTAGTAAATAAGCCATGCAAATACATTTCATTTGTTTCAAATCCTTCAGGTTGTATAAATATGGTATGTCTTTCCTTTAAAGCAAACTTTTCAATTTTGTCTTCTATCGAAGGACAATATCTCGGACTCTTAGAGTTTAGATTTTTATCGATTATGCTTGAATTTCTGAGATTTTTAGAAATATAATCAATACAGCTTTTATCAATATAAGTTATGTGATTAGTTAGCTGTTTCCTTCCATCATATATGCTTTCATATGAAAACAATTCAGTACCCTCGTCACCTGGCTGGGCCTCTAAATTTTTAAAATCTATTGTCTTTTTATCGACTTTGGGAGGAGTTTCCGTTCTTAACCTCCCTAATCTGTATCCCAGCTTCTCAAGGCTTTTTGCAAGATTTTGTGAATTTATTTCACCCATTCTCCCGGCTTCTTTTTCAAATCTTCCCCAGAAGATCCTGCCCCTTAAAAAGGTGCCTGTTGCTACTACTGCGGAGCTGCAAAAATATAATATCCCGTCGCTTGTCTTTATTTGTATTTGATCCCCGTTTTTATTGATTTCAATTACCAGACCCTGTCTTATATCAAGATTTTTTTGATTTTCAAGTGTGTATTTCATGGATAAAGAATATCTTTTTTTATCCACTATTGATCTTATTGTCCTGAGTGCAGGACCTTTTGACATATTTAGTACTCTTTTATGGACATAGTTTTTATCTGTATTTTTACCGATCTCTCCACCAAGTGCATCTATTTCACGCACGAGCTGTCCCCTTCCAGGGCCGCCTATTGCACTATTACATGGCATCAGCGCTATGCTGTCCAGGTTAATAGTCACAAGAAGAGTTCTGGCACCAGACCTTGCAGATGCCAGGGCAGCCTCACACCCTGAATGGCCTGAACCTATGACTATAACGTCGTAGCTGTAAAAATCTTTCATATTAAATTTTCCTCTTGACAGTCTTCATTTTTCCTAAAATGTTTCACGTGAAACATTTCGCCATTTTTTCATGTAATGTTTATTTTTGTCATTGGTTTAATTTTTTTTCTGGTTTGCTTATTTTCCTATACAGAATTTACTGAACACTCCATTAATAACATCTTCATTATCAGTTTTGCCGATTATATCACCAAGAAGCTCGTAAGCGATTTTCAGGTCTGATGATGGGAATTCTTCAGACATTTTTTCTTCCATTGCCCTTACAGCATTTTGAAGCAATTTCTTTACTTCCGACAAAATAATACTGTGTCTTTTATTAACGATTATTTTAGTATCAATATCAAAATCCTGGCTACCAAATATTATTTCCCTTATTTTGTTTTCCAGGACATCAAGTCCTTTTTTCTCTTTAACAGATATTTCTACAATATTTTTAAAATTAAATTTCTTTGCCACTTCCTTTTTATTTATTTTCTCCGGCAGATCCACTTTATTTATACACACCAGAGTCTTTTTATTTTTTAATCTCCCAATAATATTTTCATCCAGATCATCAATAGGAATGCTTGAATCTATTACCATTATTATCAATTCCGATTCTTCTATATGGCTATAACTCTTTTCTACTCCGATCTTTTCGATAATATTTTTAGTTTTTCTAATCCCTGCAGTATCTACCAGTATTAAGGGTATCCCATCTATATTTAATATTTCCTCTATTGCATCCCTGGTCGTTCCGGGAATATGGGTGACGATAGCTTTTTCCTTCCTTGCAATAGCATTTAGCAGGCTTGATTTCCCAACATTCGGCTTCCCTACTATTGTTACCTTTACACCATTTTTAATTGATTCTCCCCTTTTTTCATCTTCTATCAGGATTTCTATCTCCTCCAGTATTCTCCGGATAGTTTCCTCAAGCTTTTTATATGGAGTCAGCTCCAGGTCTTCCTCAACAAAGTCTATATTTGCCTCCAGCTCTACAAGCACGCCAAGTATCCTCTCTTTTAGTGAATTTATTTTCTTACCAATAACTCCTCTTAGATTATTTGCTGATATAGTTATGCTTTTCTCGGTTTTTGCACGTATCAGGTCGATCACAGCTTCAGCCTGAGAGAGATCTATCCTGCCATTTAAAAAAGCCCTTCTCGTAAACTCGCCTGGCTCTGCAAGTCTTGCTCCATTTTTTAAACACATATCAAGTACTTTTTCAGTAGCAACAATCCCACCATGACAATTTATTTCTACAACATCTTCTCTTGTATAGCTTTTTGGTTTTAACATTACAGAAACAATTACCTGATCCACAGTATTTTTATTTTCATCGAAAATATAACCATGAGCCATTGTATAGGTATCCATTCCATTGATTTTCTTATTATTACCAGATTTGAATATATTTCCTGCTATTTTTGTTGCTCTTTCTCCGCTTAATCTGACAATTCCTATGGCAGCTTCGCCGGGTTTTGTACTAATAGCAGCTATTGTGTCTTTGCTGTTGCTTATCATTTTAAATCCTTTTTATTGATCATTTTAGCTTATTCATACAACATCAACCATAGAGAGTGGATGTGGTATCATTTATTTAGTACTTTTTAGATATTTAATACTTAGAATAAGAGTAGGGGAGTATTTTCAAATTGCAAGAATACTGGCAATAAATCGTTTTTGTTTTAACTGCTTTTTTCTGTAGGTGGATAAATGACTATTTGTCTGTTTGGCTCCTCATATTTGCTTACTGTCTTAACATCTTTTACATCAGATAATACACTGTGGACTATTTTTCTTTCATAAGAAGACATCGGTTTTAATGATATCTGCCTTTTTTCTTTTATAGCTTTCTCTGCCATTTGAAGCGCAAGTTCTTTTATTTTTTCAATGTTGTTTTTTCTGTAATCTTCAATATCAAGCAATATCTTTTTGTCTATTAATTTTTTCCTTTTCCCTATAAGATTTATAACATCTTCCAGCGCATCAAGGGTTTTGCCATATTTACCGATCGCAATAGACATATCATCCCCGTATACGGAAATCGTCATCTTTTTTTCGTTTGTCTCTATTCTTAGGGCCTCTCCTATGCAGAGCATCTCTAATATCTTCTTCAATATTGAAACCAGCTTAAAAAAACCTTCTGGTTTACTTTCTTCTTTATCAGGTTCTCTGCTGCTATTATCCTCTATGAGTTTATTGCTTTTTTGTTCTATTTCCAGAGATTCTACAAAACTGCCGACTGCATTTTTTATTTCACTATCAGGCAAATACCCACCTCTTATGAGATCTAAGATTTTTTTATTTTCTTCTTCTTTTTTTCTTTTTGGAAACTGAGCTTTTAAAGTCTTCTGGCTGCTCGAGTCTTTTCTGCTTGTTCAGTTCTTTGTTCTTTTCTTCTTCTCTTTCCGCACCTCTCTTGACAAGCCTGTTAACTATATACTGTTGTCCGATGGACCATATATTTGTAGTGACCCAATAAACAAGTATCCCGGATGGAAGACTCCAGGAGATAGCGCCAAAAACTACAGGCATGACATATGCTATAAACGACTGTTTGGGGTCCGTAGTGGTCATTTTTGTTGTCAAAAACATTGTTGCGACCATGAATATTACCAGAATGAAATAAGGATCCCTCTCGTTTAAATTCAACCATAAAAAATTAAAATTCGGGTTCGGTATATTTACCAGGATATTTTTTATATTTGCAAAAATATAAACCGGGGTAAAAGGCGTTCCTATAATATTTGTAACGATCTCTGAAGGGGTCCGCAGTGCCTGAAACAGCGCAAAAAAGATAGGTAATTGCAGTATTAATGGAAGACATCCAGCAAGGGGATTGACGTTGTTTTTTTTATAAAACTCCATCGTCTCCTGCTGCAATTTCTGCTTGTCGTCTTTATATTTTTTTTGAAGTTCCTGGATCTGTGGCTGCAGCCTTTGCATTTTTGCCATGGACCGGGTCTGCGTGATCGTCAGCGGCGTTAGAATCAGCCTCACAATAATCGTTAGCAGTATTATTACAACCCCATAATTTGCTACTACATTATTATATAGAAACACGATTACATACTCTATGCCACTCTGGATCGGTTTAAGTAAGTTTAGTATTTGACTCAAGTTTTTAGCTCCCTAATTTTTTAATATATTATAATTACCTGGACTAATACAGTAAAGTTTTTTATCTGACAGGATCGTATCCACCCTTGTTAAACGGGTTACATCTTAAAATCCTGTACAATGATTTAATACTACCTTTAAATATTCCATATTTATTTATTGCATCCATTGCATATTCGGAACATGTAGGATAAAACCTGCAGCTTTTTGGAAGAAAAGGAGAAATATATTTTTTATATGATCTTATCAAAAATACAGCAGCTTTTTTCATTTTACTACACCTCTTATTTTTTAACCCATACCTACCGCATAATCTCTGTGAGGTTTGCCTTTAATTCTGCAAATCCAAGTTCCGTGACCTGCTTTTTTGCAATAAATAAAATATCCAGGCTTCCTGTGTGGTCTTTAAATAATTCCCTGAATATCTCTTTGACTCTTCTTCTTAACCGGTTCCTAACAACTGCTTTACCGATTTTTTTATTGATACTATATCCAAGCCTGATGATTTCGCACCTGTCGTTACAGTTCATTATTATTAGATTAAAGTAAAAAGACCCCCTGCGTTTTCCATTTTTATAAAGGTTTGAAAATTCTGATGATCTTTTTAATGTTTCAAATTTGATTTTTCTTCCCTCTGCGACTTGATACAAGAATTATGGTACAGGATGTTCTTTAAGCAGAAAGTACTTTTCTTCCCTTTTTACGCCTGTTTGATATTATTCTTCTTCCAGCTTTTGTACTCATCCTTAACCTGAAACCATGAGCTTTCTTCCTTTTTCGCTGGCTTGGTTGAAATGTCCTTTTCATTATATACCTCTTAATATTATAGCATTTATATGCTGTTTAATTTTGACTGAATTCGCTATTATACATTTTTATCCGATTCTTATCAAGATAAAAAGAATAGTGTAGTACCTTATTTATTTTCATACTTTTTTTCAACATTTTTTTGAGTAATCTTTTTAAATATTTATCTATAAAATTTTAAATATCAAAATTTTATTGTACTTATATTATACATTTATTATTTTTTATAATCAAACATATGTTCCTGTCAAAACAATCGTGACATGGGGTGCTTGAGATATCAATCTTCTTTCCTCTTCATTTACACAATATTATTAACATGTTTTCAACAGATGTGGAAAACCCTGTTGATAACTTAAAAAACATGGCTGTACAGGCTTCCAATTTATTCAAAAATCCCGTACTTTTAAACATAAAAATAATAATCATCGCCTGTTAAAAACTTATATTTGTGAAAAGCAGTGAAAAATAATTGATTAATATAATTTCATCAAATATAATTTTGTTGTTTGATGTTTTTATAAGATTTATAAAAATCTTTTAACTTTAATTCTTTTTTCAGTTTTTTTATCACTGTGGCTGAAGCGTCTTTAAAAATGCAAATAGTAAAAAACAACATAGAGGAAGTTGTAGCTCTTCCGATTAAAGGAAGGATCGCTATTTATGATAATATCCGGAGTATTCCAAGGGTCATTGATCTGGATTACAAGTCAATATCAGATTTTATAGACGAGATCCCACAAAAGACATATAGTTTTTCCCACGATCTTGGCGGTAAAATACCCTATACAATAATAAAAGAAATAATTGAAAATTTAATTCATGCAAATTTCGAAGAAATAATAATAACCATTATGGATGGCGGCAATCGTATTATAATCTCAGATCAGGGCCCGGGAATAAACGATAAAGATAAGGCTTTTTTACCAGGATTTTCATCAGCTTCGAAGAGCATGAAAAAATATATTCGTGGTGTGGGTTCAGGTCTTCCGATCGTAAGGGAGACTATTGATTTTTCGGGAGGCCAGATCGAAATAGAAGACAATATTAAAAACGGTACAGTTGTCTCCTTAAAAATCTTTGAGAGTTCTGGTAAAAAAGATATTGATGGCGCTCCGGCAGTTTTAGAAATACCTGAAATAGAGGATACAGTTGCACCTGCAGAAAAACTGGCCGAACAAGCCGTCGGTTTAGAATTCACAAAACTTACCCTTCGTCAGATAAAAATACTTTCTCTGATCCTTGAGCTGGAAGAAACGGGCCCGTCCGGCATTGCAAAAGAACTTGGATTCAGCCTCTCGACCTCTTACAGGGAGCTTGTTTTTCTTGAGGGCCTTCAACTCTTGGAGCTAACAGAAACAGGGAAGAGGATACTCACAGATAAAGGTAAAAAATACCTTGAATATTATTCGAATAATTTCTAATATTATAACATGGATGACCTTAATAATATCTGGAGCGCTGTTTTAAGAGATTTAAAAGACAGTATCAATACTCCGACTTTTAAAACCTGGTTTGAACCAATAAGACCCGTATCATTAAAAAAAAACAAGCTTACCATATCTGTGAACAGCCATTTTGCTAAAGAATGGCTTGAAACAAGACATCTTGACAGTTTATCGAATTCCATTAAGGGTATTATTGACCCTTCTGCAAGGATAAAGATCATTGTGGATGCGGGAATTTCAAACAAAAGTGACGATTTTTTTGATGACGATTTGACACCGGTTTCTGGTCCTTCTATTAAACCGCCTTCTGTTAATTTTAATACAAAATACAGTTTTGATACATTTGTAATGGGTAACGGCAACCGTTTCGCGTGCACTGCAGCTCTTGCCGTCAGTGAAAAACCCGGCAAATCATATAACCCTCTTTTTATATACGGTGGTGTGGGTCTGGGTAAAACGCATCTTTTAAACGCCATAGGCCAATATGTACTGAAGCTCTATCCAAAACTAATCGTTAAATACGTATCAGCTGAAAAATTCTTAAATGATTTTATAAATGCACTCAGGTATAAAAATATCATATCTTTCAAAGAGAGCTACAGGAACAATGATGTTCTTCTTGTAGATGATATCCAGTTTCTCGAAGAGAAAGAGGCGAGCCAGGAGGAATTTTTTCATACTTTTAATGCCCTTCACGGGACAAACAAACAAATAGTTTTATCGAGCGATCGCCCGCCCAAGGATATTTCTTCACTCGAAGACAGGCTCCGCTCAAGATTTGAATGGGGTCTTGTAACAGACATTCAGCCCCCCGACCTGGAGACAAGAATAGCAATATTAAACAAATATTGTGACAGGGAAAAACTTGAAGTACCTGAGCAGATCTTAAACCTGATTGCTGAAAAGGTTTCTTCCAACATAAGGGAGCTTGAAGGTGCCGTTACAAGAGTTGTCGCATTTGCTTCATTGACCGGGTCTTCACCGGATCTTGCAATGGCTAAAAATGTTTTAAAAGACATCATGCCTGAAAATGCAGACTCTAAAATAACAAACCAGAAGATCATAAAAGAGGTTTCCAGGTATTTTTCCCTCCCTGTCGCTATTCTTATAAGCAGTAAAAGAAGCCAGTATGTAGCGCATGCTCGGCAGATCGCGATGTATTTATGCAGGGAACATACAAGCGATTCACTGCCAGCTATTGGTCGTGCTTTTGGAAACAGGGACCATACTACTGTTATGTATGCTGTTTCCAAGATCGGCGAACTTATTTCTCGAGAAACAGAAGTATACAAACATGTACAGGAAATCACCAACAGGGTTAAGTCTTTGTCCTGATCTTTTTTCGGTCCGGTCTTATTTGTTTTTCGGGCCCTGTTATTAAGTCCCTTTTTCCTGTTAATAATGCTATTGATAACTTCTATTTTTTGTTTATAAACCGGTTATCTTTTTATACCTTTGGGTTTTTCTAATATTATCAACAGGTTTAAACTGTTCTATTAACAGCATGTTATCGGGTTTTTACTGCTTTACAGTGCAGTTTATAAAACAATTAACAGTTTCAACACTTATTACTAATATTATTAAGTATTTATATTATATATCTATTGTAATAGAATTATTGTTAAAACAGCCTTATTTTTTTAGAGGAGATAAAAATGAAGATCCAAACGACAAAAGAAGATTTTTTTAACAGGGTTCTTTTTGTTAGCAGAGCGATGTCACCAAAGATCTCCAATTTTATTTTAAGCGGCATAATGCTTGAAGCAGAGAACTCAACACTTCATATATACGGAACGGACCTCGAAACCAGTATAAAAAGCAGCTTAAAAGTAAAAGTAGAAGCAGGCGGCAGGGTAATAATACCTTCAAGGATACTGATAAACATCTTAAAAAGTTTTCCAGAATCAAAAATAGACCTTGAGCTCTTAACCGAGACAAACGAACTGCAGGTTACCTGCCAGAAAGCCAGGTTTAGGCTAAACACATTTTCACTTGAAGAATACCCCCAGTTTCCTGTTGTTAAGGAACAAAACTCATTCAGTATTAAAACCAAAGAACTTAAATACCTTATATCAAAAGTGCAAAGAGCCTGCTCAACAGACGAAAGCCGTATAATTTTAACAGGTGTTCTTATAAAGCTTGAAGACAATATAATAAGGCTTGCAGCAACAGACAGCTACAGGCTTTCCGTTGCGCAGAGCACCATAGACTTCAACAAAGAGCCCGTTACAGCTGTTGTTCCGTCAAAAGTTCTTGACACCATATTAAAAAGCGAGCTTTCCGAGCAGGATGTTAACATAAACCTGGAAGACAACCAGATAAGTTTTTCAATAACCGGAAAAGATGGATTAAATACTGTTATAATCTCAAGATTATTATCTGGGAAGTTTCCTGATTATGAAAAATTAATACCTCAAAGTTTCAATCACGATATACTGATCGAAAAAGAGGGGATACTTGAAGTAATAAAAAGAATAACTTCAATATCACAGGACAATATCCCCGTAAGGCTCGATCTGGAAAAAGGCAAGATAACTGTTTCCATGAATGTAAGGGAAGTCGGAAGTTCCAGCGAGGACTTTGAAATAGGTTACGGTGAAGAAAAACTGCAGATAGCATTTAACCCAGACTTTCTCATAGACGGACTGAATATGATCGATGAAGATAAAATAATATTCAGCATAGTCGAACCCCTTAAACCGGTGATGATAAAACCTGAAAAAAACGAGAGCCTGGTTTATTTACTTATGCCAATAAGAATATCTTGACAGGGTCCCATGCTCAGCAATACTTTTAGCAAAAAAAGCATTTGTATCATTGGTGCCGGCAGGGTTGGGACCACAATGGCGGCTGTAATAACAGACATAAACGCCCCCGAAGTGAAAATAACTGCAGTTTGCTCGAAAAGCAGCCTTTCGATTAATAAGGCCCGTAAATATATAGACAACTGCAAAAAAAATGTAATATTTTCCCAAGATATAAAAAAATACTGCAGGTTATGTAACTGTATTATGATAGCCACCCCTGACGACTCCATCCGGGATACCTGTGACCTGATTGTAAATGATCTTAAAAAAGATGCTAAAGAAAAACTGTTTATTAATTTTAGTGGTGCAAAAACACTTGATGTTTTTGAAAATGCCCTGGAGAACGGGGCCCAGGCGGTATCCTTGCATCCTATAAAATCCTTTGCATCTATTGATGAATCGATAAAATCAATAAAGGGCACTGTTTTTGGCATTACTTATTCAGAAAACTGTGATTTGGATACAAAAAATTTCATAGATTTCCTGATAGGCAGTCTACACGGGTCAACAATAGTCGTAGACGATGATAAAAAAACAGCATATCATGCTGCCGCCTGTGTCGCCTCCAATTATCTTGTAGCGCTTATTGATTATGCGGCAAAGATACACAGGACTATTGGCATAACAGAAGAAGACTCCTTAAGGGGCCTTATGGGATTAATAGAGGGCACGGTTTCAAATATCCAAAAACTCGGGGTAAAAAAATCACTGACAGGGCCAATAGCAAGGGGGGATACCGGGACCATCACTGAACACCTGAGGAGTTTTTCTGAGACGTTCAAAAATAAAGAAGAAGAACAGGTCTACAGGGTAATGGGTATAGAGACCAGCAGGTTGGCCCATGAAAACGGCTGGATAGATAAAAAAATACTGGATCGATTTATTAAGATTTTTAAAGAAACCTAATTATTGTTTTATGGATATAATAAAAAAACCCGGAGAAATGCATGCAAAAACCCTGGAAATGCAAAAAAAAGGTTGTTGTACCGGTTTTGTCCCTACAATGGGCTTCCTGCACAGAGGGCACATGAGCCTGATAGAAAAAGCCAGGGCTGAGTGTGATGTTGTCACAGTAAGCATTTTTGTAAATCCGATACAATTTGGACAGGGGGAGGACCTTGCAAAATATCCAAGGGATCTTAAAAGAGACGTATCCCTTTTGGAATCTGCAGGGACCGATCACCTGTTTTTTCCATCTTCATCAGACATGTACGGAAATGATTTTAATACTTTTGTAGAAGTAGCAAAGCCTGGTAAAGTGATGTGTGGAAAAACCAGGCCGGAACATTTCAGGGGGGTCTCCACAGTAGTATTAAAATTACTTAATATTATACCGGCACAAAAAGTATATTTCGGCCAGAAAGACTATCAGCAACTCACGATCATAAAAAAAATGGCCAGGGACCTGAATATTTTCACCGAAATAATAGGGTGCCCCATAATAAGGGAGGACGATGGTCTTGCAATGAGTTCAAGGAACTCTTATCTTTCAGCAAAGGCCAGAAAAGACGCTGCGGTATTATACAGGACCCTTCAAAAAGCAAAGAAACTTGTTATTGGCGGACAAACAGATACAAAAAGCATAAGCGAGCAGCTATTCGATATTTTATTGAAAAGCCCTTCCGTGTCAAAGGTCGATTATTTTGATTTCAGGGATGCTGAAACCCTTGAAGAAATAAAAAACATAAAAAAATTTAAAGAAAAAAATGCTGATAAAAACATCCTTATTGCTTCAGCGGTTTGGATAGGAAATACAAGGCTTATCGATAATGTCCTGTTATAATATAAAGATTTAAACATGAAAACAACCAGAACGGTGAAAGAAGGTAAAAAAGAGTGTTTATTACTATTTTAAAAAGCAAGATCCACAGAGCCACCGTCACGGATGCTCAACTACATTATAAAGGCAGCATAACTATAGACAGGGAGCTCATGGAACATGCCCAAATAGTACCTTTTGAAAAAGTCATGGTCGTCAGTCTTGAAAGCGGTGAAAGGCTTGAGACTTATGTAATAGAGGGTAAAAGAAAAAGTGGCGAGATATGTTTAAACGGCGCTGCAGCAAGAAAAATATTAAAAGGGGACAAAGTGATCATAATGTCCTTTGCCATCGTCGATAAAAAAGAAACCCGGGAGATAAAGCCCATAATATTGCAGGTAGACGGTTCCAATAAGATTATCAGGGAGGAAGACCACGCTGAAAAAAACGACCAGTGTTAGTTTTTTATTATTGCTAACCTTAATTTTTTTTTCCTGTTTTTTTCAGATCTCTCTTGTATCCTGCAGGCGCACACAGGATAGTGATGAAATGATTGCAAAGTCGATACTGGACGAACAACTTTCAGCTTTTGACTATACTTCTATTGAGCTTGAAAGCATCGATTCGATCGATCTTAATATCATGAACTACAATCTCTATCTAGATATTTATGGTGAAATAATAATACTCGGCGAGATGTTGAACACATCAAATATAAGCAAAACTGATGTTGCTATAACTTTCTCAATAATAGACAGGAACGGAAAGGAAATAGAAAACAGGGCAGTCCCTGCTTTTGCAAACTATCTCCAACCCCAAAAGCTTATTCCTTTTTATTTTGTATATGATAACAGGGCAGAGTATATAAATATTTCTAAAGTAAGGATAGGGGTCAATTATAATAACTACTATGATGTTTTCGAAGGGTATCCTGTCATAAGCGGTGAGCATTATAATTATGATAAAGACATCATGCACATAAAGGGTAATGTTGAAAACATAGGACAGGCTGACATTGAAGACCTGAAGCTCTTCGGCACTTTTTATGACCTTCAGGACAGGGTTATTTTTATAAAAAAGGGCTTTTTATCAAGTAATGTGATACCTGTGGACCAGAAACGCAGTTTTTCACTTGATGTGATGACTGATGATTATCAAAAGGACTTCACGCATTATAAATTAGGTATTTTTTTCAGGGATTCTTTCAAAGTAAATAAAATTTGAGTAAAATAGGAAATTGTTTTTAATAATCAAGAACACAGGACTAGCACCAGATGAATTCACTTATTAAATTGTTTAGGAGTAAAAGCGCCAGCGCTATTTTTATTTTTTTAATTTTTATACTGGCTATATTTGTTTCAACAGGTTGCGGTATTTTCAATAAAGATGATTCACAGACGACAGTGACCACAGACACTGCGGTTATATCTTCAGAAGAAGCTGAACAGACGGACCAGCAGGATGTCAAAACAGAAATAAGTATATGGGCAAAGCTCGAGCCCAAGGAGCAAATAGCACTGCTTGACAGCATTGATAAATTTATGCAGCTAAACCCGGAAATAAAAATAAATTCAAGACAGATAAGAAGTGAAGAAGAATTGATGGATCAATTTATAGCTGCAAGCCTTGCAGGCTCAGGTCCCGAAATAGTAATTTCAAGCATAGGGTCGGCCCAAAAACTTGCCGAAGCAAATGTCTTACAGGAGATAACAGATGATCAGATCTTTAATGGTACTTTAACGGGTCTTCAGGAGATCTCCAGGTACGGAGAAAAGACATACGTCATCCCCTTCAGGGCTTTTAATTTTTTGGTATTATATTATAACAAGGGCCTGGTCGAAGAAGTCCCATCAAATTTTGAAGACCTGATCACGTATTGCAAAGAGGTAAACGATCCCGGTAATGACACCTGGGGGTTTTTATTAAATTTCAGCGAACCAGACTGGACCATACCTTTTATTGGTGGATATCAGGACTGGATTTATGATTATGATACCGGTTCTATTTATCTTGATTCAGACGGTATGAAAAAAACACTTGAATTTTTGCTGACTCTTTACCAGGAAGAAAAAATATTGCCGTACAACCTGCAGTATGATGAAATCAACACTGCATTTCTTGAGGGCAGGGCCCACATGATCATAAATGGAAACTGGGCAAAAGAGGAATATAAAAACGCAGGCATAGATTTAGGGGTAGCAAAAATACCAGTAGCGCTAAATGGATACAAGAACCCCACACCTCTTGTTGACGGGACCGGTTTTATGTGCAACATCAATTGTTTTGGAGATCGGCTGGAAGCAGGTAATAGATTTATTGAGTATTTGATGTCACCTGAGATCCAGAACGAATGGACCGGGACAACAGATACATTTCCTGTCCTTGAGGTGATCGATCAATATCTTTCCCCAGACAGTGATGCCCTTGATTACAATATGGTCCAGCAACTGAAACTTTGCAGAGGCAACCCGCCAGAAGAATATATTAGAGTGATAAGGGATGCAATCAGGTTAAATCTCGAAAATGTTATCCTCGGGAACCTTTCACCGGAAGAAGCTCCTGCAAAAATGCAGGAAGATGCTATAAAACTAAAAACAGGCAGCCTGGATCTCGAAGACAACACTCTGAGCACAGAAACCAATAGCAATAATTAAAAAAGAAAATATTTTGACAGATAATAAAGAAGCCAATAGAAAACCTGATGATAGACAACTTGTAGAAAGATCAAAAAAAGGGGATAAGGCTGCATTTGAAGAACTGGTGAAGCTTTATTCAAAATACGTATATACAAATGCTTTCTTCATGTTGAGAGACACTCACGATGCAGAAGATGTCAGCCAGGAAGTATTTGTAAAAGTATATCTCTCAATAAAAAATTTCCGGGGCCTTTCAAGTTTTAAGACCTGGTTAAGAAAACTCACCATAAACACCTGTATCGATAAACTCAGAATAAAGTCAAAGACTATAAATAAGAAAATAAGCCTCGATGCTTTTGAAGAAAACTTTGATTTTGTATTTGCTGATACCAACCATAATACAGAAAGAGATTTTTTTACCAAAGAGACTGTAAGGGAGGTTCTTTCTATAATTGTAAACCTTGAGGAAAGTTACAGGATCCCACTTATTTTAAGGGATTTACAGGATTACAGCTACAGGGAGATAGCATTTTTAATCAATAAACCTATAGGAACAGTAAAAACAAATATCCACAGAGCCCGAAAAATAATAAAAGAAAAATTAAAGGATTAGAAATACGGGAGAAATCGAGTAAACTATGACGAACAATATAATTAAATATTTGAGGTTTGCAAAAGATGTCGTCATCAATCCGGAAGAGGGAAACATAGAAGAAAAGATCATAGACAGGATAGAAAAGGTAGATGAAAAGGATGAAAAACTTCTTGATGAAAAGTACATGGATTATTTTAAGAAAAGTAATTCCAGGTTGTATCTTTTTTCGGAAGATGTTAAAAACAATCCCGGCAGATTCACAGCGTTTATTGTCCTGATGTTTGTTTTTCTTGGAGTATTTATATTTGTTTGGAGCCGGTTATCTACCAAAAAGAAAGAAGGATGATCATCTTCTTCTCAGGATTATTATCAGGATGACTATAAAAATCAAGATAAACCAGAACCAGGGGTTTATAAAGAGGTCCTTTATGGGCTCATAGGGTATTTTTCCAAAGAGTGTACTAAGAGTTATTTCAAACCACTCGTATACTTTGACCGACAAAGCTTTTATGTTTTCACCGCTGAAGAAGCCCTGAAGTCTATTTAATAAATTTTCCATATAATTTTAAATAATTTAGTTATTAAAAAATTTATAAAATACTAATTATATATTCACCTTATTTATTGTAAAATATCAGAATAAAATTATTATAGTTTTAAATATAAATTAAGTAAAATATTTAAAAAAAATAATTTTTTAAGGTTTTTGATGATATAATTTAAAAAAAATAATGTAGAATAATTGAGAGGGAGTAATGTTATCAAGAAATAAAAATGATAGTTTTCTGGCAAAGACTGTCACTGTAATAGCCGAAGGTGTGGTAATAGAAGGAAAATTCTATTCAAAAGGCTCAACAAAGGTGGACGGCACAATCAATGGGGAAGTGATTTCAGAAAAAGAATTGAACATTGGCAAGGAAGGGAAAATAAATGCTAATGTCAGGACCACAAATGCCATAATAGGTGGTTATTTTCAGGGTGAGATGAAAGCAGCAGGAGAGGTTGAGATCACTTCAACAGGAAAGTTTGTCGGAAATTTGATTCAGCCAAATGCCCAGCTTACAATATCTAAAGGAGGATTGTTTAAAGGAGAGAGTAAGATTTCAGAGAAGCAGGAAGAATTTAAGAGCTTCAGTGTCAAAGAAGAAATCGATATCCCGGATACAGATATAGAGTAAATACCAAAATCACTATTATTAAAATATCAGAAATCAAATTAATAAGGAGTGAGAATTGAAGTATTTTAAAATAAGAGAAAGAAATACTACTGTAAGAAGAGAGATTATCGCTGGCGTCACTACGTTTATGACGATGGCCTATATCATCTTTGTAAACCCTGCGATACTTTCAGCCGGTGGTGCAACTGGTATTCCATTTGAGGCAGCCATCGTGGCAACCTGCATTGGAGCGGGTGTAATGAGCATAACCATGGGGCTCATCTCAAATACACCATTCGCGCTCGCTTCTGGAATGGGTATAAATGCTGTCGTGACTTTCACGATCATCCTTGGTCTCGGGCTATCCTGGCAGCAGGCGATGGGGATAATAGTAATAGAGGGCATACTCGTCCTCATAATGGTCGTGACAAAGCTCAGAATGATCCTCATGAATGCTATTCCTATGGGCTTAAAATATGCCATAGGTGTGGGTATCGGGCTTTTTATTGCTTTCATCGGAGCACAGGAAGGTGGATTTGTTGATATGGATCCTGCAACAGCAGTCAGGCTTGGTGACTTTACTGCAGGATACACGTTGCTTGCAACATTCGGGCTTGTCCTGACAATAATCCTTGTCGCATTCAAGATAAGGGGTGGGATCCTGATCGGCATAGCTGGAACAACGATCGCAGGCATGATATTTAAGATAATACCCCTTCCTTCACAATGGGTAAGCCTTCCAACAGCTCAGAGTTTTTCTACCTTTTTTAAAGCAGACATCGTCGGCGCTGTCTGGTCCAATGGGATGTTAAACATAGCGGCGCTGATAATGATATTTGCGCTTTTCATGACAGACTTTTTCGATACTATGGGAACTGTCATCGGAGTAGGCGAAGAGGCAAACTTGCTTGATAAAAATGGAAATCTGCCTTCATTAAGAAGAGTATTGCTTGTCGACTCGTCTGCTGCAATAGTGGGAGGGCTTTTTGGAGCCAGCTCTATTACGACTTATATTGAAAGCGCTTCAGGTGTATCAGAAGGCGGCAGGACCGGTATCATGCCCACGACAACAGGAGTCCTGTTTCTCTTATCCATCTTTTTCGCACCGGTCATAGCAGTAGTAGGCGGGGGAGTACAGGTCGCTGAAGGGGTCTACAAATATCCTGTGACAGCTCCTGCCCTCATAATAGTCGGGTTTTTGATGATGGGTGTAATATCAAAAATAGACTTTAAAGATTTTGAAGTCGGCATCCCTGCATTTTTGACAATAATCATAATGCCGTTTACATATAATATCTCTTACGGGATAGGATTTGGCTTTATAAGCTACACTCTGATAAAACTTTTCAGGGGCAAGTTCAGACAGCTTCATCCGCTTATGATAGTGGCAAGCGTTCTTTTTGCAGTTGCATTTATAGCCCAGGCGCTGGCATCAAGATTTATCTGATTAAGCAGAAAAGCTTTTACCCAGAAGCAAATTCATTTACTTCAAAAAGGACATTGTCTTGTAATAGTATTGCTTGACATTATTATAACTCAGTATATTTATTTGATGATAAAATCATTTGTCTCAAAAGAGACTGAAAAGATATGGCAAGGTATTTTTTCTCTCTTTCAAATAGGCTTGAAAAATTAAAGGGTGTTAGAAAGGGACAATAAAGTAGAAGGATAAATAATCAATGGCGTATTATTGGATTATCAGTATTAGGATTTAAAAAAGGGGTATAAATGGTCTCAAATGCAACCGGCTTGTGGGATGTTTCTGATTATGGAAGCACCCCTGTTTTTTGTGCAGGTGAAAAAGGCAATATATCGATTTCAAAAAAAGATAAGGTTGTGCTAAAAAACCTGGCAGAAAAAGTCAGGGAGATATCAGAGAGAGATTCAGAGAAAGAAAAACGAAAACTCTGGTTCTCCCATAACATGCTTAAAATAAAAAAACCGGTGGTATTCTGTGATCCTGAAAATGGATGGAATGAAATAATAACAGATAAAATGATAGAATGTTCCGGCAGTCTTCTTGCTAAAAAATGGGAGATGGTCCTAAGAAAAGAGATCTACTGGGCGGAAAATATAAAGGATGATAAGGTAATAGAGCCTGTTTTCGATATAGGTTATACCTATAAAGACAATAACTGGGGGACAGAAACACAATTTCATGGAGGTGCAGGAGGCTCCTATGTTTGGGATGCACCTATAAATAATATTGAAGATGCAAAAAAAATAAAATTTCCTGAGATCACAATCGACAATAAAACAACGCAGGATACCATAGGTGTTGCACAGGAGATATTCGGGGATGTCCTAAATGTCAGGCTGACAGGTAAATGGTGGTGGTCACTTGGCCTGACTCTGGACCTTGCATTTCTAAGGGGGCTGGAAACAATCTTCTGGGATATGATGGATAACCCGGACCTGCTGCATCTGTTGATGGGAAAACTGAGCCAGGGGACATCAAAAAAGATCGACTTTCTTTCAGAAAATGGCCTGCTTTCTTCCAACTGTGATAAATACGTTGGCTCGGGCGGTTTTGGATATACTGAAGAGGTTCTGTGTACAGACGATACAAAGAATATCCTGCCGGAAAATATGTGGGGATTCTGTGAAAGCCAGGAAACCGGAAGTGTTTCACCGGCGATGTTTGAAGAATTTGTATTTAAATACCAGATGCCCCTTCTTGAAAAGTTCGGGCTCAATTGCTACGGATGCTGCGAGCCTCTGGAAAGCAGATGGCACATAATAAAGAGGACGCCTAATCTTAGAAGAGTATCAGTGTCACCATGGTCGGATCTTGAAAAGATGGCAGAAAACCTGCAGGATAAATATATATTCTCGATGAAAGCCAGCCCTTCAGATCTTGCTGTCCCGGCAATCAATAAGGACCTCATTAGAAAAAAGATCAGGAAGGCTCTTGATATTACCAGGGGCTGTGTCGTGGAAATATTGATGAAAGACAATCACACGATTGGTAAGAATCCCGAAAATATAACTGATTGGGTAAAAATAGTCAGGCAAGAAATAGGGAATTAAGAAGTGTTTATATATTTAATATAATTTCCAATAGATATGATTCTATTTAAATTATAAACTTAATAAAATAATAAAAATAATTCTAAAATTTATTTTAAAAACATTTATAAAATATTTATTTGACAAATCTTATAATTTTTGATATTATTATAATTAATCTTTGGATAGAGGCAACATTTAGTAATATTTGAAAATTGCAGACGAAAGAATGTAGGAAGAGAAAAAAGCTAAATGAGGCCGATGAAGTTTAAAGAGTGGTCCCAAGGTGTTTAGTAACCTAAGGTCGTGAGATTATGGTAAAAGATGAGTTGGGATTTTTTAATTTATATCTCTATTTTGTTTGATAGTATTTTAATTAAGAGTAAGTATTGTTAACCGCAGCTACCTCTCTAAAAGAAATATTTTAAAGCTAGAGAAATAGTAATATTTGGAAGGAGGTAAGTATGCAAGGTAACAAACTATATGTAGGTAATTTCAGCTATACCACAGATGATTCACAACTGAAAGAACTGTTTTCCACACATGGCCAGGTCCAATCAGCCAAAGTAATCGGAGATAAAGGTTTTGGATTTGTTGAGATGTCAAGCTCAGAAGAAGCTGAAAAAGCAATGGAAGCTCTGAATGAAACAGAATTTGGAGGAAGAACTTTAAGAGTCAATGAAGCTCGTCCTCAAAGAGAAAGAACTGAAAGAAGGTATTAAATAATAAAATTACATAAAGATTTTTTTAAATGATCTGTATGTAGATTTAAATCTTCAGAAAAATGATTTGTTGTTTATATATTAAGCAGCAAATCATTTTTTTAAAACATTCAAAAAGAAATTTTAGTTAAGATGACACTTGCCAGGGCAACACAATATAATATTTATTACAGAGAGAATTGATTTTGGATATATTTAATTTATATTCAGAGAGAAGTTGATAAAATTTAATGACAAAAAATAATTATGAATCAAAAGATACAGGGGTTTTAATAAAAAATAAAAGAGAAAATATATCTACTGATAATGAAAACAATAAAACTATAAAAGAAATAGAATTTTTAAAGAATAAAAAAATCTTAATGGATGATAAAAAATCCTCAAAAATTAAGGCTGCTCAAGCTATAAAACCATTTATAGACGATCCTGTCAAAATGTATCTTAAGGAAATCGGTAAAGTAAGGCTCCTGACTGCTGCTGAAGAAGTGTATCTTGCAAAAATGATTGAAAAAGGAGACCTGTCTGCAAAAAGTAAGCTTATTGAAGCAAATTTAAGACTTGTTGTAAGTGTGGCTAAAAAATATGTTAGAAGAGGTATGGTATTTTTAGACCTTATCCAGGAAGGAAACCTGGGACTTATAAAAGCTGTAGATAAATATGATTATAAAAGAGGTTTTAAATTTTCAACATATGCGACCTGGTGGATAAGGCAGGCCATAACAAGATCTATTGCAGATAAGGCAAGGACAATCAGAATTCCGGTTCACATGGTAGAAAATGTAAATAAGTATATCCGTATTCAAAGACAGCTTCTTCAGAAGCTTGGCAGAGAACCTAATCATGATGAAATTGCAGAATTATTAGGTATTACTCCAGATAGGGTCCAGGGAAATTATTAAAATAGCTGAGGGAACAATATCGCTTAGATACTCCGATTGGTGAGAGCGAAGATGCACATATAAGTGATTTTGTCGAAGATCCGAAAGTCGAAGCTCCTCTTAATGCAGCAACCTTTTCCATGCTTCAGAAAGATCTTCAGGTAGTTCTAAACACTTTAAAGGACAGAGAAAGAAAAATTATTAGATTAAGATTTGGACTTCAGGATGGCTTTCCTAGAACTCTGGAAGAAGTCGGCAGAGAGTTTAGCTTGACCAGGGAAAGGATCAGGCAGATCGAATCTAAAGCACTATGTAAATTACGTTGCACTAAAAATAATGCCTTAAAAGATTTTCTCTAAATGGAAAGAAACTTGTAAAATGGAATTGATAATTCCATATTTGCATGTAAAATGGAGTTATGTATTCCAGAATTCTAAAATATCCCGATAATAAGAGGTTTTTTCTTTTTGGGCCTCGCGGAAACAGTAAAACCACCTGGGTAAAATAGTCCTTTCCAGACGCAGTCTATCTTGACCTGCTAGAGTCCAGGCTATTCAATGACCTCTTGGCTGATCCTCAAAGACTTCAAAATTTTATACCAGATGATTTTAAAAACTGGATCATTATTGATGAAGTCCAGAAAATTCCCGAAGTGGATTTAGTCTTATATGGATACAGCGGTTTAAAAATATTTGAGACCAAAAGGAAAAGAAAGATATCAGATAAAGATCTTAAAGGTTTAAAAGCTTTGTCACATGCTGGGATTAAAATTGTTCCTATGGAGCAGGCCATGAAGGATTTACCGGAAATTTTATGATCCCAAAGACACTCAGGACAGAAAGAGACAGAGATATTAGAATTAAAAAGGGGAAAAATGAAAAAAAAGAACCAGTTTTTATTTAGCATTATCCTGGCAGTTTCGGCCATTACTATCTTTACCATGACATTTACTGGATGCGACTTGTCAGAAAAACTTAAACAAATATCCAGCGCTGCCAGTCAAAAAGAAACAGTCAGTAATGAAAGTGAAATAAGCGGTATAGAAGATGTAGCAGTAGAGATAGCAAAAGCCTCCGAAGCAGGAGACAAAACTGAAGCAGTGTCTAATGCTCAGAATGAACCGGAGGAATTTGTTGGAACAAATTATAAAATCGCATATTTTGAAGTGGACAGTGCAGAAAATTCAAATCACTTCGAGCATAGGATTGGGCAAATATTTTCAATAAATCCTGATGGTTCAGAAAAAGAGCTCGTCTATACAGACCTTGAAGAAAAATATGACCTTTCCAGGATCTACCATGTCTCACCGGATTACAGTAAGATAAGCTGTGGATTCTATGAGGGAGGCAGGGGGGCATATGGCGCTCTTGCAGTAATAGATGTTTTAACAGGTACTTTAAAAAAGGTTGTTGAATTTGATTATACAAATGATCAGTCACAGCAATTGCTAGCCGATATATATGGAAGCCCGATCTGGACCAGCGACGGAAAAAAAATAGCCTATGAGGTAATCTCGGAGCCATATACAAGTAATTTCAGGGATGCAGGTATTTATACTGTTGATGCTGAGACTGGCGAAAAATCAGAAGTAGGAATCGGCATTGAGGGTCTTTCGGCAAGAAGCACCACATTTGTTAACCCCACTATTTTTACTGACAGTGATAAAAAAATATTTGCCATAGAACGATCTTACACAGCCAAAGAAGAGGATGGAGAGGTTCTTGGTTATATCCCGCGAAATGAGAGGCTAACCCTTATTGATATTTCAAATGAAAGTATGAAAGAAATTCTTACTATTAATGATTTTGAAAACGAACTTTCTGTATTTGATAATTTTAACCTGCTTACTAGCCAGGGAAAACTTGTTTTTGAAGTCCTTGGAGATTTTGAAGAAGACGGGGATATATGGGTTTGCAATACTGATGGAAGCGGTCTTTCTAAAATAACCACGGATACTAATTTAAGGGAACAGCAGCCTTCGGTATTTGAAAATTTGGATGGTACAATAAAAGTTGCCTATATAGGGTCAGGCAGGTACGGAACCATTTCAAGCCAGATTCCAAGTGGTGATGTCTACTTAATAAATATTGATGGATCCGATAATAAAAAATTGACAGATTACATAGTTGGTTGTGAAAAACCGATTATATCGCCTGATGGAAGATTTATAGCTTTCATACATCATATTTATGACAAAAACTATGAAAATATTGAAACAACGCGTGTAGAAGTATTTGATACTGAAACCAACAAGTTAACTGTTTTAGCTGAAGGTAGCGGTATTTTTGACCTGGTCGGCTGGGTGACTGGTAATTAGTCTTTTATTGACTCCATGTCAGTTCTATATGCTTTGTCACAGAGCCTGCTGAATTGGTTGCAGTAACCACGAGATCATAACTTTCACCATTTTTAAGGTTTACTTGTGCAATATTATTGCCCCAGGTGCCGTTACTGTCATCCTTACTGAATTTAATAGTTGGGTAGGGTTCTCCGGATACTCTTGCCTCTATTCTGTAATAACACATATCGCTATCCTGTACTATAACTGGTCCTTCATAAACAACAATCTTAAGAGTCGGCAGGTTTTTACTAATGTCTTCAGTAGTTGTAGCAATTGTCTCAACAACAGTTGTTGTGCTTTGGGTGCTTATAGTCTCAACTGCAGTAGTAGCCACAGTCGTCTCTGGCAGAGAAGTAATTACTTCTGGAGTATCAGTGCTTAAATCTACAGTCTCCTGTTTTTCTGAATTAGATGCGTAGCTTTTGTAAACAGCTATAACTATTAAAAATATAATAACCAAAGAAATTGTAATAAAAACAATTTTATTTCTCATATTCTATTTGTAATATATTGATTAGGTTATTTTATCACTGTTTTGCTAAGGGCTACTACTATTAATTTTTAAAACTCTTTTATAAATCTTTTTTAATATCTATAATTATTTTATCTATTATGAATAAGATAGCAGTTATAAATATAGGTTTTAATAATTTTTATTAATATATGCCATATTTTGTTTTTCTTTATGGCTCTGATAAAATTATTCAAACATAGAATCTCATCTTTATTCACCAGGAATAATACTTGAATACATTATGGAGTAAACCAAAGTGAGAATGTGGGGAATTGACCCAAAAAAATTATGTGACCAACACCTATTAGGGGAGCATGTGGAGATGCATATGTTTTTAGGTTGTATCAAAAAAGGGATCAGCTTAAAAGGATATTATGATAATAAATTGGTATGCACAAATTTAATAAACAAGAGACATGATGATTTAGCGATCGAAATGATTTCTAGGGGCATGAAGCACAATAGCCCAATCGAAGAAACGGATTTCTTCAGGGATTTTAAATACGGTGAAATTGACCTTGAAGCTAATATAAATGAATTAATAAGCCGTTGTTCGAAATGTAAAGATAGGTTAGTTAGTGGAAATGCAAAAATTTAGATTCTCTTACAATTAAATATTTAAAACCTAAAGAAATAATTCTTGTATTCTTAAAAGTAGAATATTTTACTATTACAACCTTAAACACATCTTTTAAGTATTTTTAGTCTATAACTCGGCTTATAGACTAACTCCAATAAATTTATTCCACAATCTCTACGTCAGACCTGATCTTGTCCAGCAAGGATTTTATATCCAATTTTTTTGACCAATAATCCATATATTCCAGATCTATTTTTCCAAGCTGGATTTCAAAAATATTATAAGCATCATTATAGTGTTTATTATTGAATATTGTTTTGAGTTAAAAACCTTACGGTTTTTTCTAATAATTCAAGTTGTGGCATTTATTGGGGTGTTTTTTTCAGGTTGGACATGACTTCTCTTGAGATCTCCTCGACAAGGTCACCATAGATAAAAGTCTTTGCCCCGGGTGTTATCTTAGGATCAGAAAAACCGCACGAAGTATCATTGCAAGACAGGCATAATGTCTTTTCCGGGTTGCACATATCTTTGCTTCCAAATACTTCCATTCTTTTTTTGACTATATTTTTGACTTCTTCAAATCCCCTGTTTATAACATCAGGGATACTTGTGACATCAGGATTATCGGTCAGATACTTTTTGACTCTTGCAACGGCACCTGCAGACATCTCTGTATAAAAATTGATCTTGCATATCCCAAGACTCACTGCTTTCTGGAAGTCAGCATCAGATATACCTGAACCCCCGTGCAAAACCAGGGGTATTGGGACTACTTTTCTTATCTGTGACAGTCTTTCAAAATCAAGTTTTGGGTCTCCCTTATAGAATCCATGGACATTTCCCATAGCAATAGCCAGCGCATCGACTTCTGATTCCTTTGCAAATCTTTGCGCTTCATCGACTTTTGTAAAAAATTCTTCATTTGCAGCATGTGCTGTCGGGGCAACTTCACCGATGACTTCGCCCCCAATATAACCCAGTTCTGCTTCAACACTGACATCTACAGCTCTTGCGATTTTTACAACCTCACGCGTGGCGGCAATATTTTCTTCAAGAGGCAGGTGACTGCCGTCAAACATGACAGAGGTAAAACCGGCCCTTATCGCCTTTACTACCGTCTGGAGGCTTTTGCCGTGATCCAGGTGAAAACAGACAGGAACGTCGACTTTTTTTGCAGCATTGATTATTACCGGTGCGATCTCTTCAAGATCGACATATTTCAAATGAACTTCCGCTATCTGGAGGATAACAGGGGAGTGCTGTTCCACTGCTGCATCGATGAGCGTGTCAATAAAGCCAAGATTAGTGATATTAAATGCGCCAACGGCATATTTATTATCCTGAGCATGTTTTAGAAGGTCTTTAAGATTGATCAGAGCCATTTAAAATCCTTTATTTTAATTTGATATATTCTATAATCCGATTATGCAACCAAAGCTAATCCTTAAAATAATCATAATATTTTATACTAATTATATTTAAGTTTCTACATTATTTTCCAACTCGTTCAGCAGCCCTGAAGCAGTTGGAAGATCTTTTTGATCCACCATGAGCCTTACACCATTTACGAATCCCTGAGAGGGATACATACTGCCGGCATCATCACTGATAATAAATGATTTTATATCACTGGACTCTAAAAAACTACGGGCTATTTCGGCTTCTATATTCGAATTGAAAATTTTTAATAATCTTAATCTTTTCATAAGTATTATGATATCATAATTCAGAAGTCTTTATAATCGTAAAAAGCGATTGTTAATAAAATTAAATAGAAAACAGTATTCAGGAAAATAAAAAACTCGATAAAAAGAATAGAAGTCAAACATGTTAAAAAATAAAAGGGCCACAGGCCTTATTTTTAAAAATATTTATATTGTATTTATGTTATTTTTTTTATTTATTTCTGTTTCTTTTATACCTGGCTGCATGGATGGAAAGAGCCAGGTAAAAAAGGAAGAGATCTCTGACGGGACCAGTTTTGCAAAAGAACCACAAATATCAGAAAAAACAACAGAAGGTGATCCAGGCTTAGCCCAGGAGGAAATAACAGAAAATACTTCGGCAGAAGAGACCTCAGAAGATATAAATTCCCAAACTGATACTGACGAAATCGAGAATGGTACGCTTGGCGATACAGGCCCGGATACAGGAAATATTAGCGGTTCAGATAATCCAGGAATGCAGGACGATATTCCGGTTTTAGCTGCAACAGAAGAAACAGGTATGATGGTGCCCACCGTACTGCTGAAAATAATATCTGGCCCTGAGTATGCCCAGGGTGACCAGATATGTTTTTATAGAATAAAGGCAGATGTTACAGGCGATCCTTCTCCAGTTTTAAGTTTCAGTAAGGATGACAGCAATGGTGCATGGGGGATAGACACAGTGCAGGTAAACCTTAAAAAAAATGAGTCTTACTCACTTAGCTGCAGTGCTGAAAACGAGGTCGGTTCAGATGAAAGTTCTCTGGTTCTGAGCTGGGTCGATAAACCTGGAACTGCAGGTAGCTCTTCCGGCAGTAATACTTCACCAGATCCTGTCCAGTAGATTACAGTGTTCCAGGGGATTTTTTACTGGATGTAAACCTGACCACCCAGAGGGTAACTGTATTGTATAATGGAGCAGTGATCAGGAACATGGTGTGTTCTGGAGGCACTTCACAGGATCCCACACCTCTTGGAGAATTTACAACAAACCAGAAGATATATTATTCATATATTCCAAAGTATGCACAGGGGGCTTTTTACTGGACAAGATTTTATGGCGCTTACCTTTTTCATAGTGTACCTGTAGATATTAATAAAAATCTTTTACAGGAAGAGTATGACAAACTCGGGACCCCTGCAAGCCATGGGTGCATAAGACTGAAGATCGAAGATGCAAAATGGATGTATGACAATTTGCCCCTCGGCATAAAAGTGAGCATTCACAACTAACTATAATAGACTGATAAAAATATAGACCATTAAAAAACCAATGCCCTCAAAAACAAACAAGGTCAAGACTCAAATAGCTGTAATTGGTGCAGGGATAACAGGATGTGCCATAGCAAGAGAACTTTCCAGGTATGATCTCAAAGTAATCGTGATCGAAAAAGAAGCGGATGTCGGATGGGGCACTTCTAAGGCGAACACAGGACTTGTCCATTCCGGTTATGCCGGCCATGAAGGGATGTCAAGGCTTTCCCTCTGCAAAAAGGGCAGGGATCTCTTTATTAAAAATGCTGAAGAGCTATCGATTCCTATCAGGCGCACAAGTTCACTTTTAAATGGTTTCAATGACGGACACCTTAAAGAGTTTGAGCTTCTGATCCGGCAGGGGAGAAAATACGGGGTGCCTGGACTTGAGATCATTTTTAATGATGATGGCAGATTAAAAGATATCGAACCAAATATCAGTGATAATGTCAAAGCAGCTCTCTTCTGCAGGGAGCATTTTGCAACTTCGCCTTATGAAGCAGTGGTAGCGCTTTTTGAGAATTCAAGGACAAACGGGGTGGATTTTCTGCTGTCCAGGGAAGTAAAATCGATAGATTTTAACAATACTGACAGGAATTTTAAAATAAAGACAGTAAACACCCTTCCAGGAAGATTTCCGGGTGTTTTCACGGCAAGCACCAAAGTCACTATTGTTGAAGCTGATTATATTGTCAACGCGGCAGGAATTTTTTCTGATTTTATAGCAAATATGATCGGTGACAATACATTTAGTATAAAAGCCATCAAGGGCCAGTATTTTCTTCTGGACAGTGAAGTAAAAGACCTTGTGAGGATGCAGAATATCTTGATGCCGGATCAGGATAACCTGAATTCAAAAGGAATGGTCGTCGGGATAACAACCGGAGGCAATCACATTATTGGTTCAGACTATGAAGACACCGGTAAAAATGACGAATCTACAACAAGGACGGAACTTGATGAGATAAGGAAAAAGCTTTCAGGAATGATAAACAATATACCGTTTGAAAAAGTGATAACTACTTTTTCCGGTTTGCGTGCCTATGCAGATACCGGAGATTTTGTCATCGGCCCATCTATAAAAAATAACAGGTTTATAAATGCTGCAGGGATACAGTCTCCGGGGCTGACCTGTGCATTTATAATTGCAGAGATCATAACGGAACACCTCAAAGAAGCAGGTGTAAAACTCATCAGCAATAGAGATTTTATTCCTGAGAGAAAACCGCAACAAAAAATAAACAGCAAAGATCTCTTATCAAATAATGTTCTTTATCAAAAAGATAATAGTTTTGGAGAGATCGTTTGCAGGTGCGAGAAAGTTTCAGAGGCTGAAATCATAGAAGCGATCAGAAGGGGAGCAACGACTCTTGATGGAATAAAATTCCGTACTAGGGCCGGAATGGGTAGGTGCCAGGGCGGATACTGTACGCTGAGGATATTAAAGATAATGTCGCGCGAACTGGATATCCCGATAGAAGAGCTGACAAAATCAGGATATGGTTCATTTATGGCAGATACAGGAGCGAGGTAATATGCCCTTCCAAATAAATATCAGGGCGGAATAGATGAATTCAGAAAAAACAAAAAGCAGAGCAGTAAACATAATAAAAAATAAAAATATACCGGGACCCGATGATTTTGAGAATGACCTTGTAATAATCGGCGGTGGGCCCTGCAGGACTTGCTGCGGCGCAGAGAGCCGATGAAGCAGGGATAAAGAATGTCCTGCTTATTGAAAGAGACTCATATTTAGGCGGAATACTCCCCCAGTGCATTCATAGCGGTTTTGGCCTGAAGGTCTTTAACAGGGAGCTGACCGGTCCTGAATACAACCAGATATTTGTCGATAAGATAGAAAAGACTGCGGTAAAAGTGTTGCTGAACACCATGGCGCTTGACATAAGAAGAACAGAAGATCAAAAGGGTTCTGAAGGTTTTGAAATAATAACTGCAAATAGAAAAAACGGCTTCCAGCGGGTATCAGCCAGGTCCATTATCCTTGCCTTAGGATGCAGGGAGCGCACAAGGGGACAAATAATGCTGCCAGGTTCAAGGCCTGCAGGTATATTTACAGCCGGACTGGTACAGCGGATGGTAAATATAGAAGGTTATCTGCCGGGTAAAGAGATCGTGATCCTGGGCTCCGGCGATATCGGCCTTATTATGGCCAGAAGGTTGACACTTGAAGGCTGTAATGTCAAGGGTGTTTATGAAATAATGCCTTTTTCAACTGGCCTGCTTAGAAATATTTCACAATGCCTCGATGATTTTGGAATACCTCTTTATCTGAGCCATACTGTCACAAATATCAGTGGTAATAAAAGGATAGAATCTGTGGAAGTATCAAAAGTCGATGCAGGATCAGATCCACTGGGCACAGGGTCCAGGAAGATAAAATGTGATACCCTGCTGCTCTCGGTGGGCTTGATACCTGAGAACGAACTATCCAAGACTGCTGGAGTGGAAATAGATCCGAATACGGGGGGACCGGTGGTGGATGAAAAAATGCAGACTAATGTCGATGGCATTTTCTCCTGCGGCAATTCTCTTCTGGTATATGACCTTGTAGATAATGTTACAGAAGATGGGTATCTTGCCGCCGAAAGTGTTTACAATTATATAAAGGGATCTATACCTAAAAATACTGATGAATATATAAGATTAGAATGTGGAGAAAACGTAAGTTCTGTTGCTCCGCATATCATCAGAAGTCCAGGAAAAATAAGCCTTAAGATCCGGGCAAAATATCCGGTAAAAAACGCTTATATAATTATAGAGGAAATAAAACTTGAAAAAAAAGTAAAACATGTAAATCCAGGTGAGATGTTATTTCTGGATATTTTTTTAGGACAGGAGTATTTTAGCAGCAGTAAAAAAACCGGACTTAATAAAGTAATTGTAAATATAAAAAAGTCTGGAAAATAAATAGGATCAGGAAAAAAATTTGAAAAAAAACAGTAAAAAGAAAGTCAGATGTATTATCTGTCCAGAGGGCTGCATCATAACGGCTACTGTGGAGGAGAGCATAAAAAAAGTATTATCTCTTGAAGGAAACAGGTGCAAGAGAGGAATAAGATTTACAGAAGACGAAGTAAAAAATCCCTTAAGGATACTGACTACTACAATAAATATAGATTCTAAAACAGCAAAAAGGCTGCCGGTCAGGAGCGATATACCTGCACCAAGGGATATGCTATTTAAATTGATCGAGGAAACTAAAAAAATAAAAGTAAAACCGCCAGTTTTTTCAGGCGATATCCTTTTAAAAAATGCAGCGGGCATAAAAGTCAATATAATTTCCAGTGCGACGATGCTAAAATAAAAAGCCAGTAATCGAGCCTACAGAATCACTTTTTATTGCTTATGTGTTTTCAATATTGTTTTTTCTTTCATAAAGGACCAGAAATAAGATCAGTAATGCAGAGACCCCCGAGAAGATCAAAGACACAGTTATCGAAAAAGAAAGGTTAAATTCTGCGATCAGTTTGGTAATATAGGGAGCAAGTGTTTTTCCAAAATATGCTGATGCAAAAATGAGTGAAACCAGAAACCCCCTCCCTTTTACATAGATAGTACTTCCAGAAGACACAATCAGGGGATACATCGCTGAATATCCTATGCCTGCTAAGGCCATTGCAGCAAATACTAAAAAAGTCGTATTTGCTAAAAAGATGAAGATTATTGAAATAAGGGCAATGACTGAGAGGATAAGCATTATTATTTTCGCCTTGAATTTTCCTGCGACTATTGCCGCTATGATCCTGCCTGCGATCATAAATACCATCAAAACAGTAATGCTCAGTGCTGCACTGTTTACATCAAGTCCCTTGGAAAGCCTTAAATAGGTCGGTGTCCATGTAGAGATAACTGTCTCTGAAGCTACATATATGGCGACCATTATAAGGGTGACCAGAAAAATAATATTTTTTTGTTTGTCAATGAAGATCTCTTTGATCGGGACCCTCTGAACCTCTTCTGCAATTATCTTATTCTGGCCCTTAAGAGAGATTGTAATATAGAGAACAGATGTTATCAATATTAGAAGGGCGATTATGATAAATGTATACCTCCAGTTTATGCCATTGTTTATAAGGCTGGAGCCAATAAGAGGGGCTACCAGTGCCCCTATTGGATAAAAGATGAGCATCAGAATAAACAGCCTGTCCTTATTTTTAATACTACAGGCCAGTATGTTTTCTGTGGACTGGACATAATTGATGCCAAGCATATAACCGGCGACTAAGCTTAAAACAAAATAAACATAAAGATTTTTTGAAAAAAATAAAAATAAATTTATGGCTATCATGATCGCATAAGCAGTAAGTATGATAGCCGATCTTTTAAACCGCCTGTTATAAAAGGTCGAGGTAAGTTGGCCCGCGACCATACCGGCAGGGAAGAAAGTAAAGACAAGGTTTATATTTTCAGGGCTCGTATTAAATTCTTTTCCTATCTCTATCAGGATCGGCCCAATTGAAAGAAAGGCGATAGGTATAAGAAACAATGTGAGAAAATTCGGTATCTGCAAAAGGTGCTCTTTTATAGAATCCCAGGCATTTATTCTGTTATTAGAGTCGGCCATAATTAAAGAATAGTAGCAATAAAAAAAATAGAATGCTAATGGATTCAATATATATATTATTTTCCGGATTTTTAAAATATTGATTTTTAATTATTTTTATTAAGTTAACAGATTACAAAGTATATTCACCTATCAAGCATAAGCTTTATTGGTAGATTTCATACATTTATTTAGTAGTGCTTTTAATTAAATTTGATTTTCATTAAAATGATAAAACAAAATAAACGTTCTACAAAGGGGGAAATAAAATGATGCCAAAACTAATTCTTATGTTTACCTTAAACGACTTAACAGTCCCTGATGCAATAGATTACTTTGAACAGGTAAAGGATCTGCCTGTAGACTACTTTGGTTATAAGGAAATGGGGCTCGAGCCGGACAAGATGAGGCTGTTAAATGATAAGATCCACAAGGCAGGCTTTAAGTCTTTTCTGGAAGTAGTCGAATATGAAGAAGAACAGATACTTGGACCTGCAGCGATGGCAGTAGATATGGGATTTGATTACCTTATGGGAACGGTCTACTATCCTTCGATATGGAACATAATAAAAGGTAAAATAAAGTATTTTCCATTCTGTGGAAAGATCTATGACAGGCCTTCTATACTCGATGGTACTATTGAGGAGATAGCAGCTGACGCAAGAAGAATCGAAGCAGAAGGAGCAGAAGGATTTGACTTACTTGCTTACAGGTATATAGAGCCCACTAAGGTTAATGATCTGGTCAAAGCAGTCAAGAGTGCCGTGTCTGCTCCAGTTGTATCAGCAGGTTCAATAAATAGCTTTGCCCGACTTGATGAGACAATAAACCAGGGTATATGGGGCTTTACTATCGGTGGTGCTTTCTTTGAAAAGAAGTTTGTTCCAGATGGTTCATATAGGGATAATGTTGCAGCAGTTCTTAAAAAGCTTGGTAAAAAATTGTAGCTGATAATTCGCTTTTTTGTATAAAATTTTTTTTGATTCTGTTTAATCGCTCCTGAGATTAATTATTTAGATAATGAATAAATTAATATTTTTCTTTTGAAATAGATTCTCTAGAGATTCTTGGTGGAAGGAATGATTAGATGCAAAAAGATTCATCATTTGGTTTATCTTCACAACGACCGTTTGAAGAAATAATGCGTAAATCGTCAGCTTATATTGATGATTATACGCTTGGGCTTCAATTTCCTGCCTGTGATTTTGGTAGTTATTACCTATATTCTACAATAATTGGAAACGGACCCTGTCAGGCAATAAACTTGGGCATTACTGTTGGACATGATACTGGTTCAAATGTAGGTATTCCCCAGCTTGCAGGGGACCCGGGAAAATATGGATAGTGACTTCAGTTATATACAATAATAAAAGCTATAGAAGTTTTGACTTTTCTTCATATAAGCGGGCTGATGCTACTTACTCCCGTAGAGGCCTTGATGTCCAGATAGCAGACGTAGCTCGCATAAGAGGCAGCTGGCCGTATTTTGAAATATATTTAAAAGATAAACAATACGATATAGTATATGAGCTGGAAGGTCAGGCAGGGTATGCTCATTGGGTACCTGACCATGTCTCCACCACTATGGCATATTCCTATTTATTATTTCCTGACTTCGAATTTTTTGGAAAAATAACGATCAAGGAGGAGGTCAATAAAGTCAAAGGAATTGGAAGTCTTGATCACGTGTTCGGCAGGAATATAAATAATCCTACTGGAACGGTGATAGGTTTCTGGCATGCGGATCCAATATTATGGGAAGAAAAATATGTCTCAAATGGATTATATTATCTTGATAATAAGGGTAATCCATATATTACAGCAGGAGTAATGACTTTACCCGATGGAGGGTACCACCCGGCACCTGAATTTAAAATAGAGTACCTGGATTTTGCAAAGGGAACAAGTTATTCAGGTATCGAAGAGGAAAGCCAGGTTGTACCGAGAAAATGGCGGGCTGTGATGAAAGCAAGTCATGGCATCCTTAAATATGAGACCAGCCCTATTGAGGCTTATAGCCCAAAGACAGGCCTACCGATAATCGAGCCCTGTGTCTTATCTGATGTTACCGGTAAATTCGAGGGAAGCGATGGAAAAATCATTAACCTGAGGGGAAAATGTTATAACGAATACGAGGGTGGGGCATTTGATCCAACAAGATTATAGTTATTCCCGTCAAAATTGGGTTTATTGCATAAGAGCATAATTGATTTTTAACATCTTGTAGAGCTCAATGAGCTCTTCAATGTGATTTCCGTAACTAATGTTCCAGTGATGACCAAATCCGCCATATGCTATTTTTTTCAGCATTTCCCTTATGTTAAAATCAAACCTTATGTTTATGGGGTTTCCTTCATAATCCTTCATCAGATCTGTATCTAGCACAGTACCTTTTGTTATAAACATCCTGTAACCCTCACGTGATCCGTGCATTGTTGTAATTGTCACCTCTCCTTCCGGGATTCTTTCAGGAAAATATACGGCAACTCCCTGACCAGTCTCATAATCTGCATGGATCGTTATTTCATTCTTGTCTGCAGCAAGAGAAAATGCGCCTGCACCGCAATGGGAAAACATCATAGAGTTTTCAGGTTTATCTAGGTTATAGATCCTTAGCTGGTCTCCATTCGAAACGGCTCTTCCGGAGAGATGGTATTGTATGTACATAAGTATTGTTGAATCCAGATCGCCCTCACAGGCAGCCGGTATCCCCAGGTCATTTAATAGGGCGATAGGTATACAAACATTGCCTTTAAGATGAGGAAAACAATTTATTGAAATGGCGTCAAGTGTGTTTTCTTTTACAAGTTTAAGAAGATAAGCATGGATTGAAGAAGTCATAATACCAAGATCCTCTTCTACATCGATTTTTCCAGCTTTACTCTTTATATCCAACCAGATCTCTTGTGATTCGGCGGGTTGGATTTTTTCACTTTCAAGAAATATATCTTCATTTCCAAAATTATGGATTGTTATCCCAAAGATTTTTTTTATCATAATCTCATCTGCAGTAAGGCTTGACAGTATTTTTGGGTGTCCGCCCACATAACCTATATTGGATTTTTTTAATTTATTTTTTATGGCACATGCCCGTGCAAACCTGTAAAAGTCGTTTAAGGCGATCCTGTCATCGAATTTACCAAAAATAAATCTGTATTCAAGACCAAGATCAAAAAGATTGGGATTTATATTCTGGGAGCCTGTTATTGAGATATTAAATGCACTGTAATCATGTGCCCAGACAATAAATGGAATATCTGTTCCGGTCAGTAATGGCATGACCCTAAAATCATCAGTAAAAGTCCCGATATTAAGAATAAAGACATCTACATCTTTTTCTTTAAAAAAAACAGCTGCTTTTTTTGCAACTTCATATGAGTATATAAAATCATCCATTACTACGGGTTCAAATCCCAGTTTTGAACAGGCTGCCCAAGTTTTTTCTGGTAATCATAAGAGTCTTCTTCACCAAGATTAAATCCTTTCATAATACAAGTGCTGATCCCTACTTTTGGTTTAATCATATCTTACTCCTATCATGGTTGAGATTAAGTAATATTTCTAAATACCCATATTTTATGTTGATTTTTTTATGATAATATGGTAAACGTTTAACATATAGAAAGCAATAGCATATTTATAAATATCATCTTTAGGTAATAAATTATCAACACAGTGAATTTATAACAAATGAAAAAATTTCAAAGAGATTCAATGCATGTAATCAATATAATTAATCAATTTCGTTAAAGAGAGGGGGTAAAAATTTATTTATTTTTGTCAAACTTTATATACTAAAAAGGAGGTCGAATTGAAAAAATACTTAATCTTTCTGCTGGTATTAGTATTTGCAGTCTCATTGGGCTTAGCAGGTACTTCATGTAAGGCAGAAACAACAACCACAACGGCAGCGGGAGCAGAAACTCAAGAGACAATGGCAGGGGAAACTACTGCCGCTGAATTGAAGCCCCGGCAGCTGAGGGGACAAGTCCTGAAGTTTACAGACTGGCAGGGCGGAAATGAAGCAATATTAAAATCCTACAATGAGCTCGAAGAGATATTTAAAAGGAGCACCCGGAGGTAAAAGATATAGAGTATACACAATATACAGTTACTACATATAATGAATTTCTGAAACCTGCGATTTCGGGCGGAACTGCACCTGATCTTTTTGGAGTTTATCCCGGCCCCGATGTTGCAGAAGTTGTTGAAGCAGGTGCTCTAAGAAATCTTATACCAGATATTGACGAGGAATGGAAAGGGTGGCTTGGTCCTGCTTATAATTTCAAGGGTATGTGGTATAACGATGGCATATATGTCGCAGTCATGGCACAGGATGTTTGGACAGAGGCTGTATGGTATCATAAGGATATGCTTGAAGAAATAGGAGTTACACTACCTGCTTCTACTGATGCTTTTACAGTACCTGAGCTAGTTCCAATGGTAGGTCCTGCTAACGATAAAGGTTACGAACTCTTTTCTGCTGGATTTATAGAAACATGGTGTTATTTTGATGCGTTTTTTAATTTCGTTCATCAGCAACAACCAGGGTGGAGACACCAGATATGGTCGAGCAGGCTTTTGCAGGTGAGATATCATGGCAGCAGGATATTTTCAGAAATGCTATACAGGTATTTGCAGACTTGCATGAAGCAGGTGCTTGGTCTCAGGACTCATTAAACCAGGATTACCAGGTACAAGCTTTTGGAGACTGGCTTGAAAGAAAAAGTATATTTATGTGGGCTCAGGGAGATTGGTTTGCAGGTTCAATGAAAGAGGAAGAAAACAATAAAGATAATCCCAATATCGGTATAGTACAGTATCCGATGGCCACGCTAGATGCCGAAGTAGCTTTTAATAAGAACTTTGGAACTGATATCGGTGTATATGCCAAAGGTGAAAAGCAGGATCTTGCAATTCAATGGATAAAGCTTACAAATAGCCCTACCGCTGCTAATATTTTTATTAAAAATGGGGTAAATCCTGCAGGAGGTGTGGACCTTAATAATCTACCAGAAATAACTAATCCTGCTCTCGAGGAATGCATTAAACTATACAACTCTCCTGGAAGATATAGTGAAGTATACTATTTCTATCCGGATGGCGTAAAAGTCCTTGGAGATGGCATAGGGAATGTATTGCTTGGTCTTGACACAATAGATAATGTTTTGCAGCAACTTGATGATGTTTCTGGTTTCCAGGGCTAATTCTATTTAGCAAACAAACCTATAAAAGACTGGCACAGGATATATAATTTAATTATTATTTCCTGTGCCAGTTAATAATAAACACAGTACTTCTATTAGTATAAAATAATTAATTAAAATTTTTAATTTATCAAATTAAACTTAAAATAATTACATTCAAATGAGTAAAGAATATTCTCTTAAAGCTTACCAAAGATTCTGGAACAATTCAGGGCAACCTTATGCATTTCTTTTACCTGCACTTATCGTGTTTGTTTTTATCGTGCTTTCACCAGTATTAATGTCACTGATATTAAGTTTTTACAAATTTACAGGTTTTGATGCAAACATTTTTAAAGAATTTATTGGTTTTGATAATTTTAAAATTCTTTTTAATGATAAATATTTCTGGATCTCTTTTAAAAATACTATTTATTTTGTAACTGCAAGCATAAGTGTTCAGATAGCCATTTCACTTATGCTGGCCATAACAATATTTTTTGGAAGATTTAAAAACAGTGTACTAATAAGGACAATAATATTTTTTCCTGCAGTTTTAGCTCCAGTTTCTATAAGTCTAGCCTGGAGAAGAATATTGGAACAGGATGGTCTTTTTAACCAGCTACTTGGCGGAATTAATTTTTCCTGGCTGGCAAGTCCTGTTTTTGCTATATGGGTCGTTATTTTTGTCAGTATGTGGCAATGGACTGGATATAATCTTATAATTTTCTATGCGGGGCTTCAGACAGTAGATAGAACCATACTTGAAGCAGCGGATGTAGACGGCGCATCCTGGTGGGGAAAAATAATAAAAATAGTGATTCCATCAATTAAACCGACAATAATACTTAATATCATATTAAATCTAATCGGAAGCTTCAGGGTATTTGATATTGTATATGTCCTTACAAGAGGTGGTCCTGTACACCAGTCTGAAGTATTTACAACTATAATGTACTATTATTCATTTTCAGCAAATGGCCCAAACAAGATGGGTGTAGGTTCTTCAATTGCTTTTATCATGTTTGCAATAATGATAGTTTTTGGTTTTCTTAGAATCAGATTGATGAGAAAAGGGGAGATATAAATTATGACAAGAAAAAGTATTTTTGCAGGTAAAAGTAAAAATACCGAAATAGAATATGGAATAGACAGAAAAAAAGATATTGGTTTTTATATATATTCAAGAATACTTATTATAATCACCATAATAATTATTCTTGTTCCTATTCTTTATATCTTTTCTCTTTCTCTCCGTACAAAAGAAACAGTATACCAGGATTTTCTCTTCCTGATACCAAAACAGGTCACTTATCAAAATTATTTTGATGCTTTTGAATATGCAAGGACAAGGCTTGACGTTTCTTTCCTTCAGATGTTCAGAAATAGCTTGATCGCAACCTTTTCTTCGATAGCGATTGCCATGACAATTGCTGCTCTCGCATCCTTCAGTTTTAGCAATTACAAATTTAAAGGAAAAGAACTTACTTTTACTGCAATAATTGCAAGCTTTGTAATACCTGCACAGGTACTCTTGATACCATTGTTTTTTATACTGAGAAATGCAGGTCTCATAAATACTTATTTTGCAGTTATCATTCCATATGTAGGATTTCTAATACCTATTGCCACATTAATACTGCGGTCATTTTTTGAACAGATTCCCAAAGAAATAAAAGAATCTGCGAAAATAGATGGTGCATCTGACTTAAGAATGTTTTTTCAAATAGTTTTACCTCTTTCAAAGCCGGCCATTGCATCATGCGTAATACTTTTATTTCTTGAGACATGGAATGAATTTATATTTGCATTAGTTTTTTTGCAGAGCCCAAAATTCCAGACAATACCCGTTGCTATAGCCAAGATAGCAGGAGGGAAATATATAGTGCCAATCGGGACTTACGGAGCTGCAATAATGATAACCATTATACCTGTGTTAATAATATTTATTATTTTCCAAAGATGGTTTATTGCTGGTATGACCATGGGTGCCCTGAAAGGTTAATAACTCGCCCTATCAGAAATTTTCCTGATGAGAAACATGGTATCAAATAAAAAAGCTTTAGAAAAAACCAATAGAGTAAGGGACTGTATTTTTTATAGAAATCCCAAAGCTGTAGCGATACAGGATATGTTTTATTGGGATGATTTTGTAAAAAACTGGAGAGAATACTTTGGATTCACCAGAGATGTTGATATTTTTAATTATTATGACCTCGATATTGTTTGCTGCAGTCCCAATATAGATCCTTTTATAAAAAATGTCATAGAAATAACTAAGACTATAAAAGATGTTATTTATAGGGGTGGATTTGGAAGTGTACTTAAACTGGATTTTTCACAACCTGTCCCTGGTTTTATAGATTATTATATTAAGGATACCAAGGACCTGAAAGATTTTATTTTTGAAGACCCTGAGGATAACAGGCGATACAATAATAGCTTTGCTCCATGTGACCAGTATTATACGATTCCATCATTTAATGAACAAGTTGCAAAATACAAGGATGATTTCTGTATCTTTGGGAATATTTGTGAAGCCAGGGAAACTGTCTGGCGAATGATCGGCCTTGAAAATGAATTAATGACTTTAGAGGACTGTCCTGAAATAATTGCAGATTTTGCAGAAAAAAGTTGCAGATTTTAATATTGAACTTGGGAGAGCGCAACTGGAAAATAAAAATATAGGAGGAATTATTATTTATGGTGATTTAGCATACTCTAGAGGCATGCTTATGTCACCTAAAAAGTGGAGACAGGTCTATAAACCTGCACTTTCAAGAATCTGTGAAGAACTCAAGAGTTATGATAAACCTTTGATATACCATACAGATGGTTATTATTTGGAAATACTGGATGACCTCATTGAAATAGGTTTTCATGCTACCCATCCAAATGAAGCCAAATCAGGTATAGATGTGGTGAGTTTAAAAAAGAAATCAGGCAGAAAAATTGCTTATATCGGCAATATTGATGCTACAATTCTTTCCGGCTCAAAAAAGGGGATATGAACTTGAAATAAAACATAAATTAAGTGCAGCAAAAGACGGCGGCTACATACCAGGGGGAGATGATATTCCTTCTTCGATTTCTCCGGAAAATTACGATTACTATATTAAAGCTCTAAAAGAATTAATTATTGTGAATTAAATCTTATAAATCGGTGTAGAAAAATGGAAAGCAAAAAATCTCACGTAAAAAGAAAAGAATAACGATAAAGGATATCGCAAAGGATACAGGTCTTTCGATTGCCACTATTTCCCGTGTTGTCAATAAGATAGATCAGACATTACAGTATTGAGACGGAAAAAAAGATAAATGCTTCTATAAAAAAACTCAATTATACTCCTGATATAATTGCATACGGTCTTAAAAAGAAAAAAACCTATACAATTGGTTTTATTGTACCGGAACTTGACAGCTATTATTCAGAAGTCTTTCTTGGTGCACAGGCTGTTGCACTTAAACATGGGTATGCTAATTTTTTATGTAATGCAAATTATAATGTCGATCTTGAAAAAATATATATAGACAACCTTATTTCCCGTAGGGTCGACGGGGTTGTTATTGCCACAGGGCTTTTAAATAATAAGGAATTAAACAGGCTTATTGGAAGTAGGTATAAAATTAGCTCTGATAGAATGCAGCATATCAATTCCGGAAGTTACTTTGAGTACGGAAGTCGCCTCAGTTATTATTGATAATTATAAGTATTCAAAAATGGCAGTAAAACATCTTATTGATAATGGGTATAAAAAAATTGCGTTTATTTCAGCACCGCTTGAAGAGATGTCTAATCTAAATGAAAGATTTAAAGGTTATAGGGATGCATTAAAAGAAAACAGTTTTAAAGTCGATGATTCCTTGGTTTATTTTAATAGAGCAATAAGGGGTGAATGGGATCTGACATCCAGCGCTAAATTGATAGAAGAAATAATATCTGCAAAGAACAGGCCTGATGCACTTTTTATTATTTCAGATGCTGTTGCAATGGTTGCTATGCAGGTATGCAAAAAGCAGGGCTTTAAAATCCCGGATGATATTGGTATTGTCGGGTTTGATGACAGAAGGTTCTGTAAATATCTGGATCCTCCACTGACGTCAATATATCAACCAAAATATGAGATGGGTGAGAAGGGAACAGAGATGCTGATAAATCTTATTGAAGGAAAAGTTGTGCCAGAAAGAACAGTCTGCCTTGATATGAAGCTTTCAATAAGAGAATCTTCAAGCAGGAAAAAGTAAAAGAATAAATTATCTGGTTTAAAATATTATTTATCTTGAAAAAATCTGTAATTGATTTTTTATTTAGAGTTATTATCTGTGATTATTAATCTATTATGAGGAATCATGGTGATGAAATGATTACTGAAAAAGGAGTAGTTCCAATAAAGGGTGGCCAATATAAGGTGATTATCAGGTGACCAGGTAAAGGAGCTTCATAATGCGACAATTGAAGTTCTTGAGAATATAGGAATAAAAAATCTTCATGATGATGCAAGAGAGATAATGCAGGGCTGTGGATGTAAGGTGGACCATAATAGCAAAGTCGTTAAAATTCCGGAAACAGTGCTGATGAAATATTTAAAAAAAGCTCCGACAAACATAACATTATATGGCAGGGACCCAAAATATGATGTTGCACTGGATGATTCAGACAATGTTTTTGTAATGGGTGGTGCAGGAGCAATAAACACACTGGATATGGACGGGAATTTACGGCCATCAACAATGAAGGACCTTGAGGATTTTACCCGTCTGGAAGATCCGCTTGAAAATATGGATATCGCTCATTTTCTGGTAATACCTACAGATACAGAATTTGGTCCCAATTCAGAATGTGAAATGCTTACTTTTGCCCATATGCTTACAAATAACACGAGAAGTTTTTATGCACTTCTTGGAGGTTGCAGGCAGGGATTACAGTATGAACTTGAAATGGCATCAGTAGTTGCAGGAAGTATTGAGAATGTTTCAAAAAGGCCATTTTTTGTCGGGGGACTATGTATAATAAGCCCTCTTACACATAGGGCAGAATTTATTGAAGAATTGCTTGAATGTGGAAAATATAACATCCCTGTTTATGTTGAAGCGGATGCCACCGCTGGAGGAACGACTCCTTTTACTATTGCCGGTGCAATTGTTGAGATCAATGCAAATATAATTTCAGCAATCGCGCTTGCCCAGATGGTAAATCCTGGAGCACCATGTATATATTCATCTTCTTCAGGTATTCTTGATATGCAATCATTGTATTTTTCGGGAAATGCACCTGAGGCCACACTTCTTCATATGGCATCAGCCCAGATGTCACACTATTATGGACTTCCATATTATGGCAGCAATACTGCGGATTCAAAACTGCCGGATGCCCAGATGGGTTACGAAAGAGCCCAGCATTTTCTTGGATGTGCTATGGCTGGAGTCAATATAGTGCATGTTGCAATTGGAAACCTTGCAATGATGAGTATTGCAAATTATGAACAGTGTCTCATAGATAATGAAATACTTGGTGCAACATTCAGGATTCTTGAAGGGATCGATACAAGCAGGGATGCAATAGGGCTTGATGCTTTTATGGAAGCGGGCCATTCTGCAAGTTTTATGCAGACCATGCATTCGGTTAAATACTGTAGAAGCAGGGAGCGCTGGATATCCAAAGTTAACTGACAGGGGAAGCTGGAATCAGTGGATTGCAAACACACAGGGCAAAGATATGCGCGATCGTGCAAAAGAAATGGCAAAAAAAATCCTTGACGAGCATCATCCTGTTTATGTAAATGAAAAGGAAAGAAAGGAAATCTGGAAGATCGCACATGAGGGCCAGCAATATATAGCCAAGAAAAACAATAATTAAATATTTTAGCAGGGGTATTATCATGGAGCACAGGGCATATCGAATGCGATTAAAAAAAGAACATATTACAGATTACGTAGAAATTCATAAGAAAAATGTAATATGGCGGTCTGTTGTTGAAGGAATGAAAAAAGCAGGATTTGAAAAGATGATTATTTTCCAGTTAGGCCAGGACCTGATCCTCTTTGAAGAAGCACCAGATCTTAAAAAAGCATATAAATATTATGATGATGACCAAGAATCGAAGAAATGGGATACAATGATTTCAGAATGGATGGAATTGTATCCTACTTTTGATTATATTAAGAATGATATTAAGTTCGAAGAAATACCGGTAGTTTTTTACTACGATAAGGGAGAACTGTTACATTAAACTAAACTAGATAGTAAAAATTATTATTTTTATAATTGAAAGGTACATAATGGAAAAATTGAATTCTACTGAAAGAGTAATCAACACTTTTGAAGCCAATGAAATAGACAGGTTGCCTGTTTTTGATATTATCCATAATGTTGATTTTATAGAGTATGCAAGCGGAGAAAAACTGAATGAAAAAAATGCGGAAGACATAACCTGCAAGGCAGTAAGAAACACTCTAGATATGGTGCGGCATTTCAGGATACCTGATTTCCTAGATAAGAGAGAAAGTGAGGACGAGGACGGCTTCAAGGTATAGGGAAGAATGGTGGACTAAACAGGTTACTCATATTCCAATTGAAACGCTTAAAGATGCAAAAAATATGATGCTTAAAGATATTGAAAGGATCTATGCTTCTATCGAAAAAAGGAAGTTTTGTTTTCAGGCATTGGAGCAGCTTAATTTATTCGGAGAATATTTTAAGGATCCTGGAGAATTAAATTTAGCTTTTGAAAGAATTACAAAAAAGCTTGACAGCACCGTGATGATTGCACCGGAGACTGTACCGGGTCTTTATACAGCTACTCACAGATTTGGATACCAATGGGTTACTTATATGTATTACGACGAACCAGAAACTTTTTATAAATATTACGATGCTTTGGTCGATCATGAGCTTTTTAAGATTGATTGCTTTGGACCGACAAAATTATCGAAAGTCGCCATGATTTCTGAAGCTACTGCATTTAATACAGGACTTATATGGCCTATGGAGTTTATAAAAGATGTTATTTTCCCAAGAGTAAAAAAATGTATAGATAGATGGAAAAAATATGGTTATTATGTGATTTTTCATAGTGATGGTAATAAATGGCAGATATGCCAAGATATAATAAATATGGGAGCAGATTCTATCAATCCTTTTGAACCGCTGGCTAGCATGGATATAAAAAAATTCAGGGAGCTTTACCCGGATACAGTTTGTGGATCAATGGTTGATTGTCAGGACCTTCTTGCTTTTGGCAATCCGGAACAGGTCAGGGAAGCGACATTAAAAGCCCTGAAGGATTCGGGGGGTGCAAAGACATTAATTGGATCGACTTCAGAAATCCATCCAGGGATCAAATTAGAGAATGCGAAAATGTTATATGAAACAGCTAAAAGCGGAATATAGCAAAAAATTTTATAATTAAAATATTTTAAGAAAGCCCAGAGGACAAATAAGTGGGAAAAACTAAAAATTTTTTAGCCTTAGATTTCGGTGCAAGCAACGGTAGGGCTATAGTAGGAGAATATAACGGTAAAAAGATAAATCTTGTTGAGGTCCACAGATTTGAAAATAGACCTGTATTTGCAGGAGGAACCTATTATTGGGATTTTTTAAGTTTATTTTATGAATTAAAGACAGGTATTTCAAATGCAGTAAAAAAATATGATAGAATTGATAGTATAGGAGTAGATACCTGGGGTTGTGATTTTGGATTGTTGGATAAAAATAAGAATCTTCTTTCAAATCCTGTCCATTATAGAGATAAAAGGACAAGCGGTCTTCTTAAATCTGTCAGAAAAGTAATATCTGATTGGGAACTCTATGAATTGACACAGGCACAGATTCTTGAAATAAACACACTTTATCAGCTGTTTTCAATAAAAAAAATTAATCCCACTTTTTTTGAAAATGTCAGGTACTTTTTATTGTTGGGGGATCTTTTTAATTTCTTCCTGACTGGTGAGATAATATGCGAATTCAGCAATGCTACACTTACACAATTATTCGACCAGAGGGCTAAGAAATGGTTAAAACCTGTTCTAAACAGGCTGGGACTTCCTGATAATATTTTTATAGATGTGACTGAACCAGGTAGAAAAATAGGTAAGTTGAGTAAGTATATTACACAGGAAATAGGATGCCCGGAAATTGAAGTTTCACTGCCAGGATACGATACTACTTCTGAAATAACAGCTATACCTGTTTCAAAGAAAGATAAATCAAAAAATTGGGTATACTTCAATTGCGGTACCTGGGGAATGGTTGGTGTGATCTGTGATCATCCTTTTGTCACAAAAGAGGGCTTCAACCAGGGTTTTGGAAATGAGGGTGGATTTGGGCACAAATATCACTTCTTAAAAAATATGGTCGCACTATGGATAATCCAGCAATGTCGGAATAATTGGAATAAGGGACTTAAGGAAGAACTTAGCTGGAAAGATATAGATGATCTTACCGAAAATGCAGAAAGTAAAAATATTTTTATCGATGTTGACGACAATTCTTTTGAAAGAGAAATATTCGATATGCCCGGTCGTATTATAGATTATTGCAAAAACACTTCACAAAAGGTCCCGGCAGGTGTTGGAGATATGTGTGTTGTTGTCTATGAAAGCCTTGCTTTAAAGTATCTGGTAAACTTAAAAAAACTTGAAAAGATCACAGGAGAAAAAATCGAATTGATCCACTTTGTCGGTGGAGGTTCAAACAACAAGTTATTATGCCAGTGGATCGCGGACGCTACAGGACTTTTAGTTTTAGCAGGTCCTGCCGAGACTACAATAACAGGAAATCTTCTGGCCCAGATGGTATCAAAAAATGTTGTGAAAAATATTGATGAAGCCAGAGAAATAGTGATCAATTCCATAGATATTAAAAGCTATATACCTGACGAGGGTAAAAAGTTATACTGGGAAGATAAATTTGTTAAATATTTAAAAATTTTATCTTTGACTATTTAGTTTAAAAAATAAAATAATTAAAATTCTGATTTATACCTAAAAATAATGTTTATAATTTTTTAAAATAAAAAGAAATGACTTACAGGATGGCAAAAAATTAAGTCTTAAAAAGGAGTATAAAACAAAAAATGGAAGAAGATAAGCTTGTCTGTTTTACTAAAGATGAACTTTTAAAGCCAAGAGAAATTATAATAGAGATAATGGATTTTATGGTAAAAGCGGGATTGACTGATTATACTGGTGGCAATATGGCATTAAGGATAGGCACTAAGATATACTCTACTCAAACCAAAGCCTCGATCAATTACAGATGGCGGATCCGCCCTGATGATATTATCGTTACAGATGTAGACCAAAATGTACTGGAGGGAAGGAAAGAAAAGCTTTCAAGTGAAGCTGATTTACACCATGGAATACTTAAAAGATTTCCAAAAATAAACTGTACGTTACATGGCAACACTCACTATAGCCCCTTGATAGTTTCACAGGGAATAGCCCCGATAGGCATTACAGAAGTAGCAAAAGAATTCAATATTATTAAAAGTGCTGTTGTACCTATGGAATATCCAATGTTTTCTGAAGAAGAAAAAAATTTTATTTATGATTCTTTTTCAGAAATGGATCGAAATGGTGAGGCCCTTACAGTTATCATGCATAATCATGGTTCTTTAGTTGCGGCAGAAGACCATAACAAGGCCTTTGTACTCTTTGATGCACTGGAAGCCAATGCAAAATATATTTTTGATAAAGAGATATTAAAATCATCTAAGCTGGTCAGTAGTGTTTTTGAAAAGATAAATAATACGAAAACTGGTTCAGAAGTTATAGATAAAAACGAAGTTTTTAGGGCGGATATAAAAGATAAAGTAATAACTGCTGAAGATATAGAATATATAAATAAACAAAGTTCTTGCAGTAAGGTATTTATAAGTAATACCTGTACTCTTACTTCTCTTGCAGAAAACCGGGCAAAGGAACTTGGGCTCGAAATTGTAAGGGAATAAAAATAATAGTCAAAAGATATGGAACTTCCTGACAAAAAACCTGACTTCAAGAATCTAAAAAACATCCTGATGCATTCAAATAGAGGACGTATACCTATTTTTGAAGCGCTTGTAGCCGACCAGATAAAAGAAAAAATACTTGGGAAAAAAATAAACAGCATAATTGACGAGATAGAGTTCTGGGTAAGTACAGGATATGATTATATTCCAATACCTGCAGGGATCTTAAAACTGGGCCAGAGTATAGAGCAGGCAGAAGCAGAAAAAATCTATAAAGGTGATAAGAGCTCTGGGAATGAGGAGCCGATCAAATGGGCAAGCGAACATGATGGGTTTATTAAAGGATTCTCTGATTTTAAAAACTATAACTGGCCCGATCCGGACCTGATGGATTTTAAAGACTTCGCACTGGCAGCGAGACACCTGCCTGAGAATATGAAAATAATCGGTGTCGGGGGAAAGATATTTACAGCGGTCTGGATGCTCATGGGATTTGATAACTTCTGTTTTAAACTATATGAGCAGCCCGAAATGGTCAAGATTGTATTTGAAAAAGTTGCACAATTACAGTATGAAGTATTCAGGCGGATAATCGAATTACCGGATGTAGAAGGATATTTTGTCGCAGATGATATTGCTTTTTCAGAGGGCCTGATGATATCAGCAGAAATATTGCGGAAATATGTCTTTCCCTGGTATTTAAAAATGGGAAAAATCTGTAAAAGAAAGGGATTACCGTTTATTTTTCATTCTGACGGCAATATTCTTGAAGTACTGGACGATATTATTGAATGTGGTTTTACAGCCCTGCATCCGATAGAGCCCAAGGCAATGGACCTGGGAATCCTGTGCAAAAAATATGGAGACAAGCTGTGCTTCATAGGAAATATTGAACTTGATAGTCTTATAAGAGCTGACACCAGGACAGTTGAGGGACTTGTCCTGAAAAACCTTAGGGAGATCGCAGAAAAATATTACTATATTGTAGGTTCAAGTAATTCAATACCGGAAAAGGTCCCGATTTCAAATTATCTTGCTATGGTGAATACTGCTTTAAAATAAGCAAACCACTGTGCTATTCACATTAGTAAAAATAAAAATCACTGCTCAATATTATGGACATCCTGTTGACGCCCAACCCGAAAATATATATAATAAGATATCTATTAATATATATAATTTTAATATAATATTAGATATAAAGAGTTTGAATCTGGGAATTTATTTTTGCAGGCAAAATAGAAGTCAAAACAACAAGAAAGGATTTACAGGCAAAATGGCAAAAGTCTTATTATCTATTCCTGACAAGACGCTGAAAAGGATCGATGAAATAAAAAACAGGAAAAAAATCAAAAGAAATCAGTTTTTTATCGATGCGATCGAAAATTATTTTATTTCCTTAGAAGAGAAAGAATACTTCGAAAGAAAAAAAAGCGCAGTCATAAGAATGAAAAAAACAAGCGAGGAAATAATGCACATTGGGATAAAGGATTGGGACCCTGTCGCTGAAATAAGGAAATTCAGGGACACGCATGCAGATAATTTGCTTGACAGTTGGAAGGAAGAATAAAATGGAAGATTATACTCCTTTCACAGGTAAGGAAAAAAATTATGCCGAATATCTTGTAAAGGAAACGTTAAAAAAAAGATATATGCTCGATACATCAGTAATAGTCAAATGGTACTACAGGAAAAATGAAGAGGACCTGAATAATGCTTCGATCATATATAGTAAACTACAATCGGAAAACTTCATTTTTTTTGCACCGGATCTGATGGTCTATGAATTGTTAAATATTTGCAGGGCAAAAATGGAACTGACACAAACAAGGATAAGCAATATTATTGCTGAACTTTATGATTTAATAATCATTTTAGGAGTAAATAAAAAAATATTTCTACATGCATTTATCATTGCGCGGGAACTCAATATCTCTTTTTATGATAGTATTTATTTATCCCTGACCGAAGACCTGGATGCGGTACTTGTAACTGCTGATAAAAAGTTATATGAAGCTGCAAAAAATATGAATATAAATATTGTCACACTGGCAGACTTTGCAAAATAATATTTAAGATGTCATCAAATATTTACCTGGATTGTTTAGCTTAGTATGTTTATCATATTGTCAATCATACTATAATTATTTATAATATTATTCATAAATTGAATAATATTCAGGGGATCTTTATGAGAACGACAATAAATATTCCTGATGGAGTGATCAGGGAGGCTGAAGTACTTTACAATACTAAAAACAGGTCCAGAGCCATTGAAAATGCAATTAAGGATGCGGTCAAACTTCACAGATTGAGGATCTTTAAAGAATTAAAATCAAGGATAACATTTGACGAGGATAAGATTGACTCTTTGCGTAAGATGGAAATGGAAGAAAAATAAATGGGTAACAGGATAATAATAGATACTTCGATCTGGATAGAGTATTTTAAAGACAATAAAAGTTACACACTTTTTATTGATGAAAATCTGGATCTGGATAATATTTATATCGTGGGTCCAATAATCTCTGAGCTTCTGCATGGAGTAAAGAGTAAGAGCGAATATGACACTCTATCAGGAGCTATTGAAGCTGTTCCTTTTTTAAACTGTATTTATGCTGACTGGGTAAAAGCAGGCAAAATATTATTTGAACTAAAAAAAACAGGGATTTCTATACCACTAACAGACGCAATAATAGGTTCGATTGCTTTAAGGACAGATGCTTCGATCCTGACAATTGATTCACACTTTAAAAAAATAAAAGACCTAAAGATCCTGAAAATGTAAGATGAAAACTATCCTCAAACTTTTAATACCAATCCTGGATAGTATTTATTTTTTTAATATTAAACCGGTTATGATCTTGAATGACTAAGATACATAAGGGAGGGAAAATGAGTAAATTTAACTTTAAACCTGCAGATTTTGTACCTTTTAAAGATGAGGAGGTCCTTAAAAAAGTAAGATCTGTTCATGGAAAGGATCTTGAAAAATACTCCAACGATAAGATGAAAATAAAAGTCACAAAAAATCCACATCCAATAATAATCGGTGATATTTTTACCAGGATAAAGATGTCGGATGACCTTGATAAAAGGCAGGTGCTTATATTAGGTAACCCGGAACCTGAAACATATATACCTGTAGCAGAACTGATAAACTATCATAGAGTTGACTGCCGTAATGTATATATTTTTGCAATGGATGAGTGGGCTGACCAGGATGGCAACATTGCTCCTGATAGTTATAAATCTGGTTTTGCCTATTCAATGCTCAATTATTTTGTATACCAGATAGATAAAAAACTTCGAATGCCTATTGACCATGTCTTTTACCCGACAAATAAGAATATTGATGATTATTCAAAGATGATCAATGAGAAGGGTGAAGGTGGGGCAGATGTCTGCTACTCGAGTCCAGGCTGGGCAGGGCATATAGCATTTATAGACCCATCCCCGGAATTTTTAGTCGACGATATTGATGAGTATCTTAAACAGGATGCAAGAATAGTGACCCTGCACCCACTTACTATATGCCAGAACTCACTCCATGGTGTATTTGGGCAGTCCGGGGATATTGCAAATGTACCGCCAAAAGCAGCGACAATAGGACCGGGGGATGTGGCACGTTCAAGAGTCAGGATAGAACTACATTCACTCCAGACTATGGGTACATTTGTATCATGGCAGAGAATGACCTCAAGGTTGATACTACTGGGACCTGTGACACCATTGATACCAAGTTCTATATTCCAGATACTCAAGACCCAGGTTTATGTCAGCGAGGAAATAGCAGCACCTTTTGAATGCTGGGAAACCGTTGGTTATTAAGATCAGATGATTTCCTTTACTTTTACCCATCTATTCTCTTTGCTTGAGACTGAAATGGCTTCAAGAACCTGCTGGGCTTTAAGGCCATCTTTAAAGTTGGGTGAAGGCATCTCACCCTTACTTATAGATTTGAGAAGGTCATATACCATATGGACTATCATTGAATCGTAATGGTGTCCATGACCGGACATCCCATAATAACCGTCCATATAAGGAAGACCAGGTTCAGAAGTATAGATCTTCCGGAAACCGTTTAATTTACTTTTCTCCGAAAGGTATAATTCAATGAAATTGAAATTCTGGTAATCCCATTTTACCGCACCTTTAGAACCCCTGATCTCAAGTGAACTATCCAGCCTGTCACCTGTGGAAATCCTCGAAGCATCAAATATACCAACGGCCCCATTATCAAAATTTGCAAGGCAGGCGGTGTAATCATCTGTATCGACCTCTTCCATGAAACCACCATCCAGGCTCTTTCTTTCTTTAATAAATGTCTTTTGAAGGCTTACAACACTTTCAATCTCTCCGACAAGATAGTGTGCAAGATCTATAAGGTGTACGTTCAGGTCGAAATTGACACCTCCGCCACTAAATCTTTTAATAAAAAACCAGCTGGCCGGATTATTGATGTCACTACCATCGTCAGCCAGGAATTTTATTTTCCAGGTAAGGATCTCGCCTATTTTTCCTTTGGAAACGATATCCTTTATAAGTGCGACTGGAGTGGCTTTTCTGAAATTAAAATTTACACAGTTCAAGACTTTATTTTTCTCCACGATCCTGTAACCTTCAAGAGCTTCACGGTAACTTATACCGACGGGTTTTTCGCAGAAGATAATTTTTTTGGCTCCTGCTGCTGTTTTTACAAGTGGTATATGCAGATGATTGGGGGTTATGATATCTACAAGATCTATATCACCAGAAAAGGCATCAGCCAGATCTGTACTGTATCTTTCAAAACCTAGTTTATTTGCAAGTTGTTTTTTATCAGGGGATCTTCCCACAAGTAATTTAAGGCAGGCTTTGATATCAAGGTCAAAAAAATGATCCGCAACTTTGAAACCATAACTGTGATATTTACACATGCCCCCGGTTCCGATAATCGCAATATTTAGTCTTTTCATGTTCTTGGCCTCCGGTTTCTTACCTTTTAAAGAGTCGATATACGTTGCAAAATTAATAGTATATCAATCATTTTTAACCCACTTTTTATCAATTATTGCAAAACTTATGATCAAGACCAGCAGGATAAATAAAAAGAAATATGTGATATTCATGGCAGATGTCAGATCAAGGATGCTAAAGACCTTTCCGATAAACCACGGTGAAAATAGCCCTCCGATCCCTCCAGCCATTATAACGACTGAGACCACAAAGTCCCTCTGGGAAGAAAACCTTAATCCACCCAGCAAAACAATTAAGGGCCATATTCCCGATAATAAAAGTCCTGCCAGGATGAAAGCAAAAAATATTAGAATATTATTTTCAGCATATATCCCAAGGAGAATAGATGGTATTGATATTATGGTTACCACCAGCAGGATATTTGTTATTTTTATTTTTCTCGAAAGTATTCCGGTTAAAAAGCGGCCAAATACAAAGGAAAGCCAAAAAAACGAAAGAACCTGGCTGGCCATACTGCCGGAAAATGATCTATTCAGTCTTAGAAATGTCGGGATCCAGAATGCGACACCTGCCTCAGCACATACATAAAAAAACATCGCAAATACTAGCAAGAAAAAACCTGAACTTTTTACTGATAAAACTGATCTGAAGGCACTTATACTGCTGACCTTTTTTACCACTTCAGTATCGGGGACTTTTAGAATTATAAAAAAGATAAGGTTAATAAAGCATATTAAAGATATTATGGCATAAGAGTACTTCCAGCTCAAACCCCTGCTTAAGATAAAAGTTGGTATAAAAGGACCGATAAATGCACCTATTCCAAAAAAAACCTGGGTCAGGTTTAAGTAAAATCCCTCATTTTTTTTATTTATCTCCATTGCCAGAGAGCTTATCTGTGACTCAATAAAACCACCGCTTAAGCCTATTAGCAGGTAAATAACAATGAAAAATAAATAACTGGTAACAAATACCATTGCCAAAGAAGAAATAAATAACAGGAAATAAAAAAAGGATAGCGACCTTTTCCTGTTCCACTTATTTACAATGGTGCTGCTCAAAAGACTCCCTATGATAAAACCAGAATAAAAAAAGGGGAATATGGATCCCATTGAGTCTATATTTCTTCCAGTGCTCTGGCTTATTTCGATCAAGATCGGGCTGGCCACGACAAGGGAGATCCCAAATATGAATGCTCCATAAAAACAACTGATGTTTATTAAAATTCTCTTCGAAATCAATTTCATTTTTTAATCTTTATGATCTTATCGTTTGATTGATCTTTAATAAAAAAGTAGATATTCCTGTCATATTCTATTTACAGACCCGAACTCCTTCATCCTTGTTGAGACTAATTTGGCTATTTCCTTACGGCAGGCTCCCAGTTCATCACAAAATATTCCATCGAGTATGGAAAAATAACTGCATCAGCTGTGCTGGCTGTAATATTCCCCGTAGCTTTTGTCTTGATATTCCAGCGTTATATTGTCAAAGGACTGACTGCTGGAGCAGTTAAGGAATAAAAGAGGGTACAAAAAATTAAGTTTAATATGCTCTACTTCAAATCCTTGTATTCAGCCACTCTTTCACATCATCAAATACTTCCGTCCTGCAGGTCTCATTTACAAGCTCGTGTCTTGCATCTTCGTAGAACTTTAGCTGTAAGTCTGTTATTCCGGCTTTTTTAAAATCCGTGTATACTTTGTTGACGCCTTTTTTAAAACCGCCCAGTGCATCAGCTGTCCCTGAAATAAATAGTAACGGTAGGTCTTTGGGTATCTTTAAAATATTTTTAAATCTGTTTATCCTGAATAGGGCCCTGATAAGATCAAGGTAAAAAGCTGCACTGAAGCCCCTGTAGCAATAAGGGTCCTTTAACATTGCATCTACCCTGATGTTGTCCCTGCTTATCCAGTCTGATTCTGTCCTTGCAGGTTTAAAGTTACTATTATATGCACAAAAAGTAAGCTTTAGATGAAGAGGACTTTTGGCTTCAGGGCCATATCTTTTGATAAGATATTTAGCCACAAGTATACCAAAAAGGCCGGGTATTCCGGGAGAAGCTGCAGTTGAAGACAGGATAATACCCTTTACTGACCGTTTAGATAAGAGGATATAATCCCTTGCAAGAAAGGATCCGGAGCTGTGGCCAAAAAGGAAGATCCCCAGATCCGGAAATTCTTCATTTATTCTTTCTGTAAGGGCAATCAAATCCCGGGTTACCTTTTCCCAACCCTGCTTATCGTCGAAATGTCCAAAACACTCAGGATTTTCAGCTGTTTTTCCATGGCCGTGCTGGTCCATTGCATAAACAGAGAATCCGTTATCAGCAAGAATATTTGCAAACTCTTCATACCTGCCGGCATGTTCACCCATACCGTGAATAATATGGATCACCGCTTTTATTTTCTGGCCATCATCAGGAAGCCACCTGTAGACAAAGATTTTTTTATTTTCTTCATTTAAAAAATTAAAAGTCTCAGATCTCATTTTTTATTGACCTTCTATTATTATTGTTAATATTATTTTAAGTTCTCCGGATTTAAGCATTTAAGTTCATCAATAATAAAAATCCCGTCTTTTCTTATCAGGACATCATCAAAATAGATCTCCCCGCCACCATATTCCGGGGTCTGTATTGCAATAAGGTCCCAGTGAAGCAAGGAGGTGTCATTGCCATTACTTGCTTCGCTATAGCACCTGCCAGGAGTAAAGTGGAAGCTTCCCATTATTTTTTCATCAAAGAGGCCATCCTTCATGGGTTTTGTAATATATGGGTTGACCCCAAGAGCAAATTCTCCAACATATCTGGCACCTTCATCTATATCAAGATTATTGTTTAATTTTTCACTCTCATTTGCTGTAGCTTCTATTATCCTGCCGTCCTTGAAAATCAGTTTTATGTTTTCATAGGTTACTCCATGGTACACTTGTGGAATATTATAGAACAATCGTGCCATTGACGGAGTTTTTAACAGGGGCTGTAAAGACTTCTCCGTCAGGAATATTGAATTCACCATCACATTTTATTGCAGGGATACCTTTGATGGAAAACTCAAGGTCAGTATTCTGGCTTTTTATTTTTACTCTGTCGGTCCTTTCCATCAGTTCCACAAGCTTATCCATTGCATCAGACATTTTCTTGTAATCAAGATTGCAGACTTTAAAATAAAAATCTTCAAAGTCTTCAAGATTTGTACTGGCAAGCTGCGCCATTGAATTATTTGGATATCTCAATACTACCCACCTGGTATTATCGACCCTGTAATTTGTGACTATATCTGAATAATGTCTTGAAAAATCTGTTAATTTATCAGCGGGAAGGTTTCCAAGTTCGTTTACATTGTCATGTGCCCTGATGCCTATATATGCCTGCATTCCTTTCATTTCTGAGATCTCTTTCTCAGCCATGAATTTTAACTGCTCGACTTCACAATGTCTTGATGACTTCCCGGATAATTGTGTTGTCCTTTAAAGTTACAAAGGGCAGACCTCCTGCTTTGTAAACCTCCCTTATGATTGATTTTAATAGAAGAAACGGGGATCGGCCATAACAGTCTATCAGGACCTTTTCACCCTTTTTTATCCTTGTGGAATAATTTATAAGTATTGATGCAAGCTTTTCAATTCTTGGATCCATTCTGTACTCCAGTCATAATCAAATTATTGATTTTTATCATTTCAGATTGCTAATCATACAACTCTAAACATAGAGATAAAACATAATACTGTCAACGGCAAAAAAGTCATTACCTCAATAAAACATGGCTATTATAGATAAAATATTTTAGAATTCTCTTAAAGATATGATTATCTGTTTAGGGAAAGTTAAAAGAGTATGTGAGTTTATTTTTATTGACCAGGAGATTTTAAAGCTACTATGGCATTTGGAAGAAAAAAAAATGAACGGCCCAAAAATATACTTGGGTCTCGCATTATTCAGATATGACCGGATCATCAATATCGAATCTAAAAAATATTATTGACACTCTTGAATCAGGAAAACAGTTAAATCTTAAAAGAAGTGCTCCTATTATTGATAATGCTGTTTCTTCACTTGATGTCATATCAGAGGATATTTCAAAAGATAATTTCAAAACTGATTACAGGTCCGATAAAACACGCTACATTATCCTGTCATTGGTAGATGATCTTAAGAAACTTCTGCAAAAAATCTCTGAAAGCCCGGGCTCCGTAGACGGAAATATGCTGGATAACGCAAGCAAAGACACGCTGGCCAGGATTAAGTGAAAACAGGATTTCACTGAAAAATAAGATGAAGGATATAGAAAGCGACTATCTTTAGGCGGGCTGTTGCAGTCCAGGCATCAGTACCAGTTTAAAGTGCCACTTAAGCAGCAAAAACTCCATTTAACCTCATGACTTTTTAAATTGTGTTATTATGTTTAAGAGCATTAAACCTGGAAAGAAAAAATGTTTTTAAATAAAATAAGGTACTTTCTCTAATCTTAATGTAATTTTTTTTACCAGCGTTATTTCAGAAGGATGCTGCATTTTACCCCAAATCGTGAGAGAGACCATGGAGAACTGATACCAAAGTACTTCATCTTTGCCCCAGGATACGGAGACTAGCTAAAAGACATAGTGAAGAAAGTATTCAAACACTCAGGCTAAGTGACGGGACTCCGGACAATTTGTAGAGGATGGAGACTGAAGGGAAAAAAATAGTCTTTAAAAACATCTTATGAGATCAATGCAACCGGTGATACAGATAAAATAGAGTTTCTCTGTACATTGCCGGCAGATTATAAATACAGGCAGAAAATAATCGATTATGATTACAGCATAAGGCCTGTAGAAGTCTTTAAGAAGGATAATAATTTTTATGCCCGGTTTATCCTGACGGATCTTCCACCATATCTGACTATAGACATAGAGACATCTTTGGAGATCTATGAGCTATGACCTGGATCAAGCCCGGACATCAGGAAATATTGCTGTCTGAAGATAACAGAGATCATTGCAGCAGTATCTATTACCGGAAGAAAATATTGAGGCTGATGATAAAGCAATAAAAGAAGTGGCATCATCTTTCAATTCTGAAAATGAAGTCGAATTAGTAGAAATGATCTACAGATTTGTTTTGAATAATATGACTTATTCTGGATATAATCCCAGCAGTGTCGGCGGGGCAGAAGCACTGGTCAAAGGATCAGGTGACTGTACAGAATATTCTGATCTTTTTGTCACTCTATGCAGGGCAAAAGGTATTCCTGCCCGTGTGGTCGAAGGGTATATAGCAGGAGCCGATCCTTCTGAATTGAGCTTGGGCCACAACTGGTCTGAAGTCTACCTGGAAGGACTTGGATGGGTACCATTTGATACAATATATGATGATAATAATGGAGATTCAGGCAGTACTACTTTCCAGGATCTGCAGAATATCTATATTTATACAAGTTTTATACGAAATGACGACCTGTTATATAATTATCACTATTATGCTTACTCTTACCATGGGGATAATGTGAAGATAAATAAAATTGTGACAGTCAAAAATCAATGACATTTTTTAGGGTGCGGACAAGCAAATATTTTAAATTAAAAAAGGAATTTTAAAAATGGATGATCTAAGAAATATAAACAAAGATCTCGATCTTAGCGGAAATATCTTCTGTAATAACAGGCGGGACCAGTGGAATAGGAGAAGCTATTGCTCTTTCATTTGCCATACATGGCTGCAGGACCATAATAATAGGTAGAGATGAGAAAAAGGGTATGCAGGCTGAAAAGCGAATAAATGAAAAATGTAAGAAAGAGATCTGTACTTTCTACAAGTGTGATGTGGGGGTCCTATCAGAGGCAGAAGAGACCTGTACAAAGATACTGTCGGAATATTCAAAGATCGATATCCTTGTATTGAATGCTGCTACTGAATATACAGAGCCAATAAACGAGATAAAGATCGAAAACTGGAAAAAGGTATTTGATGTAAATGTAAACGGTGCTTTTTATTTTGTCCGCTTTTTAATAGAGCCGATGATCAGTAATAAAAAAGGTAACATAATAGTGATAGGTTCTGTTGTGTCTCATACCGGCGCAGGTGGCGGAATGCACTACGCATCATCAAAATCTGCTCTTATAGGGATAATGAATAGGGTCAATTACGAACTTCTATCTTCAGGGATAAGATCAAATATGATAAGCCCGGGGGTCATAGACACTGCTATGTTGAGGAAAAAATATCCTGATAAAGTAGAGGTCAATAAAAAGATAATAGACCGGATACCTGCTGGAAGGATAGGCCTGCCGCAGGATGTTGCAAATGTTGCGCTATTCTTGGCTTCTGATATGTCTGAATATATTGTCGGTCAGGACATATTGGTAGATGGAGGCAGGTTATATTACTGGCATCCATCAAAAAAGTAATTATTTTTTAGAATTTTTGATGATCCCTGGTAAATACCGGCAACCAATAGGTACCTTAGTGGCAGGCACTTTACTTTAAAGACCTGCAAAAGGGTATGGGAAAATCAATGAAATTTTTAATTAGTCAGCAACCAGATTTTTCAGAGTTCATGAGCTTGCCGGGTATTTTTGTTGCAGTATCTGCAAGAAAAGACGGCAACATGAAAGTTTTCAGCAGTTCCGGTATAGACCCGGCAGCCGTGATCAACCGCTGCAGGTATTTTAAGCAAATCGGAATTTCAGAGCAGGACACTGTAAGCGTAAATGCTTCTCATAGTGACGTAGTCAGGATTGTGACCGGTTCAGATACCGGCATTACCTTCCAAGATACTGACGGCTTGATAACATCCAGGAGAAACGTATTTCTTGCCATAACAATAGCTGACTGCCTGCCGATCATACTATTTGAACCTGAAAAAAGACTGCTGGGCCTGGTCCACAGCGGTTGGAAAGGTCTTGATATAGAAATAATAAAGGAAGCGATAGATAAGATGAAAGACACTTTTGGGGCCGATCCTGGGAAAATTCTTGCAGGAATAGGGCCGGGGATAGGACCTTGTCATTTTGAAGTTAGAGAAGACCTCTTAAAGAGATTCGATTCTTATCCTGCAGCAATACAAAAAAGGGGTAAGAAGTTTTTTATGGATCTAAAACTCATTGCGAAAATGCAGATGGAAACAGCAGGAATAAAACCAGAAAATATTTATATAAGTCCCGATTGCACGTACTGTATGTCAGATAAATATTTTTCATTCAGGAAAGATAGGATAAAGCCTGTAAAAGCTATGCTCTGCATTGCAGCAATGTTTAAAAAGTGATTAAAATAGGATTCTATCAAGGAATTTTCAGGCCAAACATTAAAATATTCTAATCTGATTTTAATGGGATCTTAAACTCATTAAGATATTTTATACAAATGATACTTTTTCATTTGACTCCTTTCGTAAAACAGGGCCCCATAGCAATATGGGGTCTTGTTTTTGTCAGGGTCACTTATTAGCTTGAAATATTTTCATTGCCTTTTCTACATCTGCCTTTTCGTGGATTATTGCCCTTAAGGCTTTTGCAGAAGCTACGGGGTGTGGGGTCTGCCAGACATTTCTGCCCAGGTTAATGCCGATTGCGCCTCTCTGCATACCATCGTAGACAAATTCAAAGACTTCCTTTTCTGTTTCACATTTGGGCCCACCAGCGATCATTACGGGTACCGGGCATGTATCGACGACTTTCTCAAAATCTTCGCACCAGTAAGTCTTTACCACAGTCGCACCCATTTCGGCGCATATCCTGCATGCAAGTGAAAGATACCTTGAATCCCTTTTCTCAAGTTCCTTTCCCACCGCAGTTATAGCCATAACAGGGATCCCGTATTTCTCACATTCATTAATGGTCTTTGCAAGGTTCAGTATTGTCTGTTTTTCGTAATCGCTGCCGATAAAAACAGATATTCCCACAGCTGATGCATTTATCCTGATGATCTCCTCTATTGATGTGGTGATCTCCTCGTTTGAAAGGTCCTTGCAGAGTATGCTTGTTCCACCGGATATCCTCAAAACTATAGGCAGGCTATTATCAGGAGGTATTGTATTTCTTATCACTCCTCTTGTCGCAAAAAGGGCATCGCAGTATTGCTGTATATCTTTTATGGTCTCATAAGGTTTTTCCAGTCCACGGGTAGGGCCCAAAAAGTAACCATGATCAATTGGCAAAAAGAAACAATGTCCATCGCTTTTGATTATCTGTGACAACCTGTTTGCTTTACCCCAATCCATATTTATACCTCCAGAAATAATTGTTTATTTTGTGATTAGCACTTGATTATTATAATTTAAATACTTAATATTTCAAAAAGTAAATATATAAAACACCGATATACATATTTTTATTTACGGGATAATTGGTAAAGAAATGTTTTAATGGAGGTATATAGTTATGGCGGACAGATTAAAAGATAAGGTAGCAATAATAACCGGAGGCAGTACCGGCATAGGAAAGGGAATAGCAAAGATATTTATAAAAGAAGGTGCAAAGGTCGCCATAGCAGCAAGGGATGAAAAGAAACTTACCGGTGCAGCAAGTGAGATCGGAGGCGGTAATATACTGGGTGTAAAATGTGATATCACGAGTTCGGATGAAGTCAAAAACCTTATTCAGAAAACTCTGGATAAATTTGGCAGGATAAATATTCTTGTCAATAATGCAGGTATCAACCCGGCAAGACAGTTTACAATCGAAGATACGACTGAAGAGGAGTGGGAACAATATCAGGGAATAAATGCCAAAGGCTCCTTCCTCTGTTCAAAATATGCGATACCGCACATAAGGAAAGCAGGCGGAGGTTCTATTATAATGATATCTTCCATATCTGCGCACATCGGCCAGCAAAACGTGGGGCCATATAACTCCTCAAAAGCGGCCCAGGAAGGCCTGATAAGAAGTATGGCTATGGATTTTGCAAAGGATAAAATAAGGGTAAATGCAATATGCCCGGGATGGGTTATGGTCGAAAGCTTAAAGGAACCCAGGCAAAAGATCATGGATTTTATTGAGTCGATCCATCCAATAGGCAGGATAGGTACGCCGGAAGATATTGCATGGGCTGCAGTATATCTGGCCTCAGATGAATCTACATGGGTGACAGGGGCGTCATTTGCAATAGACGGCGGTTATACAGCACAATGACCGGACTGCGGATCATAGAAAAAAATACCACAATATTAAATCAGTTTTATGACATCATTTTCAGTTGTAAAAAATAATATCAACCGGTTCGGTCCTGTAAAGAATTCAAGTTATACACTTATATCAGTTTCATTTTGTAAGTTTCTTTACGGATTTTATACAGCTGCTATCGGTTCACTGCTTGTCCCGATAGGCATAGCTTTTAATATTGATATTGCGATCCAGAGTGTCGTTTTTCCTTTTAACTACTTCGGACAGATTGTCATCATTTTCTTTGTTGGGTATTTTGCTGATAAACTTGGCAAAAAAATTGTCCATATAGTCTCACTTATTCTTCTCGGTATTTCAGCCCTGTTTTTTAATTTTATAGGTGCTTTCTATATTCTCCTGATCTTTTTCTTTTTCATGGGGCTTTTCGGTATTTCAATAAACACCATTGCAGATGCTACAGTCTCAGATTCCTTCAAAAACCAGAAAGGATTCTACCTGAATATGGCCCATGTGTTTTTTGGGCTTGGAGCCCTTACTTCACCGATCGTCTTTAATTTTGTATTTTCATTGACAGGTGATTTCAGGACAATTTATTTCATTCTTTTCATCATTTCTTTTTTGATACTGGCGCTCATAATACCTGCAAAATATCCGGTTGTAGAGGATGAAAAGATAAAACCAAAAGTATTGCTTGATCTTCTAAGAAATAAAAAATTTCTTTATCTATGTTTCTTTGGACTTTTTTCTGCCGGTTCGCAGCATTCAGTATCAGGATGGATACCCACACTGTTCCAGAAAAACCTGAATATATCTGCAGAGATATCAAATTACGCCCTGTCCTTTTACTGGATAGCAATAGTAGTCGGCAGGATAATAACTGCTTTTCTCTCCAGAAAGTTCAGCGAGGCTATTCTGTTAAGGGTGATGAATATGATGATGTTCTTTGTGCTGGCTGCTTCTTTCTTTTTTAATAGCTATGCGCTGCTTCTGGCAGATTATCTGCTGTTTGGTCTGCTTCTGGGAGGCACTTTTCCACTTGTCATTGCATACAGCGCAGCGATTTTCCCAAAATACAGCACAACAAGGCTTGCTGCAGTATTCTCCTTCTCTGCAATAGGCATGTTCGTAATCCCTACAATCATAGGGGTACTTGGGAAATATTTTGTGATATATAAGATAATATCTTTTACAGCACTTTCGTTTCTTGCTTATATCCCAATATTTTTCAAAAGGCTGCGGGACTGATCAAGATGAAGGTAAAAAAAATCCGTTCAAGCAGAGAGCCTGAGTTTTTGAAATGGAGATACACATTTTAAAATTTTTTAAATAGGAAGAATTGACACATGTAAAGATTTGGATTAAAATATATTATTACATGACTATTATAATTAATTTCCAGGGAGGTGAAAAAAAATAAAAAACGTATTTCAACAAAAGAAATCAAATCCAACAAGGAGGAAAAGAAATGAAGAAAGCATTACTGATTTTGTTAGTAATAGTTTTCGCTGTTTCGCTGTCAGTTTCTGGCTTTGCTTGTAAGCAAGCAGCTACAGAGACAACTGCAGCAGCAGCTGAGACAGAAGCAGCAGCTGGAAAAAATATTGCAGATCTTGATATTGCCTATGTCGTCAAGGCAGATGGTATTACATGGTTTGACACTGAAAGAGCTGGTCTTGACCAGTGTGCAGCAGACTATGGTTTCAAGGCTACAACTGTTGGACCTCCAACAGCTGATGCTGCACTTCAGGCACAGATGATAGAAGACTATATTGCAGCTGGCGTAGAAGCAGTAGGTGTTTGCCCGAATGACCCTGCAGCGATCGAACCTGTATTTGAGAAAGCAATGTCACAGGGTATAATCACTTTTGCGCATGAAGGCTCAAGCTTCAAAAATGTAAACTTTGATATCGAAGCTATGTCAAACCAGACATTCGGTGAAGAGATCATGAAAGCTGGAGTCGGTTACGGTGGCGATACTGGAGAATATGTATGGTCAGTCGGCTGGTTGTCTTCAACCTCCCATAATGAATGGGTAGATGCAGGAATCGCACTGCAGCAGGCAGAATATCCTGACAAAGTAAATGCACTTGGTTATGAAGCAGGTTCTGACAGGTTTGAAGAACAGGAAGATGCCACTATAGCACATGATAAGATGGTCGAACTCATTAAGACTTATCCTGAAATAAATCAATTATTCGGAAGCCCGATGACTACCATGGTAGCAGCAGGTCTTGTAGTTGAAGAAATGGGTCTGAAGGATAAAGTATTTGCAACTGGAACCGGTCTACCTATTACAATAGGCGATCATTTAAAGAATGGTTATGTACAGGAAGGATTCTTCTGGGATCCTTGGGGTGTTGGCTATGCAATGGGTTATATAATCATGAGAGAATATATGGGCGACCCGATGAAGCCAGGAGAAGCAGTTGTTAAACCAGACGGTACACCACTAAAGAGATATGAAAAGATCGATATGGTCACCAATGCAAATGGTGGAACTGTAATATTCGGTCAGGGGCTTGAAAGAATAACACTTGACAATCTTGAAGAATGGGATGCTATATTCAAGGGTTATGGATTCTAAAACAATCAGCATTGCAGAACAAATACCTAATCTTGATTAATTGAAAAACAAGTTGGTTAGAATAATAAGTTCTAACCAACTTGTTTAGTATGATTATGTAAGTTTTATAAAGTAAAAAGAATTAATTTTAAACAAAATGGAAAATAAAGTATTTTTAAGAGTTGAAAATATAAGCAAAAGATTTGGGGCAGTTCAGGCCTTGGATAAAGTCAGTATTGAGATCCAGGAAGGAGAAATACACTGTCTCGTAGGTGAAAATGGTTCTGGAAAATCGACACTAATCAAAATAATTACGGGAGTCCAGGACCCAGATGAAGGTGAAATATTTGTAGGTGATAAAAGCTATAAAAAAATAGGTGCTGTAGAAGCAGTCAAGGCAGGAATCCAGGTAATTTACCAGGATCTGGCATTATTTCCTAACTTCACAGTAGCAGAAAATATTTCATTAAATCAAAGGCTTGAAAGCAGGGCAAAGTTTGTGAACTGGAGGATGACCAGGCGGATAGCAGAACAGGAATTAAATGAAATAGGTAAAAAAATAGATCCGGACGACTTTGTAGAAGATCTTTCGGTGTCAGATAAACAGATCGTTGCTATCACGAGGGCTTTGACTTCCGGTGCAAAGCTGATAATCATGGATGAGCCTACAACTGCACTCACTAAATCCGAAGTCGAATCATTGTTTAATATAATAACAGATTTAAAAAAGAAGGGCATATCTACGCTCTTTGTGAGCCATAAGTTATCAGAAGTATTTAAGATATCAGAAAAAGTAACAGTTCTCAGGGATGGTAATAATGTCGGTACGTTTGATCCTAAAGAGCTTGACAACGATAAATTAATTTTTTATATGACTGGCAGGAAAATCGAGACATCAAGATTTGAGTGTAAGATAGGCGAGAATGACAATGGAAAAAAACCTGTTCTGGAAGTAAAAGATTTAACTAAAAAAGGTAATTACATTGATATAGACTTTAAGATATATCCGGGGGAAATAATAGGCATTGTCGGACTACTTGGTTCCGGTAAGACAGAAATGGCTTCCTCGATCTTTGGACTTCTGCAGCCTGATTCAGGGCAAATATTTCTTGATGGTAAAGAAGTGAAGATAAAATCTTCACAAGATGCAAAAAAATTAGGAATAAGCCTGTTACCGGAAGACAGATTGACCGAGGGATTATTTATTACAAAAGATATCGAAAGCAATATAATAGTAACGACCCTATGGAAATTTTTAAATAGATTCAAACTGATAAATTATAAAAATGTCAAGTCTGTGACAGAAGGACTGGCTGATGAATTAAATATAAAAACTCCTTCCCTTAAACTGCCTGCAACGAGCCTGTCAGGTGGAAACCAGCAGAAAGTAGTTGTCGCAAAGTGGATATCTACAAACCCAAAAGTATTTATCCTGGATGGTCCTACTGTTGGAATAGATGTCGGGTCAAAAAGAGATATACATATGATAATAAGAGGACTTGCAGAACGTGGAGTGGGAATAATTATTATTTCTGACGATATCCCTGAGATCCTCCAGAACTGCAACAGGATACTTGTAATGCGAAAGGGGCGCTTTATCAAGGAGTATGACGCAGCTTGTACTACTGAAGAAGAACTTAATGATATGATAATGTCAGGAGTAGAAGTAACTGTAGGGACAAGCAAATCTTGATTTTCTTAAATTATCATACAGTTATGTCTTAATAATTAGAGAGGAAAAATTGTGAAAAAAGTATTCAGGCAAAATGAGATATATGTATTCTTTATATTTATTGCACTTTGCATTTTAATAACTTCTTTTAGCAGGTCTTTCTTTACTCTTGAGACATTTTTTGGTCTTTTAAGAGGACATTCTTTCGAAGCTATACTTGCAATCGGGTTTTTTGTTGCCTTACTGTCAGGTGGGATCGATGTTTCGTTTACAGCAGTTGCCATATCAAGTGCATATATAGGTTGTCTTTTGATGATAGAGACTGGAATCGATAATGTCTTAGTAGGTCTTGGAATCAGCATGTTGATCGGTATTATTTTGGGAGCTATAAACGGGATTTTAATCGGATATTTTAAGATCCCGACCCTAATTGTCACTTTGGGTACACTTACTTTTTACTGGGGAGCGCTTACAAGTTTTTTGCAGACCTTCGTAGGTAAGACTATTATCACGACCACTATGCTTCCCTCTTCAGTAATCGAATTTGGAAAAACAAACATTTTTACAATTACTACAAAAGGAGATGCCACGATAGGGTTTCCTCTTTCCGGTGCCATATTTATCGCCTTGGCACTGCTGACGTGGGTGATGTTAAAATATACTACACTGGGAAGAAGCATAAAAGCGCTTGGTGGAAATATGGAAGCAGCTCGAAGGTCAGGATTGAAAATAACTTATATACAGCTCTTTATATATTCTTACATTGGTTTTTTAGGCAAGTATTGCAGGATTTCTGCATATTGCATATTTCAGGGTAGCAAGTCCGCTATACATGATCGGTTCTGAGATTACTATTATTGCAGCTGGTTGTCCTTGGAGGGGCAAGCATAATGGGAGGCAAGGGTTCTGTGATAGGTACTGTTATAGGTGTGTCACTTTTAACAGTAATAAGGACAAGCCTTGTACTTATGAAAATACCCACATATTTCCAGCAGTTTGTTGTTGGTTTAATAATAGTTGTCAGTGTTACGGTTACTGCTTTGCGCGAGCAAAGAAAAGCAAGAGCATCTAGAGTGCTGGATGTACAATAAGATGGATGATTATAGAATTATGATTAAAAGTTTTTAGGAGGTGCTTTTTGGTACTTTTCAGGAATAAAAAAACATTAGTTTTATTTGGTATTACGATTTTCTTTTTTATAATCATGTCGATTATCAGGCCTGAAATATTTTTATCCCTGCGTAATTTTCAGTCTATGACCATACAGATACCGGATTTTGGATTACTGGCAATAGCAGTTGCTATATGCATGATGACCGGAGGAATAGATCTTTCAGTCGTTGCTATTTCTAATCTGACCGGTATTGCAACAGCCTGGATGTTGACTAATTTTATAAAACCTGAGATGAGCGGTGGTACCGAACTGCTGCTTATTATACTTATAATGCTTATCGGTATGATAATAGCAGTTGCCTGTGGAACGATCAATGGTATCCTGATCACAAGAGTAGGCATAACACCTATTCTTGCAACCTTGGTACCGGCGGGCTTTTTGGAGGGATCGGTGTTATTATGACAAAAGGCCAGGGTATTACAGGACTGCCGGAAAAATTTCTTTACCTGGGTACTGCGATGATAGCAAAAGTCCCCATACAGCTGTATATTTTTATCGCGGTGATTCTACTTGTGGGATTGATATTAAACAGGACCCTTTTTGGGTTTAATCTTTTTATGGTCGGTGCAAATCCGATTGCTGCCCGTTTTTCCGGCATAAACTTAAACAGTGTTTTGCTGAGAGTCTATATAATGTCCGGAATGTTATCAGGAATTGCTGGGTTTATAATCATTGCAAAGGCAAATTCTGCAAGGTCCGGTTATGCAGCATCATTTTTATTGCCGGCAGTCCTTGTAGCAGTATTAGGTGGGACAGATCCAAGCGGGAGGTTTTGGAAATGTAACTGGAGTTGTCCTTGCTTTGATCCTTGTCCAGACATTAAAAAGTGGTTTTAATATTTTAAATTTCAGCTCATTCTTTCAGAATGTGGTACTGGGCGGTATGTTGCTACTAGTCATGATAATAAACTTCATCGGTGCAAAAGCCGCAGAAAAAATATCCATGCGCAAGCTTATCGTAAAAGAATAAAGAATATAAACAATCATAGGTAATAAAATAATAATCTTGCTGATTATTAATCTTTAACATCATTAATTAATAATAACCCGGAGGTCATTTAGATGGAAGCTAAAAATTTGTTAAAAGAACTTGATGTAAAATGGGAAGAAGGGAAAATAAACCAGATCTGTGAAGTTTCCTGGAACCTTGAAAAAACAATAGAAAGATACTATAAATATTTTGGATTTGGCACCTGGTATCTCTGGGATTTTCTCCCTCCAAAGCTGCATAGTTGTTATTATAAAGGGGTAAAAGTCGAAGCTGGTTTCAGGATAGCGCTGGCACAGATAGGACCTATTCAATATGAGATAACACAACCACTTTTTGGTCTGGGAATACACAGGGAATGGCTGGAGACAAGGGGCGAAGGTGTCCATCACTTAAAGATGTATTACTCTGATATCCCAAAAGCAAAAGAGATGTTTGCCAAAAAAGGAATATATGTATTGCAGGAAGGCAGATATCTGGAAGAGGACTGGCATGTATTTCTTGATACAGAAAAAGAGTTCGGTGTAATATGGGAAATAGGTAACTGCAGAGCGATCGGTGATCCGCATAAGATCTATCCTGCTCCAAAATAAAAAGATCTCATTAGGATTTAAAAATATATAGTTCCTTATTTTAATTTCTTTATTATTTGTTTTAATCTGCAAAATTTAATTTTTTACTGTTTAGTTTTGTTACCAAAATCAAATAGATTTTGTTGAAAATGACGGGAGGAATTATGAACTACAGGTATCTTGGCCGGTCTGGCCTTAAAGTTTCTGAGATATGTCTTGGGACAATGACATTTACACCAAAAGGTATGTTCAATGACTATGGTGGGACAGATCTTGATGAATCAAAAAAAATTGTAGATTTTGCAATAGATAATGGAATAAATCTTTTTGACACAGCTGATTCATATTCTGATGGCGCATCCGAGGAAACCTTAGGTAAAGTGCTTGGAAAAAAGAGAAAAGATGTCCTTATCTGTACAAAAATAAGGTTTAACAATGGCAGCGGTACGATAAGTGCACAGGGCCTGTCCAGACATAGTCTGATAGAAGGTTGTAATAACAGCTTAAAAAGGCTTGGGACAGACTATATAGATATTTATCTTCTTCATGCTTTTGACCAGATGACACCTCTTGAAGAAACTCTCGGTGCTCTTGATGATCTTGTAAGGCAGGGAAAAGTCCGATATACAGGTTGTTCTAATTTTGCTGCATGGGAAGTCATGAAAGCTCTATGTGTATCCAAAAATCGCGGACTTGAAAAACTTACCACCTATCAGGCTTATTACTCTCTTGCATCGAGGGAAGTCGAACTTGAGATACTTCCACTCTGTGAGGAGCAGGGACTGGGGATAACATGCTGGAGTCCACTTTCCGGGGGATTTTTTACCGGTAAATACAGAAGAGGTAAAGCAATGCCTGAAAGTGGCAGGAGAGCTCAAAAAGAAAATGCTACCAATATGTTTGCACCTGTAAATGTTGAAAAAGGGTATGATATTGTTGACGTCCTTGATTCTGTGGCCCAGAAGAATAATGCTACGATACCACAAGTGGCACTTGCTTACCTGTTGACTAAATCAGCAGTATCATCAGTTGTCGTCGGTTCCAAGAAAATATCACATCTCAAGGATAATATAGGAGCATCGGGATTAAAACTTGAAAAAGATGATATTGAAGCCATAAGTAAAGTAAGTGAACCATCCTATCCTTACCCACACTGGTTCAAGAAAGCTATCTGGGAAAAAGATGGATTAAAAGTATAATGATTTAAAGATGAAAAATTATTTTAATATGATTCCTTTATAAAGGAGGAAAAATGGCAAAGATCTTTGGAAAAGAAATGAAAAAATCAGAAATATTGAAAAAAGTAGGCGATATAGAACAACTTGCACATATTTTGAGCATGGAGCTCAAAGAGGGCGATGCAAGCGGCGTAAGGGCGCTTGATGTCAGGAATGGAAGTGGATTGCGATTTCTGGTAGTGGCTGATAGAGGGCTTGACATAACCACTGCTGAATTCTGCGGGATCCCTCTGACTATCAGGTTTCACCCTGGTGAGATGAGACCTAATTTCCATGAGGATCTTCCTTTTGCATTTATCAAAAGCTGGGCCGGGGGACTTGTCACTACATGCGGGTTGACCCAGGTCGGTGACCCTGGTAAAGATGGTATTGAAAACCTTGTACAGCATGGCGATTACACACATATTTCAGCAAAAAACGTACAGTATGAAGGAAAATGGGAAGGGGATGAATACAGGCTTCAGATAAGGGGCAGGATAACAGAAGGAGCTCTTTTCTATCCTGGTATTGAACTGCGGAGAAAGATAACCACTTATATGGGTTCCAATAGATTACTTATTGAGGACGAGGCGGAAAACATCAGTTACAGGTCAGCACCTTTTATGCTTATGTATCATTGCAATTTTGGGTTTCCACTTCTTGATGAGAGCTCAGAAGTCCTGGTCAGATCAAATAAAGTCACGGCTACAGATACCAGTCCTGCAGAGGATATTGACCAGTGGAATAAAATAATACCACCCCAGAAGGATTATATTAACAGGGTATACTATCATGACGTAGAGCCGGATAGTGACGGCCTGTGCAGGATAGGTATAATAAACAACAGGATCTGTGAAAACAGGAAATTAAAACTTACGATGAAATATAAAAAAGAACAGATGCCGATCCTTACAGAATGGAAGAGGATGGATATGGGTGAGTATGTGATCGGACTGGAGCCAGGAAACTGCCATTCTGAGGGCCGCATCAAGGAAAGAGAAGTCTTTAAGACTCTTAAATATCTTGAACCAGGGGAAACAAGAAATTTTACACTGGAATTTGAAGTTGAGCTGATTTAAAAAATAACTGAAAAATCCTCCTGATTTAAAAAGATGAAAAATATATCGATTGTAAAGAAAAAGGTTTTATTTTCTGTCCTGGTCTTGTTTATTATAATCAGCGTACTCCTTAATGGCGGCTGTTCTGTAAATAAAGATACTGTTGACACTGTTGAAACAGATTACAGCAATTACCACCGAAACCACAGTCAAATCCACTGAAGAGACTGCAGAAGATACACAGGCAACCGAAACAGACTATACTGAAAATACTGAGCCTGCTCAGGATGAAGATGTACTGACCTTTAAGGGTAATGATGTCAATGGAAACACAGCTGTACATGATCCTTGAGGTAAATATAGTGACTGGTGAAGTACAAGGAATAATCCAGATGGGGTTTTCAGGTTTTGATCTGAATATGAGCTCTACAAAAATATGCGACTATGTTTTGACAGGCAAAATAACAGGCACACTTGACCCCGACACCTTAGAGATAATTGGAGTATTAAATGGACGAGCAGAAACAGATACTCAGGTAAATGGTTGTAATGATTATAATGTCGAATACTCCATGACTGCGGAGATGATGGAAGACTACAGCAGGATAAAAGGATATTTTGATCCGAAGACACAGGATAAATATGAGTTCTTTTTAAAAAATATTTCTAAATAAATATTGATTTTTATAGATCCAGAAAAAAAGTATACAAAAAATAAGATTTGAAATTACGTCAAAATATGGAAGAACTGAAGCAGTATATGTTAAAATCATTTATAGATATAAAAACTTATTCTTTTAAACAATTTTTTATAAATTTTCTAGAAGGAGGGACAAATTGGAAAAATCAGTTGACAAAGACTTCATGCTGGGACTCTATGAGAAGATGTTTCTTATAAGGAAATTTGAGGAACGGACTGTCAAACATTATAAGGCGGGGCAAATACCAGGATTTGTCCATATTTATATCGGTGAAGAAGCGGTTTCAACAGGAGTATGTGCGGCGCTAAATGATGATGATTATATAACAAGCACACACAGGGGGCATGGACACCTGATCGCAAAAGGTGGAGATGTCAGACTTATGATGGCCGAACTTTTTGCAAAAAAGACGGGATACTGCAAGGCTAAGGGTGGTTCAATGCATATCTGTGACCTTTCACTGGGCATTATGGGTTCCAATGGAATTGTAGGAGCAGGACTCCCGATAGCTGCCGGTGTGGGTTGTGCAAATAAAATGGAAGGCAAGGGGCAGGTATGTGTCTGCTTTTTTGGTGATGGAGCATCAAACAGGGGAACTTTTCATGAGAGTATCAATATGGCTTCCATTTATAAATTTCCTGTCATATATGTCTGTGAAAACAACTACTATGGTATTTCAGGTTGTGTAAAGGATACGATGAATATTTGTGATATATCTGACAGGGCTGATTCATATGGAATACCCGGGGTAAGCGTTGACGGAAATAATATTATGGAAGTCTATGATGCAGCCACAGAAGCGGTCCAGAGGGGAAGGTCTGGAGGGGGTCCGACACTGATAGAGTGCAGGACATGGAGACACAGAGGACACTGGGAAGGAGATCCGGATAATTACAGGGATGCAAAAGAATGTGAGGCCTGGCTGGCAAAAGATCCCATCTCCAGATTTGAAGAGGAGCTAATAGCCAAAAAAATATCTACAAAAGAAGAAATAGACGGAATACAGAAAAAAGTCATCGCAAGACTTGATGAAGCAGTAGAATTTGCAAAAGCGAGTCCACTCCCAGAACCAGCTGACCTGTATACTGATGTTTATGCATAAAGATCAGTTACTTTTAATTGAAAAATAAACTTATAATTTTTTACTTTAAGCGATTTAGTATAAAAGAATTGATGGCCTAAATACTGGAGGTAGATTTTGGAACCTGTTTTTAAAGACATCACACATATAGGAATAGTCGTTGACGATATTGAAAAGACAGTAAAAAATTATGCACTCAAATATGGTATTGGTCCATGGAGTGTATATGATTGCGGTCCTGAGAATATAAAAGACATGGCAGTAAGAGGAAAAAATGTCAGTTCAAGATTCAGGATAGCAGATTGCCGGCTCGGTGACACCGGCCTGGAGCTTATACAACCTCTTGATGATAAAAATATTTATTCAGAATTCCTTAAGGAAAAAGGACAAAATCTCCACCATATAGGCTATGAAGTACAGGATTATGATAATACTGTTGCATTTTTTAAGGAAAGAGGCTTCAAGGAATACCAGAGGGGTGATTTTTACTCTAAAAACAGATATATATATTTTGACAGCGAACAGCAGCTAAAACACATAATAGATTTTGCAGATCCACAGCAGGGTTTTTTTAAATACCATAAAAACGATAATGGCATAAGCTATCTTGTGGAGCCAAGACCCGGCACTTTTTTACCTGAAGACAATGCGACTGCTGGCATGATAGACCCGGTTTTTACAAGGATCGGACAGGTATCTTTTATCGTCAATAGTGTCGACGAGATGGTAAGGAAATATAATGACGAATTTGGTATCGGGCCATGGAAAATATGGGAATTTGGCCCTGATACCGTCAATGATATGACGATCGGCGGAAAACCATCGGATTACAGGATGAGGCTTGCCCTTGCAAAGATAGGTGATATAGATGTAGAACTTATCCAGCCCCGTGACAATAAAAGCATATATGCTGATTTCCTTGGCTCAAATGGTGAAGGGTTCCATCATCTGGCTTATGAAGTGACTGACTTCGCCAAGTTGATGAAGTATATGGAAAAGCTGGGGGTAAAGGTGTCGATGAGTGGTAACTGGTGCGGCAGACATATCTGGGTTTACCTGACTACTGAGGAAGACCTAAATCACATCGTCGAACTGAACTGCACAGAACCAGGATTTGTCTATCCAGATCCACTGGAATATTATCCTGCTGGGTAAACAAAGAACCTGCCGGGACTCTGCTGGAAATATGATCCATTTTCCAGCTGAATATATTTTATCAGGCAGGATCAATCATTATTTATTTTATGATATGAAAGACTCAATACTAGGAATCGATATAGGGACATCCAGCATAAAATGCAGTCTTTTTGATTTTAATGGAAATGAACTTCTGAGTTCCTCAAACGTCTACCAGAATATTTATGCTGAACCGGGAATTGTAGAAATCGATACAGAAATATTATGGAAGGCAGTCTTAAAAGCAATAAAAGAGATCGTTGACCTGAGTACTGACAAATATAAAATAATCTCGGTCGGGATGTGCGCAATAATGATAATGCCTGTTTTGCTGGATAGCAAAAACAGGGTGATCAGGCCAATAATCCACTGGTTTGATCAAAGACCCCAGCAGCAGTATTTTGAAATTAAAAAAAAGGGACTCGATAAGCTGATCGCCAGGTATTCAGGAAGCACCCTGACAGGTGAAAGTACCATAAATTCCCTTTCCTGGGTAAAAAGATTTGAACCGGATAATTATAAAAAGATATCAAGGTTTATAATGCTCAAGGATTTCATAAGGTTTAAGCTCACCGGCAGAATAATGAGTGATTTTGGGGATGCCTCCGGGAGCCAGATGCTGGATACAAAAAAATGGAAGTGGAGCGATGAATTAATAGAAGCACTGGGATTTAAAAGCTATATTTTTCCGGACCTTTATAAGCCCTATGAAATCGGGGGCAATATATCTGTAGAAGCCGCAGCAGAAACAGGGCTTACGCAGGGAACTCCTGTAGCGGTCGGTTCCGGTGACGGAATCACTACTATATTTGGTCTTGGCATATATAGAGAGGGACAGGTGGGAGTGACCGTGGGTTCTGCAGGTGTAATAGCAGCGCCTTCCAGGACTTATCCTGCAGATGATAATTCAAGAGGATATATTTTCTGCCACCCCATGTGTGACCGCTGGTTTTCCCTGATGGCAACTGCCTCTTCGGGAGAGATATTAAAATGGTATCACGATGTTTTAATAAAGGATGAAAAAACGACTTTCGCCATGCTTGATATCGAGGCAGCAGGATCACCTGCTGGTGCAAACTGCCTTATGTTTCTTCCGTATCTTCTGGGTTCAAGAAACCCTAACAGCAATCCTCTTGCTTCGGGTGCTTTTATCGGGATGAGGTATGGCCATACAAGAGAAGATATCACCAGGGCGGTACTTGAAGGCATTTCACTTGAACTTGCAGATATTCTTGATGCATTAAGGGATATCCTTTCAGGAAAAAATATTTCTATAGATGAAGTAAAATTGTCCGGTGGAATAACTAACAGCAGTTTCTGGAAGCAACTCATTGCAGATATCCTGGCTGAAGATATGACCACAACAGGGGTAAAAGAACTGGGAACACTTGGATCTGCAGTTATTGCATCTGTTTCAGCAGGGGTATACGATAATCTTGAAACTGCTGTAAAAAAGATGATCCATAATGATGACATTATCAAGCACAATAAAAAACTTGAAGGATTTTACAAAAAGAGATTTTCAGTATTTAAAGATATTTACAGGATCCTTGAACCAGAGTTTGGGTCGATCTTAGGACAGCAGTCATAGATGATTTAGCAGAACTGAAAATATAATTAGCAAATGATTAAAAAAGGACCGGAGGTAGTATGGCGGAAAAAGAAAAAAATAACAGTGAAATGCCTGAATGGATGGGCGCCTATCCTTATCCGAAAAATAAAAAAAGGCCAGTAGTAATAAGAAAAGCTGACCGCAAACCTCTTATTTATGGGAGGGGAAATAAACTCGATACCACCCCGCTTTCAATAAGTACTGACAAAATAGGGTATCTCGGTGAATATACGGTACCGCCTGGCAGTTACTTCGATCCGCCAGATATACACCCCGGAGATGAATGTTACTACTGTCTCGAGGGTACAGCCCATCTTTTTGACCCTGTTACTGGTGATGTCGTGGAGTTAAATCCCGGAGATGCACTGCTGATACCGAAGGGGACATGGCATATAGGGTTTAATTTTGGCGATAAAAACTTCAGGCTTCTGGCTCTGGTGGCTCCATCAATATGGTCCGAAGACGATATGGGGCTTGATGTAAATTATAGCGGGAAGCAGGCTTTTTATAAGGGTGAATGATATTTTAGCCCAGTCAAAAAAATCAAAATATAGAAAGATCGATAAAAAACGATCTGAAAAGTAATAAAAAAATGGATCTCTAAAGGAAGTGAATGCAGATGGAAGATAACAAAGACCTAAAAGCCCTAGACCTGCTTGGAAGGTTTCCAGTTTCAGGTGAAGAAGCAAGGAAAAATAAAAGGCTGATACATATTCCACAGGATAAGATGTTAAGGCTCATACATGGAAAAGAAAACCATATTCTTGTCTCATTCTTTGTAAGCAATGATTTTGTTCATTTTGGCAAAGATACAAATTCCAAAAGGTATATACTCTGACCCTGAGACCCATAAGGGGGATGAAGTGCTCTTTGTCCTTAAGGGAAAATTAACAGTACAGGTGTATGAGGATGACAATGAGGACGATTCAAGCGTTTTGCATGAATCCTATGAAATACTCCCGGAGGAGCAGTTTTTAATACCGGAAGGCATGAAGCACAGATATCTTAATTTTTCAAATGAAGTAGTCGAAGCGGTTTTTGGTATTGCCCCGGAACTGTAATAAAAAACAAAAACATCTGAGGGAAAATTAAATAATCACATATAAATATATTCAGAGGTATAAAAATGAGCGATAAAGATAAAAAACCAAAAAAGAAAGCAAAATTTCCAGAGTGGATGGGGAACCTTCCATTTCCACCAGATAAAAAAAAGCCAAAAGTCATCAGGAAAGAAGATGTCATAAATACTGTTTACGGTAAAGGGGATAAACCTGTAAAAGTCACAATAGTAGCTGATACAAACAGGCTTTATTTTTCAGATTATTCCATAAAGCCGGGAGGATGGTTTGAGCCCCCCGATATCCATGCAGGGGATGAAGTATATTACTGCCTTGAAGGTGAGGCTACGATGTTTGACCCGGTAAATGGCGATACTTTTGTCTTAAAAGAGGGTGACGGTTTTCTTATACCCAAAGGCACCTGGCATGTCGGTTATAACTTTGGGGACAAGCCTTTCAGGCTGCTGACTATCATTGCCCCAAAGGCTTGGGCGGACCTGGATGTCAATTTTGACGGTAAGCAGGCTTTTTATAAGAACAGGATCAGGAATAAAACCGATAGGAAAGCTGTAAAGGTTTTCTTTAAAGATATCTATCAGTATATCTTCCAGTCAAGCGTATCATCACTATAGTTATCAAAAAGATCCCTTGATGTGGAGGAGACTTCAAGGGCGACCACACCTTCCGGACCGGCCTGCCACCAGTGTTTTTCATGGAGTTTGATAGTATACTGGTCCCCGGGGTTTAGGATCACTTCATTACGGCTGGTAAAATATTTTTCTTTACCTTCAGGGATCTTAGCTTTAATATTCTCTGTGGGCTTGCCTTTCCCATAAGCATAAGCAGAACCCCATAATACCCTGAAAGTCTCTTCTTTACCCTTATTTTCCTCTACATCCGGATGAAAATGCTCAGCAGCACTCTGGCCCGGGAAAAAGACCAGGAATTTTCCACAATATCTTTCAGTATTTACAAAAGTCACTATTACAATACCCATCTTAAAAAAATCACCGGTATTATAATCAAAAATCTGTAATTTATTTTTTTTCTCTTCCTCTGTAAGCAAAATACCTGCTTTTTCAAAATAAACAATCGCTTTTTCCCTGATCTCTTTTTGCTGTTGGCTGGTTAGCATTCTATCATTCCTCCTTCTGATGATTGCATGATCTATTTTATTATTATAAGGCTTCCAGGGCCATGATAAAAAGGGTAAAACCTATTTTTATTGAAGAAATAGATATTTATTCTACAATTAAGGTATAAGTAATACTTTTTATGAAATAAAAGGATAGGAAGACCATTGTGAGGAAAAAAGCTAAAAAATATTTTTATTTTGTTATCCTGATGACAATTATAACAATATTAGTTACTGGCTGTTCAAGCGCTACAGTATCAGAAGAGGGAAGTTATTGTGGTCCACCATATATCAACAGACTCGTATCTGAAAAAGACTATGTATATTCTACGTTTGTTGTTTTATGCGGAGCAGACGTCATCCAAAGCGGTATTCAGATAAAAACGACAAAAGGGGAAATCGTCGCACAGGAAGAGTTACTAAAAGGTTGGGCAAATGGCATTTTTGTAAAAGATAAATATATCTATGTGGCAAATGGCACAAACGGGTTTTTGATAATAAACGCCAGTAATATAGAGATCCCTGTAGTCGAGGGTAAGATAGATACTCCGGGTTATGCGAATGCTGTTTATGTAATTGATGATATTGCACTTATTGCAGATGGAACAGAAGGCATACAGGTCATTGATATCAGCAAAAAAAGCAGTCCGGAAATAATTTTTAATTATGAGACAGTGGGCTATGCTTTTGATGTTATCGCAGATGAAGAAAATGTCTATATAGCAGATGGGTCAAAAGGTCTTTTGATCATCGGGAAAGAAGAACTTATAAAATAGTGGACCTATAGCAGACCGATTCTCAGTCTTCTTCATCGATGACTTCACCGATCGGTTCTCCTACCTGTATTACTTCTCCCTCTTCTTTTAATATCTGCAGGATACCGCTCTTTGGTGATTCTAAAGCTGTGGTCACCTTATCAGTCGTTACCTCTACTATCTCTTCACCTTCTTTTACAATGTCGCCATCTTTCTTGAGCCATTTATCAAGAGTACCTTCTGTGGTAGTCAGACCCATTTTCGGTAGAAATACTTCTTCTTTCATCAAGTTCCTTTCCAGCGCTATGTATCATTAAATTATTATATAAATAAAATACTATCAAACCTGAAGATGCCAGGGGGACTATCTCAGATCCGGTATTTATAATATTTTTTATTCGATCAATTCTTTATAGTCTTTAAAACTGCAGCTTTTACCTTTTCGGGACTTGGTATGAACTCATTTTCAAGAATAGGGCTCAAAGGTATTGTCGTGTTTGCTCCAGTGACCCTGATTATCGGAGCTCTTAAGATAGGAAAAACCTTCTTCTGCCACAAGTGCCGCTATTTCTCCTGCAAATCCTCCTGTCCTGTATGCTTCCTGTACTATTACAAGCCTTCCAGTCTTTTTGACAGAATCTAAAATAGTTTTAATATCAAGAGGAACAATGGTCCTGATATCTATAAGGTCGACCGATATGCCTTCTTTCTCAAGATCAGAAGCAGCTTGTTTTGCTTTATGGACCATCATGCCCCAGGCAACAACAGTCACATCGCTTCCACTTCGTACAAGGTTTGCCTGGCCGAGAGGTACTGTATAGTCTCCCTCCGGGCATTCACTGCTCATCCCATAGATGACTTTATGTTCAAAAAAGATAACAGGGTTATCATCCCTGACCGCGCTTATTAAAAGACCCTTTGCATCATAGGAATTAGAGGGCATTACGACTTTAAGTCCGGGAATATGAGCGACCCATGCTTCAAGACTCTGGGAATGCTGTCCCGCACCACTTACACCTGCACCGCATGCGGCTCTCAATACCATCGGGACCTTTGCTTTCCCGCCGAACATATATCTCATCTTTGCTGCCTGGTTTGCGATCTCATCCATGGCAATACCAATAAAATCAGCAAACATTATCTCTACGATCGGCCTGTATCCAGCTGCTGCAGCTCCTACCCCGATTCCTGCGATAGCAGTCTCTGATATCGGTGTATTTAACATTCTTTCAGGTCCGAATTCTTCGATCATCTTTCCTGTTACACCAAAAGCACCACCGATAACACCGATGTCTTCACCTGCAAGAAATACCTTGGGATCCCTTCTCATTTCCAGAGTCATTGCTTCCCTTACAGCTTCAGCCATTGTAAGATTCCTTTTACCTGTCATTTGAAACCTCCTGTTATTTAAAAATTATTGGCCATCTTTAAAAAGACTTGAACCATAGATCAAAATATCTGCACCTTTTTCTGTTACCATTTTTTCAGTTTCATCATTTATTGAACCGTCAACAGAAATAGTTATATCATAACCTGCTTTGATTATTTCAGATCTTAACTTCTTTGATTTTTTGCAGTGATTTATCGATAAACTTCTGCTGCCCGAAACCCGGATACACTGTCATTATGATTATATTATCAATAAGAGGAAAATATTTTAATATTTGACCGGTTTCGATTTCAGGATCCAGAGCTACAGAGCTCCTGATGTTTTTGGCCCTTAAGAATTTTAAATCCCTTTCCACCGTTTTTGTAGAAGTCGGGTGTATTGTTATTTCGTCAGCTCCGGCTCCTATAAACATCTCGAGAAATTCACCAGGGTTCTGGATCTCCAGGTGGACATTAAAAAAAAGTGAGGTAATTTTTCTGAGTGATCTTATTATCTGTGGACTGAATGCGAAATTTTTAACGAAATGCCCGTCCATGACATCAAAATGCAATCCAGAAAAACCTTCAGATTCGATTTTTCTTATTATGCTTTTATAATCTGATGCATCTGCTGAAAGCAGGGAAGCATATTTTTCTACCATTTTTTTAAAGTCTTCCAGTATAATTTTTAAGGATCTTATTTAAAATGATCAAATGACCATACCAGAATCAGAATAAAAAACCGGCCTGTATAATATTACCAAAAAAACAGTCATTATTATACCAGAGTATTTTGCGATACAGATAAAAATTACATATAATCTTAATGCAGTAAGATATTTTAAATATTTTTAATTTGCCTGTTAAATAAAAGACATAATGGACCATTTCAAAAAACTTTCTTCAACAGAAAAGATCAGTCTGTGCAGGAGTATAGGCGGGGAGATAGCTTCAATAATAAATCTGGAAGCCTTTGACTATCTTGATCATCCTGTTTTAAGGATAGGGGGCCCTTTTACCCCTGTTCCCAGTTGTGATAATCTTGAAGATCTATTTTGTCCCGGATGCGGCCGGGATCGTGAAAATATTAGTATCCCATTTCCAGTTAAAGGGTATTTCCCGATAGAAGCAGAAATAATTCCTGTATAAAGCATATGGTCTTGGGATATAATATTTTAAGTAGTTTTTAAAAATTTTTAATCAATTCGCCTTTAGAAGGCCAAGATAAAATACTAAAAAAGATAATTGAATTTATCAATGGAGGTAAAATGAATACGGGACAAAGATACGAACAGGCAAAGGAGAAGTATGCTGAATTTGGTGTGGATGTAGAAAAGAAACTCGATTTCCTTTCGACTGTCCCGCTCTCAATACACTGCTGGCAGGGAGATGATGTGGGAGGTTTTGAATCTGATAATGTAAGCCTTGGCGGTGGAGGAATATTATGCACAGGTAATTTTCCTGGCAAACCAAGAAACATAGAGGAGTTCACGACCGATACGGAACTTGCTTTTTCATTGATACCGGGAGCAAAAAAACTTGCGCTCCATGCTATTTATGGTGATTTCAAGGGGAAACTGAAAGATAGAAGCCAGATAGAACCCAGTCATTATGACTACTGGATAGACTGGGCAAAAAAATTTGGATATGGCATTGATTTTAATCCTACTTTTTTTTCACATAAGATGGCGGAGACAGGATACACGCTTTCAAGCCTTGACAGGAATATCAGGCAGTTCTGGATAGACCATACAAAGAACTCAAGAAAAGCTTGTGACCATATCGGCAGATCGGTCGGCCAGGTGTGTGTAAACAATATTTGGATACCGGATGGCTCAAAAGATGTAACAGTAAACAGGCTGAAACACAGGGAAAGGCTTCTTGAATCACTGGATGAGATTTTTGCTATAAAATATCCTGAAAAAAATGTAATAGATTCACTGGAAAGCAAACTATTTGGTATCGGCATGGAATCTTTTACATCTGGTTCCCACGAACTCTACCTTGGGTATGCTGCAAAAAATGGCCTGGGAGTAACGCTGGATACTGGTCATTTTCATCCCACAGAACTTATATCTGATAAAATAACATCAGTTATGCTTGTCGTAAAATTTATTTCCCTGCATATTACAAGGGGTATCAGGTGGGATAGTGACCATATTCCTATTCTTTCTGATGAGCTTGTATCAATAATGCAGGAAATAGTCAGGGCCGATGCATTTAATAAGGTATATATGGGTACAGATTACTTCGATGCCAGTATGAACAGGATCGGTGCCTGGGTGATCGGGGCAAGAAATACCTTTAAAGCCCTGCTTATTGCATTACTTGAACCTACGGAAAAGATAGCAAGGTATGAAAGCGAAGGAAATATGTTTGCAAAACTTGCACTTTATGAAAATCTTAAATTCATGCCTTTTGGTGATATTTGGGATCATTACTGTGAAAAACAGGGTGTTTTATTGGATGATCAGTTTATAGAAAGCATAATGAAATATGAAAAAGAAGTGATGTCAAAAAGAGGCTGAGAAACACAATAAGAAAATATTCAAGACAGAAAGGTTATTTGTTATGAAAGTAAAAGTTCAAATTCTTGACAGCAGATCTTTTGCGCCTTATGGAGAAGTTCTGGGGCCACAGACTTCAAAGCCAGCGATCTCAGAACCGGTCATAGATTTCTGGCCGGGTGTAAGCGATATAAAGCCATCCTACAGATGTAGCACAGATGCACTGGCTGGAAATAAAACAGCCAAGGCCTTTTGTCAGTGAAGCTTTTGAGAGGCACACGACGACAACCGAAGCGCTGATACCTTTGACCGGCCAGTCTATTGTCGTGTTTGGCCTGTCAGAAAATATGGGTGATACCAGTTCGCCTATAGATTACTCATCGATCAAAGCTTTTATTATAGATGGGACCAAAGCAGTAAATATTAAGAAGGGTGTCTGGCATGACCTGCCCTTCCTTCTTTCAGAAAAAGCAGACTTCATAGTGATCTTTGAGAAAGAAACACATGTAAAAGACCTTGAAGTCGTAAAACTCAAAGAAAATATCGAACTCATCCTTTAACCCGAAAAATATGACAGGCAGTTAAAAAATGATCTATACACTTACTCTAAATCCTGCCCTGGATATCACGATTTCCATTGATGTCTTAAAAAAGGGCAGCATCAACCCTACTGAACTTAGGTCTGTTTCTGCGGGAGGTAAAGGGTTTAACACTTCCCGGGCACTTAACTGTCTTGGTTCTGAAAATACAGCCATAGCTTTTTGTGGCGGATTTTTTACCGGAAATATAAAGAAACTGCTGGAAGAAGAAAAAATAAAATTTCATTTAATAAACATAGAAGACAACACAAGAGCCAATATCAAGGTAATAGAAGAACAGACAGAAGATCTTATCGAATTAAATGGAAAAGGACCCCTGATATTGCAGGGAGATGTCGAAGCACTGATGGATTACTTGGAAAAGATAAGTGCAATTCCGGGTTATTTTATCCTGTCGGGAAGCCTGCCACAGGGCGTTGATGTAAAGATATACAGCCATATAATAAATACGCTTAAACCTAATGGTATGAAGACCCTCCTTGATGCTTCCGGGGAAGCCCTATACCATGGGATCTCAGCGATTCCGGATATATTAAAAATAAACCAGTATGAACTTTCTGCAGTAAGTGAAAAGTATTTTAAAAAAGATCCTGAAGAAGTTATCAGAGACATGCTTTTTAAAGGTATAAAGATTGTAATGATCACAAGCGGTTCGGATAAAATACTTTACTTTGATCAAAGTTGTTCTTATTCTATTATCCCGCCAGATATAAAGGGACCTTATAAGACTGGAGCCGGTGACTCGGTCAATGCCGGCATCGTGCATGCACTCCAAAAAGATTATAGCACTGCAGACATGCTGAAGCTTGCTGTTGCCTGCGGAAATGCAAATATACTTAGCAAGATCCCTGGCAGATTTGAGATCCAGCAGGTAAAAGAGATCAAGGACCGGATAAAGTTAATAAGGACATCTTAAAATAACATCTGAGTATTTAAGCTTTGAAAATTGATTTATTTAACACTGTATCCGCCGTCGATGACAAGATCCATTCCTGTAACTGTATTCGAGGCATCAGCGGCAAAATAAAGAGCACCTGCTGCTATTTCCTCAGGATAGTTAAATCTTCCAACAGGTATTGTCTTCAATGTTTCTTTTGCGACTTCTCCAACCCATATTTTTTTACCCATCTCAGTAAGAGTCACTATAGGGGAAATGGTATTAACGGTGATCCCATGTTTGCCCCATTCGATGGCACATACTCTTGAGAACAGTATTACTGCAGCTTTGCTGGCGCAATATACTGCGTGTTTTTCAAAGGCAATGGTCCCAGCAATAGAAGCAATGTTTATTATCTTGCCTGATTTTTTCTTTATCATTTCTTTTCCAACAAGCTGGGTCAAAATGAAGGGTGCTTTTGCATTTACAGCCATAGTCTCATCCCAGAAGTTCTCAGGGATGTCTTCCACAAAATCGACCTGTGCTATACCTGCATTATTTACAAGTATGTCAATCTTTCCAAACTCCTTGATGCCAGCCTGGACAAGTTTATTTAAGTTCTTGTAATCTGTAAGGTCCTGAGTGACAGGAAGGCATTTTCTGCCAAGCTTTTCGATTTCAGCAGCTACTTTTTTTACTTCTTCATCCATGTCTACTGCAATGATATCAGCTCCCTTTTCTGCAAAAAGAAGTGAGATCGCCTTTCCTATTCCTTTTGCCGAACCAGTGACAAGAGCAACTTTTCCTGCCAGGCCAAAGTTTTTATCATAACCCTTGAATTCCATTAGAGACCTCCTTATTGGTTTAAAATAATCGAATAAAAAAAATATAGATTAATAGTAATGCTTTGTCAATTGAAGTATTTAGTAATGCTATCGGTTGAGGTATTGGTGTCAAAGTATTTACAAAACAAATGAAGATATTATAAGATAAAAAAGTGCAATATTTTATTAGACCCAGTAAGTGAAAGTAACAGAAAAAGCAATGATTATAAATAATCAATATTTTTTAAAACCGTGATCAATTAATAAATAATCAAATCATAATTTTAATCTGAAAGAGGAGGAAGAGAGATGTCAGGAGAAAAATTTGCAACGACACTTGGTATTTTTGGAAACCAGAGCGACAGATGGTGCAATTCGGGATATAAACAGGACAAAACTGTCGAAGAGCTGTTTGAAGCTGCAACCAAGGTAAAGGACCTTGATGGAGTTGAACTTTTTGGAACATGGCATATCAATGAAGAGAACGTTGATAAGGTTAAGGGTCTTCTTAAAAAATATAATTTTGAGGTCAGTACTGTAATAGTCGATCTTTTTGTCAATCCAATATATGGAAATGGTTCTATTGCTTCCATGGACCCGAAGATAAGAAAAAGAGCTGTTGAAGATATTAAAAAGAATATGGATATTGCTGTAAGGCTCGATTGTGATCTTCTTGACATATGGCCCGGCCAGGATGGCTATGACTATCCATTCCAGGTGGATTATACTAAAGCATGGGAGCTGATGGTGGACAGCCTGGCCGAATGTGCTGATTATAATAAAAAAGTAAGGCTCGCACTTGAATACAAAATAAGGGAACCAAGAAACAGGCTCTACATCGCTACGATAGGCAAGGCCCTTGCGCTTATCGAAAAACTTAATAGGGAGAATGTCGGTGTAACTGTGGATGTGGGCCACGGGTTTTTTGCTTATGAAAATGTTGCCGAGACTATAGCACTCTGTAAGTTTTATGGAGACAGGCTCTTTCATATGCATTTTAATGATAACTATGCTTTTGCAGATGATGATCTCATAGTGGGTGCAACGCATATGCAGGATTACCTTGAGATCATACACTGGTTGAAAAAGACAGGGTATAACGGCTGGTATTCACTTGACCAGTTCCCATACAGGGATGACGGGATAGGCGCATGCCGGGAAAGCATTGCGATGTTGAAGTCTATTATAAAGGCTGTTGAAAGCGTAAGTGCCAAAGAGATCGAGAGTGTAGTATCAGAAGGTGACGCCGCAAAGTCCATAGCCCTTATAAGAAGAATAATCTTTGGCAGCTAAACTTGTTTGAGGTTAGGTCAAATTAAGGTAAAGGGCGGTTTGTGCAGCTGCTCTGATCATTAAAAAATAGTTTTGATTGGAGTGATAATGGATAAGCTTGGGTTGGAAGATTTCAGGAATATGATGGATAAGATAAATGACACGCTTCAGGAAAACAAGATGTTTCTCTCACAGCTTGACAGCGTCATAGGAGATGGAGATCATGGAATAAGCATTTCAAAAGGGTTTCTTAACGCAATTGCAAAAATAAAAGAACAGGAACCTGCCAATATTTCAGACCTGCTGAAACTGGCCGGTAATTCTATTGCTGTGATAATCGGAGGAGTTACGGGCCCGGTTTTCGGAATGTTCTTTTCAGAGATGGGTAGGGCGATAGATCCCGAAAAAGACTATGTTGATATTAATGATCTTTATGCTATGTTTAATCAATCACTTGAAAAGATAATGAAAATCGGTGGTGCGAAACCAGGCGAAAAGACTATGGTCGATGCTTTTCATCCTGCTGTTCTCGCATTAAAAGAATCAGCAGAAAAGGGCGCTTCTATAAAAGACGCTTTTTCTTCGATGATGGCTGCAGCAAAGGCAGGCGCAGAGTCGACTAAAGGCATGGTAGCCACAAAGGGAAGGGCAAGATATTCCGGGGAAAGATCACTTGGTTATGAAGATGCAGGGGCAAATACCATACATCTCATTATAAAAGCGATGTATGAAGTGATATAATAGATATCTCTCCCCATTAGATTGTGATATTTATAGAAAGGAAATATTAAAATGAAAATAAAAAAAAAGACTGATATAGTTCCAAGAATAATGGATGATGGGCAGGCTTCTGGTGTAAAAGCATTCCCGGTGCTTACTGCAAACGACGGGACTCCCAATTTTGCCATGAGGCTTTTTGAGATAAAACCGAACGGCCACACTCCAAAACACACCCATAAATGGGAACATGAAGTCTTTATTATTTCAGGTGAAGGATTTGTATTGCAAGGCGAAGAAAAGATCCCAATAGAAAAAGAAGACTTTATACTGGTTTCTCCGGATGAACTGCACCAGTTTTTAGCAGGCGAAAACGGTATCAGCATGATCTGTGTGGTCCCAAATGAGGGTCAATCCTGACAGGTACCTACAAACGTCCTTATAAACATGGTTGAAATCCTGTAAAGTCCTTATTAACCCGGGCAAAATCCTGTGAACTTTTATTATTATTTTTTTATTTTATTTTGGTTTAAAGTTCTTTTTTGCTTTTTCAGAGGAAGGCATATTTGAGACATCGATATCCTTTGGCAGCTCATCCCATAAAATATCTATTGTCCACATAGCTGAGAGGCCTGCAACAGTGGTACACATATTTTCATGGGCACCCATTCCTTCAAAAACTTTCAGTTCTTCTCTATCGATTCCCAGGTTTTCTTCATCCATCAATTTGAAGTTCCTACCGAATTTCTTTTTATGGATCTCTCTGCATATGACTGTTCCGTACTCTTCCATGAATTTCTTATATAGTTTCTGTCCAAGTACAGATGATTTGATGTAGGATTTGCCTTCCTGCCACTGCTCATAGGTACGGCCAAAGAAGTTGCTTATACCCACAAGCCCCCCGGAAAAAGCCCCGCAGGACCCTGCTGTGGTTATTGCACCACCCGCTTCCAGAGCAGAAAGACTTTTAAACATCTGGGGATTTTTAACACCCAGTACAGAAGTTATTGCATGGAATGCTTCCTGTGCACAGTTTGTACGGTTAGCCTCTCCCTCATAGGCAGTTTTAAAAGCTTTTTCCATGGCTTCTTCTTTTGTGATCCCATTTATAGTATTCATTCTTATCCCCTAACAGTTCCTTAATAAAAGTGCAGCAAAAATGCTGCACTTTTATTGATAATATTTACCGGTAATTTTTCATTGATAAAAAATTATTATTCAGGACTGAACAATGATGAATAAAACAGCCCTCTATTTTCTTGCCATTTTTACATAACCGGGACTATCGGCAGCCATATCATAATATTTCTTTATTTCATCATCTATTTTCATTAGTGTTATTGACACCCCGGCCATTTCCTGCGAAGTACAGAATTCACCAAGCTCGCTTGCATAGATGGATATGTTTTTCTCCCCGAGATATTCGTGTATTTTTTTCATGATTATAAACAATTCCATTCTTGTTGTGGAGCCATAGCTGTTCACAAGTGCTATTACCTCATCCCCGCTCTTAAACGGCAGGTCCGCAATAATAAGGTCAAGAAGTGTAACAGTAGTCTCATCAGCTGTCATTATGTCGACTTTTTTTATACCTGCTTCACCATGAAGACCCATGCCGAACTCCATCTTGCCTTCTTCAAGGGTAAAAGTCGCAAGTCCAGTTTCAGGAAGTGTGCATCCTGATAGCGATACCCCAAGGGACCTGGAGTTGATACTTGCCCTCTCAAGAAGTCTCTTTAAGTCTTCAAATCCCATACCACTTGCAGAAGCATTGCCTGCTATTTTTATTACTATAGGCGTAGCTGTGGTCCCTCTCCTGTCTTCTTTATTATCGACTGGCGCAGAAGAGACATCATCATATATAAGTACTGTCTCCACCTTTATTCCTTCATCTCTTGCCATATCCTGGGCCATATCAAAGTTCATGACATCGCCTGCATAGTTGTTATAAAGGAGAATTACACCTTTGCCTCCATCTGCAGCTTTTATTGCTTCCAGTCCATATGAGGCAGAAGGTGCTGCAAATATCTGCCCGTGGGCTGAAGCATCTGCCATGCCTTTCCCAACGTATTCCAGGAAGAGAGGCTCATGGCCTGCACCTCCGCCAATTACAATCCCGACTTTGTCCTTGACCGGGGCATCTATTCTTGCGACTACCGTATTCCGTCCTATTCTTTTTACCCTGTCCTTATTGGTCAATACAAACCCATCGATAAGTTCGTCCACAATATTTGCAGGGTCATTGATTAATTTTCTCATATCGCTCCCTTCTATATATTCTGAAAATATTATTTTAAGATTCTAATTTATTAAAAAAAGTTTTTTAAATTTTTAAGTTTTTCTCGATTGCTTTAAGGTTCTTTAAACCCTGTACTGCAAGATCTTCACCTGTATCTGCAAAACTTCTCCATATGGCACATGTGCTGGTCAGCTCTTCAAAACTCGGGTCGAAAGACTCTATGACAAGCGGACCTGTATATCCGGTTTTTATTATTGCTGTAAAGAATTCCGCCCAGGGTACGAGCCCTGTTCCCGGTATGCCCCTGTTATTTTCACATACATGGACATATCCAAGATATTTTTTGCCACACACATTTACAGCGTCAGTAAAACTCAGTTCCTCCCTTATCATATGAAATGCATCGAGGTGGATTTTCATATTATCGAAACCGACATCTTTGCAGTACCTTACAGCATCTTCAGCGATGTTTAAGAAATGTGTCTCAAACCTGTTTACAGGTTCGACACAGATATTTACATTTCCGGTATTCTCTGCATATTCTGCAGCCACTTTCATAGCTTCAACGGACCAGTTCCATTCATCTTCTGTCCTGCATTTACGGGTAAGATAACCCCATCCTGCATAATTGACACCACCCAGTATTGTCGAACCGATCTCATTGTTTATATCGATAACTTTTTTAAGATACTCAATGCCCTTTTTCCTGGTTGCAGGATCCGGGTCGATGATATTAGTATCATTTCCAAGTACAGTAGCAGAGACCACTTCGATACCTACTTTTTTTACTTCATCCTTAACCAGTTTTGTAGGATAGGTATAAGGATTTGATATGAAAGTCTCAATGACATCAAAACCCAATTGTTTTGATTTTTCTATCAGGTACAGATCTTTCTCTGAAAAACTCTCAGACCAGATGAACGTATCAACACCAAATTTTAACATTTGAAGAACCTCCTTGCAGTTTTAAAAAATATTTTGGCACAAATCGAATTAAGTCCAAGATGACTAAAGCAAATAAAATTATATCTTATTTTGGCTCTTATTAAAAAATTATTTATATCAAATTTCGAAAAAAACATCAGTTTAAAAGAAAAAAGTCAAATTGATTAATTTTGACTTGAATAAAGACATTTTAATATTTAGAATAAAATCACAAGTCTACTTTTAAATACTCATAGAATGCTTCAGGGGAGGTTTTTGACCATGGATAAGATAAGGGCAGGTATAGTTGGGACCGGTTTTGTAGGCCCACTTCATATTGAAAATTTAAGGCGTCTTGGAATAGCAGAAGTCGTTGCGATCGCAGAAATGGACCAGGAGAAAGCGGACCACATGGCTGAGAAACTTGGTGTCAGGAAGGCTTATGGAGACTGGCAAAAGCTTGTTGAGGATCCTGAAATAGATGTCGTACATATCACTGCACCCAATAAGCTTCATTTCCCGGTTGCAAAAGCGGCCATCGAAGCCGGAAAACATGTGATATGTGAAAAACCCCTCACAATGGATACAAAAGAAGCAAAGCTTCTTGTCGAAATGGCAAAAGAAAAAAAGGTGGTGAATGCCGCGACTTTTAATATGGCTTTTTATCCTATGGTCAGGCAGGCAAAAGAGATGGTCGCAAGGAGTGAGATCGGCAGGATATTTTTAGCACATGGAAGATATCTTCAGGACTGGCTTTCAAAAGATACTGACTACAATTGGCGGGTGGAGTCTCAATTTAGCGGCAGGTCAAGAGTCGTTGGCGATATCTGTTCACACTGGATGCATATGATGCAGATGATACTGGGAAGGAACATAACATCAGTATATGCGGACCTGACCATATTTTTTCCTACCAGGAAAAAACCACTTATTGAGATACCGACACACTCAGAAATAGAACTGAGGCCTGACCAGTATGAGGAAATAAAGATCGATACTGAGGACCATGCAACAATAATGTTTAATTATGAGGACGGCATTAAAGGGGTCCTTATTGCGGCCCAGGTATGCCCGGGCAGAAAACAGTTCATAGAGTGGGAGATAAACGCTTCAGAAAAAAGCCTTGGCTGGAATGGCGAAGAACCCAACAGCCTGTGGATCGGCGAGAGAAGCTCAAGCAATAAGATCCTGATGAAGGACCCAAATGTTTTGTATGAAAATGCGCGGGAATATGCTAATTATTCTGTAGGGCTTGCTGAAGGATATCCTGACTCCTGGAAAAACCTGCTTATGGCAGTCTACAAATATATCCAGGATTATAATCCTGCTAATCCTGCTAAACCGGTTTTTCCGACTTTTGAAGACGGCTACAGGATTCAGACCCTTATAGATGCAATACTTGAAAGCGCTGCAACAAATAAATGGGTCAAAGTCAATTATTGACATAAATGAAATCAATAAATTTGTGCACAGGGAGCTGTAAATGACAGAATTTTTAATGGGTATTGACGGTGGGACCGAGTGTGTAAAGGCGGGGATATACGATCTAAAAGGAAACGCCATCTGTATAAGCAACTGTAATTATAATACTTATCACAGGTACCCTGGCTGGGCCGAGCAAAGTATAGAAGAATGGAGGGAAAGTCTTTATAAGGCAGTCCGTGATGTTATAAAGACCTCAGGAATAAAGCCGCAGTGCATTGCAGGTGTCAGTTATGATGCGACTTCATGTTCACCTATCTGGATGGATGAAAATGATAGGCCCCTGCGGGATGCTATAATCTGGATGGACGTAAGAGCCAGCGAAGAAGCTAAGCTTATCGCCTCTATAGACCATCCTGCAAGGAGGTATAATGGGTATGGCAATGTCTCATCTGAATGGTTTCCATGCAAGAACCTTTGGGTAAAAAAGAACCAGCCGGAGATCTATAAAAAGACAAAAGTCGCAGCAGAATATACCGATTTCTTGACACACGAGCTTACAGGCAAATGGACTCTCGGGATTTCCACTGTTACTATCAGGGGATATTATGATAACAGGAATGGTGGTTGGCCAAAAGATTTTTATGGGGCAATGGGCCTGGAAGATATTTTTGAAAAACTGCCCCAAAAGGTACTCCGCGTTGGTGAGGTCGTAGGAGGAGTATGCAAAAAGTTTTCAAAAGAGACTGGCCTACCTGAAGGCATACCAGTCGGGCAGGGTGCAGTAGATGCAACATGCGCTAGCATAGGATGCAATGCCTTCACAACAGGAAGGATCTTTATGGTCGCGGGCTCATCGACCTGGGTGCAGATAAATATTGACAGGGAATTCAGTACAAAGGGGCTTTTTGGGAGCTACCCGGATGTTGTGGTCGATAATTTCACAGTTGAAGGGGGACAGGTCTCCACCGGTTCCGTTCTGAAATGGTTTAAGACCCAATTTATTAATCCAGAGATCGAGAACGATGCCAAAAAAAGAAAGATGAGCGTTTACGCCTATATGGATGAACTTGCTGCAAAACTACCTGTCGGCTCAGAAGGCGTGATAATTGTGGAACACTGGCAGGGTAACCGCACCCCATTTACAGATCCGGAAAGCAGGGGGGTCATCAGGGGGCTGACACTGAAGCATACTCCTGTCCATATCTACAGGGCCATTATGGAGGGCGTCGCATACGACATAGAATCCTCACTGCATATAATAAAAGAAAACGGCTTTGGTATCCACGAGATCATCGGTGTGGGTGGACATATGAACAGCAGGTTATGGGCCCAGATATATGCAGATGTCACGGGACTTCCCATCAAGAAGACCTCAAATCCTGAAGCGACATGCCTTGGTTCTGCGATAATAGCAAGTGTTGCTGCAGGCAAATATAAGGATATGGTAGAAGCTGCAGATAATATGGTGCAATTTGGCGATGAAATCAAACCGGATTTAAAAAATCACGAAAAATATAAGTTTTTTGTCCAGCAGTATAAGAACACATACGAAGCACTCAAAGAAGATATCTATAAGACAAATGAGTTTATCAAGAGCCTGTAAGTAATATCAGGAGATTGTAAAAAGAAACCGCGCTTAACATAATAAACACGGTTCCCTTTAAATTGCTTCAATATTTTTTGTTATCCTACGGCAAGCTTATAGATCTCAACTATATCTTCAGCGGTTGTCCGCTTTATATTTCCAAGCTTGACAGCTTTTTCGGCCATTTCTTTAAATCTGTCAGAAGGAAGTTTTGCTTCCTTTAATGTAGTGGGCAGTCCAAGCTCCTTATAAAAGTTTGTCAGTCTTTTAATAGCTTCAATGGCCATACTTTCCATAGTGAAGAAATTATCGTCCACATTCCATACTCTCGCTGCAAACTGTGCAAATCTTGGTAAATTGTATTTATACATATACTTCATCCAGGCAGGGAAGATGATTGAAAGCCCTGCACCATGAGCTATATCGTAGAGAGCACTTAATTCGTGCTCTATCATGTGTGATGCAAAATCTCCGGCTCTTCCTGTACCAAGAAGATCATTATGAGCAATAGAGCCTGCCCACATGACTTCTGCCCTTGCACTGTAGTTTTCAGGTTCTTTCATTACTATAAGACCATTATTTATGACTGTCTTCATGGTCGCTTCACATAGCCTGTCTGTAAGTTCCACGTCTTTGACATTTGTAAAATACCTTTCCATCACATGGGCAAGAATATCAGATACCCCGCATGCAGTCTGGAAAGGGGGAAGTGTAAATGTAAGGACAGGGTTAAGGATTGCAAATTGCGGCCTTATCAGCTGGTTGTTTTCTACAATAGTATCTCTTTTCAGGGGATAAGGACCGTCTTCATTTGTGAGGACCGAGTACTGGCTGGATTCGCTTCCTGCTGCCGGTATGGTAAGTACAACACCGACTGGAAGAGCCTCTTTTGCGACTGCTTTCTGTTCAGCAAAATCCCATACATCACCGTCATATTTTGCGCCAAGTGCTATACCTTTTGCAGAATCAATAGCACTTCCGCCACCTACTGCAAGGATGAGTCCGACGCCTTTTTCTTTAGCGAGCTTTATACCAGCTCTAGCAAAATTAAGGGTTGGGTTCGGTTTCACTCCACCATACTCGACTACTTCAATACCTTCATCTTTTAATGATCTCATTACTGTATCATAAAGGCCGCTCTTTTTTATACTGCCTCCGCCGTAATGAAGCATTATTTTGCTGGCAAATCTCTTGACTTCTTTTCCAACAAGTTTTTCGGTATCTTTTCCAAAGATTATCTTTGTGCATCTGTCATAAGCAAAATTTTCCATCAAATACCTCCCGGATTGATTTTTATTAATTGTGACACTTGCTTTTTTTATTATAACAAAAAAAATTTATTAATTTAACCGCTTCGTTTTTATTTGTTTTGTTTTTTAATATTTTTTTATATAGAATATTTTTGTTGATTCTTTAAAAATTTTACCAGTAAAATAGGAAAAAATCACAATAATCCTTAATGACCGGAGGCAGATGATGAAAAAAGCAGCAGTGCTTGGAGCTGGATATATGGGAAGCGCGATTACTTTTCCGTTATCAGATAACCAGGTAGAAGTAAATCTTTGGGGCACCTGGCTTGATGATGAGATAATAAAGTCCTGTATAAATGGATATCATCCGAAACTGAAGAAAAAAATGCCTGACAATGTGAAGTTCTTTTACTCCCACGATCTTAAAAAAGCAGTAAATGATGTCGATATGATATTTGTCGGTGTTTCAAGCAATGGGTTTCTCGATGTTTTTAAAAAGCTGATTGATACGATCGATAAAAATTATATTTTTTTTAAACTTACAAAAGGTCTTGTAAATGATAACGGCACTGTCAAAAGGATAGCCCAGGCAGCTAAGGAGATCTTTGAAGCAAAGTTTCCAGATGATGATTTTAACTGGACAGTCATAGGCGGGCCCGTAAAAGCAGGAGAGCTTTCAAATAAGATACCAACGGCTTCTATTTATGCACCAAACGATAAAAAAACTGCAGAGTTGTGTTACAGTTTTTCAACAGAATATTATCCCGTTACGATAACCGATGATGCTATTGGAGTCGAAGTATCATCTGCCTTTAAAAATGTCTATGCTGTGATAATAGGTATATGTGACGGTCTTTTCAGGCACTATGGTGAAGGAAATTTTGACAATTTTAACTCTTTTGTTTTTAACCAGGGTATGCTTGAAATAGCAAGGATGGTGGAAAAAGCCGGGGGCCGCAAAGAGACAGCATTTGATCTTGCAGGTATAGGAGACTTTTATGTCGCATCCCTTTCAGGAAGAAACAGGAGATATGGTGAAGAAGTCGGTAAGGGAGGCGATCCACACCAGACATTTGAGGATATGTTTGCAGCAGGTGAAGTCGCTGAAGGTTATATGGCACTTGAAATAGCTCCAGATTGGGTAAAGTCTCTCGGCATTGATATAGATGAAGAACTTCCATTGCTTAAAGTGCTGTATGGGATAATTTTTAATAAAAAAGACCCAAAGGCCAGTCTTGATAGTTTTATACAGTTTATGAGAAAGCGTTTTAGAAATGGGATTTGAAAATCTTTTTAGTCCGGGAAGGATAGGAAACCTGGTACTAAAAAACCGGGTTGTCCTGCCGCCCATGGCCACTGCTCTCTGTGAACCAGGCGGATTTGTCTCGGACCGTCTTATTGATTACCATGTCGCCAGGGCAAGAGGAGGCTGTGGCTTAAATATTGTGGAAATCTCTGCAGTCCACCCCTCAACTGCAGGTAACGGCAGGTTTGGGATCGGTATATATGATGATAAATTCCTGCTGGGTCTAAAGAATCTTGCAGGTGCGATCAGGAATGCAGGAGGAATACCGGCTATCCAGCTCTGGCATGCAGGCAGACAGATAAGCAGCTCGGATATTTTCGCCGACCATATTGTTGCACCTTCTGCCATTGCCTGTCCGGTAATAGGAGAAGTACCGGAAGAGCTTACACCTCAGGAGATCGAAGAAATAATCTTATCGTTTGGTAGTGCTGCAGTCAGGGCAAAACAATCAGGTTTTGAGGCTGTGGAGGTACATGGAGCACATGGATATCTTATCTGCCAGTTTTTAAGCGCATATTCCAATTTAAGGTATGACAGGTATGGAGGTACGCTTGAAAACCGGGCACGTTTTGCTTCGGAGATCGTTAAAACTATAAAATCAATGACAGGAAAGGATTTTCCTCTAATATTCAGGTTAAGCTCAGAAGAATTCGTCGAAGGTGGCCTTGATATAGACCAGACAAAAAAGATATCAAGGATCCTTGAATGTTCAGGAGCAGATGCTATTCATGTATCGGCCGGCAATTATGAGACGCTACATTATGTGATACCCCCCATGGAAGTACCAGCAGCATTTAATGGTAAGAGGGCAGCTGCTGTCAGGGAAGCAGTCAATATTCCTGTAATAGTCGCTGGCAGGATAAATGACCCGGCAATAGCAGAAAAGTTGGTCTCAGACAAAGATGCAGATTTTGTCGCTGTCGGCCGCGGCCAGCTTGCCGATCCTGATTTTTGCTTAAAAGCAGAGACAGGTAGAGCTGACGAGATATTAAAATGCATAGCTTGTAACCAGGGTTGTATCGACAGGTTGTTTTATGAAAAAGAACATATATCTTGCCTCCTTAATCCGGGTTGCAGCAGGGAAAAAGAATTTGACCAGAAGACAAAAAAGATTAAGAGGCAAAAAAAGATCCTCATTGCAGGTGCGGGTCCGGCAGGTCTTAAGGCATCTGTAATGCTGGCTGCAGCAGGATATGCAGTCATATTATGTGAAAGCTCAAAAGATCTGGGAGGTCAATTTGCCCTTGCCGGAAAGATCCCCGGGGCCGAAAAGATCGATGAAGCGATGTTACGGATGGGAAAGCTTGCCGAAAATGCAGGAGTGGAAACAAGAACAGGTTCAGATTTGGACCAGGGGACCCTGAAAGAAATAAATCCGGATATTACTATTGTAGCAACTGGTTCTGTTCCAGTCGTACCAGAGGCACTTAAAGATTCTGTAATTCCTGCAACCGAGATACTCAGGGAAGAAAAAGAAGCAGGAAAAAATGTGGTTGTAATAGGGGGAGGAATAACTGGAATAGAAACAGCCTTATTTCTTGCAAACAAGCATAAAAACGTGACCGTACTTGAGATAACTGATAATATAGCCAAAGGTTTCAGTCCTCTGAGAAAACCATTTTTGTTAAAAGCCCTAAGGGATTTGGGTATAAAAATATTTAACAATGCAAACTACACAAAAATAGACCTCAGTAAGAATTTTATTGAGTTTACAGCAGAAGGGTTTAAAAGAAGTCTTGAAAATATTGATACTATTGTATATGCGTGCGGAGTAAAATCTGATAATAAACTGGTTGATGCCCTGAATAAAATGGGACTTAAGTATTATACAACAGGTGATGCCAAGCGGGCATCCAATGCACTGAATGCTATCTGGTCAGCATCCGATCTCGCATTGCATATTGTTGACATTGATCAAGATCCAGCATCAATGCCATATGAATTTTCAGAAGATAATATATCTAAGATCGCTGATGAGATAGTCAGGCAGGTAAGATCAAATTAGGTATCTGTTAATGTCTTATGTGCCTCTTTTAATAATCCGATGATTTCCAGTTTCTGTGGGCAGTTTTCTTCACACTGGCCGCATTCTGTGCAGGCATCTGCCTGCATATCGTCACTGTCAGTCGGTATATTATTATATTGCCATACAGAGTTCCCTCTTAGATCTGTAAGCTTATAATAGTTAAGTATCCTGAGTATTTTTGGAATAGCTACATCGCCTGGACAGGGAAGGCAGTATCCGCAATTATTGCATGATATCAGTTCAGCAACCTCTCTTCGTTCCTGAAGTTTTTTTATTATTTCTTTTTCTTTACCTGAAAGGTCGTAAGTATTGCTGCTGGCAATCGATATGTTTTCATCAAGCATATCAATATTTTCCATACCGGAAAAGGCGACTGAAACATCCGGATCAGAAAAGACAAATCTTAATGCAAGCTCTTTTATCCCAGAAACATTAAGGCTGACAATCCTTCCCCCTGCAAGAGGTCCCATAATAAATACACCCACACCCTTTTCTCTTGCATACCTGATCGCCTCTTTGTTTGTAATGTCAAGAATATTATACTGGCACAGGACTGCCTCAAAGACCCCGGTATCGATTATCTTTTTCATCAATCCAGGTTCATCATGGAATGAAAATGCAATATGTTTTATGGTTCCTTCTTCTTTTGCTTTGATCGCCTCTGAAAGCAGATCCATTTTTATTACTTTTTCTTCAAAATATTCCCTGTTCAGTGTATGGAAATGATAGAAATCTATAGATCCAATATCAAGGGTCCCTAGCTGCTCTTCGAGGTACCTTCTATAATCGCTTTTTTTCTCTGCTTTCCAGGTAGGGAATTTAGTTGAGAGATAGATCCTTTTTTCCCTGTTTTTTTCTTTCCACGCCTTTAGAGCTTTACCGACGACTTTTTCGCTTTGCTGGTGGCAGTAAGGATATGCAGTATCTATGATGTTTATTCCAAGCTCAAAACCTCTCAATATCATTTCTATTGACTGCTCTTCTTTCACAACTGGTGTTTTGCCTGTATCATCCATAGGGAGCCGCATAGCACCAAAGCCGAGGACCGAAGCTTTTATTTGAGTTTTACCGATCTCCCTGTACTCCATTTTTCCTTCCTGACTAAAAAACAAAGACTTCAGTCAGTTTAAATTTACCTTACTGCTGATTTTAAATCTGTTTTAAATAATATAATATAAAAGATAAAATATGAATCAGATTATATTACTGAGCAGGTGTTTAACATCAATGGCGGGATGGAGAACCATTAAATATTATGATTAAGAGACCTCTTCTATTAAAGATCTATGAAGCAGCCAGCATGCAGCGCTGGAATGACCAGATAAGGACCATCGAGATAACTGAGCTGGATAAACAGGCCCACAAGATGATAGTCGCTTATATCCTTGGCAAGCTTGAGCTTCAAAGAGGCAATAAAGAAATTGATTGGCTCGAGATAATAGAAGCTGGTTTTTTTGAATATCTCCAGAGAATAATATTAACTGATTTAAAACCGCCTCTTTTTTATGAAATAAAGCGGGACAGGAAAAAATATCTTGAACTTAACCAGTGGGTATATGAAAAGGTCTCCCCTTTTATAAAGGAACTGGGACAGGATTTCTGTACTCGTTTTAAAAACTACATAATGGATGAAAATGGTAGCGAAAATATAAACAGGAAGATAATAAGTGCTGCCCATTTTTATATTACAAAATGGGAATTTGAAATAATCAGGCGTTTTAATCCGGAGGGATACCAGATATCCGAGATAAAGACGAGCATAGATGAAGAACAGGAGAAATACAAAGGTGTGGGAGGAGTCAAGGACCTGCTGCGTTCCCGGAAACTTTTGACCTTCATAGACATCTGCGGCCAGCTCAGGTTTCAGGTGAGATGGAGCCATCTTTACAGGGTACCCAAGACTTCCGTTCTCGGTCATATGCTGATAGTTGCGATCTTTTCTTATCTCTTTTCACTGACAGCTGGATTTGAGGGAGACAGAAGGATAAATAATTATTTTACCGGCCTTTTCCATGACCTTCCTGAAGTATTGACAAGGGATATTATAAATCCAGTTAAAAAATCAGTTGAGGGGCTGGATGAGCTGATAAAAGAATATGAAAAAAGTGAGATGGACAAAAGGATATACAGCTTGCTACCCGAGAAGTGGCATAATGATATCAGGATGTTTACTGAAAATGAATTTGCAAATACAAATAACAGGGATGGAAAACTGGTAAAATCAGCAGATGATCTTGCTGCTTTCATCGAGGCTTACCTGTCGATTAAAAATGGTATAAATAACCAGAATCTAAAAGATGCGATAAGTAACATAAGAAAAAAATATAAAAATGTTGTCATCGCAGGCATTGACCTGAATGAGTTGTATAATGATTTTTAAACTTTAGGGGTCTTCTTTACTTATGGTTAAGAAAAAATTGATATCAAAATCTGCATATCTTGTATATAAACAATGCCCGAGGTACTTATGGTATTATATAAATGAAAGGGATAGCATACCTGAACCGGACCCCAGTACAAAGTTTTTCTTCAGGATAGGCCACATTGTCGGCCAGCTGGCCAAATCATATTTTCCTGACGGAGTCGAGGTCGGGTATGAAGATGATTTTGACAGGAACCTTAAAAAAACCGCTGACATGCTCCAGGAAGGGCGGCCCCTATTTGAAGCGGGTTTTCTTTATAATGATAAGTATTGCGACCTTTATGCTCGAGCTGATGTATTTATACCTGCAAAAGATCGGGAAAATGGGAAAGTATATGATGTTGTCGAAGTCAAAAGTTCGACAGGTGTTAAGGAAATCAATCTTTATGACCTTGCTTTCCAGAAGTATTGCTATACAATGGCAGGGCTGCCCATAAGACGCTGCAGCCTTATGCATATAAATAATCAATATGTACGGAATGAAGAGATAGACGTAAGGGAACTTTTTACGGTCACAGAGGTCACAGAGACCATAGATAAGATCTGTAATCACATCAAAAATGATTTAAAACAGATGGTCAGTATTATCTACAGCGAATATCCTCCGGAAATGGAAGTGGGAAAATTCTGCGACAGTCCGTACAGTTGCCCGCTGAAAAAGTTATGCTGGGAAAATGTAAGTGATAACAACATATATTATCTTTATTCGATCACAAAAAAACTTGCAAGGAGGTTAAGGGAATGTGGAATAGAAAACATGGTAGATATTCCCGATGATTTTACAGGTATAAATTATAAGCAGCAGGTACAGATAAAATGCGAAAAAAATTCTGATATAAGAATCGATAAAGAGGCAATATCAGATTACTTAAATAAGATCAGGTATCCGGTTTATTTCCTGGATTTTGAGACTTTTGCATCCCCCATCCCTATTGTCCAAAATACGAGACCCTACCAGAACATACCTTTCCAGTTCTCCCTGCATATGCTTTCCGGGCCGGGTGGAGACCTGAAGCATTCTCCCTTCCTTTCATCGGGTGAGAGGGATCCAAGAAAAGAAGTAATCGAGCATTTAAAAAAGAGCATAGGTCCTGTTGGTAGCATCCTTGTCTATAATGATTCCTTTGAGAAGGCTATACTGAGAGAGCTTGCAAATATGTTTCCCGTATATGCTGATTGGGTAAATTCAGTCCTGGAGAGGGTCGTCGATCTCTATGAGCCTTTCAGGAATTTTCATTATTATAATGTAAAACAGAAAGGCAGTGCATCTGTAAAAAGGGTCCTGCCAGTGTTAACAGGTAAAAGTTACGATAACATGGAAATATCAAATGGCAGTATTGCAAGCGTGACATTTCTTGAAAATTCCGGACTGTGGCGGGATTATGTAATTTCAAATGAGCTTGATATTATGGAAAAATCAGTTCTTTTTAAAGATAAAGATGGCCAGGAGCGAGAGGATATAAGAAGGGCTCTTGAGCAATACTGTGAACTTGACACTGAGGGGATGGTCCATATTTTACTGGAATTAGAAAAAATTGCTGGTGATAGTCCAGAGGAGAATAAAATTTAAGAAAAAAATTAATGAAAATTTAAAAAATAGAAAGAGGAGTTTTTATGTCAGCCGTTTCAATTGTAAAGTGTGAAAATATCGAAAACGCAGGTAGTTTAAAAAAATCGCTTTCAGATTCCATCGAACTTATTGGGGGATTTAAATCCAGGATCTTAAAAGGCGACTCTGTCCTGATAAAACCTAATATTCTGGCACCGATGTCATTTAAGACCGGAGCGGTAACTAATCCTTTTTTAATAGAGGCACTTATTGACCTGCTCCATGACGAAGGAGTAAAGGACATAACTATTGGTGAAGGTTCTGCAGTAGGCATAAAGACCAGTGAATCCTTTAAGGAAGGTGGCTGGGATAAGTTTGCTGAAAGAAAAAAAGTTAAGCTAGTAGATTTTAAAAAAGAAAGATTTATCCCGATGAGCATCCCGCAAGGAAAGATACTTAAATTCATTCATGTTCCTGAGGCACTGCTTGGATCCGATATTGTCATAAATGTACCTGTAATGAAGACCCATGACACTTATCCCGCTACACTTGGATTAAAAAATATGAAAGGGGTCATCAGGGAAAAGGATAAAAAGAGATTTCACTTGTGGGGTCTGTCTCAGTGTATTGTGGACCTTAATAAGTTGCTCCTGCCGCATATCACAATAGAGGACGGCACCATAGGTATGGAAGGATACGGCCCCATGTTCGGGACCCCTGCAGATTTTGGTACAATATTAGCTTCCTTTGATGCGGTATCTGCAGATACTATTGCTGCAGAAGTCATGGGAATAAAACCAGATACTATAGAATATTTAAAGCTTGCAGTAGAACAGGGCCTTGGATGTGGAAATATTTCAGAAATCGAAATAAAGGGTTTAAAAATAAAAGATGCCAGAAAGATATTTTCCCAGGCTACTATCGAAGATGATGAATTGAAAAAGTATAATGTCAGGATCCTGGAAGGTGGGGCATGCAGTGGCTGCAGAATAACTCTTGAAGCATTTATTTTCAGGATGGCTAAGGAAGGCCTTCTTTCTAATATTAAGGACCATACATTTATCCTGGGCCAAAATGTTAAAATACCAGGTGATGTAAAAGGTCCGGTCATAAAATTCGGGGCCTGCACCAAAACGCTTGAAAAAGGGACCATCAGCCAGGAATTGATTTATATTCAGGGTTGCCCGCCCCATCCTGATATAACCAGCCTTTATATAAAATCAGGCAAGCTGTACTGATATAAAGTCTGCTTCGACCAAAACCTTAATAATAAAAGTCCAAAATGAACTGAACCATAAGAAGTGTTTATTATTTAGTATATTCATTGATTTTATGTTAATATTTTTAATCTATCAAAGATCAATATTTAGTATTAATGGAGGAACCAATGGAAAAAAAATGTGTTGAGTGTGGTAAAGAAATAAAGGAACAAACAGATTCAGATTACTGTCAGGCGTGTGATGAAAAACTTGACAGACAGTTTGAATCGGTCGAGGATAATATACTTATTTATAAGGATCTGCTGCCAAAGGAAATAGATATATTAAATAAGTTTGAGAAGGAAGATATTATTGACCTCTATAAAAGAGCTTACGATAGTTTTAAGTCCGGGGGGCCGTTTACCGAGGAACAGGCCAATATATTAAAGAAGATGGCCCAGACTTTTAACCTTAAAGAAGATGAGATCGGAAGTGACAGGAAAGTCGAGTATAAAGAAGTTAAAAAGGTCGTTAAAGATGCATGTCCCAACTGTGACGGGAAAATAAAGGAAGATTTTATTTTCTGTCCCTATTGTGCATTCAGGTTAAAAGACTGATTTTTCCCTGGACCGTCAAGTCCTGGATTTTGCTCATAAGTTAAATTCAAATATTAAAATGCAAAAGAAGATCTTTTATCTTTCCATAACATTACTTGTTTCAGTACTTTTTTTACTGGCACAGGTTTCCTGCTGCTTTGATCTTAATTTTGAAAAGAACTCTTCAATAACTGCGGTAAAGACTTCATCCCAGGATACTGTAGACAATATCACTGAAGAGACCATTCCCGAACTTTCTACAAAGCTTGAGAGCCCGGAACTTTATATAATCAGCAGGCTCAGAGTTCCCGGACAGGCAATAGATGTTAAAGCGTATGGCGGCTATGCATATCTTACCAATGATCTGGGATTTTTATTTGTGATAGATGTCCGAGATAAAGAAAGTCCACAGATGGTCGGCAAATGTGGAGGTATAGATTCTGCAAATATAGTCGTGATCCAGGGAGAATATGCTTATATATCATATACTGTATGGAAAGCTCCTGAAAGTCCCTCGGGAGATACACTGGCTGAATCTGACCAGGCAAATGCAGAACTGTACAGCATATGTGGTTTTAAAATAGTGGATATCGGTAATAAAAAGGACCCAAAAGTTGTAGGTGATTATATTTCAGGGAACAGTGAGAGGAAATCAATACAGGGACTTTTTATAGATGGAGATTATGCATATTTAAATTCAACCGTAATGTCTTTGGATAATGAGAGAAGCAAACTTGAAATAATCGATATAAAAGATAAATCAAACCCCAAAGCTGCAGGATACTGTGATATTGAGGGACAGCCAAACGGATTATTTGTGCAGGGAGACTATGCATATCTCAATAACACTTATTACGATTACTTAAAAAAGGATTACATCGGGCAAAGCAAATTCTTTATTGTAGACATAACAGATAGATCGGATCCGCAGATCTCAGGTTCCTGTGAGGTCCCGGCAAACTCGTGGTCAGTTTTTGCCAGTGATAATAAAGCTTATCTCACAAGCAGCACCTACGATGATAGGGCTAAAGACTACGAAGACAGTATTATGCAGGTGGTCGATATATCAGATCCAACAGGTCCAACACTTGAAGGCACCTGCAAGATCCCCGGTGGTGCCTGGGAGATCGATAAAAAAGATTCTTTCCTTCTGGTTTCAAGCAACGAAGGGGGGATCAGTGCCATAGATGTATCTGACAGTACCTTGCCTTCTGTAAAATCGATGTTAAAGACAGGAGGAAATTCCTACGATATTGCTATCAGTGGAGATTTCGGGTACATAGCAGACGGGTTCAGTGGCATGGTCATTATAGGGCTTCACAAAAAAGGACCTGGTGAAGGCATGATAGTGGAAGATACTTCACCGGATGGAAACTATGCACCAGTTGCAAATATAGATGTTTATGGAGACAGGCTGACAGGAGATATTTTTATAGTAGATAATCCTGTTTTTTTATCAGCAATAGATAGTTTTGATCCAGATGATGATGCCATGTCATTTACCTGGGAAGTCGACGGCAATAAGTTTTTGGAAAATTTTTCCGGAGCTGCGAAAGCGGGACTCTTATATGATGATATGGGGATGGAAGCGGTTATATCTGAAAAGGGTGATGAAGCTGTATGGTTTTTTAACGAACCTGGCGACCATATTATAAGTGTTTTGGTCTCTGATGGTATCTCAGAAAATAAAAAGGATATAGAGGTCACTGTTGGGAAACAGGAATTAGTTATAGATCCCATAAAGCAGCATACATTTGATGTAGAAATAGAGTGCACCCTTAAAAACAATAGCAATATCCTGCTAAAGGATCTCGAGTGTTATTTAAGGACCCCACAATCATATTTTCCATATCAGCAAATAATCAGCACAAGTCCAAGTATCAGTAAATATGACGAAGTATTTGATGATAGCAGAAACCTGCTGACACATATGACATTAGGGGATTCTGTGACTTTGGGAGAAGGAAAGGCGATCAAGGCAAGTATCACAAGTAAAGTCAGCATGTATGAGTATGATTTTAAAAAGCTAGAAACTAAAGATCTTGATTATGAGATGGGTGACCGTGACCTCGTAGATTATACCCAGGAAGATATTTTTATCGATTCACATAGCACCACGATTTTAAATGCTGTAAAAAAAGCAGCCGGAAATGAAATAGACCCCTTAAAAAAAGCCCAGAAGATCTATAATTATATAGCCAGAAATATATATTATGATTTTGCAAGGGCCGAAGAAAAAAATTATGAATTTATGGACTCTTCAGAGATCTTAAAAGTCGGTAAGGGAGTCTGTGCTGACTATGCGATATTGTATACTGCCATGCTCAGGGCTTCAGGAATACCGGCCCGCATCATTGCAGGAATACCGGTAATGCTGATACTTGGAGAAAAGGACCAGGAGCTGGATGTTGGCCATGCATGGGTAGAAGTAAAACTCCCAGGATACGGATGGATACCTGTGGATATCACACAGGAATATGGCTTTATGAATTCTGATTATTTTCTCAATCTTGCTACTGAAAAAGGTAACAGTTTCCTATATGAAAACCAGACAATGGATTGGAGCAGTTATTTTTTTGATGGATTCAGGTATGGATGGGACGGCCTGACGGCTCCAGGTGTGGAACAATCTCTTGTCTTCAGGATAAAAGGTATCAACCTGCAGGATATCAATTCGATATACAGTTAAGATTCATTTGGAACGTTTTGAAGGCGGCCGGTGATCGTTTTTCACCGTTTTTTCTTTAATCTTTCTTTTTTTCCTGGCGGTTTTTTTGGTGACCAGTTCCTGTGAGTATTTGAAGAAATTTAATCGAGAGATGTAATTATTGACCATACCTTATAGTTTTTTAATAATTATATAAAAAAATTATAAAATATAATAGTTTTTTTAAAAAATATTTATTTTTATTTTTTTAAAATTTAGAAGCAGTTTTACAGATATGTTTGCAACATTTAAATTATTATCAAGGCGCTTATTATTTTTCTGGGAGTTGCCGCAGCTTCTGCTGGGATCTGTATTCTTCTTGATTCTTAGAAAAAGAATAAGAGAAAAGTTAAATTATAAGGATTCAAAAATCTATTTGGTTTCTGGTTTTCCAGGGGGCATATCACTTTCCTATTTGATCTTCCTGAATCCTCAGGCGGGACAAGATCAAAGATATATTAAGCATGAATACGGACATACAATCCAGTCACTTATACTTGGCTGGCTGTATCTTCCGGTTATCGGTATAGTTTCAGCAATTAGGGCTGCGTTCTGGAACAGGTTTAAACTTGAAGCTGCCGGATATTACAAGAAGTTTCCTGAAAACTGGGCCGACAGGCTCGGTGGCATTTAATCATTTAATTGATTACATCTCATATTGCACCCGCAATACAATATCAGACTGATTATATTCTAAACCATCCCATGTATTGTCCCCATCAGAAAGCTGCGCAAAGTGTATCCTGATCTGAAATCGCTGGCCGCCACTGTTTATTGCATTTTGAAGCTGAGTCTTAAGCGCATTTGTGGAACAGACAAAGTTTCCTGTTCCTATATTGGCAAATAACGCTACCTGAACTTCTGGAAGATTGAAATCACCCACGATAAGAGGTTCTGCTCCCCAGTTTACTTTTCCAATATAAAAGCTACCGAAAGTAGAAGGATCCCCAAATTTCTGTTTTAGAGTCATAGTTAGTTCTGCATCTGTTATAGTGACTCCAGAGAGATGGGAGATGTCAAAACTTATATAACCCCTGACTCCTTTATTTCCTGCATAACCGCCACCAGGTGCCCCGGAATCTCCCGCAAAAAGGCATCCTCCTGCATTAATAAAGCCGGTTTCTTCGATATATCCGCCTTCCGCAACCACTATCGGAAGATTTTCCATGGCTACTGCAGGAGGAAGAGGAATATCTACGGTTACATCTTTGTCCTTGGAATCTTCTCCACCATTACCGTCTTTTACGACTACAGTAATAGTATAATTTCCATTTGCAGCCGGAGCGGTCCACTGCATGGGATTGACAGCATCATTTGCAATGCTGCCGCCACTTACGGTCCATTTATATGTCAGGTCATCACCGTCAGGATCTGTTGCTACAGCAGTTGCTGCATATACTTCACCTATAAAAAGATCGCTTTCAGAGAGGTTTATTGCCGTAATGACAGGTTTCTTGTTCTCACCACCACAGCCCCAGCCAAGATCTATTGTTGCAGTAGTTGTTCCTTCAGAGTTTGTCGCTGTCGCTTTTAAAGTATAATCCGGATTTGCCCGGGTCAGGTTTACCTGAGCCTTAAGATCACCAAATGAATTATTGCTGTCATCTTTGCTCCAGGTGACTTTTGGGGCCGGATTACCTTTGACTGTTGCCTCGACCCTGTAAAAACATACATCGTCTGTTGCAGAATATGTCGGGCCCTCATAGACTTTTAAAGTTATCTCGGGTTTGGTCTTCTCACCATCATTATCCGGTTTATCAGTTTTATCACTTCCAGCTTCAGTGGTTCCCGAACTATTTCCATTGGAATCATTATCAGTTTTATCGACATCTATTTTACCTGACTCTTCGTCAGTGGTCCCTGTTTTTGCTCCACACCTGTTGCATACTGCAGCAACACTAAAAATTGATATGATTGTTAAAAAAATAAGGATAATGTATAGGAGTCTTTTGTAAGAATATGACTTTTTCATCTTCCCTCCAAAAAATATTTGATATATAAAAGTTCCAGGTTAACTGGTCGCAAGGACTATCAGGTCATCCTCTTCAGTAAAACTGACATAGGCTGACTTATCAGGGTTTAAATAAATACCAAAGTTTTTTTCTTCTTCGTCCATTTCTGCGTTTATCTTGTAACCGATTGCGATCTCACCTCTACGGCAGGCTGCTTCCTGGACAGTATAGAAATTTACCTGTTCTTTTGTATTTATATAATTTTTTATCTTTTTTAAATATATCTCAGAGCCTGACTCATCCAACAGTTCATCAAAGATAGCGCTAAGTGATGCACTCTCGGAGATCTGTGCAAGAAGCAAGCTTGTAATATTTTCACTCACAATGAAGTCATTTACTTTTGCGACTTTTGCAAGTTCCCTGTTATTTATATCCAGCATCTCACTTGTCACTGAAAATTTTATATTGCCTTTTCTGGCAATATTTCTCAAATGAATAAGTGCCATCAATGTGATAGCATCAGCTTCCTGAACATCTATTCTACCATAAGCCAGTACTATAATATGGTCATAATCTTCCTTTACATGGCTGGATAGAAGATCGTTGTCATTTATATCTCCGTTAATCAGATCGACATTGAGTTCCCTGATGCTTTCAAAGTCACTGATGTGATCAAGATCAGCCATAACAGTGATTTTAGAATCCGGAGAGATGTATTTTTTTAATTCGTTTATAACTATTTTAGCTTTCTCATTCCAACCCAGGATCAAAATTTTTTCTGTTCTTCTTTCATCATCCTTAGATATAGAAATAACTTTCTCATCGATCTGATGGTCTTCTATCCCGGATAAAAGAATAGTATTATCATCTTCACTAATAGCTATTATGCTGTCATTTTCATTGATAATCGTATCACCTGAAGGGTTTAACCTGACTGAGCCAGAAGATTCCAGGCCGATAACTGTTGAGTTTTCAAACATAAAAAGGACTTCCCTGAACGTTTTGCCATAAAGCTCTTTTATATTTGATACATAGATCTCATCGCCTTCAAAACTCAACAAGTGATTGTAGATGAGCGATAATCCTGGCTGATAACAGGTCTGGGCTATCAGTCTTGAGATAAAATCCTGATTTAGAATAAAACTTGTATGTCCCTCACCTGCGATCATACCTGAATCCAGATTATTGTTTTCATTTAGCATCGCTACGATATTGAGTGAATTCCCGGTTCCTTCAGTCCTGCTGTTATTTACTGCAAGTATTGTTTTCAATACAGCAGAGTCTTTATTTTCAAGTATTATTATGGATTTTGATTTAAATAAGTTTACGATCTTTAAGTCATTCATATTTACTGGATTTCCCTGCCGGCAGATGATGTGTATATTCCTGGCCGGTTTTATTCTTTCCCTGATCAAGTCTTCCATCTCAACTTTATCTTTATTTCCCATTATTACTATGCTGTATTTTCTCTGGTTTTTATTTGCCTCAATTAGAGATTTTATAACTGGAAAGACTACTTCTGACCAGCCAAGTATAACTGTGTGGCCAGCTTCAATTACTTTTGACCTCCCTTTTCTTAAGGACCAGATCTTCTCTTGGATACCTGCAGTTAAAAGACCGATTAAAAGGCTGATTATAAAAATGCTTACAAGAGCGATAATAAGTGATAGAAAGAAATTTAAATGACCAGGTGTAGCATCATCAAGGATCCCTGTGTTAAGTACCTTAAAAATGTTTAACCAGAATAACTCAGCAAAACCTTTACCCGGGATGATCTTGATCAACCAGAGTACTATGGTAAATATACTTATAAACACAAGTGAGATGATGGCAAGAAATCCAATTATAGAAAGTGTGCCCTTTGACATCAGGTTGTCAAAATAGTATCTGAAATTTTCTTTAAAAGATCTTTTGGACATATTAAAAAACTGAAAATTTTTTAAATTTATTCTTAAATTTTACTAGTAGAAAATACTAAACACAATTATATTTTTAAAAAGACTAATATCCTATAGATACTTTAGGAGCAAAAAGCTCTTAAGATCCTGGATCTACTGGTCAAGTATCTTTCATATAAGTAAAGTTTTTATAGATATCGATCCCATTGCTTATTATAATTATCCTTATAATTTTTAAACGGGGTTCTTGATTGTTCATAAATAATTTTTATTTAAACAGCATAATAATAATACTGGTCTCTTACCTGATAGGCTCAATACCGACAGCATATATAGCAGGCAGGATAAAGGGAGTAGATATCCGAAAGGTTGGAAATAACAATATCGGGGCTTCCAATGTCTTTTTCAATATGGGAAAAATTGCAGGTACTATTGTTGCTGTTATTGATATAGGAAAGGGGGCACTGGTAGCATGGCTCGCAACTTTATTATCAGGCGGGCATATTTTTATCCCCATGCTTGCAGCAGTCGCTGCAGTAGCGGGGCATAATTGGATGATATTTGCAGGCTTAAAGGGAGGAAAGGGGACCGCAACTCTGGTAGGGGCAATGCTCTTTTTATCACCACTGTCTCTTTTATTCTTTTTCGTTTTGCTGTTACCTCCAGCATCGATCCTGCTAAAAGATACCTACATCGGCCAGGGGATAGCAATGTTTTTCTTTTCTTTTTTTCTCTGGTACAGGGAAGGCAGTTTTTACTGGCTCATATTCATGTTGCTCTGCACCCTTGTTTACAGTTTAAGGTGCCTGGGTCTTTACAGGACTTATTTTACAGAGGACCGGCATTTTGTAAATCCTATCATAAAGATCCTGCTGAAACCGTTTTTTAAGAACACTTAATAATTTGCAAATCTTTATAAAGTGGTATAATACTCTTAAATTAGTATAGTTATTATCTAATAATAATTTGGATTGATAAGTCTGTACCAATCAGATAAGCCAGGGAGTTGTATTCTAATATGAAAAAATTTTTAAGAATAATACATGTGCTCTTTTTGTTTTTAGTATTATCATTATTATTTGCTGGCTGCAGTGCATCCGGTGCGGAGATCAAAAAAGGAGAAGAAGTGGAAAATAATGAGTCAACAAATAGAAATGAAGAGATTGCAGTACTGGGTGGAGGTTGTTTCTGGTGCCTGGAGGCTGTTTTTGAGCAATTAAAAGGCGTTTATAGTGTGGAATCCGGCTACTCGGGCGGAGAAGTAATAGACCCCACATATACGCAGGTTTGCTCAGGTAAGACTGGTCATGCTGAAGTGGTCAGGATAACATTTGATCCAGAGATCATCAGTTTCAGGAAACTGCTTGAAGTCTTTTTTTATGTCCACGACCCGACGACATTAAACAGGCAGGGTAACGATGTAGGGGATCAGTATCGCTCTATAATCTTATATACAAGTCCTGAGCAGGAAAAAACTGCCGGGGAATTGATAAAAGAGCTGGAAGAGCAAAAATTCTTTGTTGACTCTATAGTTACTTTGGTGGAACCACTGAAAGCCTATTACAAGGCAGAAGATTACCATCAGGAATACTATGAAAATAATACGGCCCAGCCATATTGCCAGCTGGTAATATCTCCTAAAGTCGAAAAATTCCAGGACAAGTTTGCAGATCTAATGAAGTGATAAATGTATATTCAATAAAAATAATTTAAAGGAGATGTTCATGGAAGAACTAAAAAGGGAACTGATGGAGCAGGGTAAAAATTACCCAAAAAATTTTATTGAAAAGAGAGGAAATATTTTTCTTCTGGATTTTATAGTAGCTGAGAGAAAGGCATTTCTCCGGACAGACAAGCTTACATATAGCGCAAAGCTAAAGATAGATGAAAATAAAAAAGAGATCATTTTTTTTGAGATCCTTAAGGAAAGTGGTGCTGGGTTTAGCGCTGGAGGTTCTGACGATGATTACGGATCAGGATTTGGCTTCAAGGTAGAAAAAACTAAAATAGGGCCAGGTGGAAGAGAAGGTACAATAGAAGAACAGTCTGTATTATTTGGTAAAAAATATGAATATAAGTTTACTTATGAAAAAATAAGACAGGATATAAAAACCCTGGCAGAAAAAAAAGGTTATAGCTTCATTTACACTTTAAATGAAAGAGAGGTCCGATAGATTTCTTATTTTTATGGTCTTCAATAATGCCTTTTAAAAAATTCATCAATCATTCTTAGGCTACAAATTTATTTTATCCCCTAAAAAAAGATATATTTAATTCTGGCATTTTTTTTATTTTAATAAAATAATTTACTTGACTAAATAATTTTATTGTAATAAAATAATCTGCATGATCATATTCTGATATAAATTATTATCTCATAATAAGAGGTGCTTATATGGCAGATATAAAAAAAATAAGTTTGAGGGATAGAAAGTTTGCAGAGACAAAGATCTCATTGCTTAATTCTTTCATAGATATGTTAAATACAAGAACAATGGAAGATATCTCTGTCAAGGAACTCTGTGAATCTATCCCGGTATCAGATGTGACTTTCTTCAATTATTATCCTCATAAAAATGAACTGCTTGTATATTACACCCAGCTCTGGAGCATAGAGGTCGAATACTACTCAGCAAGAAATATCTCAGATCCTGAAAGTGGGATCGAAGCAATAGAGTATATTTTTGATTATACTGCAAAAATAGTCGAGCAAAACCCCAACCTTATGTGTGAGATCATTGCTTTGATGGCCAGGAGGCCGGAAACAATTGATTATAAGGAAATAAGCATTGCTGAAAAGATCACAGCTCTTAAGGGTCTTGAAGGGATCGAGACTGTACCCAGCCGGCCCATAAACGAGCTTTTTGCAGATAAAATAATCAAGGCTGCTAGAGGCGGCGAAATGCCTGCAGACCTGGATATAGAGTTTCTTCAATTTGCACTGATATCAATATTTTTCGGGGTACCTATCGGATGGGCAAAAATAGAGCCTTCACGTATAAAAAAGTATTACCGTAGGCATCTTGACCTTCTATGGTCAGGTATCGGAGCAAAAAGAAGAAATGACATAAATAAAAAAGAAAAAAATTAATTAATAGAGGTTAGAACATGAGGCAAAGAGTAAGAAGTGGTATATTGATAGTGATGTTTGTTTTAATGCCTGTGACTTTTTATTACTTCTCACCATACCTGATTATAATGGGTGCATCTGAGGGAGTAATAACCGGCAGCTTTATAGTGTTTGCATCACTTTTTTTATCAGCTCTTTTTTTAGGGCGAGCTTTCTGCAGCTGGGTCTGTCCGCTTGCAGGTGTCCAGGAGTATTGCATCAAATCAAGACCTAAAAGAGTAAACAACAGGTTAAACTGGATAAGGTATCTTATCTGGGTGCCCTGGCTGGGTATCATAATATACATGGCAGTGAGAGCTGGCGGATATACCAGGGCAAGTTTTGCCTATCAGACATATTATGGGATCTCTGTAAAGGATGTCCAGTCCCTTGTAATCTATCTTTTAGTAGTCGTCCTGACACTGATCCTTTCCTTCACAATAGGCAGAAGGGCTCTCTGCCATTATGTATGCTGGATGAGTCCATTTATGGTTGCAGGACGAAAATTAAGTAATCTTATCAAGCTTCCGGCTCTAAGGCTTAAATCAGATAGATCAAAATGTATAAAATGCGGAAAATGCACAAAAGTATGCCCGATGAGTCTTGATGTCACGGACATGGTCCAGTCAGGTAAAATGGAAAACTCAGAATGCATACTATGCGGCAGCTGTGTAGATAATTGTCCAAAAAGTGTTATCAAATACTCTTTTAGCAGGACAGGATAGTAAATAATTAAAAAGGGCTGTAAGAGGATGAGTTTTTTATTTTGTCTGGTCAAAGGTCGATCACTATTTTTTTATGAAACAATACTTGTCTTCGGCCATATAATCTCCGCTTAAGGCAAATGCCCGTCCTCTGCAGCCACCGCATATGATGTTATAATCGCAGTCGCCGCATTTTCCTTTAAGCAGGAATTGCCGGTTTCTCAGGTCATCAAAGATACTGGCGTTTTTCCAGATCTCATCGACAGGTCTTTCCAGGACGTTACCGGCGCTGATCTCCAAAAATGGACATGGCCATACATCACCATTTGCCTTGATATATACAAGCCCTCTCCCTGCAGTGCATCCATGGAATAGTCTTTCTGCGATCATTCTGTAGAATCTGTTGTTTTTATTACTGCTTTCAAGAAGGTAGGGCCAGTACTGGGGCCCCGCGACTGTTTCCACGATCACAGACTTACTCTTCTGTGCGTTGGAGATATATTTTATTAACTTTTCATTTGAATCCAGGTCCAGCGTAGAGTCTTTGATCGAGCAACCCCTTCCGACCGGTATGAGCTGGTACATAAGCATTATCCCGCTTCCCAGGTCATCTGTTAACTGTATTAATTCCTGTAGATTATTGAAATTGTGCTCCATAGCAGTTGTGTTAATCTGAAGAAGAATGCCAGCCTTTTTTATTGCCTCGATTCCCCGCATAGCAAGCTCAAAAGCATTTTTATTCTGCCGAATATTGTTATGGATCTCTGCAATCGTGGAATCCAGAGATATTGCTGCACCGTAAACACCAGATTTTTTTAATTTTTTTGCTATTTCGTCTGTTATCAATGTTGCATTTGTGGCTATAACGTTGGTAAAACCTTTATACTTTGAATACTCCAGTATCTCTAAGAGGTCCTCCCTGACAAGAGGTTCTCCACCTGTAAAGACAAGCATCCGGAACTCCGGGATCTTTGCCAGGCCATCGATAACTTTTTTTGCCTGGTCTGTAGAAAGTTCAAAATAGTCTTTGCTTCCAGCCGCAATGTTCTCGGGGCTTGCATGGCAGTGTATGCACTTCAAGTTGCATCTGTCGGTTATTTCAAAAACTGGATGGTTCGGGAATCCGATGCAGCCCATACCGACAGATCCCGCAGCTACAGGAAGAGATTTAAGGGAGTGTTTAAAGAACCAGCCAAAGAATTTTTTCCATCTTAACAGGTCTGAAAAAAGTACTATACTGGAGATCTGTTTTATGACCATGCTTGGAGGGACAAATATCCTGCCAAGCGAAGACCTGTATAAATCTTTATAAGCCATATGCTATTCCGATTATATAAGCTATTGTGATGCCGATATTGATGACCAGCGTCATCCCGCAAAGCATTTCCAGTTTTTTGTGATCCAGGTAGGCTTTCCTTAGAATAGATATGACGATGAATACGGAGATCAAAAATAACGGGATGTAGCAGTAAAGACACAGGATCGGGGCGCCAAAAAATATCGATAACCCGAAAAAAATCCAGGTCAACACTACTGCGGTTATATAAACAAAACCCGATTTCTGCCTGCCCAGCCTGACCACGATGTTCTTTTTACCGAATTTCTTATCTGCATCATAGTCAGGAAATTCATTTATCAGTATAACATTGAAAATGGTAAGGCCGATTGGGATCGATACCCAGGTTGCAAGGCTGTTGAAGCTCTGTGTCTGAAGATAAAAACCAACAGCGACTGGCAGCCAACCATAACAAAAACCAATAAGGATCTCACCGATACCCCTTGAGACTAATCTTAAAGGAGGATTCGAGTAAAAAAAGCCAAGGAATATGCCTATGACTCCCAGTAATATTGTAAGTACTCCTGTCTTAAAATAAAACTGCAGTACAAGCCCGATTATTACAGCGATACCGAGGGCTATAAATGAACCGATCCTTGCAAATTTCCGCGGCAATAAACTCTGGGCTATCACCTGGCTTCCACCCGAAAAAGTATTTTTTTCAAGTTCTGCAGATAATTTGTCCTCCCGGATATCATAATATTCACCATTATAATAAGTGACCAGCATGACCATGATAACAGCAAAAAAAGCAAGCAGAAAAACTGCCAGGCCAAATTCACCGGTCAGCCTGTTTGCAATGACCGTACCAAGAACAAAAGGTAAAACACCGACAATATGAAATGGCGGGCGTGACATTATAAATATATTTTTAAGAGTATTCTTTTTTACATTATTTGCAGCTGGGACCATTTTGATCCTTCCTCTCCACTTAAGAGCAATATTGTTAACAAATCGTAATTTTATATAGTAACACTTATTTCCAAAAAATCACCTGTAAGAATATAATGGAATATTCTTAAAATTAAAATAGCTTCTTAAGGGGATAAAAATGATCAAAACAAAAGTAAACGCAGGGGTGTGCGGTTTCACTACCGATATCGAAGCATCATCAGAAGATTTCCAGCATGTTTCTTTTAATATAAAAACGGATTGCAAAAATATTGAAGAACTTGCAAAAATTATCCCGGATGTCGATGCATATAATGAGATAAGGCAGGGTTTTGATGGAGAGATATTAACTCTTACCAGAAAAATGCAAAAAAGCAACTGCGCCGGCTGTGTTGTACCATGCGCTATCTTTAAGTCAATGCAGGCTGCAGCAAATCTCGCGTTGGCAAAAAATGTAAGCATTGAAATATCAAAATAAAGACCTCAAAAGAGTGATTTGCAATTAAACTCCCCATATGATATAAAACATGACATATAAGTATACTTTTAGGCTATAAGAGATACTCCATTTATTTGGAGAGCCGAAGGGGCTTAAACTCTCAGGCAAAAGGATTATAGTTTAAATAAGATCCTGGAGAAGCTATTTTTTAGCTACCGAAGGGGATAAAATCTCTCAGGTTTAAGGACAGGGTCATATTGAAAAATATGGCCCTGTCTTCTTTTTTGGCCATTTAAGGTAGAAATCGATGATGTGAAGATGAACAAAAAGACAGTAAAACGTACAATATTTTATGATAGGCACATCAGTCTTAAAGCTCATATGGTAGAATTCTCGAATTGGATGATGCCCCTTTTTTATCAGACTGGAATAGTAAACGAACATCTTTTGACCCGGAAAAAAGCTGGCATTTTTGATGTCTCCCACATGGGACGTTTTGCCATAATGGGGCAGGACCGCATAAAGTTTTTGCAGCATATTTTGACAAATAATGCCCAGTCCCTGAGGGAACTCGAGAGCCAGTATACTATAATCCAGGATTGTGACGGTTTTGCTGTTGATGATGCATACCTTTACAGGTTTTTTAAAGATGCTTTTTTGCTTGTGGTAAATGCCGCAAACAGTTCAAAAGACCTCGAGTATTTGAAATCCCAGGCTTCAATGTTTAAAGATGTCAGTATCAGAGATAAGACCGATGATATGGCAATGCTTGGATTACAGGGTCCACTTTCAAAAAAGATATTAAAGAAAGTCATAAAAAACGGATATCTGCCAGAGCCCATAAGAAATAACCTGAGCATAGTAAAAAAGGATAATGAACCCATTTTAATGTCAAGGACAGGTTACACCGGAGAACCTCTTTGTTTTGAACTTTTTATAAATAAAAAAGATGCGCTCACAGTATGGGATGCACTTGTTGAAAATGGTGCGGTTCCAGCTGGTCTGGGTGCAAGGGATACGTTAAGGCTGGAAGCATGCCTGCCTTTATATGGACATGAACAGGGTCTGGATCCGGAAGGTAAAAACATTCCTATTTTTGCTTCAGCTCTTGCAACTGTTGCAGTAAGTTTTTCACCTTCAAAGGGAGAGTTTGTGGGAAAAGAAAGCCTGTTAAAACAATTTAATGCCTTTAGGAAAATACTGGACAGGGATTTTTCATCGATAGAGGACCTCCCTAAAAGGATAATGCCGTTTGTGGTCCTTGATAAGGGAATAGCGCGTCATGGGGATAAAGTATATTTTAAAGAAAAGCAGGTTGGATATGTGACAAGTGGAACGGCCGTACCCTATTGGGAAACAGAAGATGGAGGACTTGACACAAGATCAACCGAAGTCAAGGGCACCAGATCGATCGGTCTTGCACTAATTGATAGTAAGATCTGGGAAGAAGATATTATAGAAATTGATGTCAGGGGTAAAAAACTAAAAGCTGTTATCATGCCCTACCATTTAAGAAGTGAGGCTCCGCCATTTTCATATCCGATAATCTTTGAAAAAAAGAAGGCCCACGATAAGGAAAAAGATATACCTGTCCCTGACAACGATAAAGATACCATATTTTCAAGTGTCGAACTGCTTCTGGAAAAGACATATAGCAACTCCACATGGAGGCAGACGGAATGTATCAATCTCATTCCATCCGAACAGACACCTTCAAAAATGGTAAGGATGCTTTCAGTGATGGACCCTGCAGGAAGATATGCTGAGCATAAAAAGGTCAAAGCATTCTATGAAAGCGAAGTATTCTACTATCAGGGAACCGGTTTTATTGCTGAGATAGAACAGCTTCTGAAGAGGGAGTTATCTGCCTATCTTGGATGCCGGGAAGTCGAACCAAGGCCCGTATCGGGGCAGATGGCAAATTCGATTGTATTCAGCGCCCTTGTAGAATATTTAAACAGGGCCTATAAAAAAGGCGAACCTCAGAGATTGGGCTATATATTAAATCATCATATAATAAAGGGCGGCCACCTGAGTGCACAACCGATGGGAGCTCTAAAAGATTTTGTGGCTATTGACACTAAAACAGACAGGCCCGCGGTAATAGATTTTCCTGTTTTAAAGGAAGATCCTTACAGGATAGACCTTGTCGCCTGCAGTAAAATAATCGAAGAATACAGGCCAGGATTGATCATCTTTGGCAAAAGCGCTATGCTCTATAGAGAACCCCTCAGTGAGATTAGATCAATAATATCCGGACTGGATATAGATTCTCTTATACTTTATGATATGGCGCATGTACTTGGCCTGGCCGGCCCCTATTTCCAGAGACCATTCAGTGAAGGTGCAGATATCGTTACAGGTTCAACACATAAGACATTCTTTGGTTCCCAGAGGGGGCTGGTCGCTTCAGACTATAAAAGGCCAGAAGCGAAATATGAGTTATGGGAAGCGATCGAGCGCAGGGCATTTCCTGGTAGTGTTAGCAATCACCATCTCGGTACTCTCCTGGGGCTACTGATGGCAGCTTATGAGATGAATTATTTTAAAGATTTATATCAGCAAAAAGTAATATCAAGTGCAAAATCATTTGCCCGGGCATTAAGTGAACTGGGAATTGATGTTGCTGGAGACCCGGCAGTATCTTTTACTGAAACGCACCAGGTGATAATAAATGTCGGATATTCAAGAGGACCAGAGATCGCAAAATTGCTGGAGGAGAATAATATTATTGTAAATTACCAGGCATCACCATCAGATGAAGGCTTTACGGCATCAGGGTCCATCAGGATGGGTGTGGGCGAGATGACAAGGTTCGGTATGGAGCAAGATGATTTTAAGGAACTTGCGCAATTAATATATGAGGTGATTGTAAACATGAGTGCTGTAGGGCAAAAAGTTAAAAAGTTCAGGCGGGGCTTCCTGGATATGAGGTATTGTTTTGAGGAAAAAGATTTTGCGCAGATCATGGAAAAACTACATAATCTGATCTGAAAGGAGACTAAGATTGACTGAAGACATAAGATTTTCTGAGACTTACGAATATATAATTATAAAAGATACAAAAGGTACTGTAGGTATATCGAAGGAAGCTTCCGATAAACTTGGGGATATATATCTTGTGGATCTTCCTGAGATCGGAAAGATAGTAAAGAAAGACGATGAAGTTGGTGTGATTGAATCAGTAAAGGCCGCAAGTGATATTTATACTCCGATCAGTGGTAAAATAACGGCAATTAATGAACTCCTGGCAGAAAGACCGGAACTGATATCTGAGGACCCTCTTGGGGAAGGCTGGATATTTAAAATAGAGTTAAGTGATGCATCTGAGATGGAAAGCCTGATGGACCAGGAAGAGTTTAAAAATTTTGTAAATGACCAGTAAATAAATAAAATGACCTATTTTGTACATTCTGAAAAAGACAGAAAAGAAATGCTTAAAGCTATCGGGCTTAAAAGCATCGAAGAGTTATTTCAGGCTATCCCTGAAAAAATACGTGATCCAAGGATCGACCTGGATGAACCCCTGAGTGAAAGAAGGCTAAAAGAAGAATTGACTGGCATAGGCAAAAAAAACAGACCGCTAAATACTTATTCCTCTTTTTTAGGGGGAGGGGCTTATAACCATTATATTCCAAGTGCCATCCGGTCAGTGCTTGGTATCAGCCAGTTTTACACGGCATATACACCATACCAGGCAGAACTTTCACAGGGTACTCTACAGTATATATTTGAATTTCAGTCACTCATATGCAGATTAACTGGGATGGGTGTCTCCAATGCATCTATGTATGATGGAGCAAGCGCACTTGCAGAAGCAATATTTATGGCAAACAGGATAAATGGAAATAAAAAAGTCCTGATGCCAGAAACTGTCAATCCACAGTACAGGGAAGTTTGTAAGACTTACTGCTCAGGGCAGGATCTGATATTAGAAGATATCGGTTTTATGGACGGCAGGACCGATATGGACCAGATTATCCAGAAACTGGACGATACAGTAAGCTCAGTAGTCGTGCAAAACCCGAATTTTTTTGGCTGTTTTGAAGATGTTTACAGGTTAAAGGAAGCTTTAAAAAAATATCCCAGTTGCATTTTTATCGTAGTGATTAACCCCGTTTCTCTCGGACTTCTAAACAGGCCTTCTGATTATGGCGCCGATATAGTTGTCGGTGAGGGCCAGGTCTTTGGCACTAGCCTTTCGTTTGGCGGGCCATACCTTGGTTTTTTTGCTGCCAGGCAGCAGTACTTAAGACAGATACCCGGGAGGATAGTGGGCCAGACTGTAGATGCGGGTGGCAACAAAGCGTATGTACTGACCTTCCAGACAAGGGAACAACATATCAGGAAATACAAGGCCACCAGCAATATCTGCACCAACCATAGCCTGAATGCTCTTGCTGCAGTAGTTTATTTATCTATGATAGGGGAAAAGGGCCTTCATGATATCGCCAGCACCTGCCTCCAGAGGTCACATTATTTTTCAGATAAGATCAGCTCTCTTGAAGGGTTTAAATTAAGATTTGGCTCAAAATTTTTTAATGAATTTGTCCTTTCGGCGGACAATGATTTGATCAAGGCCATGAATACACTTGTCAAAAACGATATACTCCCGGGAATATATCTTGGAGATTATTATCCTGAACTAAGGGACTGTATGCTGGTCTCGGTCACAGAGATGAATTCTGTCAGGAGCATAGATAAGTATATTGAGGTATTAAGGAGTTTATAGGTTTATTAAATACTGAAGTGAAAGAAAAAGATGCAGACGATTTTTCAAAAATCAAATAAGAGCAGTAATAATTTTAACATAGATGATCCTGGTGTTGAAGAGCGCGAACTATCTGAGATGATACCAGATGAACTTATAAGAAAAGATGAGGTCGGTATTCCGGAGTTAAGTGAAAATGAAGTAATAAGGCATTTTACTGCACTCTCGTTAAGAAACTATGGTATAGACAATGGCATATACCCGCTTGGTTCCTGCACAATGAAATATAATCCGAAGATAAACGAAGAAATATCAAACCTGGATTGTTTTACCGATATTCATCCTTTTCAGAGACAGGAGGATGTGCAGGGAAGCCTCAAGGTCCTTTTTGAATCAGGGGAGCTTTTAAAGAAGATCACAGGTCTTGGTGCGGTGACATTGCAGCCCTCGGCCGGAGCTCATGGTGAATTGTGCGGCCTTCTTATTGCAAAGAAATATTTTGATTGTAAAGGGGAAAAACAAAAAAGAAATAAAGTCATAATACCTGATTCTTCCCATGGAACTAATTTTGCTTCTGCAAGCATTGCAGGATTTGAAGTGGTCGAGATGAGTTCTGACAAAACAACTGGCACCATTAATATTAAGGAATTAAGATCCATCATTCAAAAAGAGCAGGATGTAATAGCCCTTATCATGATAACAAATCCAAATACCCTCGGCATATTTGAAAGTGGGATACTGGAGGTCTCGGACCTTATGCATAAAAACGGGAGCCTCCTTTATTATGACGGGGCAAACCTGAACGCAATCATCGGAAAAGTCCGGCCAGGAGATATGGGTTTTGATATAGTGCATGTAAACCTTCATAAGACTTTCTCCACACCTCATGGCGGAGGAGGTCCCGGTTCCGGACCTATCCTTGTGAGTAAAGCATTACAGGATTATCTTCCTTTACCTGTAATCGGTAAAAGGGGGCAGGACTATTATCTTGATTATGATATAAAAAACAGCATAGGAAGATTAAAGACTTTTTATGGAAATTTTTCTGTTATCTTAAAAGCATACTGTTACCTGCTTTCTGTGGGTAACCAGGTAAAGACCATTGCTGAAGATTCAGTATTGAATGCCAGCTATCTCAAGAGTAAGCTAAAGGATTATTTTGATATTCCATATCCAAATAACACAATGCATGAATTTGTCATATCTGCAAAGGATCTGAAAGATTCAGGTGCCAATGCTTTAAATATCTCCAAAAGGATAATAGATTACGGGATATATCCACCAACTATATATTTCCCGGCAATCGTTGAAGAGGCTTTGATGATAGAACCAACTGAGACTGAAAATATGGACAGGCTTGATGACTTTATAGAAATAATGAAAAAGATATTAAACGAAGCAAAAAATGATATTGATGTTTTAAAAAATGCACCGTTTAATGGTATTATTAGCAGGGTAAATGAATTAAAGGCATTAAAGGAGCCCATTTTAAAAGAATAAAAAAGATATTTAGAAGGAGTGATTTATGCTGTTAAAGGACAAAGTTGCTTTAGTAACCGGTAGTTCCTGTGGTATTGGAAAAGAAATCGCAATAAGCATGGCAAAAGAAGGTGCAAAGATAATCATAGACCATCTCAGGAATGAAAAGGATGCTGAAGAAGTAGTCAGTATTATAGAAAAGAACGGTGGTACAGCTATTGCTGTAGATGCAGATGTATCTATAAAACAGGAAGTGGATCATCTTGTAAACACAGGATGGCAGAAATTTGGGAAGATAGACATCCTTGTAAATAATGCAGGTATAGCACCGGCCACTTTTTTCCTGGACATCGAAGAAAAGGAATGGGACAGGACCATAAATGTTAACCTAAAGGGAGCCTTTCTGTGTTGCCAGGCTGTTGCAAAAAAAATGGTGAAAAATAATATAAAAGGTAAAATAATTATCATTACATCAGTAAACGGTTTCCAGGCAGAAAAAAAGCGTGTGTCGTATGATTCCTCCAAAGGTGGGCTGGTTGCCATGACAAAGACAATGGCAAGCGATCTTGGCGATTATGGAATTAATGTAAATGCCATAGCACCGGGCGTTGTTTCAGGTACTAACATAGACGAGGGGGGTTTTTTTGATAATAAAGAGATCGTGGATAAGGTCATATCAAAGACACCGCTCCATAGATTCGGGAGCGTGGAAGACTGCGCAAACCTGGCAGTTTTCCTGGCTTCAGATAAGGCGGATTTTATTCATGGGGAAGTAGTAGTGCTAGATGGTGGATTGACTGTTTTACAGTTTCCATAAACCTGTTTAAATGTAATAATTGATTGACAAATTATTTAATTAAAATTAAAATTTAAAAACGATTCCACAAAATTGGAAACGTTTGTATATACCTAAAAAGTTAATGGCAAGAGACCAATCAAATTAGAAATTATTATTTAGAATACATCCAGGTTTTATGAAGGGAGGTATTTTATAGAGAGTAAAAATCAAGGATAAATAATATTTATAAACCAGACAATTGATTTAAGAGAGGTGAAAGATGAATAAGAAATTTGCAGTTATAATCGGTCTTTTTGTAGTGATCACTCTAGTTGCATCGTTTGCAATTACAGGGTGTGGACAAAAAGCAGCCGCAGAGGAAAAAGCTCCTCTTGTAGGCTTTGGTATGTATTTCTACCAGGATCAATGGTGGAAAGATATGAAAACTGCTGCAGAAGCAACAGCAGCTAAAGTAGGCGTTGAAATAAACGTTGGTGACGCTGATGGTGATGCAGCCAAGCAAGTAGGACAATTAGAAGCATGGATCGGTATGGGAGCAGACGGTATAATTTATGCTCCAGTAGAGCCTGAAGCTTCACAGAGTGTAGTTGCTGAAGCAGCCTCCAAGGGCATACCTGTAATAAATATTGAGTCTGCAATAAACGACAGGACCAATATTAGCTGCTGGGTACAGCTGGATCAGTATGGTTTTGGAACTATGCTTGCAGAATCAGCAGCAAAGTTTCTTGATGATAATTATGGTGGAGCAGGCAAAGTATTTCTTCTAGTTGACCTTAGCAACAGCGTTCTTAAAGACAGAGTACAGGGTTTCAAGGACGGTCTTGCAGAATTTGCTCCAAATGCAGTTATAGTCGATGAACAGGATTGCAGTGGTGAAAGAGCATTAGCACTTGATACTACCCTGCAGGTCCTGACAGCCAATCCTGATATAGCAGTTATACTAGGCGGTAATACTGAAATGGGAATGGGCGCAGCTGCTGCTCTTGCTACCATAGGTGCCGATCCTGATAAAGTCGGAGTCTGGACCGAAGGCTGGGGTGCAGAATTCTACGATGCTATGGTTAATGACCCGGCTTATATGAAAGCTTATGCAACCGGACCATCGGTACCAATAGCTGAAAAGTCTGTTACGATTATGGCTGATTACCTGCTTAAAGGTACACCACTCAATGAAATTGAGACTGTAGAGATGGTGTTACTCACTAAAGATAATATTGACGAGTATAGAGCCAGCTGGTTCCAGTAAAATAATGTGTACAAGCTATATTTTGTTGTTTAGTTTTTGGTATGAGTGATTTCTATTAAAGTTAGGCAGATATATAGCTAAGAATCAGAAATATTGGGAGATTAATCATATCTCCCAATATTTCTAAATAATCAGATAATTCAATTTATAATTTTTTTTAATTTTCATATGTTTAGGAGATAGTGTCCCTGGATTTAGTATTACTGGTATCTGGCCAGTTAAGGGGATCAAAGTAGTATTATTAAATGATTATATATTCTCTAAGATCTTACCAACAATAACTAAGAGGAGGATTCAGTGGCCGGGGAGGAAAGATCACTTAAATTTAAAAATTTTGTAAAAGATTCAAGCAAAAACTTTGCAATAGTTTATGTGGTAATCGGCCTTATACTTATTTTGTGGCTTGTCACCAGATTGGTTTTAGGGTCAAATGTTTTTCTGGGATCTAATAATATCATTAATATCTTAAGACAGGTCTCAGTAGTCGGGATCGTTGCAGCTGGGCAGTTTTTTGCCATAGTAACGGGCCTTATCGATCTATCTGTCGGTTCTACTGTGGCGCTGGCAGGGATTACTTATGCGGCCATATTTAAAATAGGCGGAACAGAGTTTATGCCTGTGGCAATACTCGGAGCACTACTTGTAGGTCTTGCTGTTGGGGTAATAAATGGGTCCCTGATCGCTTATTTAAGATTAACGCCTTTTATAGCCACACTTGGCATGATGCTTGTGGTGCGGGGAGCTATATATGTAGCTACTGGGGCACAGCCTATTTTTGGATTCGAAAAATGGTTTAACTACCCCGGGCGGGGGTGGATAATCGGCATCCCGGTACCGGTTATTATAATGTTTCTCTTATATATTGTACTTATAATCTTTGCCGAACGGAAAAGATCGGGTCGTTTTTTATACGCAATAGGCGGAAATACTGATGCTGCATATCTAAGCGGTATTAATGTAAAAAGATATAAAGTACTGGCACTTGTCATTTGCGGTGTTCTCTGTGCAATAGCAGGTATCATACTGGCAGGCAGACTGGACTCGGGCCAGCCAAATGCTGGTGAAGGCGACCTTCTATTTGACTCTATTATAGCTGTTGTCATCGGAGGGGTCAGTTTTACCGGTGGTAAAGGAAAGCTTCTCGGAGTACTTTTCGGAGCTTTGTTTATGACCATACTCTCAAACGGGATGACACTGCTCGGTACGGATGCATATATCCAGCAGGTCGCAAAAGGTGTTATTTTTATATTCGCTATCGCACTTGATGTCTATAGGAACAGGGAAACTTAAACAATCGGAGGAAGTCACATAATGAACGAGTATATATTGGAGCTTCAAAATATTTCCAAATCTTTCCCCGGAGTAAGAGCACTTGATGATATAAATCTAAAGATAAAAAAAGGTGAGGTACACGCCCTTGTCGGTGAAAACGGAGCAGGGAAGACTACCCTTATAAGAGTAGTATCTGGAATATATAAGCAGGATACCGGGACAGTAAAATACAACGGAAAAGAGCTGGTCAACCCGACACCACATGAGTGTATTGAAAAAGGCATAAGCTCAGTGCACCAGGATTTTAAGATGGTGGAGACTTTGACAGTTGCAGAAAATATTTTCCTTGGCAAACCGCTTATTAAAAGATCGATTATTGGAAGAAATGTCAACTGGCAGGAGATGAGGAAAGAAGCGGTAAAAGCAGTCAATTCTATGGGAGTTGATGTGGATCCAAACGCGATCATTAGCGAATTAAGTGTTGCAAAAAAACAGGTCGTTGAAATATGCAAGGCACTGCAGAGAAACTTAAGCCTGCTCATTCTTGATGAACCTTCTGCAGCACTTACCGAAACTGAGATAGAAATAATGTTTGGTCTCATCAAAAATATGCAGGAGAAAGGTATAACAGTAATCTATATTTCTCACAGGATAGAAGAGATCTTTAAGATTGCAGATAGAGTAACAGTGCTACGGGATGGTAAGACTATTATTACCGATGATGTAAAAAACATGGACAGGGCGAGCCTTATAAAGCATATGACTGGAAGACAGATAGTAGATATCTATCCTCCAAAAAGTAAAGCCTTTGGCGATACAATACTTGAGGTAAAAAATCTAAACAGCAAGGAACGTAATCTAAGTGGTATTAGTTTTATTGCGAGAGAAGGAGAAGTCCTTGGAATAACGGGACTTGTCGGTGCAGGAAGGACCGAGCTGGTCAGGGCGGTATTCGGTGCTGATTCATTCGACAGTGGTGAGATATATATAAAAGGTAGCAGAGTAGAAGCCGGAAATATAGTAAAAAGGATCAAATTAAGAGTAGGACTGGTCCCTGAAGAACGAAAAGTAGAGGGTTATATTCCAGATTTTTCGGTAGCAAATAATATTACTCTTGTGGGAATTGAAAAGATAATAAAAAACACTTTTTTAAATAATAGGCTTGAAGATAAGGCAGCAAATGAATATATAAAGCTGCTCCGTATTGTGACACCTGGTGCCAATACTACAATAACCTCACTTTCGGGTGGGAACCAGCAGAAATGCATCATCTCAAAATGGCTTTACATCGATAGCGATCTTCTGATATTTGATGAGCCGACCCGAGGAATAGATGTCGGTGCAAAGCAGGAGATATACAGGATAATAGTCGGTCTTGCAGAGCAGGGAAAGGCAATAATCATTGTATCTTCAGAACTGCCGGAAGTCATTGGAATATGCAACCGCATACTTGTCATGTGTGAGGGTAAAATAACCGCTGAGCTTGATGGGGATAAGGCTGACCAGGAAATGATCCTTAATTATGCAATAAAGATATAATACAAGTCAAAAACCGGGATTTGATCAATAACATCATTACAGTAAAAATTATTGTTAATATTGCAATTAACTAATCATCTAAGTTAAGTAATAATGCCGGTTAATACATAATTTTATCGTATAAAACCGGTTTTTTAAAAAAGAAAAAAAGCAAAAAGGAGACCAAAATATGGATATTTCATTAAAAGACAAAGTTGCGATCATTACGGGTGCATCATTGGGAATAGGCAAAGGGATCGCAAAATCATTTTCAGAACATGGCGCCAAAGTAGTGATCTGTGCAAGAGGTGTTGACAGGTTAAATGAAGTTGCAGAGGAGATCAGAAAATCGTCCGATAATGAAGTATGGGCAATACCATGTGATGTCTCGAAAAAAAGTGATATTGATGATCTTGTAGATAAAGTCGTTAAAAAATATTCAAGGATCGATATACTTGTAAATAATGCAGCGATCCAGGAGTATGCTCCTTTTCTTGAGATGAGTGAGGATTTCTGGGACAGCCATTTTGATATTAATGTGAAGGGTATGTTTCTTTTTTCCCAGGCAGTCATAAGAGTCATGTTGGGCCAGGGTGGAGGCAGGATAATAAACCTTTCATCAGACTCTGGAGTGGCTGCACTGCCGGCACAGGCGACTGCATATTGTTCCACAAAATCTGCAATAATAGGACTTACCAGATGTATTGCAAAAGAATTTGGCAGAGATGGTATCTATTGCAATGCCATCTGCCCCGGTTGCATAGTAGATACAGGAGGATATACAAATTATGCAGAAACTGATGGAGTAGGCAAAGGCAGGTTACAGGCAGATACGGACAACACTGCTATCGGACGTCTCGGCTACTCCAGTGATATTGCAGATGTAGCACTGTTTTTTGCAAGTGAAATGTCAAATTTTATCACGGGTGAACACCTCCTGGCTACCGGCGGCGATACAATGGCACAGTAATAAAAGTTAAGAATTTATATAATAAATCAAAGCGAGGTATCAAAAAATGATAACCAAAGAACAAATAGAAACTCCGTGCCTGTTGATAGACCTTGATATCCTGGAAAAAAACATAAGGACCATGGCAGAGTTTTTTAAGGACAAAAAAGCAAAACTGAAACCGCATTTCAAGACATTTAAATGTCCTGCAATAGCGCATAAAATAATAAATTCAGGTGCCAAAGGGATCTGCTGCGCTAAACTTGGTGAAGCTGAGATCCTGGTCAATTCCGGTATAAAGGACGTGCTTATTGCCAATCAGATAGTAGACCCGGACAAGATCTTCAGGCTGGCAGGGCTGGCACACGGGGAATCCAAGATAACAGTTCTTGTTGACAATGAAGAGAATGTGAGAGAGCTGTCAAAAGCCGCTTCTCTGGTAGGTTCCACAATATATGTTCTTGTAGAAGTAGATGTAGGAATGAAAAGATGTGGTGTAAATACTGCAGAAGAAGTCCTGAAGCTTGCGAAAGCAATATCTTCTTCAGACGGACTTGTTTTTGAAGGTATCCAGGCTTATGAAGGTCACCTGGTCCATACACCTGAATATCATATAAGATTTGATGGTGTCCAGGAAGTGATAAAAAAGATCACTTCCATAAAAGAATATCTTGAAAAAGAAGGCTTCAAAGTGAATGAAATAAGTGGTGCGGGTACAGGTACTTATGCAATAACAGGAAACAATACGATTTGGACCGAGATACAGGCAGGATCTTATGTGTTTATGGACACAGACTATAACAGGGTCGGACTTCCCTTTGGAAATGCCCTGACTGTTTATTCACAGGTAATCCATAAAAGACCCGGTTTTGCCGTCACAGATGCTGGTTTAAAAGTATGTGCTCCTGATGGGGGAGCAAGCGTGATCAAGGGTCATCCCGAAGCAACACTGGTTTTAAATGAAGAACACGGTAATATCACTGATGAACAAGATGAATTCAAATATCGCCAGAAAATAGAATACATCCCAAGCCATAGCTGTTCGACAGTAAATCTGCACGATTATTATTACTGTGTCAGAAATAATTATTTAGAGGCGGTTTGGCCCATAAGCGCGAGAGGGAAAAGCAAATAAGGATTTTATGGAATATAAGGTCACTGCAAAGCAGGAAAATTCAAAGATGTGCCTCATCTGCGGGATGAAAAATGAATTTGGCCTCAAAGCATCTTTTTATGAGACAGACAAGAATGAACTCATCACCCTATTTAAACCATCAGATTTGCATCAGGGTTATCCTGGACGGTTGCATGGAGGCATTGCTGCAGCAATACTCGATGAAGCAATAGGACGTAATATTAACCTCGGGGAAAAAGAGCAGAACTGGGGAGTGACTCTGGAATTCAGCATAAAGTTTAAAAAACCAATCCCTCTTGGTGTCGAGTTAAAAGCCGTGACCCGCCTTACCGATGAAAATAAAAGATTTTTTGAGGGTACTGGTGAGATCCTGCTGCCAAATGGAGATATTGCTGCAACAGCAAAAGGTAAATACCTTAAAATGCCTGTTAATAAGATCTCTTCTGATTTTACTGTCCAGGAAGATGACTGGCTCGTCGTTACGAGAGATGACGACCCTGAAGTCATTGTTCTGCCAGACAGGTAAATCCCAACACCACTACAAGAGATTTCATATTGTTTGGTTAGAGAGCAATAGCAATAAATAAGTTATCCAGCTGATATCCAAAATATAATATTTGATAAAAATACGATATAATCTCATAAAAGATCTTTGTATAAATGTAGAAAGGTCAGCGAGAGATGAAAATATCAAATATCTGGCGTCTTCTCAGGATACTGCTTATTTTTTCAAGAAAGAAAAGAGTAAAGGCAAAGGAGATCGCAGCAGATATCGAGATCTCCGTTCGTCAGGTATACCGTGATATAGAATGCCTAAAACTTGCAGGGATCCCTATTTATTCTGATAGAAATGGTTTTGTATTAATGCCGGATTTCTTTATGCCGGCAATATCCCTTGAGACACCTGAGGTCCTGACACTGTTTCTTATTTGTGCTTCACTTAAGGCACAGAAAGGCACTCCATATTATGAGCTTTTAAACAGTGCCTGTGACAAAATACTCAACGCCCTTCCGGATAGCCTAAAGACACTTTTTAATACAACAGGTTTTGATGTAAATGTCGATTTTGGGCTGGATTCCAAGATAGATTATGAAAAAATAGATGAGATATTCAGTTCTGTATATCAGGCATCAATAGCAAAAAAACAGATACTTATAAAATACTATAGTATGGATGGTAAAAAAGTCACTGTAAGGATAATCGATCCCTATGCTTTCAAGCTTTATTTCGGCATCTGGTACCTCATAGGATTTTGCCATTTAAGAAAAGAGATAAGGACCTTTAGGGTCGACCGGATAAGAAACGTTGAGATACTTGAGCATGGATTTTTGTACCCTGAAGATTTTGATATAGAGAGTTATTTTGAGGGAAGCTGGGGCATAATAAAGGGCAAAAAGCAAAAAGTCAGGTTAAGATTTTGTGCTGAAGTCTCAGATTTTATTTCTGAATGCATATGGCACCCTTCGCAGATCTTTTCCAGAAATGCAGACGGGAGCCTGACCGCTGAATATGAAATAAGTGGACTCAGTGAAATAAAAATATGGATACTGGGATTCGGTGAAAATGTAGAGGTCCTTGAGCCTGCGTCTTTAAGAAAAGAAATGCTGGATACTTTATTCAAAATGCAAAATAACTACTGCAAGAGTTAAATTATTTAGGTGATCAATTATTATGAAATGGGACAAACCATCAGAACATATACTCAAGACCTTTGATATATTGCAAATAAAATATGAGCTGTTATAACCTCAGTAATAATAAGTATTACTCATTATTTATATAAGGGGAACAAAATGGCAAGATCGACAAAAATTTTAAATATATCGCTAAGTGATGAATTATACAGGAAGATCGAGACTACGGCTGAAGAAGAGAGCAGGACGAAAAGTGATCTGGTAAGAGAAGCGTTCAGGCAGTATGATTCTAATAAAAGATGGGCAAAGATAAGGGAATGGGGCGATGAGACTGCCAGGAAGATGAAAATAAGAGACGAAAGTGGTATTGAAAAAATATTACATGATAAATAGGTGTGCAGTTGAGGGTAGTCCTTGATATAGATGTTTTTATGTCCGCCGCTGTTCTTGGCCGGGTATGCGAAGATGTCTTAAAAACTTGCAGGTTCAGCAGTATTGAAGTAAGTATAAGCAAAGAAATAATCACTAAAATAAAAAATAAATTGCTGGAAAAATTTCAATGGAATGTAGACCAGGTAGGAATATTTTTAGAAAGCATTCTGGAATTTTGTAATATAGTGGAAGTTAGAGAAAAGATAACTTTTATAGAAGATGATCCTGATGATGATAAGATACTTGAAACGGCGGTTTCCGGTAAATGTGATTTTATCGCATCAGGCGACAAACATCTTCTAAGGCTAAAGTCATTTAAGGGAATAAAAATACTAAGCCCATCAGAATTTTTACTCCTGATCAAAAGATAATATCAAATTTAATATCATTTTTATGGATTTATTATAAAATTATAAAATATTAAGAAAAGGGGAGGAGTAAAAATGTCTGAGGAAAAATCAAAAAACCATACTGGTTCTGGTATGATTGGAGGGGCATATTTTGCAGCTTTTATAGGAGCAGCAGTATTTTTTATCCAGCAGGCTACTACTTTCTGGGGTGGAGTCCTTGGCTTTTTAAAAGCTATAGTCTGGCCTGGCTTTATGGTCTATGAGCTTTTTAAATTTTTACAGTAATACAAATAAAGATTTCTTAATATGGAAATTAAATTTATAAGGGCAGGTTTTTTAATAAGCCTGCCCTTATAAATTATTAAAATATGATGATAGCCTTATTCTAACTATAATGATTTACTTTTCTATGGGATATCCTGCGTCTACCCATGCAGAATAGTTACCGGCTAACCTGTATACGTTTTTAAATCCGGCATCGACCAATTTCTGTGCCCCTGGTATAGATGCGCTGTCTGTGTGGCAGTAAACCAGGTATTTTGCTTCCGGGTCAAGAGTAGGTATTGCCTTATCAAGTGAACCATCGCCAATATAATAATTGATAGCTCCCGGAAGATGGCCATTATCATAATTTGGAGAGACATCTATAATGATCAGGTCAGGATTATCGTCTATCAATTTCTGTGCTTCTTCAGGCGTTACATCAATATAACCTGACATTTCTTCTTCCATGACTTCTTCTTCCACAGTGTCTTCTGCTATTTCTTCAACAGTTGTCTCCTCTTCAGCAGTTTCTTTTTCCTGTATTGTTTCTTTTGCCATAGTGTCTTGAGCCGAGGCCACTGGGCTGCAGGAAGTAAAAGAAAATGCTGATAGGGACAATGTCACAACCATGATGAGAAAAAGTATAAAAATTCTTTTTTTCATTTTTAAGTGCTCCTTTACAATATTAATAAATATAATTAATATATATATTAATACATAATAATATTCTAATAATATATTAAATTGCATCCTAAGTCAATCTGTCTTTCTGGTTTTAAAAAGCTATTTCTGTTCTGTAATATTATCTACACCAAGACTATTTAAAAAAATATTGACAATTTTACAAGCTGGTAATATTATTCTTACCTATACCTATGGTATAGGTATAAAGAATTTTATTTGATCGTTCAAATTATAAGAAAGAAAATTTAAGAAGATGAAAAACAAAAAAGATAATTATATTTTTAAATCTTTATGCTTTGGAGTGTTGTTCCTGATACTGATCAGCACTTTTTTTCTGGCATCATGCGGGAAGAGCCAAAGCTCAAATGGAAACCAGGACTCCCAGAGTTCAGGAGAGACTGCTGTAGACCTGGAGGGTAAGCAACTAATAGAAGTCGTAGCAAAAAGTGGTGGATATTATCCAGGGTCTATTGATGCAAAAGCAGGTACTCCTACAGTCCTCAGGATAAAGTCCGAAAATGCTTATGGTTGTGAAAGGGCCTTCAGGATGCCAGAGCTTAGAATAGGCGTCACACTTCCGATAAATGGGGACACTGATATTGAGATAGGTTCATTTGAAGCCGGGACCAGGATTTTGGGGGTTTGCAGTATGGGGATGTATGGATTCTATATATATTTTAAATAACAGTGTAAAGAAATAGGAGAAACTGATGAAAATAAGATTTAAGATCCAGGGTATACATTGTGATGGTTGTGTAAACCTGATTAAGCTTACCATGGAGGATTATGGTTTTAAAGACATTGAAATAGACAAAGTCACCAATACAGCTATGGCACTGACAGATAAAACGGCTCTGGATGAAGTGACCAGTGATGTTAAGAAAGCTTTTGAAGAAATGCCCAAGTATTCAGTGTGTGATATAGAAAAGGTGGGTTAGGTTATGGTAGCAAGCCGGAACAATACTATTTGGTCTATTGCAAACACCACCAGGGGGACCGCATGGAAATAAAAAAAATGAATATATCGCTCAAGGGCATGACATGTGCAAGCTGTGCCATGACCATTGAAAAAGTCATAAAGAAACTTACAGGCGTTGAGGATGCAAGGGTAAATTTTGCAACAGAAAAAATGACTGTAGAATTTGATCCCGGCATTATTTCTTTGAAGGACATGGATGAAGCAATAAAAAAATTTGGATACAGTATGGATGCGACTTCCATTGCTGACAACAATGTTTCAGAGCAACTCAGTGGGCTTTCTCTGGAAAAAACCGGCATAGTTTCTGACAGTCAAAGTTGTCCGGTACCTCCAGGGCCAGAGAAAAAAACCCTTTCAAGAAGAGATGTTTCTGAGGAAAATACTGCAAGATCAAAAACAGAGAAAGCTGCAGAGCTTCGGAAACAGAGAAATAAATTATTGTTTGTCCTCCCTATAGCAATCATCTTGTTTGCATTTATGATGTGGGAGATCGCTGCAGCTGGAAATAAGAATGTTACTATGTTTTTTATTCCTCACCAGCTCTATTCAACGATCCTTTTGATACTATCGACAGTTGTCCTATTCTGGATAGGGCAGCCATTTTTAAAGGGCATATTAAATTTTGTTAGATACGGTGCTGCAAACATGGACACACTTGTCGGAATAGGCACACTTTCAGCATATACTTATAGTGCTGTTATTCTTCTTTTCCCGGTTATTCGCGAAGCGCTCAATCTGCCAGAGGCGAGTTATTTTGATGTGACAATAGTCGTTATTGGTTTTATTTCCCTCGGCAAATATCTTGAAGCCCGGTCAAAGCTAAGAACCGGGGAGGCAATCGAAAAACTTATAAATCTACAGGCTAAAACCGCGATCGTTGAAAGAAAAGGTCAGGAGATGGAAATACCTGTAGAGGAGCTTGTAATTGATGATGTTATAATTGTAAAGCCCGGAGGAAAGATACCTGTTGACGGTACCATTATCGGTGGGTTTACATCAATCGATGAATCAATGGTAACCGGGGAATCAATACCGGTCGATAAGACAATAGGCGACCCGGTCATCGGCGGCACAATAAACAAACAGGGTACTTTCAGGTTTAGGGCCACAAAAATAGGTTCGGATACTCTCCTAGCACAGATAATCAGGATGGTAGAAGAAGCTCAGGGTTCCCGTGCCCCTATCCAGAGACTTGCAGACAGGGTATCAGCGATCTTCGTTCCTATAGTTCTTGGAATAGCAGTGCTCACTTTAATAATCTGGCTGGCTGTTGGAAGCCGGTTTATGCCCTTAAATGAGGCGTTCAGGTTTGGACTCCTTAGCTTCGTGGGTGTCCTTGTAATTGCATGCCCATGCGCTCTGGGTCTTGCGACACCAACTGCTATAATTGTGGGGGTCGGTAAAGGTGCACAGAACGGTATTCTTATCAAGAATGCTGAAAGCCTTGAAAAACTTCATACAATAGATACCCTGGTAATAGACAAGACAGGGACTATTACTAAAGGAAAACCCGAAGTAACGGATTTTATTCTTTCCAGTGGACAAACTCATCAAAAGCCTGATGAGGCGCAGACTTTAAAGATAATAGCTTCACTTGAAAAAAACTCCGAACATCCTCTTGCTGAAGCAATTGTAGAAAAAGCCTCTGATGCAGGCATAGATCTTGTCGAAATAGATAATTTTACAAATATTGAAGGCAAAGGTGTAAGGGGAGATCTTAATGGTATCACATATTATGCCGGCAATATAAAATTGATGGATGAACTTGCGATATCTTTTGATTCCAATATTGTAGAAAAACTTACTCTCCAGGGAAAGACTCCTATACTCTTTTCAGAGGGCAAAAACATAATAGCTATCATCGGTATTGCTGATACATTAAAGGATAATAGCAGGGAAGTAGTCGAACGACTGCATAAGCTTGGGATAAAAGTCGTAATGCTTTCAGGTGATAATAAGAATACTGCAGAATATATAGCAAAACAGGTAGGTATTGATGGGGTATTTGCCGAAGTTCTTCCCCAGGACAAGGCCCTTAAAGTAAAAGAGTTGCAGGAGCTGGGTGCCAAAGTGGCCATGGCAGGAGACGGCGTAAACGATGCACCTGCACTTGCCCAGTCTGATGTTGGCATTGCAATGGGTACAGGTACAGACATAGCAATAGAATCCGCAGACATTACACTGCTTGCAGGAGATATTGCGAAGATACCCCAGGCGATAAGGCTGTCAAAGCAGACAATGCGTACTATCAGGCAGAACCTTTTTTGGGCCTTCATCTATAATATAATCGGGATACCCCTGGCAGCAGGACTTTTTTACCCGATATGGGGTATTTTTTTAAATCCTGTTTTTGCTGGGCTCGCAATGGCTTTTTCAAGCGTTTCGGTAGTGGCCAATTCATTAAGGCTCAAATTTACAAGGCTTTAACAGCACAGGAGCAGTAAAGGTAAAAATGGAAAAAGAAGAGATCAAAAAAGGGACAAAGTGCGAGTATTTTGTCAGCGGCATGCATTGTCCAGCCTGTGAACTGGTCATAGAAAAGAAACTTTCAAAATATTCTATAATTAAAAATGCCGATGTAAGATTGACCAGGAAAAAAATATATTTTGAGATTGGGGACGATACCACTGAGGAAGAGCTTATTTCAGGAGTCAATAATATAATCGAAGCAGATGGATACAGTATCTCAGCGATCCAGAAAAAACACTCAATAAAATGGACGGACCTCTTAAAAGGCGCTATTGCTGCAGGAGTAGTAGCAGCAGCATTTATCCTTTTGCAGAAATTTGGCATTACAAGACTTCTTAAGGTAAACGAACTCACCCTGGCGGTAACTTTCCTTATAGGTATTATCGCCTCACTTTCTTCCTGTATGGCCCTGGTGGGAGGTCTTGTTCTTTCTATATCTTCAAGCTATGCAATGACCAATGAAAAGGTGAAACCTTTGATCTTTTTCCATGGTGCAAGGATAGTCAGCTTTTTTATACTTGGCGGTGTCCTTGGATTGGTCGGTTCGATCTTTGCAATAAACCAGATGACATATTTTGTAATAAGCATCATTTTGTTTCTGGTAATGCTGATCCTGGGTATGAATCTCCTTGATATCTTTCCATTCCTTCACAGATTTCATATCAGGATGCCCAAGATATTTATGCGAAAGACGATGATGAATGAAAACATTCAAAACAGGTTTACTCCAGTTATCCTGGGTATGATCACTTTCTTTCTGCCATGCGGTTTTACACAATCGATACAGCTGACTTCGATGACTTCGGGAAGTTTCTTAAACGGCGGGCTTTTAATGCTTGTATTTGCACTCGGGACATTACCGGTTCTCGGGATCATATCTTTTACAAGTGTGCGGTTTTCCAGGTCCTCATCTTCAGGAGTGTTTTTCAAGGCTGCTGGCTTTATAGTCCTTTTCTTTGCAGTATTTAATTTTATTAATGCCCTTGCGTCAATGGGTTTTATCGGACCGGTATTTTAATAATATTTTATTTAAGGAAGATAATGCAAAAAGTAAAAAGTAAAAAAGACACATTACTGAATTTTAAAAAAGCAAGATCGCACATCGAGAAAATAACAAGTATGATCGAAGAAGACGCATACTGTATTGATATCATGCAGCAGAACCTGGCAGTTATCGGATTACTGCGTTCTGCACACCTGATACTGATGGAAAATCACCTTAAGCACTGTTTTTCAGAAGCTATGCAATCCAATAAGGATGATAAAAAAACTGAGATGATAGAAGAAATACTTAAAGTGACCAAAATAGCAAATAAATAACCGTCTCCGAAGATTGTCAGTCGGAGCGCCAGCAGAATTTAGAATACAGTATAAGACTGACCACAAAAATGACTATAGATATTACTATGGTAAAGATCACCTGGAACGAACCCATAGGGTCATAGCCGACAAAGTCTTTTGTAGAAAGCATCGATGATATTATTGCATTTGCAGACGAGAAGGGATAATACCTTGAAAAAACCTGAAGTGCACCTGGCAGGAAAGCATATGGAAACGTGACCCCCGCAAGAGACATGGACACAACAGAAATACCTACTCCTGTCATAATGGCGCCGTTTATATTCTTTATAAATGTACCTATGATTATCCCTGCCCCTGTTGCACTTAATGTAGCGAGTATTAAAAAAGCCAGGGATATAAGAGAATTTGAAACGGTAAAATTAAATCTTGCACCAAGTATTACCCCGATGATGCCGATAAGGATTGCAGAGATGAGGACATAAAAAAGAACCCCGAATATCCTTCCCAGGATGTCCCTCCATTGCTTGACGGGCATTGAACGCAGTTTTAAAAACAGACCATGGGCCCTGTCCTGTGCGATAAGACCGGGTAGAGTAGAAAAACCGGAAAGCATCAGTGAAAAGACTACCATGGATATGGTGATCCCGGCCCTGAAACTACCCTGGCCTGATTGGGGATCAGCCCTGTAAAATAGAAATATCCCGAGAAATAAAAATATTATGGGCCAGACTATTGTCCAGAACACTGTTATCTTGTTACGATATAATTCCTTTATTGTCTTTATAAAAACAGCATTTATCTGTCTCATATTTACCTCACTGTAAATGCAAAATGGCTCAGTCTTTAACAGAACGGCCGGTCAGTTTGAAGAACACATCATCAAGGGTCGAAGTCGTGCTTTCAAGCCTTGTCACTTTATAACCCATACTGTCGAGCTTCCTTATTATTTCCGGTATGTCTTCTGCTATATCATCTGAGGAGATCTTATATCCAAGATCAGTCTCGATTATATCACTTATATCTTTGAAACCGCAGAGAGCCTTTTTTATCTTTTCATCTTTTACTTCAGTTTCAATTGTCAGCGCATTCTTCAGGTTATTATTTCTCTTAAGCTCATCAGGAGTACCCTCCGCGACTATGACTCCCTTATCGATAAGGCCTATCCTGTCTGCTATTTCAGCATCGGTGCCGATGTGGGTTATCAGGAAAACAGTGGTATTGTGCTTCATTGTATTTTTGACAAGGTCAAAAAAATTCCGCCTTGCGGTAGGGTCAAGTCCTGTAGTGGGTTCGTCCAGTATCAATACTTTGATCCCGCTGAATAAAATGGTCGCAAGCTCAAGCCTTTTTTTCATCCCGCCAGAATATTTTGATACAAGTTTATTTGCATCATCTGTCAGCCCTACTTTTTCTAAAAGATCTGAAGTTATTATTTTTAACTGGGTCCTGTATATCCCATAAGACCTGCAAAATAGTTTAGGTTCTCCCTTCCGGTCAGATATACTGAGGTAAAATTTTCCTGTGGCATGTAGCCGATCAGCTCCCGCGCCTGTGCTGGAGGGGTCCCGTATATTAAAACCTCACCTCCTGATTTTTCCCGTATGGATGCAAGTATAGCCGCAAGAGTGGTCTTACCCGAACCATTTGGGCCCATCAGACAGTAAAACTCACCCTCTTTTATTGAAAGGTCAATATTTTTTAGGATCAGATTTTTACCATACTTTTTTGTAAGGTCTTTTATTTTTATAGCTTCCATAGTGATCTTTTTATGGATCTGGTAAATTACTTTAAAAACGTCTTATAATAATACTGCGGGTCTTATTTTTTATATCATAGCATATCAAATCTGTATTTAAATCTATTTCCATACTTAGTTCCGAGGTTTCTATTTTAAATCCATGTCGCTCTGCATTATTCCCATTACATTACCCTCTGTATCCTGGAAATATGCAAGATAACCTGCTCCCGGTATGGCCTGTTTTGGAACGACGATCTTCCCACCATTGGCAGTTATCTTTTTCAGGTCTTCATCCAGTGATTCTGAAAATAGTGTATTCATCATCTGGTTCTTAAAAGCATCTCTTTCGTTCCTGAGCATGAATGCACCATCGATGCCTGGGACATCCTTAGGACCGGTCTCTACCAGCCAGTAATTCATGGGACCCTCCCATTTGTTTATCTTCCAGCCAAAAGTCTTTTCATAGAACTTTTTTGCTCTTTCAGCATCTTCTACATCAAATTCAAAATGGACAGGCCGGTTCATTGCTTAACTCCTTTGTAACTTTTTTGATATTACCTGGAACATCATTACTATTCAATTTTACTATTTCAATTTATTATTTTATAGTATAATACCTCTTCAAATAAAGGGTTAAATATAGAAGTCCAAATTTTTAAAAAATCTTTTTTGTAAAAGTGAAAGGAAGGCATATGAAAAACAAATTATTTATTGCTATTGCAGCTACTCTTGCACTGATCATGGTCCTATCAGTGTCAGTGGCGTGCTCCCAGAAAACAGAAAGTGTGGATCCGGCAGCAGTTGAGCTTATTAATCCGGGAGTTTTGACTGTTGGAAGTGATTGTACATGGCAGCCGATGGAATTTGTCGAAGGTGACAAGATCGTAGGATTTGATGTCGACATGGCCCAGGCAATTGCTGATAAGATGGGGTTAAAACTTGACTTCCAGAATGCTGCATGGGATGGGATATTTCCTGCCCTTATCGCACATAAATATGATATGGTAATTTCTTCTGTCACTATTACTGATGACAGGAAAAAGGAAATGGATTTTTCAGATCCTTATTACAAGACTGACCAGGCAGCAGTAGTCAAGGATGATTCAGGGATAGATTCAGTTGAAAAACTTAATGGTAAGACAGCTGCGGTCCAGATCGGTACAACAGGCGAATTTGCAGCAAGAGATATCGAAGGTCTTAATGTCCAGACATATGATGACATTTTGCTTGCATTCGAAGATCTTAAGGCTGGAAGGGTAGACGCTGTAATAGCTGATTCCTATTTAGGTTTTTATTATGCAAAGAACAATGACGGTTTAACAGTTGGATGTGTTATAAAAACTGATGAGCAGCTTGGTGTAGCATTTGCAAAAGATACCCCAAACCTGCTCGCTGCAGTAAACGTTGCACTTAAAACAATAAAGGATGAGGGTACCTATGACCAGATATTTGATAAATGGTTTGCTGAAAAGTAATCTTTTATTATAAATAAGTCTGCCCAGGCTTACCGGTCTGGCAGGTATATTATTAAAATTATTAAGAAAAAAATGAAGTTTTAAATGGAAGGTTTAACAAACCTGTTTGAGAAGTACTTCTCTATTGCTATCATTAGGGAAGTACTTCCATACCTTTTAAAGGGCGCTTTGCTAACCATAATATTTTCAGCCTCTTCCGAGATCTTCGGCATTATAATCGGCATGGTCACCTCCATTATAAGGGTCTCAAGGATAAAGGTACTCAACCATCTTGCAATAATCTATGTGGATCTTTTCAGGGGTACACCTCTACTCATGCAGATAATATTTATTTACTATGCCCTGCCTTATCTTGGTATAAACCTGCCCGCATCGGTAGCCGGTATAGCCGCACTTTCAATTAATAGCGGCGCATATGTTACTGAAATATTCAGGGCAGGAATAGAATCTATTGAAAAGGGGCAGATCGAAGCTGCAAGATCGCTTGGAATGTCCTATATAAAGACAATGCGATATGTAATAATACCGCAGACAATAAAACGGGTGCTGCCACCGCTTACTAATGAATTTGTCGCCCTTATTAAGGATTCATCACTTCTTTCTGTTATAGCGATTTCTGAGCTTCTGCGAACTGCCAAGGAAATGATGACCTGGAAGCTTAATCCATCATCTCTTACTGCTGCGGCGATTCTATACCTGATAATCACAATACCCCTGACAAGGCTTGTAAGCCGGATGGAAAACAAGCTGAAGAGAAGCGAAGGCTAATAAAATATTTCAAAGATATGAAAAAATTTCAAAAAAAGATAGTGAATATTTTAAAGCTAAGGAATCAATGATAAGAATAGTCGATCTACATAAAAAATTTGGCACCCTGCATGTACTGAAAGGTATCAACCTTGAGGTAAATAAGGGTGAAGTCATGGTCATCATAGGACCAAGCGGTTCAGGTAAGAGCACGCTTCTCCGCAGTATCAATCTACTTGAAACCCCGACATCGGGCCAGATCTTTTTCGATGGCTTTGATATCACTGCAAAAAAAGTCGACAGGAATAGAGTAAGGCAGAGGATCGGTATGGTATTCCAGAGCTTTAACCTGTTTCCACACATGACGGTTCTTGGCAATGTGACGCTTGCACCCTTAAAAGTACTTAATATGAAGAAGGAGGAAGCAAGGCGCATTGGAACCGACCTGCTAAAGAAAGTCGGACTATCTGATAAGATAGATGGTTACCCGAACCAGCTTTCAGGAGGACAAAAGCAGAGAGTGGCGATCGCAAGGGCCCTTGCCATGAATCCAGAAGTCATGCTTTTTGATGAGGTGACATCCGCACTCGATCCCGAACTTGTAAAGGAGGTCCTTGATGTCATGAAGGACCTTGCAAAGAGCGGCATGACCATGCTGGTAGTAACGCATGAGATGGGTTTTGCAAAAGAGGTCGGCTCCCATGTCATTTTTATGGACGAAGGGTTGATAGTCGAAGAAGGCAGAGCAATCGATATTTTTGACCACCCAAAACATCCACGCACTAAATCATTCTTAGATGCAGTGCTTCACTGAAATTAATCAAGATTCAAAAAATATCCTTTTATAAAGATGGATCTTAATTCAAAATCAATTCATCAAAAATTCTTATAGGTATTTTCCCTTCTAAGCCTGACTTCCAAAATATTGATTATTTTGCTGGTATCATCAATGAAGTAAATAATCCTGTATCTACTTACTCTTATTCTATAGATGTTTTTTTCATCAGCATCAATCTTTTTTGAATTAAAAGGTCTTGGATCTTTTGCTAATGAACATATATTTTTTGAGATGATGTTATAGTTATTATCTGTAATCTTATCCAGAAACTTTACAACAGATTTTTTTAATAATATCTTATAAATCTTTTACCTGGCCTTGTTTTCTTTTACTAGCATATTCATCAAACGAAACCAGCTCTTCATCATTATCCATAATCTTCAATGCAGATTTTAAATCTTCTTCATCCTCCAGTATTTCAAGTGCAGCCTCTCTTATCAACTGTGCCATTGATTTCCTCCTATTAAAAGCCAGAGTCCTCAATCTTTCATGCTGGTCTTTAGTAAGAAATATTGTTGTTCTTTGTAAAGTGTCTTTCATAATTTATCACCAGTGGAAAAGTAACATATATATGTTTGTATGTCAATTAGTTAATTGACAGGGTAAGAAGATCATAGGTTGCGGTATTCTTAAAAATAATATCGATAATAAAATAATACGATAAGGCCTAAAGAGAAATTTTTAAAAAAATCCTTGACAAACATTTTCATAATAATTAAGATACTTAATTATTTATGAACTTAACTAATATAAGCGGACTCTATCCGGAAAATATTATTTTATTATTTACTTTTAAAAAATGGTCCAGGAACGCAAGAAGTTAATAGAAAAGACTATTGAAAATATTTATGCTCTCAGGCAAAGAATAATGTCCGAGATGCATCTTTTATTTAAAGAAGAAGGAATAACTCACTCCCAGATGATAGTACTGCGTATAATACAAAACAATGAAAATACAAATTTAAAGGATCTTGCAGCCCTTCTCGGTATTACCAGCAGCGCCACTACCCAGGTAGTAAATGAACTCGTTAAAAAAGGATACCTTGGAAGAAAGAGGAATCCTGATGACAGAAGGGTATTAAATCTAACTCTTACTGATAAGACCAAAACTCAATTGGATTCTATAAGAAATAAAAGTTTTTCTGAACTCTATTCAATGTTTGATGTTTTAAGCGATGATGAACTCAGGGATTACTACAGGTTGAGCAACAAAATAATAGGCAATAGCCCGGAAAGATCACAGTCCCGAAAGGAAAAGACTGTATGTTAAGGCTAATAAAATACTTAAAACCTTTTATTGCCCTTATCCTTATAGCTATTGTGCTTTTATTCGTACAGGCAATGGCCGACCTTTCGCTACCGGATTATATGTCAGAAATAGTAAATGTCGGCATTCAGCAGGGAGGCATAACAGATGCTGTTCCGGTAGCAGTCAGGCAGAGCCAGATGGAAAAGCTTACTATTTTTATGGACCAGGACGGTAAGGAATTAGTACTTGGCAGCTATACTCTTATAGATAAAGATTCATCGGATTATGAAAAATATTTAAAAGAATATCCTGCTGTCGAAAATGAGCCTGTCTATGTCCTTAATAAAGTAGATAAAGATACAGAAACTAAATTAAATACGACAATGGGAAGGGCATTTCTTGCAGTCTATGGTATAGAGCAGGTCATCACTGATCCCACAAAAGCCACTGCCATGGGAAGTATTTCAGGTTTTGACCTTTCAAAGATCCCTGCAGGAGCAACTCCTGACCAGGTCTTTGGTATGCTGGCAAAGCTGCCGGAAACCCAGCTTTCTTCACTCCAGGAGGCAGTAAACAAACAGCTTGATGCCATGGGTGCAAGCATGGTCACCCAGGGAGCTGTAGTCCCCCTAAAAGCAGAATATGCTGCTCTTGGAATGAACACGGGTAAAATACAGAACAGTTATATCTGGAATATCGGACTTATAATGCTTCTTCTTTCCCTTTTATCTGCAGCAAGTACGATAGCAGTAGGATTTTTAGCTGCAAGAGTAGCGGCAGGGCTCTCAAGGGATCTGCGTGAAAAAGTCTTCGGCAAGGTCATCGGTTTTTCAAATGCAGAATTTGATAAATTTTCAACAGCCTCACTTATCACAAGGTCGACAAATGACATAACACAGGTACAGATGCTTGTGATCATCATAATCAGGATGGTGTTTTATGCCCCTATTCTTGGAATCGGCGGCATAATACGTGCACTTGGAAAAAGTACATCGATGTCCTGGATAATAGCTGTAGCTGTCATAGTTATTATCTCCCTTATTGTCCTTGTATTTTCTATAACCCTTCCAAGATTCAGAAGGATGCAGAATCTTATCGACCGGTTAAACCTTATCACGAGGGAAGATCTTTCGGGCATGATGGTCATAAGGGCGTTTAACACACAGAGGTTTGAAGAAGGTCGTTTTGACAAGGCAAATATCAACCTTACAAGGACATCGCTATTTGTCAACCGGGCAATGGTAGTGATGATGCCGGTGATGATGCTTCTGATGAATGGCCTTTCGGTCCTGATAATATGGGTGGGGGCTCACCAGGTCGCCCAGTCAAATCTCCAGGTCGGTGATATGATGGCATTCCTGCAGTATGCCATGCTTATAGTCATGTCGTTTTTGATGATGTCCATTATGTTTATCATGATACCGAGAGCTTCGGTATCTGCCGGCAGGGTCGCAGATGTCCTTGGCACAGAATCAAGTATAAATGATCCGCTACAACCTGTTGAACCATCTGCTTTCGATAGTTCTAAAAAAGGTCTTGTCGAGTTTAAAGATGTTTCTTTCCGCTATCCAAAAGCTGAAGAAGATATGCTTCATGCGATAAACTTTACAGCACAACCCGGGCAGACTACGGCCATAATAGGTTCCACGGGTTCCGGAAAATCGACAATAACGAACCTGCTACTGCGCTTTTATGATGTGACAGAGGGCCAGATATTGGTCGACGGTGTCGATATAAGACAGACAAGGCAGCACGACCTGCGTGATAAGATCGGATATATTCCCCAGAAGAGTGTTTTATTTACCGGCACGATTGAAAGTAACCTGAAGTTTGCAGATGAAAATGCAGATGATGAAAGACTTAAAGAAGCTGCAGAAGTAGCGCAGGCACTTGATTTTATAAATGAAAAGACTGAAGGCTTTAAAACAGAGATCTCACAGGGGGGTAAAAATGTATCCGGCGGCCAGAGGCAGAGGTTGTCAATAGCCCGTGCCCTGGTAAAAAACCCTGAGATACTTGTCCTTGATGACTGTTTTTCTGCCCTTGATTTTAAGACAGATAAGGCATTGCGAAGGGCACTCAAAAAATATTCCGGCCAGAGCACACTGATTATTGTCGCACAGCGTGTAGGCACAGTGATGAATGCAGAACAGATAATCGTAATAGATGAAGGCAAAATAAAAGGTAAAGGCACCCATAAAGAACTCATGGAGAGCTGCCAGGAGTACAGGGAGATCGCATATTCACAGCTGTCCGAGGAGGAACTGTCATGAGCGAGCGATATGATAAAAACGCGCAGCAGAGATCTTCAGGGAGCCCGATGGGAGGTAAGGGATCTACGGGATTTGGAGGAAGCAGCCGTCCGCCAGGTGGTGGAGGAGGTCACGGAGGAGGACCTATGGGATTTGGAGGTCCAAGAGGTATCCAGATGGCGGGAGAAAAAGCCCGTGATTTCAAGGGTACGATGCGAAAATTTCTCCAGTATATAAATGTATTTAAGGTCCAGGTCATAATAGTCATGGCTTTTGCGGCCGTTTCTACTGTTTTTATGATAGTAGGGCCGAAAATAATAGGCCGGGCCACTACAAGGCTTTTTCAAGGCGTCCTGGGACAGATATCCGGAACAGGCAGCGGCATAGATTTTGGTTACATCGGTACTTTGGTCCTGTTAGCGATCGGTCTATATTTGCTTTCAGCACTTTTTAGTTTCATACAGGGCTGGATAATGACCGGTGTCTCAATGAAGATAACATACCAGTTCAGAAAGGATATTTCTGAAAAGATCAACCGCCTGCCGCTGAAATACTTTGACCGGACAACACAGGGAGAGGTCCTTTCAAGGGTCACAAACGATGTAGATGCCATAAACCAGACCTTAAACCAGAGCCTGACCCAGATAATCACATCTGTAACGACCGTCCTCGGTGTGCTAATAATGATGTTTACCATAAGCTGGATCATGACACTGGTCACACTTCTTATAGTCCCGCTGTCATTTGTGATAATAATGGCAGTAGTCAAACGTTCACAGAAATTTTTCAAGCAGCAGCAGGATTATCTCGGCCATGTAAACGGGCATGTCGAGGAAATATTCGGCGGCCATAATGTCATGAGGGCCTTTAATGGCGAGGAAAAAAGCGCCAGGAAATTTAACCAGTATAATAATGTACTCTACAATGCTGCATGGAAATCGCAGTTCCTTTCCGGGATGATGATGCCCATCATGTTTTTTATCGGTAACCTTGGATATGTGGCAGTAACGGTCATTGGCGGCTGGCTCGCCATACAGGGAAGGATGCAGGTAGGGGACATCCTGGCTTTTATCCTTTATGTGCGTTCATTTATGCAGCCGATCTCTTCACTTGCAAATATCTCAAATGTACTCCAGCAGACAGCTGCAGCTTCAGAGCGAGTATTCGAGTTTCTGGAGGAAAAGGAGGAAGTCCCTGAAACCGTCACACCTGCCAATCCTGATCTTGTGACGGGTGCAGTAGAGTTTAAAAATGTCCATTTTGGATATAATGAGGACCAGATAGTCATCAAGGATTTTTCTGCAAATGTGACACCAGGCCAGAAAATAGCTATTGTTGGCCCTACTGGTGCAGGAAAGACGACAATGGTCAAGCTTCTCATGCGCTTCTATGATGTAAACAGCGGCGGCATCTTTCTTGATGATAAAAATATAAAGGATTTTACCCGTGAGGACCTCCGCTCAGTTTTCGGGATGGTACTTCAGGATACCTGGCTGTATAACAACACGATCATGGAAAACATAAGATACAGCAAGCAGGATGCAACAGATGAGGAAGTAATAGAAAGTGCAAAGATAGCTTATGTGGACCAGTTTGTCCATGTGCTTCCAAATGGATACAAATACATCCTTAATGAGGAGACGTCAAATATCAGCCAGGGCCAGAGGCAGCTGATAACGATCGCCCGTGCAATCCTTGCGGACCCCAAAATACTGATACTCGATGAAGCTACAAGCTCTGTCGATACACGTACCGAGTTCCTCATTCAGTCTGCCATGGACAACCTGATGAAAAACCGCACAAGCTTTATTATCGCACACAGGCTAAGCACGATAAGGGATGCAGACCTCATACTTGTCATGGATAACGGGGATATTGTCGAGCAGGGCAACCATAAGGAACTGCTGGCAAGGGGAGGATTTTATGCAAGTCTTTACTACAGCCAGTTTGAAAACAGCAAGTTCCAAACAACAGATTAGGTGATCAGGGTCAGACGTTGAACCTGAAATCTATTATATCTCCATCACTGACAATGTAATCCTTGCCCTCGGAACGGAGCAGACCTTTTTCCCTGGCCTTTACAAAAGAACCGCCCGCTTCCATGAAAACAGTAAAAGATACTGTCTCGGCCCTTATAAAACCCCGCTCTATGTCTGAATGGATCTTTCCCGCAGCGGTGGGGGCCTTTTCATCTTTTTTTATGGTCCAGGCTCGGACCTCATCCGTACCTGCCGTTAAAAAACTGATGAGACCGAGTAGTTTATAGGAAGCTTTTATGAGTTTGCCCAGGCCTGATTCCTTAATATTCATCTCTTCCATAAATGTAACTTTATCAGCAGGGTCAAGATGCGAGATCTCCTCTTCTATCCTGGCACAGACCGAGATTGTGGGCGCACCTTCTTTTTCTGCAAATCCCATTACTTTTAAGGCACATTCAGATCCACATAGTGGCTCATGGCCGGGCTCACATTCTGCTCCTGTATTCTTATTTTCCAGATCCTCTTCTGAGATATTTGCACAGTATATTACAGGCTTCAGTGAAAGCAGGCAAAAAGACTTGATCAGTTTAATCTCATTTTCAGTTAGATTGATGTTTCTTGCAGGTGTACCATCTTCAAGTCCTGATTTTAACTTTAGGAGTATTTCCCTCTCAAGCTTTTCGTGCTGCAGGACATTCCTGGTCTTTTTTTCTATAGAAGTGATCCTTTTCTCGATTATTTCAAGATCGGAGATGATGAGTTCAAGGTTTACTGTCTCGATATCCCTTGAAGGGTCTAAATCATTTTCCGGGTCGTTTTCTGCAGATGCAATACTTGCATTTTTAAAGCATCTCACAACATGGACAAGTGCGTCTACCTCGCGTATGTTCACAAGGAATTTATTTCCTACTCCTTCACCGCTGCCGGAACCCTTTACAAGTCCAGCAATATCTACAAACTCGATGTAAGCAGGGGTCGTCTTTTTTGGCTTGAATATCTCAGTAAGCTTTTCAAGCCTTTCATCGGGTATGGAAACTGTCCCTATGTTAGGCTTTGTTGTCGAAAAAAGATGAGTGGATGTGGCAGCATTGCCCTTGGTCAATGCATTAAAAAGTGTGGTCTTGCCGCTATTTGCCAGTCCGATCAATCCAAGCTTCATATTTTTATGTTCCCTTGAGTAAAAAATACCTCTTCTAAAACTACGAGATTATATTCTTTTTTAATTAATAAATAAAGCATATAAAAAGGGACCACATTCATAATCAAGGGACATGTCCAGATAAGTATCACAATAAATTATTTTGCGAGTTCTTTTTTGAGAAACGGAATATCTTTTATAACTGTCTCCCAGACCGCTTCTATATCGACTCCAAAATAATCGTGGATCAGCCTGTTTCTCATACCCACTATAAATTTCCATGGGACGGAAGGGTGAGATGACCTGAAATCTTCTGATAGTTTTTTTGATGCTTCACCAAGGATCTCAAGCTGCCTTATAACTGCATCCTGTAATAAAGTACTTTTTTCAAAATCCTTGAAATCCATACTATTGGTATATTCCTGGATCTTTTTTATGGACTCTTTAATATGTAAAAAAAAGGACTTATCATCAGGACTTCTCATAGAGCAGCTTTGCCTCCTTATCTACTTTTTTTCTTATATCCGGGCTCAGGGAATTTTCTGTGAGAAGATCGACTTTTAAACCTATCGTCGATATCAGGAAATCTTCGATCTTTACAAGGTCAATAAGGCTTTTCTTCTCTGAAAAACGTACAAGAAGATCGATATCACTTGAACCTGTAAAATCCCCCCGTGCAAAGGAGCCGAATACTTTGATAATAGTCGCATTATAACTTTTTAAGACCTTTATGATCTTTTTAAAGATATCCTCAATTTCGTTATTATCCAATTTTCTTTTAAAGGTCTTTTCTGAACTTGTTTGTAGGACTCCTCCTTCTCCGATCAAAAAATCTGTTTTAACAGTGGGATACTTATAAGGATCACTAATATTACTGAGAGCCCTACCACTTAATATAAAATCCTCTATATCATCTTCAGAAAATTTTTTGATGATAGCTTCCGGCCTGCCGTGGTTGGTAATGACTACATATCCATTCTTCTGGACATCTTTCAAAATCGCAGTAGTCTTATTATGCAGATCTGCAATATTTCTAAATTTCATAATATTTTGTCTCCAGGTTTATATTATTTCTGTCATTCCTGTATGGAATTATAACTGAAAATAAATAATAATTATAGCAATAATTATAGCAATAATTATTAAAAAGAAAAGTCATCCAGCTGATAAAAATTTCTACTTTCTGTAAATCTTAATCTTGATAAGTAGATTTATTTTTTGATGTTTTGATTATTTTAGTAAACAAATTATTAAAATTTTGTGACTTTTAATATATAATTTATACCGTATTCCTTAGATAACTACACCGGTCAGAAATAATTGTATTTAAAAACTAAAACCTGGAGAGATATAATGAAAAAGAAATACCTTTTTTTAGTTTTTGCAATATTTACAGTTGTATGCCTCTTTGCGACAGCAGCTACATGCAGTTTTTGCGGGATCAATCTGGGTAGTGCAGATGAAGAAACAACAGAGTCAGGCGCAGAAGCTGCTTCAGCACAGAATGAAGTCAGCTCAGAAGAAGCTGCATCCGGCACGACTGCCTCTACCGAAGAGGAAGCAGATGGAGCAGAAGTTATTGAAGATGAAGAGGGAGCCGAACCCGAGCCTGAAGAAGAGCCTGCAATAGAAGAAGTCGAAGAACCCGAACCCGAGCCTGGAGAAGCGTTTTCGGGTGAGGACCTCCGAAGTTTTGGAGCAGAAAGTACAGTAAGCGGCCAGGTCACAGAAGATGGGTCAGTCTTTATTGCTGCTGATAGCCCAGGCGTTCCTGCCATCTATGTCGGAGATCTTGCATCCGGACTTTATGTAAGGGGATTTTTAAGTTTTGACGTGAGTGAAATAGCAGGCGCTAACGTCCTTGCTGCATGGTTTAATTTAAAAGCCAGCAGGATAGGAGATCCAAATTCACTTATGGGTAGTTTTAGCGTCGGGGCTACTGACTTTGGACCAACACTTGATGGCGGAGATTATAATGTTACAGTTGATGGTTTGGGAGGACGTCCATCAGGATACTCAGAGCTCAGTCTATCTAACGAATATTTAAAAAATGCCGTACAGGATGTTCTCTCTTCAGGCCGACAGTATTTTCAGGTAAGGCTTAGTATGGGGGTCCCTAACAGCAATGGTGTAGCTGACGGGTTCAGCATACTTCTTTCAAATGTAAGTCTTGAAGTCTCCTATAACTAAAATTTATATCCCTGACAAACAGTTGTCAAACACACTCCTTATAATTGGAATTCCTGATACTTAAATCAGCAAAATTTTACTCTTGTGGGTAAATTCTTATTTTACATCTGCTGGATGCCTGGAGAGGTTTAAGTAGGGGGAATAATAAATAAAAGGAGAAAAAAATGGAAAAGACAATGTTTGACAATATTTCAAATGTAAAGTGGGGTGAGATAAAAGAATTTAAAAACCTTGCTGTTATATCCCTTTTCGGCCCGGCTTCCGGTACCGGTCCTGCCTACATTACAATGGAGGATGCAATAAATACGGGCAAGCTTTCCATAAAGGAGGTAAGCTCGGGTGGACATGTTCCCGAACTTCTTACAGTAAATGATGCAGACAGCATGGTGCTTTTGCTCGACGGGGAAGAGGTAATCGGCGCAAAACAAAACAGGATATTAAATGCCAGTATACTGCTGGAAGCGCATTCAAAGACTGTCATACCGGTAAGCTGCGTAGAAGCGCACCGATGGTCCTACTCTTCTGATAAGTTTACCCATTCAGATTCCTATCTGAATTATGATATCAGGAGGGAGAAGCACAGGGATGTCCATGAATCGCTCGCCATGCGCCATGAATACAGGTCCGACCAGGGAAAAGTGTGGAACAAGATAGAAGAGATGCACAAAGATCTTGGTGTCAAGAGCAATACCGGTGCAATGCACGATGCCTATGTATCTGTAGATGAAAAGATGAAGGAATATCTGGACAATTTCAAACCCGAATCAGGAGTAAACGGCCTGTTTGTATTTATAGGAGGTAAAGTCGCCGGATTTGATATGATATCCCGGGATTCAGCTTTTGCGAAAGTATTTCCAAAGCTTATAAAAAGCTACGCAATGGATGCGGTCAGGGCAGATATGGCTGAGGAGAGGAAAGTACAGCAAAGCCAGAATAAGGCTGCCGATAAAAAGCCGGCAGCCTCAATAGAGCAGGCAAAGTATTTCATGGATGAGATAAAAAGCTGTAATGAAAACAGGTTTAAATCAGCAGGACTTGGAGATGACTTCAGGTATGAAGGGCAATATGCAGTCGGTTCTGCCCTTATCTATGAAGACAGTGTTATACACACTGCTTTCTTCAGGATAGAGAAGGAAGATTCTACTGGAAACATGTCAAGCTACAGGGAAAGGATGCAAAACAGGAGAGTCTACTAGATCCTTACTGCAGCAGTACCATAATAATATTGCAGAAGATTCAATTGCAGGTGATAAATTCCAGGATATACCAAAATACATCTTATTACCTGCAATTACCTCAAAAAGTCAACTCATAAAACCCTAAATAGGAAAAAGGGTACAATACTTCTTATTGAATTATTGCAAGATCACGTTATAATAATATAGTAGTAAGGAGTAAGAAGTAAGGAAAAGATATGAATAAAATAAAAATAACATCAAAAGGGCAAATAACTCTTCCAAGGGAGATAAGGGATGAGCTTGAAATAAAGGAAGGTTCGTATTTAAGTGGATATATAAAGGATGGAAATATAATACTCAGGCCCTTACCCCAGGATAGCGATAAGATCAAGCTAATAAGTTTTGCTTACAAGGAGAGCCTGGGGAGCATCGGCATAGACAGGGTCAGGGAAATGACCGGCAGTCCTGAACTAAAAATGCAGGAACAGGTAAGGAAACTAAGGGAGGATGAAGCAGGTAGAAATGGATAATTATTTCATTGATACCAGTGCCCTTTTTAAAAGATATATTCCTGAAGAAGGAACAGAAAAACTTGATGACATTTTTAAGAAGGGTGGCAATTATTTCATATCCAATATCACTATTATTGAAGTGATCTCTAATTTAAAAAGAAAAAATGAGATAACAGGTGAGCTTGACGATACTGTTTATAAAAAGGTCAAAAGAGAGTTTTTCAATGATATAGCACAGGGAAATATAAAGACACAGGATGTTCTTTCAAATACTATTATCGAAGCTGTCAGCCTTATCGATAAAAATTACCTGACTCCTATAGATTCAATACAGTTGGCTGCTGCAATCCAGTTAAGATCAGAGAAGGGGAATGTCTTCTTTGTCTGTTCTGACAAAAAACTCAATAACCTGGCAGTAAAACACGGTTTAAGTTCTCTTTTAGTTTGACATTTCCGGCCTGTTATGAAAATATAATATAAATGAATCAATCAATTGATTGATTAGTATTCAGGAGGTGATCTGTATTAATAGAAAGGAAAAAACTACCATTGCCAAAACAATAGATGCTCACGATGCACGAGTCCATTTTGGCCAGCTCTTAGATGAAGTAGGTAAAAAGGACTTTACTTATTTTATCAAAAGACGAGGCAAACTTGCTGCAGTAATTATAAGCCCTGAAGATTATCTCGATATTTTGGAAATCGAAGAGGAGCTTAAGGACCCTGAGATCAATAAAGCACTTATTCAAAGCGAAACTGATTTCAAAATAGGTGAAATAGGCTCAGAAGAGGATATCTTTAAAATTCTCAGGGAGCAGTAATATGCCCGAGACATTTAAACTGGTTGCTTCAAAGACTTTTTTAAAAGACCTGGAAAAACTTCCGGAGGATATGAGATCAAGAGTTGAAAAAGCTCTCATGGATCTAAAAAAAGACCCATATTCATCAAGAGACCTAAAGAAGCTGGTTAATGTGAAACTGGGACGTTGGCGCCTAAGGATAGGAGACTACAGATTAAGATATGATATAAATAATAATGAGATCATGCTCAGGATCATCAGGCACCGAAAAGATATTTATGGGAAAAAAGAAAAATGATAATTTCTTCTCTTCCGATTACAGCAATCAAGGCGCATAATTTATCTCAAGGCTGACATCAGGTGGATCATTTGCCCAGCCTATCCACTGGCCATCAGCTACAATAGCCACAAGATCAAAAAAGTACATTATCTGAAACCTGCTTTGTGCTGAATTTACAGAATCCTGCAATTTTGGCTTTAAATTCCCATCTGTACAGGAAAATACTGCATTGTCTGAGGTACAGATGACGTCACCGGTAAGATAAAAATCGGAAAGCTTGATCGGTACATCTCCCCAGTCTGTCTTGATGACCGTTAAAGTACCCATACCATGCTCATCGCCATAGATCTCATTTGCGTAAAACGACAGTTTGGTATTTACGATTTTCGAGCCCTGCGGGATCATTGAAATGTCGAAACTGAAAAAGCCCTTTGCCAGTAGATCGTTATTTGTCTTTCCTGCAAATGTCCTGCCATGGTTTACAAAAGTATCCCGCTCTATCCAACCGCTTTCAGTATCTACTGCGTTCATGCTTACAAGAAGAGTAGAATTGACTGTAACATCGATTATCTTTACATCCTCACCTCCACTGTTTGCAGCATGGACCTCGATCTTATAATTTCCAGGCGCAGCCGGAGCGATCCAATGGGTAGGGTTTACCGATGCATTAAGGATCGTGCCCCCGCCTACGGGAAGCCAGTAATAATGCAGTGTATCACCCCCAGGATTATCGACAATGACTTTGACTTCATACTGCACATCGGTATAAAGTTCCGGTTCTGAAAACTCCACTCCTGTTATTACAGGAGCCTTGACAACTCCGCTCCCGCCGTCATCGCAACCCCATTTTAGGTCAATGGTAGCATCATCGGTGCCTTCAGAATTCTTTGCAGTCGCTTTGAGCTTATAAGTCTCGCCCTTTTTTAAATTTATCTGTGCCTTCAGCTCCCCAAGCTTACCATTGCTGTCATCCCTTGAAAAACTTACATCCGGCTTCGGGTTCCCGGAGACATCTGCCCTTATCCTATAGTAACAGATATCGTCTGTTGCGGAGTAAGTCGGTCCCTCATATATTTCAAGCTTTATCTGCGGGGCCGAGTCCTTATCTGCACCTCTGCTCCCGCCCGTATCAACTGTTGTCTCTTCATCAGTCTTATCTGTCTGGCCTGCAGTCACCAGACCGCACAGGTTGCAAAGGGCTGCAGTGGAGAAAAGTAGAATCACGATAAGGATTATTGAAAGAATATATATTTTTTTTGTTTCCATTCCCTGGATTCCTTTCCCTGAAAAAAGGCTAATATAATTGTTCCTATTTAATAATTATAAGTTTTTTTAGATTTGTAAAATAGTATTTAAAAAATAATCAAATAATATAAAAAATATATTATAATCTGCTATATAAAAATTAAATAATGACACAGCGGAGGATATATGAAAAAAAGTAAATTATTTATAATCCTTGTGATCCTTACTATTATTTCCCTGTTTGCAACAGCTGCTCTGTGCAATATGTGCCAGTTCCAGCCGGTCCAGACAACTGACGGGGAAAACGCAAAAGATGACAGTTCAAAAACAACAGAATCCAAGAAGGCAGATTCAAAGACTTCCAGCAGCGAAAAGAAAGATGATAACCAAGCTGCTGCAGATAAAAACATTAAGATAACTGATATAATAGTAGGTAAGTACACCGATGATCATGTCGAGCTGGAGTCAGTATTATTCACAGATTCCACCTACACCTGCCAGCCTGTTTTCGCAGACCCCACAGACGGAAAAGAGAAATATGACTGGAGCGTATCCGGAGGGACCAGTGACAATTCTACATACTTCATGGCATGGGATACTCCACTTGATGAAGGCAACTATACGATAACCCTAAATGTCACAAAAGATGATGGCAGCTCAGGCAAGTTCACAAAAGATGTCCTTGTAGAAATACCTCCTCTTGGAGAACCACCGCAGCCCCCCACTATTGTCGATATCAGGATTTATGTCCCGGAAGGTGAAGTCGATGATGGGCATTACTATACAAATAAAGTATACAAAGTCGTACCAATGGTAGATGGTGCAAATGAGTTGATAGATAACTATGGTTTTTCATTCAGTGCCGGGACGGTATTGTCATCTACCTCAGGTATTTTTGAATGGCAGAGCCCGGATGTTCCCGGGAGTGTAACAATAAATATAGATATCCGGGATTCATCTGGCAATATTATGGATGAAATGATAATCGATGTTTTAATTGAACTCTAACAATAGCAGAGAAGGAGAAAGATAATAATGTCATGCTACTTCAGGCACATGAAGGATATTTTGGATGAAGCAGGTATAGAAGTCACAGCAGACAATAAAAAAGATATAGACAGGGTGATCCATAAGATAGTTGATACAGAATATAAGAATTGTCCTGATACCTGGAAAAAAGTAAAAGAGATCATAAAAGGTGATGATGAGGATAAGAAATCAGAGTTTATAAATAAAATAAAAGCAGGATTTTCCAAACCTGATAATAAACTGGAGAATTGATCATAGTCTCTTTATTATCCTGTAGATAAGGAAGGTAAGATAAGGGGATGGTTTCTTCTTCTGCCCGAAATCCCAGCCTTTAAATTCCTGCCAGACCGATTCCGGAGTAAAGCTGCCAGCGTCATCCTTTTTAGCAGTCACAATATCGAGCATTTCCCTTATCTGTGGTTTTCCCTTTGCATATTCAAAACGCGAGAGCACATCAAGGACATGGATTATATCATACCAGATTAGAGGAGCTTTTAACTTCCTGAAGTCATTTCCCATGTAAAATATATATGGGTGAGAACTCATGCTCTGGGACCACAGGTTGCACAGGCAATCAATACCAGCTCTCACCTGGCTGCTGTCATGATACTGCGGATATAAAGACAAAAGTTTCAACATAACAAGAGTCGCATAGGGACAGGGGTCGTCCTTTCTGCCCGGCCCCCGGAATGAGCCCAATTCTTCCGATACTGCACAGGGCCAGCCATTATCACGCACAAGTCTGGCGAGGGTATCGACCCCTCTTTTTATGCTGCTGTCATCTTTTAAACCCAGTTTTGCTGCTGCATACAGGTTGACCGGTGCATCGCATAGTGCCCATCCCCATATATCGGTACCGGTACCTCCATATGCTTTGGATATATTCATCGGAAGCTTTATTATTCCATCTGCCGAGATATGTTTCATCATCTTTGTGGTGATTTCCTCAATGCCAGGATCTTTAACATTAAATCCCAGTTCTGCAAGAAAAGCTATCTTATGGAAAGGCTGTTTTGCGCTTTTATGGCTATTTAGTACAGTGCCCGGCCAGTCTTTAAGCTCATCTATTATCTTTCTAAGAGGGGAATAGTCTACCATCTGCTTGCGGGCAGCTAAAACCAGAGGGTCATTTTCACTTTGGCCTAAAAGCTCTACTCTCACACCATATTCGATCCACGGTTCAGAATTTAAAAGCCACTTAGTAGTATCGTCTTCTGTTTTAAGATCTTTTATGTTCATACATACATAATATAACGATTACTAATAATTTAAAGAAAATATTTGAGGATTGATCCAGTCGGGTTGTTTTTTATTTCTCCAGGAACTTCAGGATCACCTATTCGAAATATGGCAGTACAATAATACTTAGAAAAGTCGGAAAACATGATATTATTTCAAACCCCTAAGAAAATAAAAAACACGGCTCTTTAAGGGTCGTTTTTTTGTTTATAAGTCAATGGATTATTTGTCTTGTTTTATAAAATAAAAAGTCTAAAATTTTACTAATATTTGAAGACCTGTTTCAATTACCTTCAATATATTTTAATTCGGGGGTTTACCATGAAAAAAGTATATTCACTTTTTATCCTGGCTTTTTTAATCGTTTTCCTTTTCAGCACAGCGGCTTCATGCAGCGGATGCAGGGATGAAATAAGCTCAGCTACTGCCACCACAGGAGATTCTACTGCTGAAAGCAGCCAGCAGACCGATCCAAAATGGAACTGAAACAACAATAAACAATGAAAATGAGGCCACAACGGATAAAGATCAGTACTGGAACAGGCTCAGAAACGACATCTCCCGAAACAAAGGAACAAATAGAAGAAGAGAGCACTGCAACTACACAAGCCACTGCTGAGGCTCCCAACCATAAAACTGGAAATAGCCGAAGGTCCCACATACTCTTCAGCTGATGATGTCTGCTACTACAGGATAAAAGCGGTCGTAACCGGAAGTCCTGACCCGACCATCACCTTCAGCAAAGACGACAGTATGGGTGCATGGGGAAAATCTATAGTACAGGTAAATATCCACGGAGGGGAGACTTATACGCTCACTGCCACTGCAGAAAACTCTGCCGGCAGCGCAAGTGATTCCATGGACCTTGAGTGGGGATGCAGCCAGAGCAGCACTACCCAGGATACGACCCAGGATAGCACAGACGATTTGTTTGATGTTGATCTGATCACGATTGAGACCAAACCAGGTCACAGAGTTCATAATCAATGCGAAGCCCGTATTGACCCAATCCATCCTTGACCCTTCTGACCACTTAAAAGTCGGACAGATATTCTATGTCCGTTGCCAGGGATATGACCTTGATGGGGATGATATTATAGCCTTATTGCATATTCCAGCACACAATTTTCAATTCCTTGAGAAGCCCACACCTATGTCTTATAAGCTCAAGGCTTTAAAAGCAGGTACTTTTACCATAGACACTAACCTCAGGGATGAACACAATGCATACGCCAACCATATTTTGCTTACTATTGTGGTAGAGAACTAAAAATATTTACTCACAATAATACAAATCCATTTGCATTCAGATCGAACCGATCTTTGTTGATTGTACTCCTTCAATCATATAAAATACTGAAAACACAAATAGCAGGAGAATTAACAGGAGAATCAGATGAAAGAGGACTTTGAAAAAGTATCATTACTGGATAATTTTTACCAGACAAGTTTTTACTATCCCATGCCTGTGGTATTAGTGACAACTGTATCAGAGAATGGGCTTACAAATATTGGGCCCTATTCGTTATGTTTCCCTTTTGGCATAGCAGAAAGGCATGCCATGATGCTTATTTCAAGAGCTGACAGCAACACTGCAGTAAATATCAGGCGCACCAGACTTGCTGCACTAAATTTTTTAACTTACAGAAAAGGCCACCTTGCCAATGCTGTAAGGCTTGGTTATCCAGGGCAGACTACCGAAGAAAAACTCAAAGAAAGCATATTTACATTGATGCCATCAATGAGAGATAAAAAAGATAAAGACAGGCAGTATCCTGAAATAATAGAAGAAGCTGCTGAAGTGATGGAATGCACATGGGAAGATGATCCCAATATTTTTTCCTACAGGGGCAGCAGCGAGGAAAGTCATTTCCTGCTGGTTATCGATGATATTTTCATGAAAAAGAGATGGCGTGAAGCGCTTGTAAAAGGAAATGGAAGATTTCCATCGCTTCCCATAGATTATGGTTACAGGGACAGTAAATATTTCTGGTTTACGGGTCACGGCCGGCCATATAAGGAACCTATACCTTCCGATAAAGGTATTGATATAAACAGTATAATATACCAGGTTCAGCGCCTGCCTTATGACCTTAAATGGGAGGATAAGGCATATGAAAAACTGGTAAAAGTCCCGAGGATATTTTTAAAACGCGTCCTTGAAGCAATAAGCAAAAGAGCAACCGAAGAAGGAATAAAAGTAATAACCCCACAGCTTCTGGACGAGTACAGTAAAAAGAAAAGGTGAAATATAAATTATATTGATAAAAAGGTGGGTTAATTGTTTGCATGGGTATCTCATCCGGAATCATGGATCGCCCTGGCCACACTTATAGCGCTGGAGATAGTCCTGGGCATAGACAATGTCATATTCATATCGATCCTCACAGGCAGGCTGCCTGCCACACAAAGAAATAGGGGCAGGCAATTGGGGCTGGTGCTGGCGATGGTTACAAGGCTGGCCCTGCTTTTCGGCATCGTATGGATAAGCAATCTTGTCACACCCTGGTTTACTATTTTTGGTAACGCAATATCCGGAAGGGATATAATCCTGATTGCGGGCGGCCTGTTTCTCCTTGGCAAATCGACCCAGGAAATACACAGCAAATTGACAAAAACCGAAACCAGCCAAAACCGTCACCAGGAATGCAAGCTTTCTATCAGTGCTGGTACAGATCGCATTACTGGATGTAGTATTTTCCCTTGATTCGGTAATAACAGCAGTGGGCCTGGTCGAACATCTGTCAATAATGGTAATAGCTATCGTCCTGTCGGTAGGGGTGATGTTATTTACCTCAAAGTGGATCAATATCTTCCTGGAAAATAATCCTACTATTAAGATACTTGCACTTTCGTTTCTCCTGATGATAGGTTTTACCCTGATAGCGGAAGGCTTCGATGTACATATTCCAAAAGGGTATATCTATTTTGCCATGGCTTTTTCTATCGGGGTGGAAGTGCTGAATATGAGGGTCCGCAGAAAAAGAGAAAATAATAAATAGTTTTTAAAAGGAAGGTATATCAGATGGAATTTAAAAAATCAGCAATAGATCTAATAAAGATGAGGAGATCCATAAGAAGTTATGAGATCGAGCCTCTCAAACAGGAAGTCATAAACAGTATCATCGATCTTATAAAAAAGGACCACAATACAATCTTTGGCAGTAAGCTGAGATTTGAATTTATTGATGCTTCAGATCTGGACCCTGATTCTCTTAAAAATCTCGGCACCTACGGGATGATAACCGGTGCCAGGTATTATATAGCTGGTATCCTTGGAGGCAATGACAGCGAGGATTACAGCCTGGTGGATTTTGGATATGTCTTTGAAAAAATAATCCTGTCCATGACTGACCTGGGCCTGGGGACATGCTGGCTTGGGGGCACATTTAATAAGAAAGGTTTTGCTGAAAAGATCATGCTTAAAGATGACGAAGCCTTGTCTGCAGTTACCCCTGTTGGCAACATCTCAAAGAGACTGAATCTTAAAAGCTCTATTATCAGGGCGATGGTGGGGGCAAAAAATAGAAAAGGTTGGGATAAATTATTTTTTAATAATAGCTTTTCAGTACCATTAGATGAGCCTGATTATACGGTCACTGTGATGAATATCCATGAGGCAGATGAAGAAGGATTCAGGGAGATCATTGCAGAATATCCCTATTTTACCCACAGGGATGGAGAAGAGGTATTATTTACTGCAAATAATGTGATAAAAAACGAGATCATAGATTACTGGATCAATGACTTTAAAGATATTACTGATGAGGTAGCCGAATATATGCCCGATGATATGCCGGGTCCACTGAGTCTTGAGATCAATTATGCAATAGAATATATGGATGATAGCCTGTTAAGTATACTTTTCTATAATCTTTCTTATGCTGGAGGTGCACACCCTAATACTATTACCAGTTCTTTTAATTTTGATATTGATGATAGAAAAGAAATACGGCTTGAGGGGCTTTTTGCAGAAGGTTTTGATTACCTTTCTTTCCTTTCTTCATACTGTTATACAGAAATAGAGAAGCAATATATGGAACTTGGCATTGATCCTGCAGATGTGGCAGATTTCATCTCTGATGGCACCGATCCTTCAGAACCCCAAAATTTTGAAGATTTCAACTTTATGGATGATTCCCTGCGGATATATTTTGATCCCTATGATGTCGGTCCTTATGCGGCCGGCGCCTTCAGCGTGGAAATACCCTATGGAGAATTCGGGCAAAACATCCTTTATCCAATACGGATTACAGGGCAATAAATCTTGTGACTGCAATACCAAAAAAAAAGTAATAAAGAGATTTTGGCAGGTGATAATCTGCATCTCCAGCTAGGGCGACGGATACCTGTTCCGTCCTCAAAATCTCTTTATTACCAAAACATATTATCGGATATTTATCTTAAGAAATCAATATTTTTTAATAATACCTAAGTGCACCTTTTATCCAATATTTATAAATCTTCTCATTAGACATTACAAATAGAGTCCTTACATAATAATTTGAACTTATTAAAAGCATAGTTATTAATAATAATTAAGTATTATGATATAATATTATTTATAAATATTAATATAATATTATTTAATAATTTTATTAATAAGGCAATTTATTTTATAATTTATTAACTATTTATTTTTAAAATTCCAATCTGTATTTAAGGAATGTTTCTAAATAATTTTAAACTCAATAATAAGCTAAATATCCAAGGAGCTATATGAAAGAAATATTTGAAAGACGAAGCATAAGAAAATACACTCAGCAGCCTGTATCAGAAGAGAGCCGTAGAAAAGTTGCTTAGGGCCGCAATGGCCGCTCCTTCAGCAGGAAACCAGCAACCCTGGGAATTTGTCGTCGTAAGGGATAGGCAAATATTAAATGGCATCACAGGGGTGCATCCTTATTCGCAGATGTTAAAGGAGGCCCAGCTGGCAATAGTTGTCTGTGCTGACCTTGACAGGGAAAAACATGTGGGTTACTGGCCGCAGGATTGTGCAGCTGCAACAGAAAATATCCTGCTTGAGGCACAGCATCTGGGGATCGGTTCTGTATGGCTCGGTGTTTATCCAAGGGAGGACAGGGTAAACGGCATAAAAGAACTGCTCGGCCTGCCGGAACGGGTCATCCCGATGGCCGTTATTTCACTGGGATATCCTGCAGAAACAAAAGGACCTTCTGAGCGATTTGATAAGTCAAGGATCCATACTGATAAATGGTAGAATTGAAAATAAGATGAGATGTTATTTAACCGACACAAAAGAATGCAGCCTTAAGGTCACCGAAAGGCCGGACCAGGTATTTGTGGCATATAATTATAAGTACAAATCTGTCCAGAAGGTAATCGAGGAAGCAGTGATCCCGACTTTTAAACTACTGAAGTTAGAGCCAAAGATAGCCAAAGAAGAGCTGAGGACAAAAGACTTTTTCTGCAAGATATGCGAGCTTATTCAGGGTTCAAAGTATTTTCTGGCAAACCTAACAAATCCTACATTTAATGTCGGTCTGGAGCTGGGGCTGGCCCTGGGCCTAAATAAGGATATTATTTTAATAGCAAGCAAAAGGACAAGGCTTCCCTCTGACCTTATAAGGCAGGAAGTGATATTTTATTCAGGTGATGCAGTGGATTTGAAAGATAAGCTGATAAAGTTGCTAAAGCACAATAAAAAGTAGCAGATTCATTTACTTCATTTCAGAAATTTTTAAAGTTAAAATCTGGTTTTTCTTGGTAATTCAATTATAAATAATTTGTATTACAATAATACTAATTAGTATTGACAAATAAGTAATTTTGTATTCTAATAAATCTAGGGGAAGGTGGTGCATTTTCTATAATGGAAAGAATAATGAAGACTTTAAGGTTTCCAAAAGATCTTATTGATGAGATAGATCATATATCTCGGTCAAAGGAAGTGAACTTTACAGATTTTATAACCTCTGCTGTCAGGTCATATATTGACCAGCTAAAATTTTCTGAGTCTGTTGCAGAAAGTGCTGGTATATGGTCCATCAAAGATCATCCTGAACTCTCTGAAGGGACAGAAAAATACATAAAAAAGATGAGGAAAGGCAGAAATTCCTGATGGCTTTATTTGATACGGATATACTTATAGACCATCTTTTAAATAAAATGGGAGCTACTGATACTTTATTGAAATTTAAAAATGAAAAGAATTACTGCAGTGTCATTACTTTGGGTGAGATATTATTTGGGATGAGGGAAAATGAAAGGGATAGGACCTTTAAATTCCTGGACAGCCTAAAGTCAATTGATGTAAATAAGCAAATAGTTATTCTAGCACATGATGTAAAAACAGGAGCAAAGGGATTTGACCTTGAACTTTACGATTGTGTAATAGCGGCAACTGCAATTGTATATGACCTTATCCTTGTAACAAGAAATGCCAGGCATTATCCAGATAAGAGGATAAAGATCTTTGTCCCTGAGTATTAAGGAAAAATAAGATTTTGAATGATGTAAGTGCATATATAGAAAAGCAGAGATCTCCTCAGAAGGAGGTATGTGAGAAGTTAAGGGAGATCATCCTTGAAACTTTTCCAGGAATAAAAGAGGAAATGAAATGGGGAGTGCCTGCTTTTGGTGATGGACTGTTTTATATTGTCGCTTTAAAGGAACATGTTAATCTGGGTTTTTCCATCGAAGGGCTTTCAAAGGAGCAACTGGAACTTTTTGATGGAGGGGGAAAGACGACCAGGCATATAAAGGTAAGTTCTATGGAAGACCTGGACAGGAGCCGGGTCATAAAACTACTTGAGATGGTGGGTAAAAGATGACAGGGATCATCAGGTCCTTATTTTATCAGGCTATCTTGATAAAGAAGCAGCATATTGAATCCATAAAAATAGTTCCTGAATGAACTTGCAGTGGAGTTATAGATGTTTTCGCCTGTAAAATAATCCACGATTGTTTCCTTCAATCTTTTTAATTCTCTTAACCTGTAAAAATCTTTCATACCTTCAGTTGTATAATCCAGTAGTTCTAGTGCTCTTTCAAAAGATATCATGGAATATTCGGTATTATCTTTCTCCCTCCATTTAAGGCATTATATTTTAATTAATTATATAAATACACATATATCTAAATATGCTATAATATTATAAGATAATTGGGTTTCAATGTAATTTTATAAAATTGACAAAAGTTAACTTATAAGTTAACATTTGAGATGAAAAGAAGAGTAATATTTTATAAAAACTATGAAAATAAATGTCCTGTAAAGGATTTTCTAGACAGCCTACCCGGTAAGGTAGCGCAAAAAATTACTTGGGTAATTTAATTGTTAGAGGAACTTGATTCAATTCCTCAGGTTTATTTTAAAAAGCTCGTTGGGACAAAAGATATTTGGGAATGCAGGATAAAAGTGGGTTCTGACTCATATCGGATATTATGTTTTTTAATGGCTAATTCAGAAATTATACTAACGAATGGATTTCTGAAGAAGACACGAAAAATTCCCAAACTTGAAATAATAAGGGCAAGTGTTTTTAGGAATGATTTTATTAGGAGAAAAAACTATGAGTGATTTAAAAAAATATATAGAAGAAAGAAAAAAAACAGACAAAGAGTTTTTAGCTAATTTTGATGAAGGTTATAAAAATTTTAAAATCGGAGTAATCATAAAGCAAACAAGAAAATCTGCCGGATTAACTCAGCAAGAACTTGCTAAAAAATTAAATACAAAAAAAAGTGCTATATCCAGGATAGAAAATCATTCGGAAGATATAAAATTATCTACATTGATTCGCATAGTTTCTACTCTGGGTAAAAAGTTAAATATTAATATTTCATAATCTGACAAAAACTTATTTAGGCCTTCGAACTGGTATATATCACTAATCGATTCTGGAGAAAAAAATGAGGACACTAAAAATTACTATATTAACGGCTTTTTTATTGATCATATTTATGGTCTCTGTCCTGATCGCCACAGGTTGCTCAAGCAGGCAGAACGCCGATGATGCTGTCAGTTCACAGATCGGAATAAGGGGCCGAATAACTGATATAAAGACCGATGGGGAGAATGCAAACATCAGGGTGGAAGGTGCAATAGAAGATGATACAGTATACGATAAAGCACAGGTCCGCATAGATCCAGATACTATGATACAGAAAGACGAAATGAGCCGGCTGTTTGAGATACCCGATTTAAAGATAGGTGATAGGGTAGAAGTCATATTTAAGGGGGCGGTAGCAGAATCTTATCCGGTACAGGGGACCGCTGCTATTGTCAGGATAATAACAAAATAAAGAAAAGATAGGAAATCATGAGAAAAGAAATGGAAGAAGCCTTAAAAGACCCATTATTTTTAAAAAGATATTAAAGATACTATGGATGATTTCAAAAGTTCTGATGCAGAAACCGTCGAAATGCTGGAAGATTTTGATTCATCTTCAAAGGAGGAAGCTTTAAATAAGACTCGCAGTCTTTTAAAAGGAAGGGTTAAAAAGGAAATAAAAAGTGAAGGTATGGTTGATGAAATCAGGGATGATTGGGAGAAGAGGATTAAAATAAATATAAAATAATCATTTTCGATAGTTATAAATAATAAGCGGCTACATCCTGTTAGGGGTGTAACCGCTTAGTGCAACTAGCTGCTAAAAGATCTTGTTTGCTAGAGATGTTCTTATTACTCACAATATATCTTTACAGTTTCCTTGCCTTCCACATTTACGGATAGGTCATCGATCTGTCGAAGTATTTCGTCAAGGTCCTCCGGTTTTAGTTTGGAAAAATCTGCGTTTATGCCTTTTTCATGGAGGGCATCATTTACCTTACCCTGTGCATCTTTGGGTATGAAGGAAGCCAGTTTTAATCCAGCGCGGATCAGCTTAAGCGGTACCCTTATATTGACCCTGTCATGCTGCTTTTCTCCTGCAGGGTCCGGTTCCACGACGACCCTCAGGTATTTTGGGCTGGTTGTTTTTGCGCCGTCATCTGAGCCAGAGCTGTATTCTTCTTGTCCCTGTCCTGATAATGCTGATAGCAACCTGTCTGCTTCGTCTGCAGTTATCTTTCCCTCTGCAAGCAGATCTAATATTCTTTTTCTTTCTTCACTCATTTTTTTCTCCTGTCTATTTTTAATTTTTTAAAAAATCCCTTTAAATTTTCTTTTAATCCTATATCGTCCTGTTTTTTGGTCCTGCGGCTAGCTATCTTAAATTTATATAGACAACACTTCCTTCTTTAGATTCCACATCCACCTTGAGTCCTGACAGATTAAATATCAGCTCAAATACCGCCTTATAGGAATAGAGCACAAGCCGTCCCTTTCCGCTGGGCCAGAGGATAAGCGCTAACAGCAGGATTATAGGGGCCGGGAGCACAAGCAATGGCAGGATCACCAGCCAGAGAAGAAATAGTGGAAGCCAGATACCAAATCTCTTATGGTCCTTGTCTTTTACCCTTAATTTTAGGATCAATGGGATCATTTTTTACCTCCTAACTTTTTAATTGCATCCTCAGCAGATATCTCTCCTTTTTCAAGCTGCCTCAAAACTTCATTGCTTGAAGCGGGAGGATTTATCTCTACAAACTCCAGTCGCTGTGAAATCTTGTTCAGTCTGGCCTTTACTGTAGGGTAACTTATCCCGAATAGTTCCTCCATGTCCTTTATCGAACCCTGGCACCTCATAAAAGCTGTCACAAATATCTGGTCCTCCAGGGTAAGCTGGGCAAGGGGGGGAAGTTCAAAATCTCCCTCGATAGCGATCCCTGTTTTTTTTATCCTGACCCTCTCTATACCGACATCTTCGCCCCTTGTCAGTTCTGTAAGTTCTTTCCAATCATGTTTCATATTTTCACTCCAGTTTTCTCAGTTATGGAACAATAAAAATTAAATTTCCTGATAAATTTAAACTAAAATATTAATAATGTCAAGTAATATATTAAATTTATTAATATATATTATAAAATTAATTAATATTATTAATATTATTGCTATAATTATTTAAAAATATGAAGGCAACAGCCTTACAAAGCATTGACAAAAATTGATCATAGAATAATATATAAAATCGATGCTAAAAATTTTAAAGTGTTTATATTAAAATTGAGACACAGGCAGAGTATTTATAATCTGGATATTTAATATCCAATAAAACTAATATGACAGACTATTGTCATAATGCGTGGGCGATAATTTAATAATGAAAATAGCAATAACAGCAGATATACATTTAAAAGCAGGGAAGGAATGCCCTGAACGATTCAATGCTTTAAAAAATATATTTGACCAGGTTGTTTCGGAGGGCATCAATGAACTCATTATTGCAGGGGATCTCTTTGATGCGCAAAGCCAGGATTATTCTTTGTTTGATAATCTCTGTGCAGATAAGAAATATGCCGCTATAAACATCTATGTCATCCCTGGAAACCACGATCCCATGTTGAATCAGAAGTATTTTTCAGCAGGCAATATCAAAATATTTGAAGGGCCGGGTTTTCTTGAATTTAATGGCACACCCTCCAGGTTTTTTCTGATCCCCTATCATCGAAACAAGACAATGGGGGAAATAATCGCAAAATATAAGGATTCTCTATCAGGCCAGTGGGTTCTTATCGGGCATGGGGATTACCTTTCCGGTATAAAAAATCCTAACACATATGAATCAGGAGTTTACATGCCACTGTCAAGGACAGATATTGAATTTTATGAACCCTTCAGGGCAATACTCGGGCATATCCACAAAAAGATGGAAGCAGGAAAGGTGTTTTATCCGGGTTCTCCCTGCGGTATGGATATTAACGAGACAGGCCGGCGGAGCTTTATGATTCTTGACTTAAACGATATGAATATTTCCACAAAAACAGTCAAGACTGATGTCCTGTATTTTAATGAGAGTCTCATTGCGCTTCCTTCTGAAAATGAATTTGAAGATATAAAAAATAAAGTTACAGGCTTAAAAAAGAGCTGGGAGTTAAGCAGGGAAGAGATATCCGGGACAAGAATACGTCTGAAAGTAAGGGGTTATACATCAGATCGCAAGGAGCTTGTCAGGGTGCTGGGAGAAGTGCTTTCAGGCCTTACTTATTATAATGATGAGGGACCTGATATAAGTGAGGTCCTCCTTTTTAATGACCCCGAGCGCATAGGGATCATAGACAGGGTCAAGAAGCAGATAGATGAGGTAGCGGATGAGAACGGATATGATCTGTACAGGCGCGACCTTATAATAGAACAGGCTCTTGCTATAATTTTAAAGGAATAGTTCTAAAGATAAATATGGGAATAAAGATAAAAAAAATAGCTGTAAAAAACCTGGGGCCTATTCAGGATTTTTCACATGAATTCGGTCTTCTCAACCTGATATACAGCAGAAATGAATGTGGAAAGACATTTTTAACAGAGTTTATGACCCGTTCCCTGTTTAAGAATGTCAAGAGATGGCAGTTCAGGGAAAATGGCACAGGCAGGGTAATAGTAAGTGGCCTGAATGGTAAGGGAGATGTTGAGTTTTCTCCGGGTTCAGCACAAAAGCTTGAGGATTACTGGGAAAAGGATGAAAAGGGACTACCTCTTTCTTTGGTGAAACTTCTTGTCTCAAAAGGAGGGGAAGCTTCAATAGAAAACTCTGAAGGAGGTATAGGCAAGAGCCTTATTAAGGAGATATTTTCGGGTATAAGCCTGCTCGACAGGATAGACAGCGACAGCAATATCTCCAGGACTGTAAAAAATGCAGTGATCGAAGGACCAAACATCACTATCAGCAATGCTGGAGAAGGAAAGGTGCACAGGCAGCTGAAAGAACAGATAGAGGTTATTGACAGGCTTTTTGCTGATATCGAATCAAAATATTCAAAAGGTATAGTAGAGTCTTTAAAATCTGACGAAAATACTTTAAAAAGCAGGTTGGATAACCTTAATAATGCCAAACGCCACAAAGCATACCTCATTTCACAAAAGATAAGGGAGTCAAATAAGGAACTTAAGCAAAATGATGATGATCTGTTAAGTATAATTTCAGCAGATATCAATATGTTTAATAATAAAAAGGGCGAGTACGAGAGGAAAGAAGAAAAGCTAAAGGAACTTGGCAGAGATTGCAGTAATTTTGAATGGCTAAGTAAAGCTGTGTCTGCATATGAAAAGTTCGCTATCACATCTGTAAAGAGACCCGGTATCGCGATCCCTGTCCTTGCAGCTTTATTTGCCCTTGTCGCAATAGTGATCTCCTTATTAAATATACCTCCCTTTTGGATAATTATCCCGATCGTTATTGCTGCAGGGCTTGCTGCTTTTTATATTGCAAGGCTTGCCGGTTCCTCAAAAAATGCCGGTTTTTCTGAAGAGATGAAAAAGCTGAAAAGGGAATTTAAAAACCGAACCGGGAAAGAATTGACAGATATTGCTGCCCTGAACGCCGAGCTTGAGAGGCAGAAAGCATCCTATGACAGGTCCGGACTTCTTGTTGAGCAGCTTGAGCAGGAAAGAACCGATAAACAGGTATTGTTCTCTTCTATCCAGCAAAGACTGAATGAACTTACAGGGGGAAAAATAGCTGAACTGGACTGGATTTCAGTATTAAATGAGAAAAAGGGCCGGAACCGTACCATCAGGGATGAAATAGACAACCTCCGGGAGGAACAGACTGACCTGGGTGTAAGGGAGACAGAGTACCTTCCAGAAGATCCGAAAATCCCATTTAGCTTTGATGAATTTGAGAAAATAACAAACGAGCTTGAAGACATACAGGAAAGTATAGACGAAAAAAACCAGGAAGCAGAAACCCTGAAATATGTCATATGCAATGAGACCGGTGATGACCCTACCACGGACTGGGATATCCTTATAGATAATCTCAGGAACAAACGGATAGATATACAGAAGGATTTTGATATCCTTGAGGCTCAAATAACCGCGGGGGTACTTGTCCACGAGGTGGTATCATCCCTCAGGGAAGAAGAGGATAATAAGATAGATGAAGGGCTGAAGTCAGAAGTGGTGCTCAAACCATTGATGGAGGTGACAAGTAATTATAACAGACTATCCCTTGTCGGGGAGGACCTGGTTGTATCGGATGATTATAATAATTTTTGTATCAGGGATCTTAGCACCGGGGCGAGAGAACAGATAATGCTTGCCTTACGTATCGGATTTGCCTCAAAGATCTTAAAGCAGGATACTCTATTTCTAATACTGGATGATGCTTTCCAGCATTCCGACTGGCAGAGAAGAAAGACACTTGTCAAAAAGCTTGCTGATATAGCTTTAAGCGGATGGCAGGTCATCTATCTCTCTATGGATGACCATATTAAAGAGTTGTTTGACAATGCCGGCTCTGAATTTAAAAAAGGCGAGTACAGATGCATCGAACTTGCCAGGTAAAAAATGCCTTAATATCATTAGATCTTCATCTAAGAATTAACGTACGTCTTTAATAACAGCTTTAAATTCCTGGGAATTATCACATAATATCCGTCCATGCAGAGTTCTGTAAACTTTCTTTTTAAGCTTTCCGGCAGTTTTTTAAATCCTGTTTCTTTTAATATGATATTAGTCTCATATTCTGAAAATCTTGCTTTAATTTCAATATTTTGCAGATACTTTTTATTCATAGGACAGACTGCTTGACAGCACATACACCCGACGATGGTGTCCTGCCATTTTGAAAGCACATTTCCGGATAAATCAAATTCATTCTCATTGAAATAAGTCATGCACTTCTCTGCCTCTATCACAAAACTATTACCATCGATCGCATTAGTTGGACAGTTCTGGCTGCATTTATTACAGTTTTTACATGAGCTGGCAAGAGTAAGTTTCTTTTTACCGGTATCCTCCACCGGAAGATCTGAAAGGTATATTATAGGTGTGTGAAAGCTTCCCATGCCATCAACATAGCAGAGATTATTCTTTCCGTACTTACCAAGACCGGATAAAACAGTAGTTAGCTTTTCAGGGAAAGGAAAATTTTCTATACGGTACTCATGTTTTGAGAGTATTTTTTGGATAAGATGGAAAATATTTGATTCTTCCTCCCTGTAAATATAAGTCGGTGGTATTATTGTCTTTATATCTTTTCCACCATAATTGAAAAAGATCTCGGAAATCTTCTGGGGGTATACGATGATGATAATAGACTTTGCATGGGGCATTATTTCCCGGTAATCCCTAAAAAATCTTTCCATATATACTTCATAAAAATATTTGCTATGATTCCGCGAGTTAAGTGAATCAGACAACTTTTCCTGTATTATCTTTACATTATTTACTGATAATAGAGAAAATTTTGCTCCGATTTCTGAAAGAGAACCTGAAATCTGGTCATAGATATGGTCAATATTGAATTTTGAGATAAACTTTTTCATCTTAACCCCAAACCCAAAACCTGTTTTTAAGATTATAGGTCAATATTTAAATTCTTGCATCATTGCAAATATACTGGATAATAATATAAAAATAAAAATTTAAGGATATGTTATGAAAGAAGACAAGACAGAAATAGAAAAATACAGGTATTTTTTAAAAGATGACCTGAGGCAAAAGACTGATTTTTCAAAAACAGATCAGAACATTGGCCTGCCTCCGCCTCCTATTCAGAAGTCTTATGATGAGCCAGAAAGTAATAGGGTCGTTCTTACAAAGCCAGAGCAGTGGCAGGAAATAAAAGACACAGGTGTAATCGCGGCTATTAAAAACAGGCGGAGCCATAGGAAATATTCAGATGTTCCATTAAGCACAGAAGAGCTATCTTTTCTCTTATGGGCAACACAGGGTATAAAAAAGAACTTTGGCCACACAGTTTTAAGAAATGTCCCTTCAGCAGGAAACCGGCATCCCTTTGAGACCTATCTTTGTGTCCTGGACGTAGCCGGTCTTGAACCAGGGATATACCGTTATCTTCCACTTGAACATGAACTTCTGTTCGAATTTGATCAGGGCAGCAGGCAGGAACTTGCAGAAAAGATAGGTGCTGCTACATTTGGACAATATTTTACCGGGATGTCTTCAGTTGTATTTATATGGGCGGCTATCCCATACAGGACAGAATGGCGGTATGGGGTCGCCTCTCACAAGGTAATTGCAATAGATGCCGGCCATATCTGCCAGAATCTATACATTGCTTGCGAAGCTATTGACGCCGGGACCTGTGCGATTGCTGCTTATGAACAGAATCTTATGGATGAACTTATAAAAGTGGACGGAAAAGAAGAGTTTGTAGTCTACCTGGCCCCTGTCGGAAAATGTTTATGAACGTTTTCTTGCGGACATCCCTTCTGAAGGGCCCGGTTGATAATATTTACAATAATATAGAGGCATAGATAGGATCTCAGTTTTGCACAAGAAAGATAATAAAAATTTAAAGATCAGACCTGCAGAAGAAAATGACAGCGCTCTCATCCTTGATTTTATAAAAAAACTTGCCGGGTATGAAAAAAAACCTGATGAAGTAACTGCTACGCAGGAGGATATTTCAGAGGTACTGTTTAAAAAAAAGATAGCAGAAGCGATCATAGCAGAACTTGATGATATACCGGTTGGCTTTGCCATATTTTTTTATAATTTTTCAACTTTTAAGGGAAAACCAGGCATCTATATAGAAGATCTTTTTGTAAATTCGGAACACAGGGGAAAGGGTATAGGAAAAGTACTCTTTTCCTATATTGCAGATCTTGCTGTTAAAAGGAGCTGTGGAAGGGTTGAGTGGTCGGTGCTTCACTGGAATGAGCCATCAATAAATTTTTATAAGAGGCTGGGTGCACAACCTAAGGATGAGTGGATCATATATAAGTTAAGTGATGAGGCGCTTCAAAGAGTCTCGAAGATCTACCAGGAGGACAAATAGGTGGATAATTATATTTTAAAGAAAGACGGTACAGAGGAACTATTTGATGAAAATAAAATAAAGACCTCCCTTCTTAATGCAGGTACAGAACCTGCTGTTGCAGAAGCAACTACCTCGAATATAAAAAAGCACCTTACCAGATTTATCAAGTCTGAAGATATATATAAGATCGCAGTCGACCATCTCCGTAAAAACCAGCCCGACGCTGCAATTAAATATACTTTAAAGAAAGCAATAATGGACCTTGGGCCCACTGGGTATGTTTTTGAAAAATATATGGCAGCGATATTAAATGCACAGGGGTACAGAACAGAGGTGAGTAGAATAGTCAAAGGTTTTTGTGTTGATCACGAAGTGGATATTGTCGCTGAAAAAAACGGATATCATTTTTTGGTGGAATGCAAATACCATAATGACCCGGGCACAAAAAGTGACGTCAAAACGGCCCTTTATATTTTTGCAAGATTTCTTGACATTAAAAATGCATGCGAAGCAGAAGTAAATACATATAATTTTTCAGAGGCCTGGCTTGCCACCAATACAAAATGCACTTCTGAAGCGATTAGGTATTCAAATTGTGTCAAGATGAAAGTGATCGCCTGGCACTATCCCCATAAAGACAATCTTGAGTATTTAATTGAAAGTAAAAAATTATACCCGGTTTCCATTTTGCCTGGACTTAGGGATCAACAAAAAATAAGATTGTTTGAAATTGATATACTGACTGTACAGGACCTGCTCAAAAATACCCCCGAAGAGATAGCAAAAATCATATTGACAGATGACCTGAGAGCTAATAGGGTATTTACAGAAGCAGCATTGCTCTTATCCTGAGCCTGACTTTAAATCTATTGTGGATTTGATCACAATTAGAGAGGGATTTTAAAGATTTGTAATTGTAAAATGGTAAAAATACAATTTTGAGTAAAATATAAGGATAAATAATGAATACGGGACCGACAAAAAATAATAATATAGAAATAAAATGCGATAAGTGCGGAAATATTATTGATTTAAGTTTGTCAGATCTGGCAAAACAACTTGATGACCTTAAAAGAAAAACACGAGAACTGGAAAAAGAGATAAATACTAAGGACAGGGCTTTAAACGATACAAAGAATGTACTGACCTCGCTACAGGAGGAAATGAAAAATTGCCAGGAGTTGAAAGTTAAAATAGACCAGGAAGTCGAGAAAAGAATAGAGAAACTGCTCTATAAAGGTTTTGCAGGTTGTGGGCGCTGTTCAAAGCCAAGTTATAAGTAAGCATGGAAATGACCAGTCTAATAAAAAGTATCTAAGAGTAGATTCGTTAAATTGACATAAAAGTAAAATTTTGTATACTGATTGTGATTTATTTTTTTTTAAAATAGATTAAAAACTGAATATTGCCGGGAGCAAAGGGGCTCCTGAAAAAGCAGTGTTGCACAACAATACAGGCATTGTAAGCCTGGTGTTATTGTTGTGCTTTTTTATTTTTAAAAATGTATATAATCAAAAAAGGAGAGCAAAATGACCTATTCACGATTAAATGCGTCAGCTGCTACAGGCACAAGGAATCTTTATGGAAATGATTACAGCCCTGTTTCAGGGTTATGCGTAGCGTGTATAGAAGGGTGCCTTGGCTTGTGCGAGGTAGGGAAATCAGCATATAGAGGGACCGAAGTAATATATCCCCAGCCTTTCGGGGAGATCACAGCAGCATCACAGAAAGACAACCCGATAGACTTCTCACATTTCAATATCATGGGCAGTGCTTTTGGTGCATATGGTATTGAATCTGACAGCGATACAGCCATATTTACAAATGTAAACACTGAGACCAGAATAGGCAGAAATAAAGACCTGAAATTAAGATCACCTATAATCATACCGGGGCTTGGCTCAACAGATGTCGCAAAAAATAACTGGGAAGGGCTTGCAATAGGTTCAGCCATTGCAGGTGTTGTTCTTACTATTGGGGAAAATGTCTGTGGAGTGGATTCCGCATCTGAATTTGACAACAAAGGAAAAATAAAAAAGTCCCCTGAACTGGAAAGAAGGGTCAAACTCTACAGGGACTGGCAGGATGGTTATGGGGACATAGTGGTCCAGGCAAATGTAGAGGACACAAGGTTTGAGGTCCTTGAATATGCAATAAGAGAGCTCGGTGTAGAAACCGTTGAACTTAAATGGGGACAGGGTGCAAAGAACATCGGTGGCGAGATCAAGATAAATGACCTGGAAAAAGCAATGGAACTGAAAAGAAGAGGTTATATAGTGCTTCCGGATCCGCTTGACCCTTATGTACAGAATGCTTTTAAAAATGGAGACTTTAAGGAATTTGAAAGGCATTCAAGGATTGGAATGGTCAACAGGGATGATTTCCATGCTGCTGTTGCTGCTTTAAGAAAAGCTGGAGCTAAAAGAGTCTTTTTAAAGACTGGAGCTTACAGACCATCGGTTCTTGCAAGGGCAATAAAGTATTCTTCTGAAGCAGAAATAGACCTTCTTACAATCGATGGAGCCGGCGGTGGTACAGGTATGAGCCCCTGGCGGATGATGAACGAGTGGGGCATACCGACAGTTTATCTGCAGTGTCTTGCCTATAGAATGGTAAAAGAACTTGCAGACAGGGGAAAGTATATTCCTGACCTGGCAATTGCAGGTGGTTTTGCTCTCGAAGACCAGATATATAAAGGCCTAGCTCTTGGCGCTCCTTATTTCAAAATTGTCGGTATGGCGCGTTCTCCGATTACAGCTTGTATGGTCGGCAAAACCATATCTAATAAGATCAGTGGGAATGAAATACCTGCTTCCATTAAAAAATATGGAGAGAATATGGAGACCATATTTATAGAAGCCTCAAACCTCAGTAAAAAGTATGGATCAAGATTTAAGGACATACCGGGTTCGGCAATAGGGCTCGTGACATACTTTAAAAGACTTGACCAGGGCTTAAAGCAGCTAATGTGCGGCGCAAGAAAATTTTCTCTTGAGTTTGTAAACAGAGATGACCTGGTAGCACTCACAACAGAGGCAAGTGGTATCTCTGGAATCCCATATGTGATGGACATGGACAACAATGAAGTAAGCGCAATACTTAATTATGATATAGGATAGTATTTACCTGAGACCTTTTCGTATTGACAAAAAATGATATTAATAATAACATTTTTATGAGATTCAAAAAAACGTTTTTCTGATTAATATCTTATTAATAATTAATATTTTTATTTATTCTATTAAAAAAATACATTATTAATTAATAATAGTAAGGCATAAAATTAGAATGTCTGAATTGATCTCAAACAATGTATTTCTTCAGATGAACAGCATCACGAAAGTATTTCCTGGCGTAGTCGCATTAAAAAATGTTGATTTTGAGGTCAATCATGGAGAGGTCCATGCGCTGGTCGGTGAAAATGGTGCTGGAAAATCTACACTTATCAAGATCCTTGGGGGACTTTACAGACCTGATTCCGGTGATATTTACCTGGGAGGGAAAAAAGTACTTTTCACAAATACTTCCCAGGCACAGCAAAATAAGATCGCAGTTATCTATCAGGAATTCAATCTTGTTCCGGACCTGTCTGTTGCAGAAAATATTTTTATTGGAAGGGAGCCCAAAGCATTCGCAAAAATTTTCATTAAATGGAAAAAACTCAATGCTGATGCAAAAATGATCCTTGACAGGCTGGATATCGAACTTGACTGCAAGAGGTTCGTTTCGGATCTTTCAGTTGCTGAAAGACAGATGGTCGAGATCGCAAAAGCATTATCACTTGATGCAAAACTGATAATCATGGATGAGCCGACTGCTACCCTTACAGAAAAAGAAGTCGTAAAGCTTTTTGAAATAATAGAGGAATTGAAAAAAAATGGAGTATCAATAATCTATATATCGCACCGCCTGGAAGAAGCTTTTAAGCTGTCAGACAGGATAACTGTCCTGCGTGATGGTGAAAAAATAGACACAAAACTTACCACAAAAACAAACCAGGATGAGATCGTATCGATGATGGTAGGTAAAATAGTGAAAGATTATTTTGCTGGCGACAAAGTTTCCAGTGCAACTAAAAAAGTAGTACTGGAGGTAAAAGATTATTATATTGCTGATAATGTATATGATGTTGGTTTTAAATTGCATGAAGGCGAGATCCTGGGTTTTGCCGGGGTCCTGGGTTCGGGTATCCATCATCTTTTAAGGTCTATATATGGTGTCTCACCAAAAACCAGGGGGGATATTTATTTCGAAGATAAGAAAGTCAATATCAATAGCACTAAAGATGCTATTAAGCTCGGCATAGGATTTGTCACTGACGATCGAAAAGGGGAAGGCCTCCTATATGATATGTCAGTCATGCAAAATCTTACAATAATAATAGTCAAGACCCTGACTTTCTTTAAGGGATTATTTATCAGGGCAAGAGAAGAAAAAAAAGCGTTTCTAAAAATGAGCAAAGAGCTTGATATAAAATTTGCAAATTTAAATCAGAGAATAATATTTCTAAGCGGCGGCAATCAACAAAAAGTAATAATAGGCAGGACCCTCTTATCAAATTGTAAGGTGCTTATATTACTTGAACCGACAAGAGGTATTGATGTAGGCGCAAAAGCAGAGATACACAGGATCTTAAAAGAGCTTACAAATAAAGGGATCTCTATAATCCTATCTTCGTCAGAACTTCCAGAGATAGTCAACCTTACGGACAGGTGCATTGTCTTGTACAAAGGCAAGATAGCAGCAGAATTTAACAGGGAAAACCTGGATGAAGAGAAACTTGTTGCAGCCCAGATCGGTCAGTCTATTAGTTTATGATCATTAAGATCTTAATTATTAAATGCTGGATTGATATAAATATAAAGGGATAAAAATGATTAAGTTCCTGAAATTATATGAAAAGATAGGAATCTTTATATTAATAGTGCTGGCAAGTATTTTTCTTGCTATTGCGAGCCCAAATTTTTTAAAAGCCGATACAATCCTCAATATAATCACCCAGGGTACTTATGGAGCCATTGTCGGTTTTGGGATGGTGCTGGCAATAACCAGCGGTGGTTTTGACCTTTCAGTCGATGCAGTAGTAGCGTTGACAAGTGTTTTTTTATCAATACTGATCCCAAATATCGGTATTCCTATGGCTATAATAGTATCTATCCTAATAAGCTGTTTTGTAGGGTTTTTAAATGGGGTGATAATAACAAAATTTGGTGTAAATCCACTTATTACCACTCTTTCCATGGCGACTATTATAAGGGGAGTATCTCTTCTGGTAGCAAATGGAAAACAGATCCCGATAAGCGAGACAAAGTTTACAGTTATAGGAACTGGAAAATTACTTGGAGTTCCTATCCCCATATATATAATGATAGTTCTTTTTATTATATTTTATTTACTGCTCTACCAGACACCTCTTGGAAGGCATATCAGCGCAGTAGGTTCAAATGAAAATGCTGCAAGGATCTCAGGCTTGAATGTAGTATTTGTAAAGATAATGGTCTATGTGCTTGTCTCATTTACTGCTGCCATAAATGGAGTTATAAGAACCTCCCAGGCTATGATCGGCATACCGAGCATGGCTCCAGGTTTTACCCTGCTTGTCATAACTATTACTATTTTAGGCGGGACCAGCCTTGCAGGTGGAAAGGGTAATCTTACCGGTGCAGTCTTTGCAGGTATTTTTATTTCAATGGTCTATTATGGATTAAACCTTATAAAGGTACAGTATTTTTATCAGCTGTTATCTGTAGGGCTGATATTGATCTTTGCACTTTTTGTTGATGGGCTTCGGCAGAGATACCTCGAAACTGCAAAGATCAAAGGTATCAAGGTGTAAAATTATATAAACTTTTTTAAGGGCAAGGATATTTTAAATGGATGGTTTAAGATCCAGGCGAATAAAACAGAAGCTGGGTACAGTATGGGGAAATTTTGGATTACCTGCAATATTTGCGATAATAATCGTTGTTTTTACTATTTCAAATCCCAATTTTGCGACAAGCTATAACTTGCTCAGTAACTTTGGATTTGCGTCCTATGTCGGCATTGCAGCTATCGGGATGACATTTGTAATAATGACCGGGAATTTTGATATTTCAATCGGCTCAATGCTTGCGCTTGTCGCCGTACTGGGTTCTTCCTTTATTCCAAAGATAGGAGGAGTCGCAGGGGTTTTAGCTACAATTGCGATCGCAAGTTTTCTTGGCTTTTTAAATGGGATATTTGTGACAAAACTCAGGATTCCTGCATTTATTACAACTTTAGGGATGCTTTATGTATTCAGGGCTCTTGCGTTTATTTATACAAATAATGTACCGGTTTATATTAGTGATAAATTCTGGCTTTATCTTGGAAATGGAAAATTATTTGGAGTAATACCTTTTCCGATCATTTTGATGATAGTCTGCTATGGCATTGCATATCTTATTTTAAGAAAAAGTCCAGTGGGCAGATATATAATCTCTGTCGGGACCAATGCAAAGGCTGCTGCCCTTTCCGGAATAAATGTAGATAATATAAAAATACTGGTATTTACGCTGCTTGGTTTATTTGTAGGGATAGCCGCAATTGTCAATTCTGCTAATCTGGGAGCTGCGAACCCTGGGCTCATGGGCACTAATTATGAGTTCCAGGTCATCACTGCAGTAGTTCTGGGTGGGACCGCACTAAGTGGTGGAAACGGCAGCCTCGGAGGTTCCCTTATTGCAGCACTAATAGTGACTTTTCTTCAAAATGGCATGGGACTTATGCAGATCAACTCGTACTGGCAGCTTGTCGCAACCGGCCTGGTAATGATATTTGCAGTGTCATTGAACAAATTAAAATTTTATCTGCTTGGGCAGGGAGAGTGATCACTTATAAATAATAGATCATTAAAACTTTTCTTTTTAACCCGTCTTGAAAAATATATAGGGAGGAGGGATGCTTATTTGATATCCACTGTTTTATTAAACAAAAACTATAACAAAGATCACTAAGGAGGAAAAAATGAAAATCAGATTTCTAAAAATTGCTTTTATAGCAACAGTCTGCCTTGCACTGGTACTGTCGGTATCATTTTTCGGATGCAAGCAAGCAGCAGCTGAGGATGAAGGAGGAATGTCTGTAACTACTTATGCAAAAGCTGAGGATATCACCATAGGCTATTCACTCTGGACAATGCAGTATACTTTTTTCCAGAATCTTGAAAAAGGCGTAAAAGATGCATGTGCTGATTTTGGATTTAAGTATGTAATGATCGACCAGAACAGTGACGCCACAAAAATGGTCCAGGATATGAATTCACTAGTTGGCCAGAAAGTAAGCGGAATAGTTTCTACACCGGTCGATCCGGGAGCAATGGGTCCTGCAGTAGAAAATGCAAGGCAGAACGGTATTCCTGTTGTCTGCGCTGATATCGGAAAATCAGGTCCCGTAAATGCTCTGATGATCTCTAACAATTTCAAGGGCGGCGAGCTTGCAGCAGAATTCCTGGCTGGCAAGATAAATGATAATACTAAAACTCTTGGACTTGGCAACCTTCTTCCGCAATGGACATATGCAAGGCAGAGAGGTGAAGGTTTTCTGTCAAAAGCACTGGAACTTGAATATCCTGTAGGTGCAAATATAATCGTCCAGAATCCAAGTGCTGAAGGTGGATATGATACTATGCAGCAGATACTTTCAGCAATTCCAGATGTTGCCGGTGTTTACTTTACCAGTGGTAGAGAAGCTGTAGGTGCTGCACAGGCAATCCAGGCAGCAGGTAAGGATATATGGTCCGTAGGATATAACGGTGACCCGGAAGAATTCCAGGCAATTAAAGACGGAGTCCTGGATGCAACAATACTTCAGGAACCTTACTTTATAGGTTATAGATCTGTTGAGATCCTGAAAGAGATTCTTCTTGACGGTGCATTCTATGAAAACGTTGAGGTGCCTGTAGATGTAAAATTGGTCACTCCTGAGAATATGGACCAGATTGCAGCAGACATTCTTGAAAAGACAGGTAATTCAGCATTTCCAGCTGAATAATATTAGATAGATAACTGAAACAACTAAATTCTAGATCTAGGATTTAGAGAAACTGGCAGAGACAAGTCCTCTGCCAGTTTTTTATTGCTTTCTACTCCCTGACAATATTTTTCCTGGGTTTAAAAATTGTGATGCTTAAGATCACAATTAAGACCTCTTTCATAAATTCTTCATTTTTATCCAATATAATCTGATTAAAAGATATAAATTTATCTTAAAAACAAATAGAAGAAAGAGAAAAAAATAATGAAGATACATTTTAAAAAAATACTGGTCTCATTCATTGCGATAGTAGGGTTTGTGGTATATGCGCTTTACCAGCGTAATATTGGTACCGGACAGGAACTTATAGGTGCAGTACCGGAAATGACCACTACTACTGTTGCCCAAACATCAGCGGATAATCCAGCGGTAACGACCGAAATACAAACAGCTGCTTCAAACCCACCCCTGGATACATCTAACGGTGATGTAGCATATGAAAGTCAGGACAGCAATGAATATGGTGATGGGGAAGACGGTGAAGATGAAGAAGATGGGTATTCCAGCAGCCAGACAACGCAAACAACAGTAAATAATACGACAACAACTGCTCCTGCAACTACAGATACTGCCAGTTCAGGTACTACAACAAATAATACATCCGGTTCCAGCAGCACAACCACTTCGGCCGGTCTTTATAAAGACGGCCAGTTCGATGGCATTTCTGCAGATGCTTATTATGGCTTTGTACAGGTAAGGGCTATTGTACAGAACGGAAACCTTACAGATGTACAATTTTTAAGCTATCCGAATGACAGAAGCTATTCGGTCCAGATAAATACTTATGCAATGCCCCTTCTTAAATCGGAGGCAATAAAAGTCCAGAGTGCCCAGGTCAACATTATCTCTGGAGCAACAAATACAAGCAGGGCATTTATGACTTCATTATCTTCTGCCCTAACTCAGGCTCAGGTGTGAACATGAAATATATAAGAGATATGATGGGGACCACAGTGACAATCGAGGTTGTTGACCCCGACATCACAAAAGGAGATATTGATAAAGTATTTTTATATTTTGAAAGTGTTGAAAACAGGTTTAGCGTGTTTAAACCTGATAGTGAAATATCCCTGATAAATGATGGCAAAGTTGAAAAGAAACATTGGAGTAACGATATGAAGACTATATTTGGACTTGCAGAAAAGACAAAAAAGGAAACAAGAGGATTTTTTAATATTGTCACAACTGATGGAAAATACAATCCCTCAGGTATTGTAAAGGGATGGGCAATATATAATGCTTCCAGACTATTGCTTGCCCGGGGTTTTAAAAATTTCTACATAGATGCAGGCGGAGATATACAGGTCCATGGCCTGAATCCTGAGAATAAATACTGGAGCATCGGGATCAAAAATCCTTTTGACCAGTCGACAGATTGTAAAAGTCATCTACCTGAAAGATTGTGGTATTGCGACTTCCGGGACATATATAAGGGGACAGCATATTTATAATCCTCTGGAGATAAATAAGCCCTCCAGTGAGATCGTCAGCATAAGTGTTATAGGTCCCGATGTTTATGAGGCCGACAGGTTTGCAACTGCTGCTTTTGCTATGGGAAACCAGGGAATAGACTTTATTGAAGACCTGGATGGTTTTGAAGGATACCAGATAGATAAAAATGGCGCTGGTACAGAGACCAGTGGATTTGAAAAATATACTTTTTATCAAAAAATATGATTTGGATAATATTATGAAAATAATTAAAAAAATTGATGGATTTTTAAATGGAATAACGATGTACAGGACAGTATTATACAGTCTGCTGTTAATGCTTGCAGCAGCACTTGCCTTTAGTGCCTTCGGTTTGATGCCTTTTAACCCGCTTGCTCTTATCCTTTCGACCGGATTTATTCTAGCAGTCTCTGTTCTTTCCAATGCTGTTTTTGCATGGGCCTTTAATGCGCCCAGTAATATTGAATCGGTCTATATAACAGCATTGATTTTAGCACTGATCATAACTCCAGTTGACGGGTTGGTTAATATTGTTTTTTTAAGCTGGGTATCAGTCCTTGCCATGGCATCTAAATATATACTGGCTATTGGTAAAAAACATCTTTTTAATCCCGTAGCCATTTCCCTCGTGATCGTGAGTCTGGCTACGGCTCAGGCAGCAAGCTGGTGGGTCGCAAACCTTTTCATGATGCCATTTGTAGTTATCAGCGGGTTGCTTCTGGTCAGGAAATTAAAAAGATTTGACCTGGTCCTGGCTTTTCTTACTGTTATGCTTGCTACAAGCTCGATATTCAGTCTGATAAATGGGCAGGATCTATTGTCAGGGTTACAGAGGGCATTAGTCTATTCTCCCATGCTGTTTTTTGCCTTTATAATGCTGACAGAACCGATGACTGTACCTCCCGGGAGGTTAACAAGAATATTATATGGTGCAATTGTAGGGTTTTTATTTGCTCCCCAGATCCATATAGGTTCGTTCTATCTTTCTCCTGAACTGGTTTTGCTCATGGGGAATGTTTTTGCTTATATTGTAAGTCCCGATAATAAACTGATATTGACATTGAATAAGAAAGAAGAGATAGCATCAAATATTTATAATTTTGAGTTTGAGCCTGACAGGAAACTGTCATTTAAACCCGGACAGTATATGGAATTTACATTGGAGCATCCTTCACAGGACAGCCGCGGCATAAGACGTTTTTTGACAATAGCATCATCACCAACTGAAGAAAAACTGGATCTGGGTATTAAATTTTATGATAGACCCAGCAGTTTTAAAAAATATTTGATGGCTGCAGGAACGGGCCATAAAATGGTTGCATCCCAGCTGGCAGGCGATTTCACACTGCCCGAGGATAAAAATAAGAAACTGGTATTCATTGCAGGCGGGATCGGCATAACACCATTCAGGAGCATGATAAAGTATCTTCTTGACAGGAGTGAAAAGAGAGACATAGTCCTGTTTTACTCCAATTGGACCTGTGATGATATTTCATACAAGGAAATTTTTGATGAAGCAGAAAAGAAACTAGACATAAAAGTAGTATATTCGATTGTCAATGATCCGTCTGTCGTGCCAGATAACCATATACGCTGTGGATTATTAAATGAAAGAGATATTATTGAAGAGGTACCGGATTATAGGGAAAGGCTCTTCTTTATTTCGGGTCCACCTTCCATGGTAAATACTTTTGTGGCTTCCCTGAAAAAGATCGGTGTAGGAAAGAATAATATTAAAACTGATTATTTTCCGGGTTTTGCTTAAAAAAGAAAGTAATGGCTAAAATCATTTATTTCAGATTTTCTTTTATTAATCTTAAAAAATGATATAAATTTAGGATGAATGAAATAGATGGTTTAAAGCAAAGCAATCAGAATAGTCTTATGAAGATCATAATCATTGAAGATTCAGAAAAATTAGCAGGTTTTTTAAAGAAAGGCCTTGAAAATGAAGGTTATGCTGTCGATTGTTTTTATGATGGCATAAGCGGTGAGAAGCATATCCTGTTTAATTTCGAGGATTATGACCTGGTAATCCTGGACCTGATGCTTCCGGATAAAAACGGCCTGGATATCTGCAGGAATATAAGAGAGAAAAATATCAAGATCCCAGTACTGATGCTGACCGCAAAGGACTCGACAATGGATAAGGTCACAGGGCTTGACAGCGGGGCAGATGATTACCTGGTAAAACCTTTTGAGTTTGAAGAATTACTTGCAAGGATCAGGGCACTTTTCAGGAGGCCAAATAATAGCCTACCCCTTGAGCTCAGGGTAAGGGACCTTGTTTTAAATCCTTCCACAAAGAAGGTGTTCAGGGGAGATAAGGAAATAACCCTGACCCTGAAAGAATTCAGGATGTTAGAATACCTTATGAGAAATGCCGGTATAACGATTTCGCGTGATAAGATACTGGACAGTCTCTGGGATTTTGATTTTGATTCCTTCAGTAATGTCGTTGATGTCCATATGAAGAACTTAAGAAAAAAGGTGGACGGAAATTATAAGGAAAAGCTGATCGAAACTGTTTTTGGAATTGGGTACAGGCTTAAAAAATGACTGATAACAGAATTAATAAAAAAAACAATAAAACAGGAGACAGCAAGAGCAATATTTTCCTTCTGGCCAGGATAAAATTGACTATTTTTTATACAGCTTTCATTGCTGTTCTTGTTTTTATTTTCAGCATTGCCATTTATTTTAGCTATTCCTATTATCTGCAGGGCAGCTTCCAGGAAGAACTTACAGAGATAGAAAATGAAAATCAAACAACACTGGATTCTGGAGATGATGGTGAGCATATTGCAAATAATACTATAACTCCTGAACAGATAAGGAAGAGTGCTTCCAGCCGTCTCAGCAATATTATACTTATCGCAGACGGAGCAATAATCATAATCGCTGCTTTTCTGGGATATACCCTTGCAGGGGTAACTCTTCGCCCCATCCAGAAAAACCATGAGATACAGAAAAGATTTATGTCAGACACCTCCCACGAATTGCGGACACCGCTCAGTATTATGAAAACAGGGCTGGAAGTCCAGATGAGGAATCCAACCTGTCCACCTGAATGCAAACCTGTATTGAGCAGTAACCTGGAAGAGGTAAATAGAATGTCAGGGTTGGTCAAGGACCTCCTGTTGATCTCACGGATGGATTCGGGAAGTGAGGTCTTCACTTCTGAAGAGATCGACCTTGAAAAGCTGCTTGATTGCGCCCTTCATAGTATCCAGGATTATGCAAAGGAGAAAAAGATAGAGATAAAATCAAATGGCAGAAACACTATATTGCCTGAAGGTAATGATAAAAAAACCAATGGATCGGTATTTATTATTGGAGACCCTGATAAATTAAAACAGGCTTTTTTTAATATTCTTAAGAACGCTGTCGATTATTCTGATGAAGGCGGAAAAATAGACATCACTACGACCAGACAGCCGCGTTTTATCCAGGTAGAAATAATGGATAATGGTCCGGGTATACCGGAAGACGAGCTGCAATATATTTTTGAAAGATTTTACAGGGCAAAAAATGCAGCATCCTTATCCAAAGAAGGAAGTGGACTGGGACTTGCCATCACAAAAGAAATAATACTGAATCACAGGGGGAGTATTAAAATCGAAAGCCTGTATGGAAGCTGGACAAAAGCAATAGTGATCCTTCCTGTCAGTAACCGATGATACTTAGATCCTATTCTGCAGTTCTGCAAGAGAAGTAAATACGCCTTTTTCTTCAAGCCCTTCGTAGATCCTGCAGTAAATGTCATAAAGCTCGTTATATATCTTTGCATTTTTGGGATCAGGTCTATATCTTGTATCAGTTTTTACCATCCTGCCCACGCCTTCCCTGATATCCTTAAAGATGCCGACTCCAACGCCACCCATAACGGCTGCCCCAATAACGGCTGCATCTTTTACTTTTAGAGTGTCCACTTCCAGACCGTACACATCTGACTGAAGCTGGTTCCATAAGGGTGAATTTGTAGCACCACCCATGATCCTTATATGCTCGATTTTTACACCTGAATCTGTCATTGAGGTCAATATATCTTTCATCTCAAGGGTGATGCCTTCGAGAAATGCTCTTGCTACGCACCATCTGTCATGCCCGAATGCAAGACCTGCAAGAATGCCTCTTGCATTTACATTCCAACGTGGAGCAGTAGAAGAAGCAAGGTATGGAAGAAGTACAAGGCCCTTTGAACCGGCCGGGACCTTTGATATCTGCTCATCAAGGACTTTATATACATCCGTTCCTTCTTTTAATGCCTGCTGTTTTTCCAACCTTGTGATCTCATCCCTGAACCATCTGAAAACACCGGCCGCTCCTGCCTGATGTCCCTCTATCTGCCATTTTCCATAAATGGAATGGTTCACTATCATGTTTTTACCTGCAGGGTCCCTGAAAGAGCTCTCCAGAAACGCATTTGCATTCCCTGCTGTCCCCATTGAAACAGAGGCAATCCCTTCGTACACGACCCCTGCTCCTGTAGCAGCACTGTTCTGGTCCCCTGCACCCACACAAATCGGCATGCCCTGTGCAAACCCTGATTTCCGGGACACTTCAGGAGTTATTTTACCCACAACTGTACCCGAGGGAGTGGGAACAGGGAGAAGACTTTTGTCAATCTCAAAAAGAGAAAGTATCTTTTCGCTCCATTCAAATTTGCTGGTATCCCACATACCCGAGAAGCCTGTGTCTGAGATATCATTAACAAAGCCTTCCGCACCGAATGCACGCAGGGTGAAATCCTGGAGCTGTATTATTTTGTGAGTTTGTTCCCAGACCTGTGGTTCGTTTTTTCTTACCCATAATATCTCTGGAAGAATCCATGTCGTATTGATGGGAAAGCCTGTTATCTTATAAAACTCTTCTGCAGAAATCTTTAAAAGGATGTCATCTATTTCCTTTGTACATCTTGAGTCCTGCCAGGAAATCATAGGCCTTAAAAGCTTTCCATTTTTATCAATGAAGTTTGCACAGCTTCTCTGTGTCGAAAAGCCAAGTGAGGCTATGTCTCCAGGGTCCACCCTGGATTTTGCTATTGCTTCCCCGGAAGCTTCCATTGCTGCCGATACAAGCTGATCAGGGTCCTGTTCTATCCAGTTTGGCTTGGGGTAAGAGCAGGAATACTCACGGTATCCGCTGCCAAGCATGTTTCCTTCAAGATCAAAAATAGCTGCTTTTGAACCTGTGGTCCCGATATCTATTCCTGCAAGATATTTACCAGACATGGTTATTGCCTCCTGTAGAAAAAATGTGAGTAATTAAAAATATAAGACATTTTATCATATAATATTACAAAATTTAATTTGAGTGGAGCTGTAAAAACTTATTAGGAAAAGTCTATATTGAAAGGACAGGTCATAATGAAGAGTTTCAGGAAAGAATTATGGTTTCAGATAAGCAAAAGAAGGGAACTGATAAATATCACAGATGAAGTACGGAGCTGTCTTTCTGAAAGCGGTATAAAAGAGGGTCTCCTTCTTTGCAACGCCATGCACATAACTGCAAGTGTCTTTATTAATGATGATGAAAGCGGGCTGCACCAGGATCTTGAAAAATGGCTCGAGAAGCTGGCTCCAGAAAAACCATACGACCAGTACAGGCACAATGGCTATGAAGACAATGCCGATGCACATCTGAAAAGGACTATTATGGGAAGGGAAGTCGTCATAGCGGTCACTGGTGGCAAACTCGATCTTGGCCCATGGGAACAGATATTCTATGGAGAATTCGATGGAAAGAGAAAAAAAAGGGTACTGGTAAAAATCATAGGAGAGTAAAAATCATTACCATAAATTGACTGTTATTATGTGTCTTTAAAGTGGAATTTAAACCCCTCTACACCTTCTAAGTCGTAGTAAGTAAACGGCTGGTGCCTGAGACTGTTTATCAGCTTGAACTCATAGATTATTCCGAGCTCATCCAGCAGCTTATTGAAGTTATAATTATTTTGAAGTGTAAAATCTTCGGAGCCATTTATCATTTTTATCTTAAGGTTTGATTTTATTTTTTCCCTGTTTTTTTCTGCCAGAATATATGGGCTGTTCTTTTGGAAATATTCTTTATTGTTACCGAACATTGCTTCAAACACCTCAGGCCTTTTACCTGACACACTCTCAAGGTCATGAAAGGAGCCTGCATAAGCGACTGCTGTTGAAAAAATTTCCGGGTATTTGAAAGCAAGCTTTATTGCTCCAAATCCTCCCATTGAAAACCCCTCGATACCCGTGCACTTCCCGGTCCCTATTGTCTTATAGGTAGCATCTATCAAAGGTATGAGTTCCTTGACCAGGATAGTCTCACCCATGATAGAACGATCAAAGGAGTCGGAAAACATCGAATAATTACCGCAGTTTGGGAACACCATGATCGCAGGCCCTATAATATCTACAGTTATTGCTTTATGAAAAATAGCTGGTATGCCCACCCTGAACCCTGTTGATTCATCTCCTCCTTTCCCGTGAAGCCAGTATATTACAGGATAGTTTTTCTTCTCATGAGAGCCTCGGCTTGAACCGGATATGTAATCCGGTGGAAGATAAACAGCGAAACCCACATCCCTTTTCATCGACCTGCTGAAAAATGTATCGTGGGTAAGTCCAGGGATATCAGATTCAAATCTATTTATCCATGAATTTTCTTTCAACGTCTTAAAGCGCTTTTCCAACTGGTGGTCTGTCCTTTCTAAAAATAAACCCATGACACTGCAAGTGGCGATCTTTATTGGATATTTTATAAAAAACTATAAAAATCCTAAAGAATATTGAAGTGAAAAACACATCTATTTGAAGAGCCGCTGCAGATCTGTTTTTCTACAGAGACTTTTATATTGGCTCCAAACTCTTTTGCAAATGCAGTGTATTCTGCCAGGCATATTACAGAACCGATTTCTTTGCTCAGGTCCTCCCTGCCGGCCTTTATCATTATATTATGCCACGGACATCTATTGATGGAAACTGTGGCAGAATCACATCCGGCTGCGGCATTATCGGTTCCGGCTGAGTCTTTGCCGGATTTCCCTTTATTTTTTATATTGATTTTTGTTTCAAAACCGTCGATATGCATTTTTTCCCTTAGTGCGACGGTAAGGTTATCGATGCCATCACCGAGAGCAAGCTTTTTCTTAAGAAATCTTGCCTGCATCTTTGGAAGGACTTTCCATACCTCTCTGTCTATTTCTAGCGCCTTATCAAAACCAAACTGTTCTTCTACTTTTACAAACCATAATCCGTCAGTTTTGATATAGTTCTTGTAAAGATACTCTATTTTATCTTTATCCGTCAGTTTTTTCATTATTCCTAAAATTCCTGGATTTAATTGATTCTCAAATTAAATTATAATATTTTTAAAAAAATCATATGTCTTATAAAATAATATGATATGAGAAATAAAAAAAGAGTAAAAATATTTTTTTTAAAAAAATTACTAAACTTTTTTTTAACTACTTTGATCATAATAGTGTTGTTCACTTCCATTTCTTTGCTGGGCGCGTGCAGCTTTGTCGATAATTATATCGTAAAAAGGGCAGATTATGATTCACTTGAGAAAAACTATTTGGACCTGCAACAGGAATATGAAGATCTTTTAAAAGATTTCGATATTAAGACTGTTGAGCTTGAAAAAGAAATACAGGCAAATAACAGTCTTCAAGAAAAAGCTGTGCTTGCAGAACAAGAAATCGATGAGCTCCAGGAAGAAATCGTTATGCTTTCAGATGAGAATGCATCTCTTACAGAAGAGGTCGAAAGTCTGTCATCCGGTGAGAAGATGAGCCAGCTACGGGATCAGATAAAAAGATTAAAAAAACTTCTCAACAGCATTAACTCCCTATTAAAATACTCCTACATAGGTTCTTCAGACCCTGAAGCGATGCAATATACTTTTACAGCGTTTGGCATCGAGTACAGGGGGAAATATTATTTAGTGACAGCCGGTCATTGCGTTGCTGATAATTTCGGCAAGGATGGAAGATTTAAGTTTAAGGCAAATTTTTCTGATACATGGATATATCCCGATCTTATAGGGTATAAGGCTGCCTTCTGGGCCCTGGATGACTATGCTGTTTTTTATTCTGATTCGATCGATAAAGGACTTCCAGTAAATGGCCTGGAGACAGAAGATAACTACCTTGTAGGAAGCATAGAAAAAGGTTTGAGTATATTCAGAAATCTTGGAGCCCCGTCTGTAAGGGGTGAGAGCGGAAGTCCAGTATTAAATGAATATGGTGAAGTCATCGGGATCTATGTCATTTACGGGCTTGTCTATACTCCCATACAGCTTGTCCTTGACCTGATAGACGAATATGAGGTAGGGGAGATCTCTTCACAAGAATAGGTAAATGTAAAATTTCAGGTAAATTCTGAATATTACCCGGCAGACCCTAAAATCTGGTTTTATTTGAGGTTATCATAAAATTGAACCGGAGCAAGCTCTTTAAATTCATCAGTTTCTTTTATGAGTCTCATCCTTATATCGATGCAGAGGTGGCATTTCGATATATAACCGTTTTCGTTTTCCCTGTATCCAAACTTTTTTCCTAATTCAAGCAGGCTGGAAAGACCTGTTGCCAGAGCTTTTAAAACCGGCCTTCTGGCAAGATCTATGCCGTTCATAAAAATTGAGTCATACTGTCTGAAATCTCCAAGAGAAATACCCGCACAAAACCTTGGTATGTAATTGCAGTAATTATCTATATGGTTGTGCCAGTTTTCTGTTAACTCAGTGTAACAGTTTTGTTCAAGAAACAAATCAGCCGGATATTTTTTAAAAAGGGTCCCCAGCGAGTATGGGGTGCGGCCCATCGGAAGAAGTTCTATATAACTGGAGAAATCTTTAATATCTATTTTTTTTAATAGTCCACTAAATGATATTTTTCCTTCAAGGCCCATCGATCTAAAAAGTGAGAGATAGAAGTCCTGGTAGACTGTAAGATTCCCCTTAAATACCGCGTGCCCTATCCTTGCTGCCCTGTCTATCCTTTCAAATGGCACACTTTCCAGGATAAAAGGGTTTACACTGACAAGCAATCCGGCAAGCCCTGCATCTTTTAACACTCTCATTTTTTTCTCAGAAGTCTCATCATCCTTTACCCAGAAACAGTTGGTCTCAACAAATGGAAAGGGTATTTTAAATTTTAGTGCGAGTTTTGTCAGTTCCAGTAATAATTTATAATTAAGAAAAGGTTCCCCTCCTGTAAAATGCAGGCCGTATCCAAAACTGATAACCCCGGGACCATTTTTGGGGTGATCTTTAAGCCGGGGATAGACCTCGCTGTAAATCCTTGCAAGATTTTCAAATATGACCTCAGCATCAGAGATATCTATCCAGTCATTGCTCCATTTCGGGGAGCAGGCATAAATGCAGTAGCTGCAGGAAGCATTGCATCTGTAACCGAGTAAAAGTCCAACAGAAACGGGGGGTTTAGGTTTTAATAGATCAAGTTTAATTCTCATCCTTACTTCAATTTATTAAAATATTAAAAAGAATACAAGAAATACTTGAATAAGCCTGCTCTGTTTATCCTGTGTTTTTTAGATAAAGATAAACCAGCTGTAAAACTAAATAAAAACAGTGTTAATATTTCCCTGGCTGCTTTATAATAAATCCTTGATAAGGACTTGAGATATGGCCTTATTTAGTGCATTTATGATATTTGAAGGTGTGCACATTTTGTATAATATCTCACAGATGACAAGGAGAAAAAAGATGGCACAGGTAACACTGAAGAATCTGACAAAGAAGTTTGACGAGGTGATGGCAGTTGATGATATGAACGTCACCATAGAGGACCGGCAGTTTGTGGTGCTGGTTGGCCCTTCAGGTTGTGGAAAGACCACGACACTGCGAATGATAGCAGGACTTGAAGAAGCTACAGGTGGAGAGATAATGATAGGGGAAAGGATAGTGAACAACGTCCCCCCAAAAGACCGTGATATCGCAATGGTGTTCCAGAATTATGCGCTTTATCCCCACATGAATGTCTATGACAACATGGCTTTTGGCTTGAAGCTGAGAAAGACCCCTAAACCTGAGATCGCAAGAAGGGTTGCTGAAGCTGCAAGGATACTGAAAATAGAGGAGCTTCTAAAAAGAAGGCCCAAACAGCTTTCCGGCGGACAGAGGCAGCGTGTGGCTCTTGGCCGTGCAATAGTGCGGGATCCAAAGGTATTTTTAATGGACGAACCTCTCTCAAACCTTGATGCAAAACTTCGTGTGGAGATGAGGACTGAAATAGCAAAGCTTCATGAAAGATTAAATGCCACAATTGTGTACGTCACCCATGACCAGACAGAAGCAATGACAATGGCTGACAAGATGATAATTATGAAGGACGGACTTGTCCAGCAGGAAGGCGATCCGCAGACAGTTTATGACCATCCAAAAAATATGTTTGTAGCAGGATTTATTGGGAGCCCCGCGATGAACTTTTTAGACGCAAAAGTCACCGATGATTATAGCCTTACAAATCCTATCTATACTATATCTACAGCTGCTAATGTAAGGAAAGTAATCGATGACAACGACTTAAAAGGCAAGGATATAGTTATCGGAATAAGGCCGGAGGATCTAGAGGACGAATTATTTGTACATAATAAGCAGGATAAAGCATTGATCACTGCAAATGTCGAAGTCACTGAACCAATGGGTTCTGAGATATATGTTTATGTGGATATCGATGGCGTTCTGGTCACAGCGCGGGTAAATCCTAGAAGTGCTGCCCGGGTAGGAAAACCCATAGACCTGCATGTCGATCTTGAAAAGATCCACCTGTTTGATAAGGTGACGGAGAAAGCATACATATAAAAGAAAATGTTTATATAAGGGGATAATTTGTTCCAGTTATACTAAGTGCTCCAGTTGACGATACAGCTTAGCTTCAATGTTAAAACAAGCGCAGGCATATTTAATGATATAATACCTGCGCTTGTTTATTTGGATAAACTATATATGAAATAGTCTTTTAATGATAAAATTTGCGTTTTTACCTATAGATTTAATAAATTCATTTTGAGAGGGCCTCTTGATTAAGTTAGTTTCAATCGACCTTGACGGTACATTATTTGACACAAGCTCAAAAATAAGCAAAAAAAACAGGAGAGCCATTCAGTGGTGTCTTGAAAATGGTATCAAGGTAATAATAACTACAGCTAAAACGACTTACTGGGTAAAAAAGCTCATTACTTTACTGAAACTTAAAGATCCCCAGATAGCATCTGCAGGAGCAGCGATCATAGATGCATGGTTTGAACCGTTGTACATCAAAAGGATACCCGCCAGTTATTTTAGAAAAATGGTAATACTGGCAAGAAGCTATGAGGTCGGTTTCTGTGCAAGTTGTTTAGATGGTTTTGTATACTATGAAAACGACCATCCGAGCTTAAAGTATGTCTGGGAAACTGGAGAACTGCCAAAACACGTAAGTGATCTTCTTGACGAAAAAATTTTAAAACAGGTGCTGATGATCACTGTTACTGTTGATGAAAACCATATTTTTAATAAAGTATTGTCTGAAACATTCAGGACAAGGCTAAAAGTCCGTCGTGCTGGGACATGTTTTCTGGTAGCATATAGTAAAAATGCCGGGAAGACCGTTGCCCTTAAGAAAGTTTTAAAAATTTTAAATATCAGAAGCAATAATATAATGGCGATCGGGGACAGCGAATCTGACCTAGGGATGATAAAACTGGCTGGGATAGGAGTTGCCATGGGTAATGCTTCTGAAATAATAAAAGCTTCTGCAGACCATATTGTCGGTGACAATGATAATGATGGTGTTTCCGAGGCAATAGAAAAATTTATAAAAAAAGGAGTGATTTAAGTGAAAAGAGATGAGGCGCTTATACTTGTCAAAGACAATGTAACAAATAAGAATCTTTTTAAGCACTGTCTTGCAGTCGAAGCTATCATGAGGGGTGTTGCACAGGAATTAAACTTTGATTCAGACATCCATTATGATGAGGAGAAATGGGCTATGGCAGGGCTTGTGCATGATATTGACTATGATCTTACAGTACAGGATCCTGAAAAGCATGCTATTGAGGGTGCAAGAATGCTTCAGGAGAATGGTTTCAGCGAAGACATCATATATGCAGTAAAGGCCCATAACAGCTTCCACGGCTTGGAATTAAAAAGTTCTATGGATATTGCCCTTTTTGCTGCGGACCCGCTATCGGGCCTGATCGTGGCGGCTGCGCTGATAAGTCCGGACAAAAAATTAAGATCCATTGATAAAAAATTTGTCATAAACAGGTTCAATGAAAAACTTTTTGCCAAAGGCGCCAACAGGGACCAGGTAATGACATGCACGAAATTAGGCCTCAGTCTTGAAAGATTTGTAGATATTGCACTGAGTGCCATGCAATCTATTGATGAGGCACTTGGGCTGTAGCATTCCTTTTCCCAGGCACATCCACCGCAATTGATGCCGCCGTATTTATACAATTCAAATAATACTGTATATTAATAAGTGAGTAGTTATTTTTACTTGTTATGTTATCGCATTAAAATTAGGAGATTTAGATGCATAAAAAATATAAAAGACCAGGCCGGGCCAGGTCAGTTTTTGTAAAGATAATCGCACCTGTATTTGTGACTATTATAGCAACAATGTTCATTGTGACAGGCTGTATAACGATAGACTCCGGCAGTATTCTGGAACAGTTTAAAAAGATAGAAGAGTCTGTCAGGGACATCAGCAAACAACCAGTAAAAATAAAACAATCCCCGCTTGAAAATATTCAGCTTGAAAAGTTCAATGAAGAAGTAAGCGCCCTTGTCGAGAGGGTAACTCCTTCTGTAGCATTTATTCTTGTCTCCGCCCTCCGGGAGGATTTTTTTGGTAACCAGCAGGTCGCACAGGGTGTCGGCTCAGGAGTCATATATTCCCGGGATGGGTATATCATAACCAACAGCCATGTTGCAGGCGGGGCACTTGAGCTCGGAGTGACCCTTTCAGATGGTTCTGAATATCCTGCTACTTTAGTCGGGGCAAGCATCGAAACAGATATTGCTGTAATAAAGATAGACGCCACAGGCCTGCAACCAGCTGATTTTGCCACAATAGAGGGTCAGGATGTCGGTGATTTTGTTATGGCAATAGGAAGCCCGTTTGGAATAGAACAGACAGTCACAACCGGAATAATAAGCGGCAAGAACAGGAATCTTACAGTCTCATCCGACAGCTATCCTATCGTCGATCTCATACAGACAGATGCGGCAATAAATCCAGGAAACAGTGGGGGACCGCTTATAAATATCTACGGGGAAGTCATCGGCATCAATACCCTTATATATTCACCCTCAGGTGGAAGTTCCGGAATAGGTTTTGCTATTCCTACTGATACCGCAGTAAATATAGCGGAGCAGATCATAAAATATGGAGAGCCAAAGATACCTTTCATCGGGATAGAAATAGGGATCAACGAGACCGAAATACCAGGGGTGCTTGTCGCCGGCATCCTGCCTGATACACCTGCAGAAAAATCAGGCCTGCAGACTGGTGACATAATAGTCAAGCTTGGAGAAAGGGATATAATAACTGCATTCGATCTATTGACAGAGATAATCAGGAGTAACTGCGGTGAGGTGATAGAGACCACAGTCTACAGGAACGGTGAATACCTAAAATTCAGGCTCCAGCTTGAGGAGTGCCCCCTTGAACTGAAGCAGTGATTTATAAAGTTAATAGTTTTTTATAATGACTATGACAGCAAAAAATCACCAGGCAAAAGAAATAATAAAAAGGCTGGAAATGAAACCACTCCCCATGGAGGGTGGTTATTATATTGAGACTTACCGGGCAGATGACAGGGTGGAAGGAAGACCACTATGCACTTGTATACTTTTTTTAATAACCAGGGAAAACTTCTCAAAGCTGCACAGGCTGCGATTTGCTGAAATATACCATTTCTATTATGGTGATCCTGTGACAATGCTTAATATAACTGATGAGGGTAAGACTTCAGTACTGACACTGGGCAGCGACCTGTTTAAAGGAGAGAGAGTACAGCATATAGTCCCCGCAAATTGCTGGCAGGGTTCCTTTCTTAAGGAGGGCGGGACTTTTGCACTGATGGGAGCGACTATGTCTCCAGGTTTTGAATTCAGGGACTATGAATCTGCAGAAGAATATAAAACGAGTCTGTCAAATGAATTTCCAGGGTTAAGTGATATGCTCTTTAAACTAATATAAAGATTCCCGGTCCCTAACCAAGGAATACAATTACTGCAACAAACCTGTCATTATTAAAACTGACCCCGATACCGATCTGGGAGAAGTTTATGCTGAGGATATTTGCCTTATGGGTGCTGCTTGACATCCAGGTAGAAAAATATAGCTGGGCAGATGCGGCAGAAGCCGGAGTCGAGTTCTGGATATTTTCCCCGGCAGACATATATCCGATCCCGTTTTCCTGAAGGATAATAAAGATATTTTTACCTTCAGGTGTTGTGTGGGAAAAATAACCCCTATTCAGCATGTCAAGGCTTCTTGCTGTAGCAATTGCAGTCAGTGAAGGATTTAAATTAAGTGAGACGAGACCATTTTGATTTCTGGCATTATTGACAAGGTATAATAATGAACTGGTAAATTCGTCTGCACTAATAGAAGATTGTATTTGTTGCTGTTCCTGTTCTTTTTTGTCTGTATTATTTTCACTGGAATTATTTTCGGCTGCTGCATCTTCTTCAATAGATACTGGCGTGGTCAAGCTATTTTCATACTCCCTGCAAGTCTCATCTATACTGTTCATGACATCTTTCAGGGACTGCTGCAGGATAGCTTTTTCGCTTAAAACTTTTTTTTGTCCTGGATCGGCTAATGTATTCAAGCTGGAGGGAGCACTGCCGTGTAAATAGGACTTTTTCAATGAAGTCAAAATATTTCTTGTTTTTGTGGATGAACAGGAAAAATTTATATTATTTATTTTACTGCAGGATATAAGATTAAAAAGAAGAGTGGAGAGGATGATAAATATTAGAGGAAAAAATACATATTTTAGTTTTCTTTTTCTATTATGATCCATGTAACAATTCTGAGATCTTTCTGGTATGGTCAGGCGTGCTTCCACAGCATGTACCTATGATAGCTGGCGAGAACTGCAGTATTTTCCTGAAATTATTTACCATCATCTCCGGTGTCTCATTAAATACTGTAATGCCATCTACTACTGAAGGAAGTCCTGCGTTTGGCTGTATCAGGAGTCTTGCATCCGGGTTAGCTTTTCTTATTTTCTCTGTAATGCTTATCATGGTATCAGAACCTACGCTGCAATTTGCACCGATTATATCACAACCCGCCTCAAGAAGTCTGCTGCCAAAATCTTCAGCTTTGTTTCCCATGACAGTCACACCATTGTCCCTGAAGGACATCGTACATGCAACGGGAATCCCAGAATCGACAGCTTTTACTGCTTCTATTGCTGCAACAGCCTCGTTCAGGTCTATTATGGTTTCTATCAAAATAAAATCTACGCCGTTTTTAAGCAATGAACTGATCTGAAGCTTATAGGAGTCTACGATATCACTGAACTTTGTGTCGCCATAAGGTTCAAGCAGTCTCCCCGAAGTTCCGACATCGCCGGCAATATATATGTCCTTATTATCATTTGTTTTTTCTCTGAATCTGTCAATTGCATCTTTCACAGATAACACTGCCTGCCTGTTTATTTCTTCGAGCTCTGAAGTCTTTCCAAGCTGCTCAAGCTTCAGAGGGTTTGAACCCAGGGAATTTGTAATTATTATATCGGCACCTGCCTCGATATATTGAAAGTGTATATCTTTTATGGTATCAACAGCTTCAGGAATAAGATTAAGAAGATCAGTGGAACCCTGCAACCCATAGGACTGCAGCATTGTCCCCATGGCACCGTCACATAGTAAAACCTTTTTTTTAAGGACGGCTAACAGATCCTTTTGATTTTTTAAATTGGAATTCATTTAAAATAATTTACTTGCGTAATTATTATTTATTTCTTCTTGCCCAACGGGTCTTCTTTAACATTTTTTTATGCTTTTTCTTACGCATTTTTTTTCGGCGCTTTTTTATTATGGAACTCACGTCCTGCGTTCTCCTCAGCTAATCGATTTATATTCTCAATAGGTTTTGTAAAGAAAGTATTATAACAGAATAAATATAAAATGCTAATAAAAATAATTTGATGAAAAAGATTAATTTTTAATTGACAACACTATATGTAGTGTTATAGTATAAATCTATACACAAGATGTACCAGTCTCATCTACTGTTTTACTTATTTTCTGCTTATTTGTAATAAAACAACCAGCGACTTTATGGAAGGAAATTAGATGGAAGAAATAATAAAAAAGAGCATAAAAGAAAACGGCAATGGCACGGGTTTAGCCGGTGGAGATAAAAATGCCGGTGGAAACACAAAAGGGCAATACAGTAAAAATAAAAAGCTGGATGAATATTACAAAAACAAGGAAATAAACCTTTCAAAAAATGCTATCAAAGTCCTGGAAAAACGATACCTGAAGAGGGATGAAGAGGGTGTGCTGCTTGAGACGCCCAGGGAGATGTTTTTAAGAGTAGCACGCAATATTGCCACGGCTGAACAAAAATACGTCAATTCTGAAAAAGACCAGGAAGAAGTAGAAAGACAATTTTTTGATATAATGTCTGATCTTGATTTCCTCCCAAATTCACCAACGCTGATGAATGCAGGCAAAGAACTTCAGCAGCTTGCAGCATGCTTCGTCCTTCCTGTGGGCGATTCAATGGAGAAGATATTCGAAGCTTTAAAGGAAACAGCCCTGATACAGAAATCAGGTGGCGGGGTCGGCTATTCCTTTTCAAATATCAGGCCCAAAAATGATGTTGTACTATCGACCAAAGGTGTCTCCAGCGGCCCGATCTCATTCATGACTGTTTTTAATGCAGCGACAGACACGATAAAACAGGGTGGGACAAGACGTGGGGCCAACATGGGGATTTTGCGTATCGACCATCCGGATATACTTGAGTTTATAAGAGCCAAGGAAGACAATTCCAAACTCAATAATTTTAATCTGTCTGTCGGGGTCACTGAAAACTTTATGAAAGCGGTAGAGAATAATGATATCTATGAAGTATTCAACCCCCGTACAAAACAGGTGGTCGACAGATATAATGCAAGGGAGATATTTAAAAAAATAATATTTCATGCATGGAAGAATGGGGACCCCGGAATAATTTTTTTGGACAGGTTAAACAGGGATAATCCCACACCACATATTGGGGTCATAGAAAGCACCAATCCCTGTGGCGAACAGCCTCTTTTGCCATATGAAGCATGCAATCTGGGATCCATAAATCTTTCACATATGGTCAGGTATGAAGAAGGAGTCCCGGGGGTAGACTATGAAAAGCTCAGGGGAGTCATAGAGACCGCTGTAAGGTTTCTTGATGATGTAATAGATATGAGCAAATACCCTCTTGAAAAAATAAGGGAGATGGTAGACAGAAACAGAAAGATCGGCCTGGGAGTCATGGGCTGGGCTGACCTCCTGATAATACTGGGCATACCTTACGACAGCGAGCAGGCGCTTGAGCTTGGAAAAGAATTGATGGGATTCATACAGGAAGAATCCAAAAGATGTTCAAGGGGACTTGCAGAAGAGCGGGGTAGTTTCCCGAACTTTAAGGGGAGCATATACGATACCCCTGATGGCTACGAGGTCCGTAATGCCACCACGACCACAATAGCACCTACAGGCACACTCAGTATTATTGCAAATTGCTCCAGCGGGGTAGAACCCATTTTTGCTGTTTCATTTATAAAAAATGTAATGGACAACGACAGGCTTTTGGAAGTAAATCCTTATTTTGAGGAAGCGGCAAAAGAAATGGGCTTTTACAGCAAGGAACTTATGGAAGAAATTGCCGGAGCTGGAAACCTTGAAGGATTTGAAGAGATCCCAGGGTCCATAAAAAGAATATTTGTTACAGCTCACCAGATCTCACCGGTCTGGCATGTCAGGACCCAGGCAGCATTTCAGGAATATGTTGATAATGCTGTTTCAAAGACTGTCAATTTCTCCAATGATGCGACCGAACAGAATGTAGAAGATGTATTTATGCTTGCCTACAGGCTGGGGTGTAAGGGAATAACCATCTACAGGGATGGCAGCAGAGAAAATCAGGTATTGCAGGTGGAGAAAAAGAAGGGTACAGAAATTGCAGATCAAAAAGAAACAACTGGTGTAGGCAATAAAACTGAACAAGTACCTCTAAAAATAGAGAGCAAGGCCAAAAATAAAGAAGAACAAAAAGATATAGAACAAAAAGATATTAAAGATATAGAAACTCCCGGCACCGATCCCATGGAGATGCCAAAGATAAAACCCAGGCCAAGACCGGATGTCACAAGCGGCCTTACCAAGAAATACGATATCGGCGGGTGCGGTAAGTTGTATGTTACTGTAAATTCAGATGACCATGGGATATGCGAAGTCTTTACGAATACCGGCGAGGAGGGCTGCTCAGCGTTATCAGAAGCAATAAGCCGGTTGATAAGTGTATCAATAAGGTCAGGCATCGATATCGATGCGATCCTAAAACAGGTAGAGGGTATTAGGTGTATTACGTGTATTGCTGACGAATCCACACATGTTCTCTCGTGTCCGGATGCAATAGGAAAGGCACTTGAATTTATGCTCAAAGGTTCGAATAAATTTGACCTTAATGTAACATCAGGACCAAAATCTATCATGATATGTCCGGAAGAGGGCTGTGGTGGTATAATGCAGCCTGAAGGGGGCTGCTATGTCTGCCGGGCATGCGGTTACTCAAAGTGCTCCTGAGAGAGCTTACCAGAAGCTCTAAAATCCCTAAACTGCAAAAACAAGTATTTATATCCAGATGATAAAATACAGGATCAAAGGAGAGTCTTATGAAAGGCAAAATGAAAGCACAGCTTTTTTATGGACCGGGTGATGTCAGGCTTGAAGAAATCGATATTCCTGAAGTAAGGGCCGGTGAGGCACTGGTCAGGATCAAGAGCGCATTGACCTGTGGTTCTGACCTGAAGACTTATAAGAGGGGACACCCGACGATGATAAAAGATGGTTCGGTTTTCGGGCATGAATGGTCCGGAGATATAGTAGAAGTAGGAAGTGGAGTAGAGGGATTTAAAGAGGGGGACAGAGTAGTCGCAATGAATTCTGCACCCTGTTTTCAATGTTATTACTGCAAATTGCAGCGCTACTCGATGTGTGAAAACTTCGTTTATAATAACGGAGCCTATGCGGAATATATCAAGATACCTGAAAATATTTTAAAAATAAACACGATCAAATTACCAGATGGTCTGAGCTATAAAGAAGCAGCACTGACGGAACCTTTTGCCTGTGTGGTCCATGGTGTAGATGTATCCGATATAAAAGAAGGAGATATTGTAGCAATAAACGGAGCAGGCCCTATAGGTCTTTTCTGGGTGGCTATGGCAAAACTCAAAGGTGCAATAGTCATTTCGACAGACCTTTCCGAAGATAGGCTCAAAGTCGCAAAAGGATTTGGTGCAGATTTCATAATAGATGCATCCATCGTCGAAGACCAGGTAGCAGAAGTCAAAAAACTTACCGATGGTGGCAGAGGAGTCGATGTCGCTGTGGATGCAAGCGGTTTTCCGAAAGTTTGGGAAATGTCTGTAAACATGGGCAGGAAAGGTGCGACTATAAATCTTTTCGGGGGATGTCCCTCCGGCACTTCCATCAGTCTTGACACGGGTCTTCTGCATTATTCCGAGTTATCCATCATAGGCGTATATCACCATACCCCATATTATGTGAAGAGGGCATTTAAATTAATCGAGAACAAGCAGATAGATGCTTTAAGATTTATAACTGATGACATGCCTCTTGAAGATCTTGTCGATGCCCTGGAATTAATGGGTAAACAAAAAGGGATAAAATATAATATAGTGATGTAATATAAGTCTGGGAAACAAATTATGAAGGCATTATATTGTTATAATGATAAGGACTTCAGGATAGAAGAAGTGAAAAAGCCGTCCATTGATGATGATGAAATGCTGATAGAGATGCTTTATTGCAGTCTTTGTGGTTCTGATGTCATAAAGATCTTCGATCCAGGTCTAAAAAAACCCGATATATACGGTCATGAAGTCGTAGGAAAAATCGTAGAAGTCGGGGCCAGGGTGACAAGATTTAAAATCGGGGACACAGTAATCGCTGCACACCATATACCATGCGGCAAATGTAACTACTGTAAGCATGGAAACCATACTATGTGTGACCAGTTTAAAAAAACCAATATTGTACCAGGCGGTTTTTCACAGTACATAAAACTTTCGGAAAAACATATAAACAATACTACTTTTAAACTTCCGGAAGGATTTGATCTTCTCAAAGCCCTGTTTATTGAGCCGCTTGCCTGCTGCATAAGAGCAATGGATCGCATTCAAAGGCTTCCCGGGGATATATTTTCAGTCACAGGTGCAGGTGCAATAGGGATTTTATTTCTTCTACTGATAAAGTTTGAAGGTTTAAAATCCGTAGTGATCGATATGGATCCTGAACGTCTTGAACTGGCTAAATCACTGGGTGCAGATATTATAATAGACCCTTCAGATAATGAGAGTACTGTGTCACAAAAGATCAGAGATGTATTTCCTGCAGGAATAGATGCAGCCATTCTTACCGTAACAAATGTCATATACAGTCTCCGATGCGATCACATACATAAGGCCAGGCGGAAGCATAAATATATTCGGTGTATCAGAAAAAAACAGTGTAATACCCGTTGATTTCGGAAAGTTATATAAAAATGAACTTACAATAAAAAGCACATATTCTGCGACACCAGATACTCTTGCAAGAGCATACGATCTAATAACTACAGGTAAAATCGAAGTTGCACCACTTATTTCTGATGTCTTTTCCCTTGATGAATTCAAAAAAGGTCTTGATATGATGCTCAGCAGGAAGATCTATAAAGCTTTTTATAGACTGTAGTGAGCTGTAGTTAGCTATTCATAGATGCAGTATAGCACTCCCTCTTTTGCGCCTATTTTATGCACCATTATCTGGTCTCTTCCTGGAGTAAGGTGATTTTTCAAGCAGGGACTTACGGACTAAAGGGCCAAGTAATTTGATCATGTACCTTTTAAAACCGATCAATTTTTTTATCTCTGCTATGTAATCATCGAATGTCCTTGTCTGGTACTGAAGGAGTGATTGGCTCTCAGTCGTATCCATCCAATCAGTATAATATGGTTTTGTTGAAAACGCACTGTCAGGAAGCATTCCGATCCCATTGATATCAAGAAACTTAGATATAAATTCTCTCTGATAGAGCTGGCATCTCTTTCCACCTCCGATGAGAAGTATTTTTCCGGCGCAATCACTGCACTTTGCAGCATTTGCAAGTGCAAGCCCGACATCCATAGTGTGTACAAATTCCAGCCTGTTATCAAGAGGGATCTCAAAGATTATCGGATCGAATTCAGATGAGATCACAAGTGGCGGCACCACTCCGAACCTGCAAACAACCCATTTGCCCCTGTATTCCTTTAGCATTTTTTCACACTCGATCTTGTGGGAAGTGTAATTATCGGTTGCGTGCACTGCATCAGATGATTTCCATGGAGGTTTTTTATCAGGATCCATTGGTCCAAAAATAGACACTGAAGAAGCAAAAACGATCATGGGGTTTTTATCCTGTTCTTCTGCTGCTTTCAGTAAGTCTTTAGTGCCTCCAACATTTATTGCTTTTGCAAGATCTGGTTTTGATTCAGAGAGCGGGGGCAGCAGGAAAGCAAGATGAATTATTACATCCTGGCCTTTTACTGCATGTAAGATCTCTTCCTGGTTACGAAGGTCTCCCCAGATCAGGTCGACTTTATCTGAAAATTCGCTGGATTTTTTTAGATTTGCATCATTTTTTATATCGAAACAGCTCAATTTTATATTCAAGTCATTATTGGAAAGAAAATTCTTTATTGCGCTTGTCCCGACATTTCCAAAAGCTCCTGTTATGAGTACTTTCATTTTTTACCGGTCCTTTCTTTTAAAAAATTTGAATAAAAAAGTCATTTAAGAATGCAATTAAAAACAAACCATTTCTCTCACTAATTATAGCACTTGTTGTTTATTAATAAGATCCTGTCAGTGTTGTTCTGGCAGCCCTGACGTAGGACTGAAAATCAGGGTCGCTAAAAAGAATGACCTGCACAAGTTCTATTCCTGTATTATTTTTAAGATATTGCCAGATAGTCTTTATTGCGATATTGGCTGCATCTTCTACAGGATAACCAAATATCCCTGTACTTATCGACGGAAATGATATACTTTTCAGGCCATTTTCTTCTGCGACCCTTAGGCTATTATAATAACAGTTTTTAAGGTCTTCCGGGTCATCAGGGTTTCCATTGTAAACAGGCCCGACGGTATGTATGACATGACTTGAAGGAAGATGGTAACCATATGTTATTTTAGCTTCACCTGTAAGGCAGCCACCCAGCTTTCTACATTCTTCCCAGAGTCTGGGGCCCGCAGCCCTGTGTATCGCACCAGATACACCCCCGCCTGGGGTCAGTTCACTGTTTGCTGCATTGACTATTGCATCTGTTTCCTGCTTTGCAATATCTCCCCTGGACAGGATTAATCTGGATCTGTTTATATCATATTCCATAAACGATTTATCTCCTGTAAAAGATGTCTAAAGAGCCAGTGGCGGAGTAACAGGTTATGAACAGACAACAATACTAAGTAAATTATACTACTATATTCTTATATTTTTAATCCTGGGTGTTTTCAGGAATAAAAGCATAAAAATCGATACAAGAGAAAGTGAGGCTCCTGTTATAAAAGCCGCTTTGAAACCGGCAAATTGCCAAATAAGTCCAAATATTATCGAAGCTGGAAGTGCTGCAATACCGATAGAGAAGTTATAAAACCCATATGCAAGTCCACGGTTCTCCATTGATAAGATCGCCGACAAGGGCTTTTTCTGTCCCCTCAGTAAAGCCAAAGAACAGTCCATAGAAACCAAACAAAGCCCAGATATGCCATAATGAATCTGCGAATGCAAAACCGATATATGTGATAAAATACACTGACCACCCGATCGATATCATCGATTTCCTGCCGGTTTTATCAGAAAGGTAACCGCCCGCTATGCTGAACAGTGATTTTGACAGATGAAGTACTGCCCATAACAGCGGAATATATGCTGTTTTAATACCCAGATCCGAAGCCCTTAAAAGAAGAAAGGCGTCCGTTGAATTTCCAAGAGTAAAGATTATTATAATGGATAAGAAATACGAATAGTTTTTACCTAATTTTTTGAAATCCCTGAATCTAAGTACAGGTTCTTTTATTTTGGGTTCTTTTGTTTTGGTGGTTTCAGCATTTATATCATTATTATTGCAGACACTGTTTTCTTTTGTCTTTTTATATTCTTTTACGCCAAAGATGACCAGAAGAACTGCAATAGCCCCGGGAATATATGAGAAGAGAAAAACTGTCTTGAGATCCAGCAGCAGGAGAGTCAGAAGAGCACTTGCTATAAGCGGTCCTACGACTGCACCAGCGTGGTCCATGGATCTTTGGAAGCCGAAAGCAAAACCCCTCTTGTTTTCAGGTGCAAGATCACATATCATAGCATCCCTCGGGGAAGACCTTATTCCTTTGCCCAACCGGTCTGATATCCTGAACCCGAGGAGAACCCCCCAGGAGTTAGCAATACCTATCAGGGGTCTTAAGAGATTTGAAAAAGTGTAACCCGATGCGACAAGGACTTTTCTTTTCTGGGTCTTATCAGAAAGCCACCCGGAAAATAATTTTAAGAAGCTGTTTAAGCTCTCCGCCACTCCTTCGATTATGCCTATTACTGCAGAACCCATACCTAAAACTGTTTTTATGAATATGGGAATCAGTGGGTAAATCATCTCAGAAGCGATATCATTAAAAAAGCTTACGAGCCCCAGGATATAAATGCTTATCCAGTTTCTTCTGAGATTGTTTTTTACTTCATTACTTACCAATATACGAGACCGATCTTCTTATTTTTTACCTGCCGTACGAATCTTCTTTTTTCGAAAATATAGTATTTCATTGATGACATTTATTAAGATTACCGAGAGAACAGAGCTTGCAATTATGACCAGCCATTGGTAGAGACCAAGTCCGGTTGTGCTGAATATATTCTGCAGGAAAGGTACATATATCAATGCGACCTGAAGAAGTATCGAGCCGATGATGGAAATATTTAAAAATCTATTACCAAAGATTCCTTTCCTGAATATGCCCCTGTCGTCAAAGCGGTAATTGAACGAGTGCAGAAGCTGGGTGAGGACAAGGGTCGTAAAAACACATGTATGGAAGACATCCACATCATGTACAATATCGTGAGTATCAAAAAGCAGAGGACCTATAAAATAGACAAAAAGTGCACCGACAGTCAGGATAAGGCCCTGCCATGTGATCTGCAGCAACCTATTTTTTGAGAGTATTCTTTCCCTTCTTTTTGTGGCCTGCCTGTCCATTATATTGGGCTCGGCTGGATTTATTCCCAGCGCAAAAGCTGGCAATCCATCAGTAATAAGGTTCATCCATAATATCTGTACAGGCAGCAGCGGGATATATGCAGCGTTAAAGTCCAGGCCAAGTAGCCTGAATATGAAGCTGCCCAGCACTATCGCGACAAACATCAGGAATACTTCCGAAATATTGCATGAAAGTAGAAAAAGTATAAATTTTTTCAGGTTATCATAGATGACCCTTCCCTCTTTTATTGCTTTGACAATAGTCGCGAAATTATCATCCGTCAGTATCATGTCACTTGCTTCCTTGCTGACATCTGTACCGGTTATTCCCATAGACAGCCCTATATCTGCCCTCTTTAAAGAAGGAGCGTCGTTGATACCATCTCCGGTCATGGCGACAATATGGTCATTTTTTTTAAGTGCATCGACTATTGTGACTTTATGTTCTGGTGATACTCTTGAAAATACCTTTATCTTTTCTATTTCTTCTGCAAGCTTCTCTTCTGTGAGCCCGGTAAATTCTTCTTCATCCAGAATAAGGTCATTTTCCCCAAGTATTCCAAGTTCTGTGCCGATAGCTTTGGCAGTCAGCCTGTGATCCCCTGTGACCATTATTATATTTATATTTGCATTCTTGCATTTTGCAACAGCATCAAAGACCTCGGGTCTTGGAGGGTCAATCATGCCGACCATACCGCTGAAAACAAGGTCATTTTCTATCTCTAGAAGTTTCTTTTCATCCGGTATCTCTGACAGGTATTTGAATGCAAATGCCAGGTTGCGCATTGCTCCATTTGCAAGTGCCGTATTTATTTCACCTATCTTCTGCCTGTCGTCACTGGTCAGCTTTTCTATCCTGTTGTTTTTGATGACCCTGCTGCATTTTCTTTCGATCATTTCTGGAGCGCCTTTTGAAAACATTATATATTTTGGAATGCCTTCAGGACTCAAGTCATCATAAAACAATAAAGGGGATCCACTGCCAGCTCCCGCTATATCTTTTTGGGAAAGATAACCTTCTGAAATCCAGTGTACTGTAGTCATCATCTTCCTTATTGAATCAAAAGGCTCCTCAAACTGGCGTGGCAGTACTGCTTCCATATTATCCTTATCAAGTGAGTAGGCAGTGCCAAGTTCTATCAATGCTGTTTCTGTCGGATCACCGGAAAGCTGGCGGGTGCTTTTATCCATATAGTAGGCATCATTACAGAGAACGGCACTTTCAAGAAGGAATTTTAAAGAAATATCGCTTTCCGCTATATTATATTTCTGGACATCACATTCAAGCGGATTATTATCTGAGGAATATTTATAGGCCCTGTTTTCAATAAGCCCCTCATATAATTTTCTAACGGCCATTTTATTCTGGGTAAGGGTACCTGTCTTATCAGTGCATATGACAGAAACTCCCCCGAGTGTCTCTACAGAACTCAGCTTCCTGACTATCGCATTATTTTTTGCCATTTTTTGGACCCCAAGGGCAAGAGAAATGGTGACAATAGCAGGGAGCCCTTCAGGTATTGATGCTACTGCAAGTGCGACAGCGACAAGAAACATATCAGAAATGATATCAGCTCTTGTTGATGTTATTAACCCCTGTGAGATCGCAAGAAAACCTTTTATTATTCCTGCTACAAATACTATTGCACTGACTGAAAGACATATGATCCCTATTCTTGTACCAACAGTTTTTAATTCCTTCTGCAGTGGTGTAAGCTCTTCTTTTTCCTGGACGAGGCTTGCTATTTTTCCGACTTCGGTATTATTGCCTGTGCCTATCACAATAGCGGTGCACCTTCCTTTTGAGACTGTGGTACCGGCAAACAAAAGGTTTATCCTGTCACCTAGAGGGATATTTTCTCTGTCAAGACTTAAAGGCGTTTTATCGACTGCCATCGATTCCCCTGTAATAGGAGCTTCATTTGTCTGTAGATTTGTGGAAGTAATAACACGGCAGTCTGCTGGTATCATATTACCGCTGCTGAGCCTGACCATATCCCCAGGGACAAGCAGTTTTGAGCTGATATTTTTTTCATGTCCTGCCCGCATGACAAGAGCAGTAGGAGCAGCAAGCTCCTTTAATGCTGCAAGGGCTTTTTCGGCCCTGTATTCCTGTACAAATCCCAGTACGGAGTTGATTATCAGGATGACTATGATGACTATTGCATCTGTGATCTCCCGGAGGACTATACCGGATATCAATGCAGCAGCAATGAGGATCCATATCATGAAATCATTAAACTGGGAAATGAATATCCTAAAGGGAGATTTACTTTTCTTTTCTTCAAGCTCGTTGGGGCCTACTTCTTCCAGTCTTTTTAACGCATCTTTTTCACTTAGACCGTTTTTTGCATCGCTGCCGAGCTTCTGGAGTATGTCTTCAGTATCCAGAACATGCCATGGAGTAGTATTTGAATTATCAGTTACCAGTTTCATAATATATCATTTTGGATCAACATATATTTAATAAGGTGACCTTTCTCTCTAAGCCCAGATATCGTGAAACATCTCCCATTCTTCAATATGCCCTCTGATATAATTTTCCAATATACCTATTATGATTTTATTGTTTGACCTTACAAGCGCTTTATGCTCGCCGTCTCTTTTGATATCCAAAGCTTTGTCTATTACCTGAAAATAATTGTATTTACCCTTTCTCCATATAAAGCTCGGAAGTATTGGTGCCCCTGATTTTAATGCAAGCTCGATCGCCCCTGAAGGTATACATGCCTTCTTGCCGAAAAAATTAAAGAACTGAGATGTCCCGGTCGGATTGAAGTCAGTAGGTATTGCAATCACTTCATTTCTTCTCAAAAGCCTGAATATCTCAAGCATAGTCTTGTTTACATAAATCGTGTAGAGGCCCTTCGATGACCTTCTGTTTTCAAAAAAAAGATTGGTTTTTTCATACGGCCGTGAAAGGGCAGTGGCCCAGATCTTAAAGCCTTCTATGCCTACCCTGCAGGCACCCCACTCAATATTTCCAAGATGGGCAGTAAATATGATAGCACCTTTACCACCCTTTAGAGCTTCCTTTAGATTATCAAAACCTTCTACATGCACTCTTTTTTTAAAGTTTTCGCCTTTCACCATTGGATGCTTTAGAAAATCCACAACAGTTTTGAACCAGTTGATATAGATCCTTTTGACTATCCTGGATACTTTCTTATCTTTTATATCAATACCCAACACCATGGATACATTCTTTTTCATGATAGGAACGTATATATTTAGCAGATATGACAACTTGCCGATAACTGTTGCTATAAAATATGAAACAGGATAAGGTGTAATAAATGCTAAAAATGCTGCAAATTTGTATCCTATATAAATATACATCGGCTTACTAATTTATATTTGGTTAAAAAATATATAAAATATAATAATATTTAATTAACAGACAGGGTATTCATTTTACATTATTTTAATGAAATTTTAATTTGTTTTTAGGATTTTTTTAAAAAATTTTCTATCTGGGGACAAAAGGAGTAAAAATGAATGATATAAGTGATCTTTCAAGGGACATGAAAAGCATACTTGATTATAAAGCTACAGATAAAATGATGATAAGCCTCTATCTGAACGTAGATGCTGCCAGGGTCTTGAAAAAAGATTTTTTAACTAGCCTTAATTCAATGATTGTAAATACGAGATCTGAAATAGAAAAATATGGTAATTACAGCAAAAGCCAGAAGAAGAACATTTCAGACCTGATGGAAAAGATAAAGGTATATATAAATGAGACATTTTTACCTGGGACAGCAAAGACATTATTGCTATACGTGGGTGAGGATGGTACCTGGAGCGAAGTAAAGCTTCCGATCATACTGAAGGACAAGATCATAATAGATCCTAAACCACATACCCAGGTCCTAAGGTCATTTCTAAATAATGTAATAAGATACGGTATCCTTTTGATTGATAGAGAAAAGGCCCAGATATATCTTGCATATCTTGGTGAGATCAAAGGATATCTTGGAGCTTTTATAAGTGATGTGCCGCCAAAAGTGAACTTCAGGAGGGAGGCTGCATTCAAGGAAAAAAATATCCTCAGCAGGATAGAGGAAAAACTTCATCATTTTTTTAAAGCCATCAATAGCCGGACCATGCAGCTTTTAAGGGAAGGAAAATTCGATAACCTGATACTTGCTGGCAGAAGTGACGTACTTTCGCAATTCAATAATTACATGCACAGTTTCCTTCAGCAGAAATGCATAGGCAGTATCCTTGCAGAACCTGATGACGCACCTCGTGAAATCAGCGAGAAGGCGAAGGTGCTTATACAGGAATACGAAACCGGGTTAAAAAGTGACATGATAGACAGGCTTATTAGACGAATACAATCCTAATGGAACAGGTGTTCTTGGTGTAAAGGCAGTGATCGGTTCCCTGATGCTTGAACAGGTAAGGACCCTTTTAATCGATGCAGATTTCTCTACACCGGGTTATGTCTGCGAGAGCTGTGGTTTTATCACAGTAGAAAAAAAAGAGGAGTGCCCTTACTGCAAGGGAGATCTTTTATTCTATAATGATATAACCGATGAAATAATAGAGGTCGCACTTAAACAAAACTGCGAAGTATTTGACGTATCTGCAAACCAGAGGCTTATAGAAGCAGGGAACATCGGGGCGATCTTGCGGTTTAAGCTGTAATTCGGATTACTCTTGATTTTTTTTACTCAGGTGGTTTTTTAAGCTCGGTAAGTTCAGCTGTAAATTGTTTTATGCTGTCGAACTGCTTATATACAGATGCAAATCTTATATATGCGACTTTATCGAGGTTCCTTAATTTACTGAGGACCATATCACCGATATCTTTTGAACTTATTTCATTTGCATGAAAATTCCTGATCTCGGATTCTATGTCATCTACAATACTTTCAAGCTGAGAGGTTGTGATATCCCTTTTAACACAAGCCCTTATGAGTCCACTTAAGATCTTGTTTCTGTCAAAAGGCTCGCGCGTATTATCCCTCTTTATCACTGCTATAGGTGTGTTTTCTATTCTCTCAAAAGTCGTAAACCTTTTCCCACATTTTTCGCACTCACGCCTTCGCCGTATGCTCAGGTCAGAATCGGTTATTCTTGTCTCTATTACTTTTGAATCAGGGTCCGAACAGTAGGGGCACTTCATGTCAGACCACCACCGGCAAATCGGTACCAATAGGTTTAAAAGTATTAAACATTTTTAAAAAATGGTTTGAATATCTTTTTGATGATCGGGCTTATGTCGCGTCTGTCTTCTTTAAAATATGATATATATAATCCGAGGCATTTAAGGCTGTACACAATAGCTGCCAGTATTAAAAAAATACACCAGTAGTAACTGTCTTCCCTGTACCACATAAAAAATGAAAAGAAAAAAATCGCGATCCCGGTAGAAAGATAAGAATCTTTTAGCAATATCAATGCTGCAGGAACAAAAAGCAGGTACAAAAAAAGAACTGAGAAAGGTGATAAGAACAGCAGCGCTCCCAGAAGGACCGAGATGCCCTTGCCCCCCTTAAACCCAATATATATCATCCAGTTATGGCCGATTATTGCAAATACCACAGCAAGAAGCGGGATAAAAGGATGGCTATCTGAAAGAAAAGTTGCAAGCCATGCTACAAGTGCTCCCTTTCCTATATCAACGATTGCGACAATAATACCTGCAAGTTTTCCTACACTGGAAAATGTATTCATACCCCCAACGTCTTTACTGCCAGTTTTGCGGATATCGATTTTTTTTAGCCTGCCGGCAATATATGCTGATGGTATAGCGCCAATAAGATAAGACAGTATCAGTATCAGTGCAGTATTAGCATAAAAATTACCAAGAAGCAACGCTGCCTCCTCCCGATGAATATAATGTTTCAAAAATTATATCATAAAAAAATCCATCTAAAAAAGAACCTGCAAACTATATGAGTTTTTTTATCCATCGGATGTTCGAGCCTATAAGAAAAAAAGGAACCAGGATGAAGCCCTGGAAGAACTTAAAAAAATGCCGGAAAACAATTTGATTCGGAACTTGTCGATCTTTTTGCTAATTGATCTTTCTTACTGAACCCCTTATTACGAGGTGAGGGTCAAAGACTATTTTTTCAATCACCTTTTTGTTTGGGTTCTCGATATTTTCTATCAATATCCTTGCACTCTGTATGCCTATCCTTCTCTGGGCTGGTGGATAGTTGTGAGCGGAGGGGTTAATGCGCTCGTGACTTTGATATTGTCATAGCCTATGATGCTGTAATTTACTGGAATATTAAAATGAAGTTCATTTGCTACACTGTAGACTCCCAGGGCTAAAAGGTCACTGATTGTCAGTATACTGGTAAAATCCAGGCTTAAGTTCTGTTCATTCTCAGTAAGCAGGTTTTTAAAGACTCCATAACCGCCATCCATTGAGAGTTCTTTTGCCCTCAGTATCAGATCTTCCCGCGGTTTCAGGCCATGCTTTTTCATGGTCCTGAAAAATGATTCGACATACTGTCCGGCAAGGGAAGTATCGTAAGGGCCGATAAAAAGCAGGATGTTTTTATGGCCATTATTTATTAAATATTCAAGAGCGATTTCGGCACCCTTCCCATGGTCGGTATATACATAGCTGATATTTTCATATCTGGGTAGACAGTCCAGTATAACGGTGTTTATGTTGTTTTCTATCAGAAATTCTATATTTTTACTTTTATCATCAATGGGTGAAATAATTATCCCGTCTACTCTTTTGGAAAGCATAGACAAGATATTTCTTCGCTCACGTTCATTGTCATAGTTCGAATAGCTCACAAGCATTGAGAATTTTTGCTCATTTAACACTTCCCCTATAGAGCTTAAGACTTCTGTATAAAAAGGGTTGTTGAGGTCGTTTAAAATAACGCCTATGGTATTTGTCCTGTTCTGCCTTAGTCCCCTTGCAAGTGAATCCGGATAATAGTTATATTCTTCTGCCAGCTTTGTTATTTTTTCTATTGTCTCCGGGCTGGTCCTCGGGTCATTTGATAGAGCCCTTGAGACAGTTGAAGGGGCGACCCCTGCGATTTTTGCGAGATATTTAATAGTGACTTTTTGGTGGTTTAAATTTTCATCTGTACTTGACATAAAAAAAGTAAGATCCTATAATACAATCGTTTCCACAATTGTGGAATCGATTTAAATTCTATATTTCATTGTATGTTTTGTCAATAAATCTTTTATCTACAGTAATTAATATTAAAAGAAGGTATAACAAAATGCAATTTGAGAATCTAGGTTTTACCCCCGACAAGAAAAGACTGCTTTCAGCTTTAGGAGACGAGATACCTGATAAGGTCCCGCTTTTTGACAACTATATCGATGATAAGATCGTAGAAAACATACTCGGTTATAATGCTGGTAATACCTGTGCAGCAGTCGGTGATCCATTCAGAGGTGATGAGAGGGCAATAGTCGAAGGTGATGTCTGTGTTCCCATGGATCCTAAGGATTTTATAAAGCTCTGCAATACAATCTGCCAGGATACGATCATGCTTGAGCATGCATTCGTTCCTTACAGGATAATAGGTAAAAGCGGCAGGCCCGAAATTATAAATGATGGCAGGATAAAAAACAGGAAAGACTGGGCAAAAGTCATAATACCCTCAGATGATGATATCAATGAGAGGCTGTTTTACCTGAAAAATTATTTAGAAGCCGTAAAAGGAACTGAAATAGCGGTTACCCTCCAGACTGGTAATTTTTTTCTCACACATTATCATAACCTGAATGGCTCAGATTTCTTTTCACTTATCTATGACGACCCTGCTCTTGTCCAGGAGATGCTTACAGTATCGACAGACTATTTTTCAAAATATGTAAAGGAAGCGCTAAAGCTGGGTTTTGATGTTTTTATGGCCGGTGATGATGTCGCATATAAGAACGGACTAATGATAAACCCGGAACATTTCAAGAAGCTTTATAAACCTTTAGCCGAAAAAATATATGAACCGGTACTTAACGCAAATATCCCGATCATGTTTGATTGCGACGGAAATCCTGAAGAAATAATAGGTATGATAATCGAGCTTGGGTGCAGCTGCCTGTTCCCGATAGATGCAAATGGCATGGATTATAGAGCTGCCAAGAAAAAATATGGCAAGAAGCTCTGCCTCTATGGAGCAATAGACACGGACCCTCTAATAAGAAATTCAGCCAAAGAAGTCGAGGCTTATGTAAAAGAAGTCGTCGAAACGATGAAAGTAGGAGGTAAGTATATTGCAGGGACAGTCAGTTCGGTAAACGAGATACCGTTTGAAAACTATGTAACAATGATAAATACAATACATAAATACGGGCAATATTAAGATAAAGGGAAAGGACACAGATGGCAAAAATGGAAGATTACAGGCTTGAAGGTGGCCTGTCAAAACAACAGATGGACCTGATGCATGAGAAGGCACTGTGGCTTGTAGAAAATGAAGGGATTCATGTTCCTCACAGGGGTATTTTAAGTCTGCTTTCAGACCATGATGGAGTGAAGATAGAGGGGGAGACTGTTAAATTTAAATCCGATCTTGTAATGGCCGCTTTAAAGAATGCAAAGTTTCCACTTCCTGAATATGCAAAAGGACCTGATAATTGGGTCATCTCTGCGGGTGCACACCAGACAAAGATCTTTGATCTGGAAACAAGAGTATTACGGGAAGCTAAGTTATCTGATCTGGTCGACATGATAAAACTAGGAGATGCTTGCGACACAGTGGGTTCAGCTCCTCTTGTACCACTGGATGTACCCCCATATCTTGCAGAGATCTATATGCACAAAACTGCTTATGAATATTCCAGGTTTAGGGCTAATGATATGTTTGAACATGACCCCAGGCCAACTATAGAAGCTGCAGAGTATATATATGAGATGTCAAAAGTGGCTAAAAAATGGTTTGCGATAGGTCTCTATATGATAAGCCCAAGGGGGTTTGATAAAAAAGAACTGGATATAGTCTACAGGTTTTTGGACCGGGGTGTACCGATGTGGGCAGGGACACTACCTATTGCAGGAGTAAATGCCCCCATTACGATGATAGGAGCAATGATCCAGAGCATGTTTGAGACTTTTGGATGCCTTGCAATGTTGAACCTGATAAATACAAAATCATATAATTACATCCAGGTCATAGACAGTTTTATTGCTCATCCTTTTGATATGAAATATTCGACATTTACCTATGGTTCTGCTGAAGACATACAGGGAGCCCTATACAAGATTTCTCTCCATAAATATTACGGTATTCCGATTTCTATAAAATCACTCCTCACCAATGGCAAAGAACCTGGAGATGCACAATCTGCATTTGAAATAGCCGCTTTTACTCTTTCAGCAGCCCTGGCAGGAGCAAGGATATTCAGGTGTGCAGGCCTGATGTCAAGTGGCGAGACATATTCTGGAGAGCAGGTCGTGATTGCCAAAGAGACCGTCGATTATATTAAGAACCTTATAAAATCAAGGGAGTTCTCTGATGAAAGACTGATGGTAGAAGAAATTGCTGCAGTAAAAGCTGGGCAAAGCTTCATCGGAAGAAAAAGCACCATAGACCATTACAGGACAGAATACTGGCAGCCGGACCTGTTTACGCATTCAAATCTTGGTCAGTGGCAGGAAATGGGTTCCAGGTCCCTCTGGGATAATGCAAATGCTAAGGTAAAAAAACTGATTAAAGAACACTCTTATATGATAGAAATGGATAAGAAGCAAGAACTGGATAAGATACTTGAAACAGCGAAAAAAGATACAAAACTTATGGCTGCATATAACTAAAGTGTTTTGATTTAAAAGTCTTGGAATCAAGGGAGGTTTGATGAAGTTAGAAGAATATAAAGTGAGTGGAGGTTTAAATAAGGAGCAGCTTGATAAGATGAATGAAAATGCATTGTGGTTGTGTGAACATGTCGGGATAAATATACCACATGCTGGCATAATAGATATCCTTTCAAGCTATGAAGGAGTAAAGGTCGAAAGTGGAAATTATGTAAGATTCAGTCCAGACCTTGTAATAAATGCTTTAAAAGAAGCCAAATATGACCTTCCAGAATATGCAAAAGATGAATGGATAATCTCTGCAGGAGCCCACCAGACTGCATGCTATGACCTCGATAATATAGGGAGGCTTAAAGAGGCTGAGACAAAGGATCTGATTAATTTTATAAAATTAGGAGATGCTTTAGATACTGTAGGCTCTGCACCTGTTGTACCACTGGATGTACCTACTCATCTACAGCATATATTGATGCATAAAGTCGCATATGAGAATTCAAGAAGAAGATGCAATGATATTTTTGAGCATATGGATAAGCCTACATACGAGTGTGCCATGTATGTCAATGAAATGGCCAAAGTTGCAGGAAAGAGATTTGCGTTTGGAATATGGATGATAAGTCCGCAATCCTTTGATGCAAAGAATCTGGAGGTTGCTTACAAGATGCTAGATAAAGGTGTACCTATGTGGGTCGCAACAATGCCTGTTGCAGGGGTATCGGCACCGATTACCATGCTAGGTGCAGTACAGCAGAGTGTTTTTGAGTATCTCGCAGGTCTTACCATGCTTAATCTAATAAATAAAAAATCCTTTAATTACATTTCTCCTAACGATGCATTTGAAGCAGATGCATTTGATATGAAATATTCCACTTTTGTCTATGGTTCAGTCGAATATACGGAACATACTTTATACCAGATCCCGCTCTGCAATTACTATAATGTACCTGTTATGACCAAGGCCGCTCTGACAAATTCAAAGCAACCTGATGGCCAGGCAGCAGCAGAGATAGGCATGCATACGCTGATAGCATCACTTATGGGGGCCAGAGCGTTCAGATGTGCCGGACTTCTTTCAAGCGGTGAAATATATTCAGGAGAATGGCTGGTTATAAATAAAGAGATAGTCGACTATGTAAAAACTATACTTAAACCGCAGGAATTTTCCGAGGAAAGGTTATTAATCGATGAAATAGCTGCAGTAAAGGCTGGAGGTAGTTTTATAGGAAGAAAGAGCACAATGCAGCTTTTCAGGCAGGAATACTGGATGCCCGAGCTCTTTACCCATATGAACCTTGGACAATGGCAGGAAGCCGGTTCGAAGACGATGTGGCAGTACGCTCTCGACAGGGCCAAGAAATTAATAAAAGAGCACACTTATCAGATAGATCCTGATAAGAAAAAAGAGCTGGATAAGATATATGAAGCTGCAAAAAAAGATGCCAAGCTTGAAGATTCTTTCAGAATAAAAGTATAGAAGATAAAAATATTATTTGAAAAAAATAGTTATAAAAAATCACTATTAATAACAGTTAAAAAAATATATGGGAGGTAATTGATGTTCGAAGATCTACAGAAAGCAGTTATCGAAGGAAATGAGGAAGAGGGACTTGCCCTGACAAACAAATATTTAAAAGATGGAAATAAAGCTGAAGATATTATAAAAGAGGGACTGGTCACAGGAATGAATGTCGTGGGAACAAGGTTTAAAGCCTATGAGATGTATCTTCCTGAGGTAATAATGTCTGCTAATGCAATGAAAAAATCAATGGAGGTGCTAAAACCTCTTATTGCCGAAGGCAGTGTCACTTCACTGGGAAAAATAGTCATAGCCACAATAGAAGGTGACCTGCATGATATTGGAAAAAATCTTGTATCGATGATGCTTGAAGGAGCCGGATTTGAACTTATAGATCTGGGAGTAGATGTACCGATAGGTAAAATTGCGGATGCTGCAGTAAATAATAATGCAAAACTTGTGGCGATCTCCGCCCTGCTTACAACGACAATGATGGCTATGGAACCGGCGATCAAGGAGATCAAAAGACGGGATTCCGGAATAAAAGTCATGGTCGGCGGTGCGCCTCTTACAATAGATTTTGCGGAAAAAGCTGGAGCTGATGGTTTCGCACCTGACGCGCTTCGTGCAATAGACCTGGCAAAAAAATTATTAAACTAATAAATGGCGATCTCGCAAGAAAATAATTTGATATTTTCATAATAGGGAGGTGATGGAAAAAAGATTATTTTGGATTTAATATTACTAAGAAAAGGAGGAAACAATGAAGAAAGCATTACTTATCATTTTGGTAATAGTTTTCACAGTTTCAATGGTTGCATTCGGAGTAGGCTGCAAACAGCAAGCTGCAGAGATAACTGCAGCTGAGTCGATGAGTGAAGAGACTACTACAGCCGAGACAATGGCTGAAGAAACAACTGCAGCAGAAGCCGTAGAACAGAAAGTCTGCAGACTCTGGTTCTGGGGAGAAGATGAAGCTCCGGGGCTTACTGATTTTATGCAGGAAGTCGGGGATATGTATACCGAGCAAATCGACCCCAATGTTACATGGGAGATAACACATGTGGATATTGACCAGCTTTATACAGGTTTTTATGCTGCTATAGAGGCAAAAGATGCACCTGAACTGCATTTGTTATGGGGCGGAGTCTTAGGTCTGGAACCTGCCTGGGCAGGTCTTCTGGCACCTATAAGCGATTATGTATCAGAGGACACCCTATCCCACATCAGGCCGATCAACAGACAGGAAGGTTACTGGAACGGACAGCAATGGCTCGTACCCCTTTACCTGGATCCATGGCCATTAGCAATAAACAGGCAGGTGTGGACCGACTCAGGTCTTGATCCTGACAATCTACCGGCTACATATGCAGAATTTGTAGAAGCAGTTATAAAAATAAAGGATGCAGGATTTACTCCATGGGCTGTTGGTATAAAGGATGGTTACTATGGCGGCTGGTTTCCATCAATTCTTCAGTATCAGTTCTATAACAGCCCAAGTGATTACCACAGAGCTATAGCTGGTATGGAAGACCTTGGAGCAGCACCACATAGCGACTGGTGGTATCTGCTTGAAGAGCTCTATACTGTAGGTGCTTTTAATTCTGATGTAAATTCTTTGAGCCTTGCAGAAGGTCAGGACCTTTTCCTTCAGGGAGATGTCGGAATGGTAATGAATGTTCAACCATCAATATCCTACTACTCTAGGGAGATGGGCGAAGACATGATAGATGTATTTATTCCACCTGTGGATTCCACAGCGTTTTATGCAGGAAAATGTCCAATACCTATGCAGGCACTTTCTATTCCTGCAGTAGCTAAGTACAAAGAAGAAGCCGGAAAATTCCTCGAGTTTTTCTACACTGAGGAGATCCAGAATATGCTTTATGAAAAAACTAGCGTATTTCCGGGTTCTGATTGGCTGGACGGAAATCTTATGAAGAATCCTACTGATGTTAAGCTGTATGACTGGCTCAACAATAATGCTGCAATGACATACGTATGGCAGCATCCAGGGGCTCTTGAAGAAGCAGCTTACGCTATTACGCAGGAACTGCTTGCAGGAGATATAGATGCGGACCAGGCAGCTCAGAAATATGCAGATGCAGGAGAAAAGTGGAGAACTGAGAATCCTGAAGCAGTCAAAAACTTTGAGATCTGGGCAAATGAAGATATGCCGTTTATGCCTTAATCTCTATTCAAAGTCAAAAGAACTTTAGCAGGAAAAGATCTGGTACCGGTAGAATATTACCGGTACCAGAAAGAAGTTTGTAGTTTTATTTGGTTATTTAATATATGAAGAATAAAAAAAGAGAAAATCTAAAAGGTTTTTTATTTATTGGTCCTACGTTGGTATTTATACTGATAGTATATTTTTATCCACTTGTCCAGAATTTTATTTACAGCCTTAGAGACCTGAGTCTTCCCGGAAGGCCTTTTTCAGGTTTCAGGAACTATTACCTTATGTTTAATGATGAGATCTTCTGGATATCCATTAGAAACAATGCAATATTGATCTTTGTATTGGTACCTTTACTTGTATTTATATCACTTATATTTTCAGTACTTCTTTTTGAAAGGATAAAAGGTTGGAAGTTTTACCGCGGTACACTGCTTCTTCCATATATAACATCTATAACTGCAGTCGGTCTTTTCTTTTCCCTCTTTTTCCAGGGTAGAGGAATGCTAAACACTTTCTTCAAATTTATCCATCTAGACTTCCTGGTAGTAGACTGGCTCGGTTCAACTAAATTCGCCCTGCCTGCGATTATGCTTGTGATTCTATGGAGAGAGTTTGGATTTGGTACGATGCTCTTTCTTGCAAGGCTGACTACTGTGTCAGAAGAACTTTTTGATGCTGCAAAGATAGATGGTGCAAACTGGTTCCAAAGGCTGATACATGTAGTGATACCACAGCTCGGTACTGTTATAGAGTTCTATGTATTCATTATGATAGTCACAATGCTTAGCTGGGTGTTCAATTATGTTTATGTAATGACCCTGGGAGGACCTGCAAGGAGTACATATGTGACTGAACTTTATATATTCCTGGAGGCATTTAAGATGAACAGGATGGGAGTCGCTGCGGCAGTTTCAATAATGCTTTTTATAATCACTGCAGTACTTGCATTTGCATCCTATAAGTTCAGGACGAGGCTTTATCGTGAATACGATTAAAGAAAGTTAAATCTATGAAAGACGCAAAAATTAAGAAAGTAAAACAAAAAATAACAGCCAGAAGAGTCTTTGCAGAGATACTAAGGCAGTTTTTACTTATTGTTGCGGTAGGTATTGTGCTTACTCCAATTGCCTATATTATAATAGCATCTTTCAAGACAAAAATGGATTATGTCAAAAACCAGATCGGATTGCCAAATCCATTTGTCCTGGATAACTACAAAGCACTCTTTGCAGATGGCCAGTTACTTATCTGGTTTAAAAATTCAGCAATAGTCACAATAATCTCTGTTGCTTTATCTATTATAATTGCAGCGATAGCTGCATATGCATTTAGCAGGATAAATTTTATCGGTAGAGAAAAAATATTTAATTTTATAATCGCACTTATGATAATACCGCCAATCGTTATGATAATACCTCTTTTCGTGCTTGCTACAAGAGCACACCTTGTAAACACTTACTGGAGCGCAATATTGATCTATACGGGACTTATGCTTCCATTTAACATTTATCTCTTGCGTAATTTCTTTGTGACCATCCCTGAGTCTATAGTAGATTCTGCCAGGATGGACGGGTGTGGTGACTGGGGGATCTTCATGAGGATAATAATCCCCCTGTCAAGGTCAGCACTGATCACCCTTATAGTCGTCAGTGTGCTCTGGGTCTGGAACGAGCTTCTTATTGCACTTATATTTCTACAGAGAGAAGAGCTTACTACTCTTATGGTAGGCCTGATTAGATTTCAGGGAAGGTTCAGGGTAAACCAGCCTGTAATACTTGCTGGCATTTTTGCTTCTATGGTGCCAATGATAATAATCTATCTTATCGGTCAGAGATTCTTTGTAAGAGGTCTGACAGCTGGTGCCTTGAAGGGTGAATAAAAAGAAAAAATAATAAAATGTCCGATTTTTGTGATTTAGAATAAAATATCTAAAAAAAATTCCTGGAGGAGAAATGAAAAAGGATAATAAAAGGACTGTAGAGATCGAAATAAAGATAAAACAGGTTAGGGAAGTCATAGGATCTAATGATCTTTCAGGAATCCTGCTAACACAACAGTATAATATTTACTGGCTGACGGCGGGAGGCAATAACCATGTCCTCTGGGATGATCAGTATGGTATTATCGGTATCCTTATAACCAATGACAGAGCTATAGTACTGGCTGAAAACGGTGATATCTGGAGGGTAAGGGATGAGGAATTTTTTAATTATCCTTTCGAATATATTAAATACGAATGGTATGCTTCAAACCATGCAGCTGAAGCAAAAAAGATCGCAGGGAATGGCAGGTTTGGAACTGATTCTTTCAATCCCGGATTTGATGACCAGGTAGATATCAATCCGTTATTGAGCCCATACAGGTCAGTCTTTCAGCCATATGAGGCCGAGAGGTATTTAAAACATGGCAGGTTCATTGCAAGAGTGATAACAGATGTATGTATGTCATCCAAACCTGGAATGCGGGAAAACGAGATCGCTGCAATGTTTGCATCTGAAAGCATAAAAAATAACTATACTATATTTGTCCAGCTTCTAGGCAGCGATGAAAGATCACTCAAATACAGGCATCAGGTCGTTACGGATAAAAGAATGGAAAAGCATTACAGTTTTTGTGGAGTAGCAAGATACCAGGGATTTACCTATCCTGTCAACAGGGTCGTATCATTTGGAGAGCCGGATAAAAAACTTCAGGAAAACAACAGGAAAATAGAGACTGTTTATGCACTTCTTAATAAAAATGCGAAAATAGGCACAAACCTCAGTGAAATATATAAAAAACTGCCAGATATTTATGAGACGGCTGGAATTGAAGAAAGATGAATGGAGGAACCATTCTATAGGTGGCACAACAGGATACATGCCGCGTGAAAACCAGCTTATGGATGGTGTAGACTACGAAATAAGGGAAAACAATATGATAGGCTGGAACCCTTCCCTTCCGGGAGTAATGGCTGAAGATGTCTATTTCAGGACTAAAGATGATATGGAGTTTGTCACCTGGGACGACAGGTGGCCCTCACAAAAAGTAGATGCTGAAGGTGAAGAGGTGATCCGTCCTGCAATACTGGTCTTATAGCTCAATGATCATAAATAATTAAAATGTTCGTTATTTTATACTAGTAAGAAAATAAGAAAGCAGGCTGTTAATGAGGTTGATAGATTCAAGATTTTTAAGAGATGGCGCTGTAGATCATCCTTATGAGGATAATCCCGGTTTTATTGCAAAGATCAATACATTCTTTTACTCCAGGGATAAAAAATCTGTCATGGGATACTGGGAAGCACCGGTGGGCTGGTTTACTGCTGAGATAGGGGAGCAGAGTGAATTAAACTATATTGTTGAGGGTAGCATAGAGTTGATCGATCTCAAAACGCAAGAAAAGAAGATCACTGCTAAAAAAGGAGATGTTTTTCTTGTAGAACCGGGTGATGATCTTAAGTGGGTCGTGACAGACCCGATCAGGACGATCTTCTTCATCTATCCCGCTTCTAAGGAAATTGTAGATTTTTTCAAAAGTTTAAAATAACTATATGATCATCAAAAAGAGGTGAAAAAAATGCTTAAAATGGGAATCATAGGTATGGGGAAAATGGCGGTAGCGCATGCTGATTGGATCATAGCCAATAAGGATATGGAACTTGTAGCAATATGTGAAAAGAACGAAGCAAGGCATGAAGAGATAAAAAAGCAGTACAATGTACCTGTTTTTTCTGATGTAGATGAAATGCTGAAAACTACCGGTCTTGACATGGTGGTGATAGTCACCACAAATGAGGTACATGAGATGCTGACCATAAAAGCACTCAACAGTGGAAAAGATGTAATCGTTGAAAAACCCATGAGCATATCTTATGAGAGTACCCAAAAGATGATAAAAGCAGCAGAAAAAAATAAAAAACAGATCTTTGTCCACCAGTCAAGCCGATGGGACAGGGATTTTCTTTTAATAAAAGACATGATAGCTTCAGGACTTATAGGCGATATCCTGGTCTTAAAGACTTTTGTGATGTACTGTGATGAAGGATGGCCCAGCTGGGGAATAGACGGTATGGGGAATCCATGGAGGATAAAAAAAGAATTTTACGGAGGCATGCTTCTTGACTGGGGTCCTCATCTTGTGGACCAGACAATCCAGATAATGGGAAAAGACCCTGCAGGAGTCTATGGCATTCTCCAGAATGCAGTCTGGTCAAAAGAAGTGGACGATCATTTTTTGGCAATTCTTAAATATGATAATAATGTGTACTGCCAGCTTGAATGCAGTAATAACAGCAGGATAACACTTCCAAGATGGCATATCATAGGTACAAAGGGCACCATTGAAGTCAAGGGCAAACCCGAACCATTCTGGGATGAAGTCGAAATCAATTATATTAAAAAGAACGGAAAAAATGACATCCAGACCACAAAACTGGTCGGTATTAAAGAATCAGGTCTTGAAGGCGGTTTTTATGATGACCTGATACCATATATGAAAGGCAAAAAGAAGGCTTTTGTCACGATGTATGAAGCAAGTAAGGTCATAAGGGTACTTGACCTTATCAGGGAGTCCAGCGAAAAAGGTGCTTTTATAAAATTTTGATAAATATTTTTCAGAAAGAGGAGCAGATAAAATGTCAAAGAGAGCGGCACAATGGGGCGAGGAAGCAAAGACAATTTCAAAAATACTTGAGAAATCTCCTGATATAGACAAATCAAAGAGGATAACAACAGCAGAATTTAAAAAGCGACAGCAGAATGTCATGGATGCTCTTTCTGCAAATGGAATAGACTGTGCATTTGTATACTCGAATGAACATTATAACGGGGATGTACCCTATCTGGGGGGAAATACAAACATCTCTATAGAACCGGTTGCAGGTGTTATCGGTAAGGGTGGTTTTCATATGCTTGCAGGACTGGAGGGCGGTTATGTAGCTGAGCAGCTTGCCGGAAGGGCAGGGATCAAGGTCCATAAAGTAGAGATGCTCAAGCTTGCTGATGAGGAATATCCGGTGGACGCAGAAAAGTTCGAGGATGTCATTGAAGAGGCAGCTGGAGGAAGGCCAAAAGTAGTAGGGTTGCTTACACCAAGGGCGGTCTTTCCGGTAGATATGTATGAATTCATTCTTGAATATCTTGGCAGTTCAGGAAAAGTGGTCGATGCCCAGGAACTTTACTATAAGATCAAATATGAAAAAAGTGAAATGGAAATGGACCTTATAAGGGATGCAAGCCTCATCTGTGATGAGATGCTAAAAGGGATGCTTGCAGTATTAAAACCCGGGATGCTGGAAACGGAAGTAGCGGGCTGGGGATATGCAATAGGCCAGGAGCTTGGTTCTGAAGAATTTGGATTTGATGTAATGGTGACAGCAAATGAGGCAAACAGGACCCTTATAGGCAAAGCTTTAAACCGCCCGATAATCGAAGGTGATATTGTACATCTCGGAGTTGCCCCAAAAAGAGATGGACTTACCGCTTGTGAGCGGGTAAGCGTTGTCGCAACATCATGACCCTAAAAATATAACATCGCAGCAGAAATACTGGATCAGTTTTATTGAAGAAGCTTTTAAAGTCGGTCTTGAAGCATATAAAAAAGTCGCTGCTGAAAATCTTCCTGCAAAACTGCAGGAGCAGGCTCTTGAAAACTATTTTAAATCCAGGGAAGAAGAAGTGTCAAAAATGATCGGGAAAAAGATAGACCTGGTAAGGCAAAAACCATATACAGGCACACATAATGCGGGTTATACAGAATGCCAGGAATTCTATGGTGCAATAACCCTTAACTCAGAAGAACCGCTTGGTAACAGGATAGTGACAATGCTCGATGTCGCTGTAAGGGGAGTCGGAAATAAATGGGATGATATCGTCATCCCTGGTCTTGATTTTGTACTTGTAGAAAAGACTCTCGGTAAGTTCGGTAAACAGGTGGAAGTATTAAATAAGTTACCAATAAATGTACAGCATCTGGTCGGGGCAAGGTATTGAAAAGAAATTATAGAATTATTAGTCAGGAGGAAAATAAAAAATGGGTGAAGAACTTAAAAAGGAATTGCTGTTAAGTCTCTATGAGGGAATGCTGAAAATAAGACTATTTGAACGGACACAGTCAAAAGTCTATAAAACCGAACAGGAAGGTTTTACGCATCTTTATATCGGGGAAGAGGCCATAGCCACTGGTGTCTGCGCAAATCTAAATAAAGATGATTACATCACAAGCACACATAGAGGGCACGGGCATATGATTGCCAAAGGTGGAAATATGAAAAAGATGATGGCTGAACTCTATGGAAGGATCGACGGCACCTGCAAGGGTAAAAGCGGCTCCCTGCACATAGCCGACTTCAGTATCGGGGTGCTTGGTGCAAACGGGATTGTAAGTGCAGGGATTCCTATAGCGACAGGAGCCGGGTATTCCATAAAATATAGAAATACAAAACAGGTGGCAGTTGCATTTTTTGGTGATGGTGCGACAACCCAGGGAGGTTTTCATGAAGCTGTAAATATGGCAGCAGCTTGGGAGCTACCGGTAGTCTTTGTAATAGAGAACAACATGTATCTTGTCGGAACCCGTTTTGACAGGGTCTGCAAGGTCTGTGACAATCTTGCCGCCAAAGCAGCAGGTTATGGCATACCGGGTTTTAACCTCGATGGAAACGATGTTGAAGAAGTATACAAGTTTTCAAAAGAAGCAATAGAAAGAGCAAGGAGCGGAAATGGTCCGACACTTCTTAACTGCTTTACATACAGACAGCATACCCATTTTGAAGGAGACCTTGATGTGAGGGATAAAAAAGAAGTCGAGGAATGGCTTGCAATGGACCCGGTAAAGAGATTTGAGGAAAAATTGCTTAAAGAAAAGGTAGTGGATGAAAAAACCATCAAGGATTACAGGGAGAGGGTTCAGAAAATGGTCGATGAAGCGGTAGACTTTGCAAGAAAGAGCCCAAAACCCACACCGGATATTGCGGTTGAAGACGCATATGTTTAAAAAAATATTCTTAAGAATTTTTATCAGGGAGGATAAATAATGATAGAGCTATCTTACAGAGAAGTGATCAGGGAAGCAATGCGGGAAGAAATGAGAAGGGATAAAAGTATCTTCATTCTGGGGACAGATGTCGGGCCCTATGGTGGAGAGTTCAGGGTAACGGGTGATCTCCATTCTGAATTTGGTGAATGGCGCGTAAAGGACACACCCATATCGGAGCAGGCTATAATCGGCTGCAGTCTTGGTGCTGCGGTTACAGGTCTGCGTCCTATTGCTGAAATACCTTTTAATGATTTTATCGCCATGCCGATGGATCAGATCGTCAACCAGGTCGCAAAATTCCGCCATACTTTTGGGGGCCAGTGCACAGTCCCGCTGGTAATAAGGACTGCGATCGGAGGGTATATCAGGGCTGCCCAGCAGCATTCGCAGTGCCTTGAAGCGTGGTTTGTACATGTGCCCGGTTTAAAAGTCGTTGCGCCTTCTACCCACTACGATGCAAAGGGCCTGCTTAAGACAGCTATCCGTGATGATAACCCGATTATTTTTATAGAACATAAATATATGTATCCCATGAAAGGTATGGTACCCGAGGAAGAGTATACTATCCCACTTGGTGTCGCTGATATCAAGAAAGAAGGAAAAGATGTCACACTTATATCCTACTCATATCTTATCCATAAATGTTTAAGTGTTGCAAATAAACTGGAGAAAGAAGGTATTTCTGTTGAGGTGGTCGATCCAAGGACACTATCTCCTCTTGATAAGGATACCATACTGGGCTCGGTTAAAAAGACTGGTAGAGCGGTTGTAGCGCATGAAGCCCATCTGAGGGGCGGAGTAGGCGCAGAGATTGCAGCGATCATCGCTGATGAAGGTTTTGAATATCTTGACGCGCCGGTAAAAAGAGTCGGTGCAAAGGATACACCGATACCATTTCCTTCTGTTCTTGAAGATGTAGTACTTCCGCAGGAAGCAGATATCGAAAATGCAATAAGGGAAACATTAAAATAAATATGCAGTAATATTGTATTTTGCTAAATAGTTTTTAATTTCTTTTTATTGGAGTAGCTGGTCGTAAAAGAAATAATGATAGAAGATGACAAATGAAAATATATTATCTGCTATTTAAATACGAAAAAATTTAAAAGTGTAAACCTCAAAAGGAAATTTCTTTGCTAATCTAAAATAGTCAAAATATATACTTTTCTAACTAATATGAACCCAGATATTTTAAACAAAAAACATCTTATTAATAATCTTGAGAATAATATTTATAATTTCAAGCTGAATATCGCAAGGTCCTCAAATAAGATCGTCAATGTACAGCCTTTTTTCAAATGGGTAAATTGTGCTCCATCGAGATGGCCGAACCAGATACTCGATGTTAATATAAGTGATGACATCGTGGATGAAAAGATAGATTACATAAAAGAAAATATACTCAAAGGCGACGCTCCAAATTACCTCTTTCTCGGACCAAGGGCATATTCAAAAAGGTTTGAAACACAGCTGTTAAGAAAAGGTTTTACACAATTTACCCGCTGGTCCGGCATGATATTGAAGCTGGAAGATAGAAATGTTTTTCCTGGATCCATAGAGGATTTCAAAATAAAGACTGTAAGTAGTATTGGTGAACTTAAAATATGGTCCTCAATTCTTAATGAAGCTATGTTTGGCGGCGGTTTTGAGGGCGCGGATCTATTTGCTAACTTATATAAGACCAGTGATGTAATTCTATATCTGGGGATGTATGGGGATACGCCTGTTGCGACATCCTGTGTTTTTTTTGACTCAAAGATAGCAGGGCTTTTTCTTATATCGACAAGGCCGGAATACAGAAATAGGGGATTTGGAACAAGGATGACAGCTGCCCCATTGGATGCTGCCAGCAAGAAAGGCATTATCTACTCAGGTCTTTATGCAACTGTTTTGGGTGAGAGGGTATACAAAAAATTAGGTTTTTCAAAATATTGTGATTTTTTTATATATTACATCTGATTAATATATTGGAGTTTATTAATAAGCTTTACAGTTATAAAATTAGCAGTATAGAAATATTAAGTAGTAGGGATATAAGTGGCTGGTCAAACAGATAAAATTATAATCAAAGACCCGGACCTGATAATGGATAACAAAAAAAAGGTGCATCTTCTGGATACCAGCAGCGACTTATATGATGATATAGCTTTAAGAATGATAAGCAAGTTAAAAGAAAACAATGATAAAAATAAAAGTACAGTATTTATCTTACCCGTCGGACCAAGGGGCCAATATGTCAGATTTGCCCGGAGATGCAATGAAGAGAATATCCCTTGCAGCAATCTGGTAACAATCAATATGGATGAATTTTTAGATGAGAACGATAACTATTTTCCTGAATCCAGTCCTTTTAGCTTCAGGGGCTTTATGAAAAAAAACCTTTTTGATCTGCTGGAAGAAAATGTAAAAATAAAACCAGAAAATATTATTTTTCCTGACCCAGTAGATCCAGGACGGATATATGAACTTCTAACCAATTTTAAAGGAGCTGATATCTGCTTTGCCGGTGTAGGGATCAATGGCCATATAGCTTTCAATGAACCTTTATCGGAAAAGCAAATATCAGCTGTAGAATTTAAAAAACTAAGGACCAGGATCTTAGATCTTGATAAAGAGACTATTATAATGACCAGTTTAAAGCATGGGGGACATATAGAAAAAATCCCCGGAAGGTGTATTACGATCGGGATTGCAGAAATAATGTTATCAAAGGAGATCAGTATTTATCTTGAACATGCTCATCAGGCTGCTATTTTTGAAAAAATATTACACTATCAGCAGACACCCGAGTGTCCGGTCACACTATTAAAGGATCACCCTGGTTTTTCCTTAACGATAACAAGAGAGGTCCTTGATAGTTTCAAAAAAAATAATTAATTAAGGGAGGTTTATTATGAGTGAAAAAATGAAAGCATTGCGAAAGTTAAAAGAAGGTAAAGGAAATATGGCCATAGAAGAGGTGCCAATTCCTGATATAAAACCACATGAAGTCCTGATGAAAGTCTGGGCAGCCGGGGTATGCGGTAGTGACCTGCTTATAGAGGACGACAAGCATTTCTACAAAGCACCGGTCACGCTTGCCCATGAGTTTTCAGGGGTTGCTTACAGGGTAGGAAGCGATGTAAAAAATATAAAAGAAGGTGACCACATAGTCGCAGATATAGAAACTGAGACCGGGTGGCTTGGTGTCACGAGGGATGGTGCATATGCACCTTTTATGTCACTTCCAGAAAGAGTCGCATACAAGGTACCAGCTGATTTTAATCTTGACTATGCTGCGATGACAGAGCTTGTAACAGCGATCATACACATAATGCAGGAACGTACAAATGTCAAAGCAGGGGATTTTGTCGTTGTGGTCGGCCCGGGGCCTATGGGACTTTTAGGGGTCCAGTTTGCAAAGATAAGGGGAGCTTCAAAAGTAGCATTAATAGGGCTTAAAAAGGACCAGAAGAGGCTTGATATCGGAAAGAAGACAGGTGCAGACTATATCCTTTATTCTGATGAAAACCCTGAGAAGAAAATAATGGAACTGACAGATGGCATGGGAGCTGATTATGTACTTGAAGCAGCAGGTGCAAGGAAAGGAAATAATATTGTTGGTGCACAGCATGCAATAGATTGCGCAAGGCGCGCATATGAAGGTCCCGGCGGTAAGGGTCAATGTGCATTTATAAGTCTCTGGGGTGAACCGATAGCACTTGATTTTGACCAGGTCTGCCTGGGCCAGCTTGAAATACATGGAAGCTGGAGCTGGAACGGTTCAGAGACATGGAAGAGGGCAGTTAATCTGATAACTGGTGGAGTATTTGATCTTGAACCTTTGCTTACCGGCAGGTTTGAGCTGGATGAATGGAAAACTGCCTTCCAGAACCTTAGGGATGGAAAGGACATCAAGGCACTGATTTACCCGAATGGAAAAGACTGGTTGTAATTTAGGATTATAATATTTTTATATTTTGGAACCAGTGTAAACAAAATACTATGTTTATAAATAACACCAGCTGACTTTTTCAAGCCTGGAAAGTTTGGGTTCAAATGCGGCCGGCTTCCTGCCAAAGCATATTCCTGTTTTTTCATAAAATGATATCATAGCATCCTTGACGTGCCTTTGCCTGATAGCCTCCTCGGTGGGAATATACTCTACTATTCCATCATTGACACCAGTAACAGTGACACCTGTTATTCCGTTTACAAGAAGGACCACTGCGCCTGCACCGGTATCCTTACCGAAATTTGCATCAAGAGCGCTGGTGCTCCCTGAACGGACAAGATAACCCAGTACAGTCTCCCTGACCTGCGGGACCTCGTTCATCTTTTCTACGTATAAGCCCTGGTCTTTCATGAACTGTATGAACTCAGGATCATTTTTTATCCTGTTTGTAAGGTTTTCCCGGACATATTTTCCTACTCCTGAAAGTTTCTTGTGTCCAAAAGAATCGACTGCCACAGAATCATCTATCACACATTCGCCCGTACAATCAGTCATACCTTCTGCAACAACGACCACATATGTACCCGCCTTATAATCACTTTGACTCACGCGTCTGAAAAAAGTCTCCTTCAGATGTTTATATACAATATCAAAATCCATCGGGATCTCTGGTATAAGAATACAATCAGCATCTGCTGCTATTCCTCCACGAAAAGCTGTATGTCCTGCATATCGGCCGAACACTTCTACTACCATGACCCTGTTGTGGCTGTTGCCTGTCGTTTTGAGCTCATTTATATATTGGGCAATCCTGTTTACAGCAGAATCTCCTCCGACAGAGTATGAATGGAGGTCCAGGTCCATAGTCTTGGGAACATGAATGCAAGGTATGCCATTATTGTTAAGGTCCACTACTACACTTCCTGTGTCATCGCCGCCGGAGATTACAAGAGCTCCGATATTAAATTTTTTGAGGCCTGCAATGATCTTATCGTATTTATGGTCATCATCTATCTTTGATATCTTGACCCTGGAATTTCCAGCCTGGGAGCCTGCTGCCATGGATGGGATCTGTTCAAGTCTGTGAGTATCCATCTTTATGATGTTTCCGCTATCATAAAGGTTATATAGACCTGCATAGCCATTTGGGATCACATATGCTTCTATCCCGTAAGCAATAGCCATGCTTGCAGCACCCTTTACCACAGCGTTTAAGCCCCCGCAATCACCACCGCTTGTTATAATGCCTATTGATTTTTCCTTTAACATCTTTGTCCTCTCTTTGCCTATATATTCTAGATCAGATTATTTTTTATTCTATTTAATATTTAAGCCTGTTTTTAAGCCATTTTAATATAGAAAAATATTTCTAAATAAATATAGCATAAATCCTTTAAAAATTATGAAATTCTGCTGAAAAAATAAATATATTATAAATTACGGGATCCTATAAATAGCTATGATTTGTTTCAGGAGCTGGTATAAACTCAGAACACACTTTCAGGATATTAAAATCGGCTTTCACCAAAGGCTATAACAGAGTTGTCTATTAAATGGATCATAAGTTTTTGAAAACCCTTGACAATAATGTAGGTTAAAATGCTATAATTATAAACAACTTAGTTAATTTAACTAAGTTATATTCTGATTTTGGAAATCACTGATTATTTTACTTTAATAATTATATTATGATTTCAAACTTAAAAGTTTTAAATACACTTAGCTCTAAACATCAGCTCTTGATCAATAAATCTATAATACTCAATTATTTAATGGAAAACACTTCTGTCTCAAGAGCCAAAATAGCAACTGACCTTCAAATAAGCCCACCAACTGTATCCAAAATAATCGATGAGTTGATCTCGGAGGGATTTGTCATTGAAATAGGAAAAGACCTTTCCACTGGCGGGAAAAAAGCCATTAGGCTAAGTTTTAATAATAAAAGTGGAAGTGTTATTGGTGTTGACCTTGGTAAGGATAAAATAAGGATAGTAAGAAGCGACATGGGGGGCCAGGTGCTTGAAAAACATGTAGGATTTGATATTTATTATAAGGATAAGGACTTATTAGAAAAAGTAATAAATGAGATTCAAATGTTTATTGATGGCATTGATTTAAATGATGAAAATGGTAATGTTGAATTAAAGGGTATATGTATAGGAATTCCTGCTGATATAAATTCAGAAAGTGGTAAAGTGATCAGTTCATCTCTTTTTGCAGACTGGCAGGATTTAAATCTGAAGGAAATATTTTCAAAATATTTCGATATAGAAATATTTATTGAAAACAGTAAAAATATGGCAGCTATTGGTGAGAAAAACCGTGGCGTAGGCCAACAATATAAGGATTTTGTGATTGTAGAAGTCGGAGAAGGTATTGGTGCTGGGATAATACTTGATGACCAGCTTTTCAGGGGATCGAGTTTTTCAGCTGGTGAAGTCGGTTTTATCATTGATAATAAAAAACAGATGTACTCTACCTATAAGATAAAAGGTGCCATGGAAAAAACGGCTTCTCCGAATATTTTAAAACAGAACATGATTAATGTAATTAAATCCAATAAAAGAACACTTGTCACTGAATTATCAGGGAATAATATTAATGATATCAACCCTTCAATTGTTTGTAAGGCAGCACTCCTTGGGGATAAGCCTTCAAAAAAAATAATTAAAAATGTTGTTGAAAATTTATCGATTATAATATTAAACCTTACATTGATACTAAATCCTGAAATCATAGTAATCGGTGGAGACCTGCTGGAACTTCCTGAGGTAGAAAAATTGTTTATAGATCCCATTAAAGAATTAATAAAGAATATTGTACCGTTCAAAACTCCCATAGTTAAGTCAGCTTCTCTTGGGGTAGACGCAGGAGTCCTTGGTTGTTCAATTTTTGCAATAAGTAATATTTTAGGTACCTTATATCCTTATAAGATCTAAGGGCTGAGAAGAAATAGTTTTAAGGAGGTGATAGTTTGGTATTCTTAATTTATTAATAAAAAAGGAGGTGATTTTTATAAATTAGTAGTGGGTAGTACGAACTTGGATTTTACATTAAATATTTTAGAGGAGGCAAATCTATAATGAAAGAAGATAAGTACCCAAATCTTTTTAAACCACTAAGGATCGGAAGTGTAGTTGCTAAAAATAGGATTAACTTTGAGCCTACAGCCATTAGTTGTTCCAATGCTGACGGTTCTGTAAGTGAACTGGATATAGCAGTATATTCAGAGATAGCCAAGGGTGGCTACAGTATGATCAATATTGGCGGGTGTACTCCAGATTCAAAGACCGGCCGGGTGACCGTTACCGGTGTAATCATCGATGAGGATAATATGATACCTGGAATGGCAAGGCTGGCAAAAAGTATCCAGAAATATGGAGCACTTGCTATACCTCAGATACAACACCCGGGGAGGCAGTGCCCCATGCCTAAAGGTAGCTACATGTCTACCAACGATCAGGTGGTCAAGCTTCCATGGTCTGCGGGACATGAGATCGTTTTTGCAAATGCAGAAGAAAAAGGTAAAGAGATTAAAGCAATGTCCACACAGGAGATCCTCGAACAGGTTGAATTATGGTCTCTGGCCGCCTGGAGATGCCAGGCAGCAGGGTTTGATGCAGTATGCCTGCACGCTGCGCACGGTTATCTTATGTCAGCATTCCTGAGCCCATATCTAAATCGTCGTATCGACCGTTTTGGAGGAAACTTTGAAAATCGTATGCTTTTCCCATTATCAATCATCAAAGAGATCCACAATAAGTGCGGAAATGATTTTCCGGTTATTGTACGTTTTTCTGCTAATGAATGGGTTCCTGGTGGAATAGATATTGAAGAAAGCAAAAGAATTGCAGTAGCACTGGAGGAAGGTGGAGCTGCTGCGCTTGATTTAAGCCAGTGTATTCAGGAGACTCCTGGCGCTGGTTTTGACCCTATGCATTATCAGGAGGGCTGGACAATATATTCTGCTGAAGCAGTAAAACCGCTCGTAAAGATACCGGTAATCATAAGCCATGCTCTAAGGCATCCGGATGTCTGCGAGAAAATAATTGCTGATGGCAAAGCTGATATGATCGGTATGTGTCGACAGGCACTCGCTGATCCTTATTGGCCTCTAAAAGTCCAGCAGGGCAAAGAAGAAAAAATCAGGAAGTGCATATCATGTCTTACAGGTTGCTGGCAGGAATCCCTCATGGCTAAGAAAGACATAGCATGTGCTGTCAACCCGAGTCTGTGGTGATCTGAACTTCTATAATATGGATAAAAGCCCGGCTAAGAAGTCCTTAAAGATAGCAATCGTAGGTGGCGGTCCGGCTGGTATGGAAGCTGCACGATGGGCAGTCCTTCGTGGTCACAAGCCCATTATTTTTGAGAAGAAAAACGAACTTGGTGGAGCCATATTAGGTTGCTGCCTTGTTCCTGACAAAGACAAGATGAAATGGCAGGCTGACTGGTTAAGGTATGAGATCCGAGACCTTGGTGTTGAGGTTAAAATGGAACATGTGCCTACTGCAGAAGAGCTAAAGAAATATGATGTGGTCTTAAATGCCACAGGTGCAGTAAGTTATGTACCTGAAGCCAATGGATTAAAAGACAAAGTCATCTCGATGGAAGCAGCGTTCTCATGTCCAAAAGCCACATGTGAGTTTTATCCAAAAGGAAGTGGAAGAAAGGGTGTCAAGCTTGGAGAGAAAGTAATAATCTGGGGTGATCATTATGGCGCTGCAGACCTTGTTGCTTTCCTGGGTGCAGCCGGTAAAGATGTGACCGTTGTAACAGACAGGAAAGAATTTGGTTCAAGTGTAGAAGTAATACATATGTATGTACTTAGGAAACGTATGGCCCAGGGTGATGCTGAAGCTCTCCATTCAAAACCATATAAATACCCGGTCAAGGTATTCCAGGGCTCGACCTTATATAACATCGGTGAAAAAGAAGTCCAGATCATAAGTAATAACTTAAACATCACAAAAGTCCAAGCCGATGATATCGTAACATGCTACACGAGACCGAATACAGAACTTGCTGGAGTATTTGAAAAAGTCGAAGCTGCAGGAATACCAGTTGTAACAGTTGGAGATGCTAAGAGCCCAAGAAATCTTCATGCTGCAATTAAAGAAGCTGCATCCTTTATCCTTCAGCTTGAGCCTGATCATGTAATAAAGAATCCTAATGGTGCCCTTATTGATGATCTACCGATAGATGTTAAAGGACAGCTTGGTTTTTAATACAAAGGATCAAGCTGGAAAGTTAATAGTATTATTAATTAGTTTTGTTATAATTTTATAGGAATGTTGTTAGAGAATATAGATGCTTAAAAAGAAATCAAAATGAAGTGTTTTTACTCTGACAGCAGAATACAGGAAATAAAAACAGTAAAAAACTCTTAAAGGAGGAAAAATGAAAAGATCACTATTAATATTAGTAGTAGTGTCAGTGGTTATAGCTATGCTGGTAACCATCGGACTCAGTGGATGTAAGCAGCAATCTGCAGAGACTACAGCTGCAGAGACTACAGCTGCAGAGACTACAGCTGCCGAGACCACTGCTGCCGAGACCACTGCGGCAGAAACAACAGCTGGAAAGACATTGGTTTTTGGTAACCTTCCTACTGCGCTTTCAGATGAATGGAACGGTTACAGTGTTGAAAACTTTGAGTTTGCAGCAAAGACCAAAGGTGTAGATGTTCAGGTCATCGATGCAGGTTGGGATGGCGCAAAACAATTAGCTGATATGGAAGACCTGATAAGTAAGGGAGTAGATGCGATAGGAGTATTTATCTGGACACCTGAAAGTGGAGAGCAATACGCAACTATGGCAAAAGAAGCCGGAATACCTATTGCCTTTGAAAACACCAAACTGAGTTCTGACCTGATCGGGTATACATTCCAGGGAGATTATCTTTTCAACGTAGCCTGTGAATATGATAATATCGGTTATGAAGCTATAAAATGGCTCGATGAAAACTATCCTGGCGCGAAGATACTATATGTAAGAGGTATGCCTGGAATGGGTATTGTTGAAGCCTATGAAGCAGGTGTAGAAAAAGCTCTTGCTGAATCAACAAGTGGTACGACAGTTGCTATCAGGAAAGATACACAGTGGGATACACAGACTTCACAGCCTGAGGTTACTGATGTAATAGCATCAGGTGCAGAGTTCGACGCTATTTTTGCGAATAACGAACCAATCGCACAGGGTGCATACAATGCATTAAAAGATGCCGGACTTGAAGGAACTATCCCGATTATAGCTACCGGTGGTGGGCCAACAGGACTAAAGCAGTTTGAACAAGGTATTATTGATGCAACAGTTGCATCTCCAGTCAGTCTGCAGGGTCTCTGGTTGTTTAAAGCAATGTGGCTGTATGTATCAGAGGGTATTACACCTCCTGAAAAATTCATACCACTGCCTAACATGGTAATAACAAAAGACAATCTTGATGAAAATATCCCATGGCCAGCATCAGAAGATATGTTCAAATATGTAGGTGGATTGGATTCCTGGTAAACCGTTTCCAATAACTGATTATTTGGATTGATCATCAATCTTGAATTGCTTTGCGGTCTTATGTTCAAAAAGATCATAAGGCCGCAAAGAATAAAATATCAAAGCTGAAATAATAAATTATTTTTTTGGATATCATATGGAAAACAAGTTATTACAAAAAGAAAAAATATTAGATGTAAAAAACCTTTCCAAGGAATTTCCAGGAGTAAAAGCACTTACGGATTTCAATTTTGATCTTTATGAGGGAGAAGTGCATGGTCTGATCGGAGAAAATGGCGCGGGTAAATCTACATTTATAAAGTTATTATCCGGTGCCTTCCAGCCAAACAACGGGCAAATCACCATAAGTGGAGAAAAGCATAATTTTTTTACTCCCCACCTCGCACGAAGACTTGGGATCCAGACTGTTTATCAGGAGGATATTCTTGTCCCGGGCATAACTGCTGCAGAGAATATTTTTTTAGGGACCGAACTTGTCGACAGTAAAAAATTCTTTGTAAGCTACAGGACCATGATAAACCAGGCAAATGAGCTTGTAGCGCAACTGGGCATTAATCTCAAGGTCGATGAGATATATGAAAGAATGAGCCCACCCGACCAGCAGTTTGTCAAGATACTTAAAGCCCTGGCCCAGAAACCAAAAGTTCTGATTCTTGATGAACCGACACAGGCTTTTAATGCTAATGACATAGGGCTTGTAATAAAAATGGTAAAGAATATCTCAAAAGAAGGAGTAGGTGTTATCTATATAGCCCATGACCTGGATGAGATAATTGAAGTTGCTGACAGGGTAACAGTCCTGCGCGATGGCATCGCTATTAAAACCCACGATAAAAGCAAAGAAACTTATGAACCTGACGATCTTGCAAAAGAAATGATCGGACGTCCAGTAGATCTTTTCTACAAGAAAAAAGAAAGTCCTGTGGGTGATTATGTCTTTGAAGTACGCGACCTTAAGCTTAAAGAATCTTCAAAGCCGATAAGCTTTAAAGTAAGACAGGGGGAAATACTTGGTATAGCCGGTTTAAAAGGCGCAGGACGCTCAGAAATTGCAAGGGCGATCTTTGGTGCCTACAGAAAATATCAGGGAAAAGTCTTTTATAAAGGAAAAGATATTACTCCTTATAACCCTATACAGGCAGTTAAATCAGGAATCGCACTTCTTACCGAAAGTAAAAAAGTAGACGGCCTTTTTATGGGAATGCCAGTCGACCAGAATATTACTGCAGTAGGGCTTGATAGTATAGGAAAAGTATTTTTAAATTTAGTAAAAGAAAGAAAATTAGCTAGTGAATACGTAGAGAAATTAAATATAAAAACTCCGTCTTTAAACAAGGAAATAAAATTTTTAAGCGGCGGTAATCAGCAAAAAGTCGTTCTTGCTAAATGGCTTTTTAAAGGCGTTAATATACTTATTGTAGATGAACCTACTCATGGAATCGATGTAAATGCAAAAACTGAAGTGTATGAGCTTTTTACAGAACTTGCTGCAAGTGGAAAGTCTATTATTATGATTTCTTCAGAAATGCCGGAGCTAATATCATTAAGTGACAGGATAATCATAATAAGGGATTATGAGATTTCAAAGACGCTCGATAAAAGTGAGATAAATGAAGAAAATATTTTATCAGGGTTTATGGGAGGAAATTAAAGGTGTCAAATTCCAAAGAAATCAAACAAAACGGAAATAAGCCAGCTGCTCCTTCAAGAAAGCTGGGATTTTTTAACAGCCAGGTCTTTTACCTGGTTTTAGTGATAATTATTATAATAGTAATTGCCAGTGTATTAAATTCAAATTTTTTAAGCCTCAGGAACTTTTTAAATATCATGCAGCAGATATCCATACTGGGTATCCTTACGATGTGCATGTCTTTGCTGATGATATCCGGTGGTCTTGATATTTCAATAGGCAATATGACCGGGCTTATTGCCATTGTTTTTGCAAGAATGCTTTTATCAGGGAAAAACATTTTTCTTTGTGTAATTGTAGCTCTTGCCCTGGGCTTAACATTTGGTTTTATTAACGGCCTTATAATAGCTAAAAGTAAAGTCACGCCACTTATTATAACCCTGGGCATGAATTACGTCTTTCTGGGAATAGCTCTGATAGTAGGCGGTGGAAGACCACAGGCCATTACAGGCCAGTTTGAATTTCTTGGACAATCAAAAATAGGCGGTGTTGTACCTTTTGCCATAATTATATTTCTTTTAATATTTGCGTTTGCCTTTTTACTACGCAAATATACGAAGTATGGCAGAAGATTAAATGCTATTGGGGGCAACTCCCTTGCTGCATATCTTTCCGGGATCAATGTCGACCTGCATGTGGTATCGATCTACACTTTATCAGGGCTTATAGTAGGTTTTGCTTCACTCATACTTATATCAAGATTGGGAATGGTCCAGGCGGATGTTGGGGCAAACTTTGCGCTGCAGGCACTTGCTGCTGCTATAATCGGCGGTATCACATTTGAAGGCGGTAAGGGAAGCCTTGTCGGTGCATTTTTTGGAGTGCTGCTTCTTGGCATCTTAAATAATGCATTAAACATAGTAGGGGTTTCATCATTTACCCAGACCATAATTTTAGGCGCAATAATAGTAGTTGCTACAGTTATAAGCAACATAGGACAGATGAGAAGATAGAAAATGATATATAAATTTATTACTGCTGTTTTATAAATCAATATCAATATTATTTATGAAAGGTAAGTAAGTATGAAAGTCCTAGCAATTGGTGCACATCCTGACGATATAGAACTGCTATGTGCAGGAACTATTATAAAATTTGCCCGGCTTGGTCATGAAGTCTATATCTGTCATATTTGTAATGGCAACAAGGGAAGTAAGGTTTACTCTTCCAAAGAACTTACTGAAATAAGAAGAAAAGAAGCTATTGCATCGGCAAGCATCATTGGAGCAGTTTCAATCTCTGCAGAAGTACCGGATGGAGAATTAGTATTAAGCCTGGATTCAAGAATAAAGGTGATCGACGTTTTAAGACAGGCGGATCCCGACCTGGTAATAACACACAGTCCTGATGATTATCATTCAGATCATATAAATACAAGCAAACTTGTCTTTGAAGCTACATACCTTGCAAACCTTGGTCTCTGGAAGACAAAATATCCTCCTACAAGCAAGCTGCCCTTCTTATATTACATGGATACCATAGCCGGGGTTAATTTTACTCCAGATGAATATGTAGATATTACTGAAACTATTGATACAAAGATCGAAATGATGATGAAGATGGAGTCTCAGCTTGGATGGCTTAAAGAAATGCATAATTGTGATTCTGCCGAATTTATAAAAACAGTCGCCAGATTCAGGGGGTTTCAAGCTAATGTGGGTTATGCTGAAGCTTTCAAACAGCAAAAAATGTATCCGCAGGGGCTCACAAAAAGAATATTACCCTGAGTAAATAGATAAAATATTATTTAAAATAAGATGGAGGGGGAAAAATGAAAAAGAATATTGGTGTGGTGACATCTACATATCCAAATTACAGTGGCAAGGAAGCAATTGAAGGCATAGCAAAAGCTGGTTTCAAATATATTGAACTGGCAAGTGCGCCTTCTTATTTTGAGCATATCCCCAGACCGGAAGAAAAAGTAAGCAGGGAAATAGTCGATAGTGTTTTAAAGGATTGCAGGGACCATGGGCTGGAATTGCAGTGTATTGCAGGACACACAAGATTAATGAAAGAAAATTGTGTTGAAAACTTTAAAAAAGTCCTGGATTTTGCAGAGCTTGCAGGGGTGAGATTTGTGACTACAGATACAGGAGAAGTAAAAAACGAAGAAGATGAAAAGAAATTTTACTCCGATATAAGGGTGCTGGGTGATTATGCTAAGGGAAAAGGCGTGACTTTATGTCTTGAGATGCATGGAGACTGGTGCAATACAGGTAAGATCGGTGCTGAAATAATCAAGAAAGCAAATCATTCGAACGTAAAATTAAATTATGATACCAGCAATGTGATATTTTATGGCAATGTAAGACCCGAAGAGGATTTGAAATTTGCACTCCCTTATATGGGATATGTTCATTTGAAAGATAACGGAAGCGGAAAAGCAAAGGACTGGAATTTTCCTGCCCTGGGCGATGGTATTGTAGATTTTGAAAAGATTTTTTCACTGCTTAAAGAATTTGATGGTCCTGGAAGTGTTGAGGTTGAATTTGATGGCAAGGAACGCTCACTGGAAGAGATCAATGAATCAGTAAAAAAATCTTATGATTTCCTGAAAAATCATGGATGGATATAAAATAAATAAATTTTAAATAGCAGGAGGAAAGTAATGATAAAAATAGCCTTGATAGGCGCAGGTTTTATTGCCCAAGCTCATGCAAGTGCTTATGGAAAAATAAAAAATGCTAAAGTTACCGCTGTAGCGGATAAGATTGAAGATAAAGGGAAAAAGCTTGCAGAGGATTGTAATGCAAAATATTACAAAGACATCGATGATTTATTAAATAACGAGAATGTTGACTGTATAGACATATGTGTCCCGACTTTTTTACACAAAGAGATGGTCCTGAAAGCTGCAGCAGCAAAAAAACACATTTTTTGCGAAAAACCCCTTGCCTTATCTTTAGAACAAGCAGATGAAATGCTGAATGCAGTAAATAAAAATAATGTAAAAGCTATGGTAGGTCATGTATTAAGATTCTGGCCAGAATATGTAAGAATAAAAGAATATATTGATTCCGGGGTGCTGGGAAAGCCGCTTCATGCTTTCTGTCAAAGGCTTGCTGTCACACCAGACTGGCATCAGGGTGACTGGGGAGCAAGTGAAAAATTTGGAGGTGGCGCTGCTCTTGACCTGCACATCCATGACCTTGATTATCTCATCTGGATGTTTGGCAAACCGTCGATAGTGATGGCACAGGGTGTATTTGATCCTGCTAAAAAAGCATCAGGAGGTTTTGTTCATATTGCCACAACTGTAGAATTTAAGAATAAAGTCGGAGCTCTAGCAGAAGGAGGATGGGAATTTAAAGGAGCATTCCCATTTACTATGGTTTTAAGGATCCTATGTGAGAAAGGTACTGTGGAGTGGATTTTCAGAGCCGGAAAAAATATAGAGGAGAGGGCACAACAAGCTGAAGTCACAGTTTATAAGGCAGATGGTTCTGTTGAGTTATTAAAGGCTGGTAATGAGGATGCATTTTTCCAGGAACTCGATTACTTTGTTGATTGTTTAGAGAATAACAGGCCAATAAAAAATGCTTCTTTTAAAGACGGAAGAGATTCTCTCGAACTGGCGCTTGCAGCGATCAGATCTGCAAAAGAACATTGTGCAATAAAACTATAGTATATTTAAGACAGGATCGAGTTTCCTGTTCATTGTGATATTGTATATTAAAATTTTAATAAGACTGGAGAATAATCATGTCGTATTTCAAGGGTATTCTAACGCACCAGACTGTAAGTGAAGAAGATTTTAATAAATTAATGACTATGCCTTCTGATGAAATAAAAAGCTGCGCTAATGTCGGTATCGATATTGTTGAAAATGCAGGGATCCTTTATGAAAAGATGGCTCGTTCGATCGCAGATGTGATAATAAGAAATAATAATGAAGGTGCGAATACAAAAATAATTCTTCCTGTTGGTCCAACACCACAATATAAAATTTTATATGAGTATATAAACGTTGAAAAGATCGATCTGAAAAATGTCTGGATATTTTTCATGGATGAATATCTAGATTGGGAATGTAGATGGATACCTGAAAATAATCCTATGAGCTTTAGAGGGTACATGTCGAAAAACTTTTTTGATATGGTAGATAAGACTCTGGGGCTGGATAGATCACAGGTAATATTTCCTAACCCATCAGACCTTGATTTCAATGAAAATAAGATAGAGGAACTCGGTGGTATAGATGTCTGCTACGGGGGACTTGGTTATCACGGCCATATTGCCTTTAATGAACCTTTTGATACATATTACAGAAGAATGACAATTGAAAGGTTCCTTAATTCAAAAACAAGGATAATCGATTTAAACAGTGATACTTTTGTAATAAACAGCTTGTGTGGAATAGGCGGGAATTGCTACGGATTGCCCCCAAAAGCAGTGACCATAGGAATGAAACCGATAATTAATGCTAAAAGGATAGAGATCTACTGTGATGGTGGTGACCTGAACTGGCAGCTCGCAAGTTTCAGGTTAGGTGTGATGCACCCACCCACCCTGGACCGTCCAGGGACTTTACTTCAACTTCATCCTGATCCAAAGGAGACTGTACTGTTTGTAGCAGACAGGTTAACAGCACGTCCTATTATTGTTGCCCCAAAATAACTATGAGCATAGAATCTAAAAAACTGATAGTTGATTGTATAAGACACAAGAATATAGGCAAAGTCCCAACAATGTATAGAGGTGAGCCATCAACAAATGAAAAGCTTATTGATTTTTTTAACCTAAACAGGCTTGAAGACGATTGGGAAAAACTAATTGAGCTGCTTGGAGCTGATAACTATTCTGATGGAGAGACACTTGGAGGATTCACCACTTATTTTCCAAAATATACAGGCCCTGATTTTAAAAGCTTGTTTGAAGTAAACAGATTTGACATCTGGGGGATAAAATCTGAAGAGGTCTATATTGGAAGAGAAAGGCATATTGTTTTTTCAAAAACACCTCCATTAAGCATGAAGGACGATGTTTCCGCTCTGCATGATTACCCATACCCTAAACTTGAATGGTTTGATTTTAGTATTTATAAAAACAATACCGAACAGGTCTCACATAAAAGTGATAATGAGCAACAGGAGATCAGATTATCTGATTTTAAAAGATCAGAGACCTATTTTTTAAACACAAGTTGCCTTAACAGTATATTCATGGTCTCTACATATATGAGGGGGCTGGAAAAGTTATTTATAGATTTTTTATTAAATCCGTTATATGCAGAAACCCTGCTTGTAAAGATAGGCGATTTTATGGTTGAATTTAACCGGAAAAATCTTGCTACAATCGGGAAATTCATTGATCTTTATGGAATCTGGGATGATTTTGCTGACCAGGAAGGTCTCCTCATCTCCCCAGATCTATGGAGAAAGTTATATAAGCCCTGGTATATAAAATTTATAAATGAAGCAAAAAAGCATGATTTATTGATCTGCTTTCATGTTTGTGGAAACTGCTCGGATATAATCGGTGATTTAATTGAAATGGGAGTGGATATTCTTGACCCGATCCAGGTTTCTGCAAAGAATATGGATCTGGAGAACCTTAAAGCAAAATTTGGTAAAAATATATGTTTTCATGGTGGATTGGATACACAAAAATTTCTACCCTTTGTTACAAAAGAAGATGTAAAAAAAGAAGTCAGAAGAATAAAAGATCTCTTTAATAAAACCGGCGGCTTGATACTTGGCCCTTCCCATTATTTAACTTCTGATATACCAGTTGATAATATATTAGCTATTTACAGTGAATAATCCTATGGGATTTTAAGCTATATAAAAAGGTTATTATCACATGCTAAAAAAGAAGAGTGGCTTTCGAATCGAATATTTTCTAATGCTTATAGTCTCGTTTTTCTGGGCTATCGGTCATCCTTTAGGGAGGATCATCGTACAAAGTGTTCATCCCTTCCAGATCGGTACCTTAACCCTAAGCACTGGATTCATCGGGCTGCTCATATTCTTAATTATTTCTGGCAGGATCAGGGGGATAAAAAAATTTTCATACCGGGATGTGCTCTTTTCTCTGGGGCTTGGTGTGTTCGGTTTCTTTTTTTATCAGATACTGACATTTAGTGCCCTTGCCCGTATTCCTGCTTCCATGAATGCAGTACTTATATCCAGTAATGTAGTTTTTATCACCCTTCTCGCAGCCCTTATTCTTAAAGAGCGTATTAAGCCTGCAAGTATTGTAGGCATAATCCTTGCATTATGTGGGGTAATACTTGTGACATTCAACAAAGGTCTATCTTTTGGAGAGGGAACAGGAAGAATGGATTTACTTGGATTTTCCTTCTCTCTACTGGCGGCTTTATCATTTGCACTCTATTCAGTCCTTGGAAAAAGAATACTTGCCTCCAACGATACCCTTATTGTGGCTGCCCTTGCGCTGTTTTCGGGAGCAGTTTTATTGACTGTGCTTACAGCGATCACAGTCGGTTTTACAGAGATAGCTTTAGCAGGTTGGTCCACGATTCTCATCATGGTATTTCTTGGCCTCACCATGATCGGTATCGCTTATCCACTCTGGTTTACCTGTATCAAGAAGCTTCCTGTATCGCACGTTTCTATTTATATCTACCTTACTCCGGTTTTTGCTGTTATTCTCTCACTCATTATTTTAAATGAGCGATTTTCCTGGTTATTCTGGGTCGGTGGTGCAGTTATTATGGGAGGTATCATCATTACCAATGTATTTGCATCAGGTAAACCTGCAATAAAGGAAAAAAAATAATTTATTTACAGAAATTTTATAATTAAAAGAAAATGAGATTATCAATATATTTTTTCTGAGAAATTAAACAATTTTTTTAGTATTTCATATTTCTTTAAAAGCTGGAATAATTGTTATATTATATGCAAAATAAATATAATTTTATCAAATAAAACTATTACGCATTTTTTTAGATGGTTCCTTTATAGCCAATAACTTGGTACTTAATTAATTTTAACCGATACTTGAAAAACTAAAAAATTCGCTATTTAGAAAGATTGGAGGTGATAACAAAAAAAAATGCAAGCAGAAAGGAGGTGTTATCTTTATGGGCAAAGGATAAGATTTAGTTATTATAAAAGGAAACTAATAATTATAGTGAATTTACTAAATCTTAAATAAGAAATGTTCAATTCTAGAAAAAATTAATTAACTTGAAAGGGGTTTATAGTGAAACGATATATATGGTTATCACTTGTCTTAGTAGTATCTATATCGATGTTGGTAAGTTTTACTCTTGTTGGTTGTAAACAAGCAACCACTACGGCAGAAGAGACTACAATGGCTGAAGAAACTACAATGGCTGAAGAAACAGCTGCCGTAGAAGAAGGGCCAGCTGAGCTTGTTGACGTTACCTGGATCAGTCCCAGAGGAACACTGGATGTAATGGATGATTATAATATATGGGTTGCAATTGAGATGGGTTATTTTGCGGAACTTGGCATTAATCCAATTATGGAACCAGGACCCAATGAAGCACTTGCAACATGTAAGTTTGTAAGTGAAGGACAGGCAGATATCGGTTATCCATCACCAGGAGTCTTGACCTCAAGTGTTGATACAGGTATGGATGTTATAATGGCTATGGAATATATAAAGGACCAGGTCTTTAATTTTGCTGTTAAAGAAGATAGCGATATACAGTCTGTCCAGGAATTGGCCGGCAAAACAATATCCATATGGGCTCCAGGTGGAGAGGTAGTGACTATCCCGATATTAAAAGAAGTAGGAATTGACCCTGATGGTGTAAATTTTGTATATGGTAGTAACTGGGGCCAAATGGTAACTCTTGGAGAAGCTGATGCAGCTCAATCTTGGGCAGGATTAGGACCGCAATGGGACGCTGTCGGGCTTGGCTTAAGATATTTTTATGGTACTGATTATTCGACAATGCCATCCAATGGTTATGCGGTCAGAAAATCAGATCTAGCCGATCCTGCAAAGAGAGAATTACTGGTGAAGTTTTTAAGAGCATCAGCAATGGGTATAGAATTTGCGCGTCAAAATCCACGTGCTGCAGCTCAAATTACTTATGATAAGTTTGCGACTGTTAGAGAGCAAATGGAACCCCAGCTTGCACTTGCATCACTTCAGGAGCTGCATTGGCTTTATACAGGCAGTGAAAGAGAACTTGGCGGGTATGGAACTGCTCCAGAATCATGGAATACGTATCTTGAAATAATTTACGAACTGGGACAAACTCAAAAGAAACTTACATTTGAGGATGTTGCTACTAACGAGCTGGTACCTGAGATAAATGATTTTGATAAAGCTAAAGTTAAGGCTGATGCGGAAGCCTTTGAACTTAACGACACATGGAAAGATGTAGAAGTCGTCGGCAACTGGTAAAAAGATTATAAAATTATTAAAATCATGTACATTGATCATCTAAGATAGGAATTGGTAAGCTAACAGCTCAAAAATAATCAAAATGGGCTGTTAGCTTATATAAAAATAAGGAGATTTTATGAATGATGAATTTATTATTGTTACGGAGAATGTCAGTAAAACTTACATAACCCAAAAAGAACCGGTACCTGCTATAAAAGATTTTTCGATGCAGATAAAAGAAGGGGACTTTGTAGCTATAGTGGGACCAAGTGGTTGTGGAAAAACAACCCTTCTTTGGGGTCTGACTGGCCTTCACCCCTTTACTTCTGGGAGAGCATTAATACTGGGAGAAGAAGTAGAAAAACCAAGAAAAGAAGTTGGGATAATCTTTCAGCAGTCTAATCTTTTACCGTGGAGAAATTTAATTGATAATATGTATTTTCCACTTGAAATAATGAGAGAAAACTTAAATGATTATAAAGAGCACGTTTCAGAGTTGATAGAAAGTGTTGGTTTGGGTGGTTTTGAAAAACGATACCCAAAAGAACTTTCTGGAGGCATGCAGCAGAGAGCGTCAATCGTAAGAGCATTATCATATGACCCAAAAATACTGCTGATGGACGAACCATTTGGGGCGCTTGATGCTTATACAAGAGATGAGATGGACACACTTATTTTAGGAATTTGGGAAAAGACAAAAAAGACTATTGTCTTTGTGACACATAGAATAGAGGAAGCAGTTTACCTTGCAAATAAAGTATATGTTATGACTCCCCGGCCTGCAATAAATTCTGAAACTTTCAATATTGATCTACCAAGGCCTCGTCCGGCTGGCATAACTATGGATAAGATATTTTTTGAGATTGTAGCAAAAATTAAGAAAAAAATTGTAGATGATGTAGAGGCACAAAAAAAAGCTGGAAAATATGCAAGCCAGGCTTTCAGTACTGTAGCTTAGAAAAAAATTATTTTGTATCTACCATCTATATAAAATTTAATTACGAAATAAAATATAGGAAGTAAATATTTAAGTTATAAATAGAATATAAAAACTACAGGAGTATATTTATGAGTAACTATGACGAAGAATTAAAAGATAAGATACCAGATTTCGAAGAGGCAGAGCACCATCATAAGCAGACAAGCAGCCTCGATATTTCTGCTACTGTGTCTGCCGTAAAAATACACGGATGGAAGCAAGTTGTAGGTATTTTAGTAATGGCAATTATCATCATAGGCCTCTGGGAGCTTCTTGTCAGGTTGTTTCACGTTCCGGAGTATGTCTTTCCGACACCAACTGCAATTATAAAAGCGCTGATTACTTCTTTTCCAAATATATATCCCGATTTTTTATATACACTATCGGCACTTGTGTCCGGATATTTAATAGGAGCTTCGATAGGACTTATTTTGGCTGCTGTTCTTACCCAGATACCATTTATAGAGAAAATAATAACTCCTTATATAATTTTAATAATAACAACTCCAACGATTGCCCTGATTCCTTTACTTATGATAATGCTCGGGTTTAATATCTGGCCAAGAATAATAGCAGTTGCATTAGCTGTAGGGCCAATGGTCATGATCAATTCAGTCACAGGTTTCAGGCAGACAGATCTGGCAAAGATCGCTCTTGCAAAATCTTATGGGGCGACTACTTTTCAAATATTTAGAAAGATCCGATTTCCTCTTGCACTTCCTATGATCAATGTAGGGTTACTTGTCGGAGGTATTTTTGGTCTTATCACTGCAGTTGGAGCAGATATGGTTGGAGGTAAAATAGGGTTGGGCCATAAAATAGCATATTATTCTGCTCTTGCCAGAATGGGTAACTTTTTTGCTACAATACTTTTAGTTTCTATAATAGGGATTTCTATATGGATCATTATGGCAAATGTCGGGAGAAAATGGTCAAGCTGGAGCGAGTAGAAGTCCTGAATTGATTAATAATAGTATTTTGTTTAAAAAGAACTATGAAGGTTCCAGTGGTAATTATTCACTTGGAAGATCTAGAAGTTTTTTGTATAGGAAAATGTGCTCATAAGAATATAAATATTTTAGGGCAGATTGATCCAGACCTGTTTATCACTCAAAATACAAATAAATTAGTTTACGAGTCTTCTTATCATCCAAATCTTAAAGTAAACACAAAAAATAAAAATATTTTTGTATCTTGATCTGAAGGAGGAAACATGAAAAGTACAATAGGAGTTGTGACTTCTACTTATCCTAATTTCAGTGGTGTTGAAGCTATGGAAGGTATATCAAAAGCAGGTTTTAAGTATATAGAGCTGGCGTCAGCACCCGCATTTTTCGAGCACATGCCAAGACCTGAAAAGAGTACTGATAAGAATATAGTGGATGGAGTTCTAGATTTATGCAAAAAATACAATCTGACCCTGCAAACTATTGCTGGACACACAAGGATGATGAAGGAAGATTCAGTTAAGAATTTTAAAACTGTCATAGACTTTGCAAACCTGGCAGGAGTAAAATTTATAACTACAGATGCTGGAGATGTTAATGGAAAGGATGACGAGAAAAAGTTTTATGCTGATGTATCAGAGCTTTCAGAATATGCACAAGATAAAGGGATAAGCATATGTTTTGAGATGCATGGAAACTGGTGTAATAACGGTAAGAACGGTGCAGAGATAATAAAAGTGATAAACCGTCCGAATATAAGATTAAATTATGACACTGGTAATGTTATTCTTTATGGTAAAACCAGACCTGAAGAAGACATAAAATATGCTCTCCCATATATGGGGCATCTACACATAAAAGACCATGGAAGTGGTAAGATAGGAGAATGGAATTTCCCTGCGCTTGGTGATGGAGTGCTTGACTTTGATAAAATTTTTGACCTCTTAGAGGATTACACCGGACCTTCAAGTGTCGAGGTTGAGTTTGAAGGGAAAGAGCATACTTTAGATGAAATAAACCATGCAGTAAAAAAGTCTTTTGATTTTTTAAAAGGTTATGGATATGTTTAATAAAGAATCAGAGTAAAAAAGTCTAGACCATACTTAATTGAATAATTAAAATTTAGGGAGGGGTAAAATGGAATTTGATCATGTAGGATTAATAACAGAAAAAAAGAAAGATAATGAGGACTGGGTAGAGGATACTCGTGTATGGGTAACTAATCCAAAAGACCATCCCTTTCACGTTGAATGGCTTCGTTGGGAACCGGATACTTCTGTTAAAGGTCCAGTTAAAAATGAACCACATATTGCTTACAGGGTAAAAAGTATAGCTGAAGCGTCTAAGGGGTTAAAAGTGTTACTTGAACCTTTTGAAGTAGGTGGATTTCTACGCGTTGGATTCTATGAGTACAAAGATGGCACAGTGATCGAGCTCATGGAGTATCTTAAAGGCGATAATCAGTGGTTTGGTAAGGAAACAAAGTAAGAAAGGCGGTATAGAAAGTTCAAAAAAATCAAGTCTAAGAGGATATTAAAGATTTTTATATTCTTTGTATAAGATTATAACCTTAATAAAAGTATGTTTAGACTGGGCATTAAAATTTTATTATTTGAAATTAAACAAGGAGCATAAGAATGAGAAGGATAAAATGTGGAGTAATTGGACTTGGATGGTTTGGAGAGCATCACATAGATACTCTCAAAGAATTACCACTCGCTGAGGTCACGGCTATTTGTACAAGGCGTGAAGAGCACTTAAAAAATATTGCCAGGAAATATGATATACCTGAATACTATACTGATTATCATGAACTCCTGGCTAATGCTGAAATAGACCTGGTATCCATAGTCACACATGTAAAAGACCATAAGCAGATCGCCATAGATGCACTCAAGGCGGGAAAACATGTTTTCCTTGAAAAACCAATGGCGGATACCCCGGAAGAATGTGACGAGATTATAAAAGCTGTTAAAGAAACAGATAAATTTTTTATGGTCGGTCATATTTGCAGGTTTGGAGTAGATTATGCCATCGCGAAAGAAGAAATTGAGGCTGGTAAGATCGGTAAGATATTGTCAATACATGCCAAGAGAAACCTTGCTGGTTGGATAACTGAAAGTCACCTACACAAAATCAGTGCATTGTTTGGAGATGGAGTACATGATCTTGATCTTGCGCTATGGTATACAAAATCAAAACCAGTTAGTGTCTATGCCCAGACCAGGAAAACAAGAGCATCTATTGTTTATGATGATCTTGGCTGGGCGATGTTTACCTTAGAGGATGGAACAATAGTTGTCATAGAAAATATCTGGTGCCTGCCTGACAATGTACCATTTGCAATTGGTGCAAACATGCAGATAATAGGGACAAAAGGCACGATATCTATCGACCACTCTGGTGAAAATTTTAAGGTACTGACAGAAAAAGGCCTTGAATATCCACCAACAGTTTACTGGCCTAAAATACATGGATTAAGAAGGGGATTGTTAAAAGAAGAATTCGATTATTTTCTCAAATGCATCTTAAATAACAATAAACCTGATGTAATAACACCTGAAGAATCAAAAGCAGTGATACAGGCCATGAGAATAGCCGAGAAAGCTGCTGATGAAAATAGGGTAATAAAATTTAATGAGTAGGGAGGGGTAGAAATGCGAATAGAAAACTTACCTAATAGCGAATATGATCTCAGGGTCAAAAAATTACAGAAAAAACTTGAGGAAAACGATTTTGATGCTCTTATATGCTATAGCAGTGAATGTGAGTCCGGCGCACTCAGGTATTTTACAGGATTCTGGCCTTTTTTTGACTTTGCCTCACTAATAATCCCAAGAGAGGGAAAAGCTGTGCTGGTAACTGGAGGTCCTGAGTCATTGGATTTTGCTGAAGAGTTTTCAAAGATCTCAGACATAAAAGTAAACCCTCTTCTCGTAGAGACATCAGCACCGGAATGGGTCAGGGATGTAACAGAAGAAAATTTTTCAGGAATATTATCAGATATCTTTAAGGGCACCCCTAAAAAGATCGGGATCTCAAATATGAATATATTCCCTCATATACTTTTTCTCGATCTACAAAAAGCTTTGCCTGGTGCGGAGTTTATACCTGCAGACAACCTGGTATGGGAAGTACAGGCGATTAAAAGTGAAGCAGAGATCCCTTTTATAGTAGAATCCTACAAAATCACTGAAGAATCTTTTAAGGCAGCATTGAGCTCAGTAAAGGTAGGGATCAGGGAATGGGAGATTGAAGCAGTTGCCAGGACAAAAATGATTTCGCTTGGAGCAGAAGGAATGCCCTACCCTTCCTGGGTATGCTCTGGCAAAAATACCAGATTAAGCCTCTGCAGATCTACTGACAAAAAAATTGAAAAAAATGAATTAGTCCAATGTTCTTTTGGTACAAAATATATGGGTTATTGTGGAAATATTGGAAGGGTATTTACTATAGGCGAACCCCCAAAAAGAATATCAAAACTTATGGATGCTGGTCTTGAAGGTCTGTTCTACGCCCTTGAAGCGATCAAACCAGGAGTAAGGGCAAAGGATGTCTTTAAAGGTTTTCACAAGATATTATCTAAATATGACCTGGAAAAATTTGCCCTGTACGGTCCTGCACATGGCACAGGCCATTCAGAAGTGGAGGGGTTATGGCTTTCCCAAAATGCTGATTTTATTATACAACCTGGAATGCTTTTTAATATCGATATCTGGCTGTCTGATGGTGAATACGGTTTAAGATATGAAGATGGGATACTGGTGACTCAAAAAGGGATAAAAGAACTGACATCTTTTAAAAGGGAAAAAATTATTCTTTAGATCACAAAGGGTGATTGCTTTAAATGGCAGACATAAAAGATATTGATAACTGGGTCAATAAAAATAAAGATGACATATTAACGACACTTTCTGATCTTATAAAAATAAAGACAGTTAATCGTCCGCCTGATGGTGGTGAAAAACCTGGACAGGAATATCTCTATAATAAGATTTCAAGATTTATTCCCGAGGATTCTATTGACTTATTTGATGTAATCGATGTTGAAGGGATCCATCAAAACAATCTTTTTGAACCTGTGATCGATGGTATAGAAAGAAACTATAGGGACAGGCCAAATCTGGTGGCCAAACTGAAGGGTAGTGGTGGAGGCAGATCTTTAGTATTTTCCGGCCACATGGATACAGTCGGTGTAAGAGAAGAAGAATGGGAAGTATTCAAGGACCCCTTTAGCGGAGATATTAAAGATGGAAAAATGTATGGCAGGGGTATTCTGGATATGAAAGCTGGACTAATATCAGGATTTTTTGCTTTAAAGTGTCTGAGTGATTTAAAAATCAAATTAAAGGGAGATGTTTTTGCGGAGAGTGTGGTTGACGAAGAGTTAGGCGGTATGAATGGGACTATTGCCTGCAGGATCAAATATCCTGATATTGATTTTGCAATACTGCCCGAACCCACTAATCTGACACTTGGTATCGAGAATAGGTGCGGAAGTGTTTGGAAGGCATCAGTAGTTGAAAAAGGCCCAGGGGGATACTCGCAAAATATAAATCCGATCAACAAGTTAGGTGAATTTGTAGAGTTACTGGAAGACTATGACTCCTACCGAAATAAAAAAATGGTTTTTCCTGATAATTTCAATGGAGAGAAACTTCATAAGTTGCTTATATTTTTAATATATTCCGGGGGTACAAATTACATAGAAAATGCATCATATGTACCAATGGATGGACATCTTTATTTCTATATCCCCACACGTCCATATACTGAAGAAGGAGAATTGTGGGGGGAATTTTTAAGTTTTATGGATAAGAGATCAAAAACCACCAGATACTTAAAGGATGGATTACCAGAATTTAAAAGGATTTTAAGATATTTTAATGGAAATATAACTGATGTTACTCATCCGGTTTTCAATAATTTAAAGCAAGCATATAACCTAAATAATTTAGAATATGAAGAAAAGGCATGCTCATTCTTTTGTGATGCAGAGGCATTCAAACTGGTTGGCGGAACCGAAGTAGTACTTATCGGCCCGAAAGGCGACAGACTTCATGGAATGGACGAATATGTTGAAGTAGAGAGTATCTTTAGCCTGATCAAGATACTGGCCCATACAGCAATTGATTTCTGTAGTTAGTGCCAGAATATAAAAATAAGGAGTAAAAATGTTTAGAGATGAAAAACTTTATGAAGAAATAAGTAAAGCCGTTTTTTCTATCCCAATATTTGATACACATGAACATATTTTGGATGAGAAAGACAGGCAGGGATCTAATCTTGATTTTTCCTTGTTCTTTATGCAGTATGCCGGCACTGATCTTTTGACCTCTGGATTGTCAGAAGAGGAATTTGCCGACTTTCAGGACCCAAAAACAGATTTAGAAAAGAAATGGGATTATTTTGCAAAACACTGGCTCAATATTAAAAATACTTCTTACTGTAAGTTGGTCCTTGAGGCAATAAAAGATTTATATGGTTTTGAGGGTATAAACGAGAAAAACTATAAAGAACTTTCTGAAAAAGTCCGAAACACAAAAGATGTCAAGTGGTATGACCGGGTAATAAAAGAAAAAAGCAATATAAAGATGATACTAAATCACTTAGAAAATATACCACAGGCAAATACTACAGTTTTGGATAGGGAAGATTTCAGACCGGTAATAAACCTGGATGAGATTATTTGCACGTGCTGCAGGGAGGACATTTTAGCATGGGAAAAAAGATTTAATATTAATATATATAAGCTACAGGACCTGCTTAAAGCTATCGATCTTATTTTTGAAAAAAAAGATGAAAGTGGTTATAAGGCAGTAAAAACCACTATAGCTTATATGAGATCCCTAAAATTTGAAGAAACAACTTTTGAAGAAGCTGATAAAGTATTTTCTGGCCTTTTTAAACTTAACAGTTTTGGCTTCCTGGAAAAAAAAGACTTTCTCTCTAAAACTGAATTAAAACCTTTCCAGGATTTCATGGTCCATTATATAATCCAAAAAGCTGTAGAGTATGATCTACCGGTGCAGATACATACCGGTATATTTGAACTTCTCTATAATGATGTATCCAATTCTAATCCTGCCTATCTTATAAATCTGTTTTTTAAATACAAGAAATGCAAATTTGATATTTTTCACGCAGGCTTATCCATATTCTGACCAACTCATATCCATTTGTAAGCAATTCCCCAATGTGTATTTTAATATGTGCTGGATCGTTAATATCTCTGCTTCTCTATACAAAGATATCCTCAACAGGCTTATCGAGATCATTCCTTCCAATAAGATATTTGGTTATGGGGGAGATTATATGTTTGTAGAAGGCTTATACGGAAGTCAGAAAATGGTCAGGAAATCCATCACAGAGCTGCTTTATAAAAAAATCGAACAGAAATATTTTACTTTCGAAGAAGCTTTGGATCTTGCTGAGAAGATCCTTTATTTGAATCCTAAAAATGTTTATCGATTATAGAAATAATTTTAAGATTTAATATACATCCTGAAATGTAAGAGTTCGCTAGTAAAACAAATTTTTCTAGAATTCAATCATTCTATTCTGGTTAGAATAACTGCAATGCTGATTGTTGGGAGGCAAGAACTATGCAAGAGACAATAGTCTTTAGAGGAGGGACTCTAATTACACCTGCAGAAAAGGTTCTTTGTGATTTAGTGATCACAGAACGGTATTATAACGGAAATCCGCAAGCCGGGAGAATTCAAGGATGATGAAAGATCAGTAGAATGTAGAGAATTGTTTATTGGACCAGGTTTAGTCGATATACATGTCCATGGTGGAGCAGGCAATGATTTTGTCACTACAGATGTTGAAGAGATCATTAAGGGTGCCGAATATCATCTTTCACAAGGTACGACTAGCCTGACACCTTCGTCAATCAGCATCCCTTTTGCTGAGTTGGATAAAACAATTGATGCAGCAAGACAGGCATCTAAAAGTTGTACAAATATACTTGGTTATCATGTCGAAGGAGGGTATATAAACCAGGAATATCGGGGTGGACATTTAAGTGATTATGTTCATGACCCTGATCCAGCTGAATATGAGCCGATAATAGAAAAATATGGTGATTTTATTACTGAGTGGACTCTTGCGCCAGAATTATCGGGAGCAATTAAACTTATACTAGCCTGCAAACAAGCAAAAATCGTATCCTCAGCTGGCCATACAAATGCAACTTATGAACAGATGATGGAAGCAATGGGAGCAGGGCTTTCACACAGTACACATTTTGCATGTGCCATGGGCACATTAAGGTTTGAAGCTCTAAAAGAAAGCACCGGTAAAGGTTTTGCACCTGGTGTAATGGAGACAATATTACTCGAAGAAGGAATAACGACAGAGGTTATTGCGGATGGATTCCATCTTCATAAGGGGATAATAGCACTTGTTTTGAAATGTAAAGGAGCTAATAAAGTCTCTCTTATTTCTGATGCAATGAAAGGAGTGGGTTTGCCTGATGGAGAATATGTGATAGGCGGACAGGATTGTATAGTTAAAAAAGGGATTGCACTGATTAAAGACAGGCCTGGTATCATAGCAAGTTCTGTAACTCCTTTGATCGATATGCTTAGAAACGCACATCATCATTTTGGGCTTTCACTTACTGATGCCTGGACAATGGCTTCACTAACTCCAGCAAGGATAATTGGTTTTGATGACCATAAGGGAAGTCTATCTGCTGGTAAAGACGCAGATATCTTAATATTGGATAAGAATTTAAATATTAAAGATATTTATATAAGGGGAAAAAAAGTCAATTAGATTATTATCATCAAGATTACTCTCCAATAATAACGCGGCAGGGCAATCCAGTAGTATTTAAAATTTTTAATGGGCAGACAAATAACTTAACTTTAAACTTACTGATATTTTCAACATTTGTTAATGGGGCCACAATATATATATTATTTTTAAAGATCATCGGCCACAACCCCTGTTCATTGTTTACATTATCTATAGAAGGAGTATCCATAGCCAGAATAAATGGCTTTTTACTTAAAATATATTCTAATGCATCCTTTTTGAGAAACCAGCAATGTGTTAAAAAATCAGGTTTTTCCCAGTGTTTACCCCATCCAGTAGCAAAAATGATATTTGCCTCTTCTGGAATAATTTCTTTTTCTGCTCTTTTTACATCTTCTAATGATATATAAGGTCGATTACCCTCTTTAGAAAGATTTTCAAGTTCAAATTTTAAAACATATGCATCAACTCCAAATAATTTTTCTAATGGTACTTCATGGATTGGTCCAGCTTTTTTTAAACCTAAACAATGTGCTGGACCGTCAATATAGGTACCGGTAACCATAGAAAATCCATCAAATGCCTGAGAATAAGCCTCAAATTCTAACCAGTCTGGGTGTTCAAGCTCTCTTATCTTGAAGTCCGGGAAAGGTTGGCCGTAGGACCACATTCCTTCATATATAGGACCTGATGCATCTATAAATTTCATTTTGTTTTGACTCCTTTCAATTAAAGATTTACTTCAAAATAATCAGAGATCCTGCCATTCTTGGCAAGGATTGCATGCACTTTTTCAAGCTCATCAGGGATCGCTATCTCCTGGGGACATTTTTCAATGCATTTATTGCATTTCGTACACATCGATGCATTTCCATTTGGATCTTTTTTATTAAGGCGATCTTTAGAACCAGCCAGATGCCTGTATCCTCTTTTTGTCAACCATCCCCTGAATTTGCTGCTGTCCAAATAAACGTCGTTTAAAATAGCAAAATTCTCCGGAATGTTTACCCCAGACGGACAGGGCATACAGTACTCGCATGCAGTACAGGGAACCAGTATCTTTTCCTGGTAGACCTTAGCCAGTTTTACAATAGTCTCTTCGTCCTCCCCACTAAGAGTATTTATGCCCGACCGGTCAGCAATATCACAATTCTGGTCGACCATCTGCTGTGAACCCATGCCACTTAGCACTGCTGCGACCTCGGGGCGGTTCCAGAGAAACTGTAATGCCCATTCGACAGGTGACCTTTTATTTTTTGCTTTTTTCATCACTTCAAGTGCTTCAGCAGGCGGGTTTACCAGCCGGCCTCCCTTTAGCGGCTCCATGATCACCACTGCAATGCCTTTTGAATGTGCATAGACAAGGCCATCTGTCTTAGCCTGGAAATTAGTATCCATATAATTATACTGGATCTGGGCAATGTCCCAATTGTAATAATCGATGATCTCCTTAAATACTGGTAATGTATCATGAAACGAAAAGCCTATATGCCTGATAAGGCCTTTTTCTTTTGCCTTTTCCATTTTGCTGATCAGGTCCAGGTCTTTGATCTTATTAAAAGAACCCTTATTCAGTCCATGGAAAAAATATCCATCTAAATAATCTGTCTGCAGTCTTTTAAGCTGCTGATTGAGAAAGCGGTCAAAATCTTCTGTCTTTCTTACTATCTGGATCGGTAATTTGGTCACAAGGTGTACCCTGTCACGATAACTGCCCTTTAGGACCTGGCCAAGGATTTTTTCACTGTCTCCAAGATGATAGAACCATGCAGTATCAATATAATTGATCCCGCGGTCTATACCATGCCTGATGATCTTTATTGATGATTCTGTATCGGCTCTCAAACGGTTAAGCTTGCGGGATGGCAGTCTCATGCAACCGAACCCAAGCGCAGACACTTCCCAGTCAAGTGAACCCATTTTCCTGTATTTCATATTGTTTTACCTCTTTTTATTAAACTTATTTTTCATACTTTCTTCATTCTGTCTGCAATTGATACTGGAATTTATATAACTTATAGTATACCCCTTTCAGGGCTAAAAGTTCCTTATGTGTACCACGCTCAACTATCTGCCCATGGGAGAGTACGATTATATTATCTGCATTTTTTATAGTGGAGAGCCTGTGGGCGATGACGATCGTTGTACGGTTTTTCATTATTCTGGACAGTGCATCCTGTATCAGTGCCTCTATCTCAGAGTCTATGCTCGAAGTAGCTTCATCAAGTACAAGAAGTATTTCCGGGTTGAAGACAAGTGCCCTTGCAAACGCGATCAGCTGCCTCTGTCCTACTGACAATATCTGGCCGCGCTCCCTTACATCGGTATCGTACCCATCCGGCAGCTTTTCTATAAATTTATGGGCATTGACATATTCTGCAGCTTCTCTGACTTTTTCAAGGGAAATATCTTTATTTCCGAGCCTTATATTGTCCAGGATCGTACCTGAAAACAAGAACACATCCTGCATTACTATCCCGATGTGCCTTCTCAGGTCAGCCAGGTCAAATTTCTTTATATCAATATCATCAAGACAGATACAGCCTTTCTGTATGTCATAAAACCTGTTTAGTATATTTATTATTGAAGTCTTGCCTGAACCGGTAGCGCCGACTATTGCAATGCTGTTTCCACCTTTAAGTTCAAAGCTTATATCCTTTAAAATGTAGTTGTCCTCTTCATAAGCAAACCAGACATTATCAAACCTGATATCTCCGTTTACATCTTTTATCTTAACTGGAGTATCAGGAGAGACTATAGTGGATCTTTCAGCAAGCAGGGAGAAAATGCGTTCTGATGCTGCAATAGCTTCCTGAAGGATCCCGAATTTTTCGCTGAGGTCGCTCAACGGGTGAAAGAATTTTTCTATGTACTGGACAAATGCGACAAGGGTCCCGAGTGTTACAATACTCTTTATCACCTGGCCTCCTCCATACCAGATAATAAGTGCCACTGCTATTGTGCTTATAAAGGATACCGCAGGGAAAAACACAGAATAATAAAAAATAGTTTTAAGATACTGGTGGGTATAGTCTGCATTAAGTTCATCAAACTCTTTTTCATTCTGCTTTTCTCTTGTAAATATCTTAATAGTATTTATTCCTGTTATTGCTTCGTGCACATAAGAATTCATGTTTGATATCTTTGCCCTGATTATCTTAAATGATATCCTGACCTTTTTCCTGAAGATAAAAGTCGCTATTGCAAGAAGGATTAAAACCGAAAATGTCACGAGGGAAAGTTTCCAGTCAAGCGATAGCATTACTACCATTACTCCGACTATCATGAAGATATCTCCAAAGAAAGTCACAATTCCGCTTGAAAGCATCTCATTTAAAGCCTGGACATCGGTGGTTACCCGTGTCAGGGTCCGGCCGACAGGATTTTTATCAAAAAATGACATCTGCATCTTCTGGATGTGCCTGAAGATGTCCATCCGCATATCATACATTATTTTCTGTCCAAGAAACTCTGTAAGATACTGCTGTATGTACCTTAGGATAAACTCTCCTATAAGGATTGCCCCGAAAAGGATGACGATATATATAAACCCCTCAAGCTGTCGGGGTGTCAGATAGCTGTCGATTGCTACTTTTATAAGATATGGGCCCGCTATCTCGAGTGCAGCTATTAGCAGAAGCAGGAAAATCGTAATTGCAAGCATAAATTTATATGGGCCTACATAACGGAGTAGGCTCAAAACCGTTCTCCTGTCAAGCTGCTTTTCTTCTATATCTTTTTCGAAAAAGCTACCCCTATTTGGTTTTTCCATCGATCAGACCTCTTCTTCAAGTTCCTCAGCTAGCTGCTGTCTGTAGTACAGTTTTTGATAAATACCGCATTTTTTCATAAGGTCATCATGTGAACCTATCTCATTTATTTTTCCCTCTTCCATAACTATTATCCTGTCAGAATCTTTTATGGTCGAGATCCTGTGTGAGATTATAATGGTTGTGAGTTGCTCAGTCTTTTTACGGAGATCATTTAGTATAAGTTCTTCAGTGTTTGTATCGACATTTGAAAAAGAGTCATCAAGTATCAATATTTTTGGTTCCGTTATCAGTGCCCTTGCTATTGCCAGCCGTTGCTTCTGTCCTCCTGAGAGTGTTATCCCTCTTTCTCCAACGACAGTTTCATATCCTTTTGGAAAGTCCTTAACGTCCTCATCCAGATGGGCAATTCTTGAAGCTTCCATAATAAGCGCTTCCAGTCCATCATCAGAAAGGCTTGAAAGAAACTCTTCTTTACCAAAGATGATGTTTTCCCGTATTGTCTTTGAGAAGATAAAAGGATCCTGGGTCACGTATCCGATTTTTTTGCGGATAAGATCAAGAGGAAGTTTTCTTATATCATGCCCATCTACCAGTATAACACCCTTCTGGGGGTCATAGAACCTGGGCAGAAGATTTACCACAGTTGATTTTCCTGAACCAGTAAAACCCACAATACCAAGTTGTGTACCTGCCTCTATCTCAAAACTTATATCTCCAAGGACCCAGTTTTTATTTTTATTGTCATTTCCAGAGATGCCTCTGGCTGACTTTTTTCCGGCATCATCTTTTAAAGAATTTCCTTTTCCAAGAGACTCAAAATCAGGATGTTTTGGGTATTTAAAAAATACTTTTTTAAATGAGATACTACCGATGATATCATGGACCTTTACAGGATTTTTGGGCTCATCAATATCAGGGGTGATGTCGAAGACTTTGTTAAGCCTGCCCATTGATACCTCACCCCTCTGGATAAGGTTAATCACCCAGCCAAGTGATATAAGGGGCCAGGTTATTGCGATTATATATGCACTGAACTGTACAAACTGCCCAAGAGTCAATGTCCCTGATATGACCTGTCTTCCCCCCAACAGCAACACTACAAGAGCGCCGATCCCACCTATAAGGATCATCAACGGCCAGAAAATGCTTCTTACCCGAGCAAGTGCCATATTCTTATTGATATAATCCTGGTTTAATCCGGAAAATACCTCTATCTCATTATTTTCCTGGGTAAAGGATTTAACGACTTTAATTCCCGCTATGCTTTCCTGGGTCCTTGCAGAAAGTGAGGCATATTGCTCCTGTGATAATTTAAACCTGCTGTAAAGCATCGAACTCAATCTTGCAACAATGACAGGGAGGACCGGGATTGCAATAAGGGCAAAAAGCGTGAGCCTTACATTTATGAAAAACATAACTGTAAGGGTCGATAAAAATACAAAAATAGTATTAAAAAAATTCATAAGACCTGGCCCGAGGAAGTTTCTTACAGCATCCATATCATTTGTCATCAGGGCCATGATGCTTCCTGTTCTATTGGACTCAAAAAAAGAAGAGTCAAGCCGCTGCAGGTGGGCAAAAAAATCGGACCTTATGCTGTATTCGATCTTTCTTGATACACCTATGATAAGCCGGCGCATATAAAACCTGAACACACCTTCTAAAGCAGAGATGCCAATAAGGATCAGGCTATATTTTATTAGCTGTGGCTGGGAATCCGGATAGTTCTTTAAGCTGTCTATAACTATTTTTAAAAGCCATGGGATTGCTAATGCAGCGACATTTGTTGCAATGATATATATTATACTTCCTGCAATCGCAAGCCTGTGCTTTCTAAAATATTTTAAAAGAGTCCTCAGCTGTTTTATCATATATCTTCCATCTCAGGGATTACCGGATCTGGTATTTTGTTATTATAATGGATTTGGATTATTTTGCATTTGTTTAATACAACCTAAACAAAACACCTATCTTTTTTCGTTTTAATCAATATAAGTAAGTTGTTTTTTATAAGGATAATAAAGGGCTAAAAATAAATTTGCATAAATTTATTTTATAACTACACTAGTAACGATTATTATTAACAGGTTAAAAGAAATACGGGTATAAATTATTTTTTGTATTCAGGAGCCAGTATTTTTTTTTGTAAAGATTTAGACATAGAACAGTGTAGTTTAAATGGATAATATTTATAAATATTTAGTCAATTATAAAAGAAGTGGTGAAAAAAAATGGTTTGATAAGATCTATTATCATTTCTTACCCAAAATCTATAACTATTTTTATTTTAATACATTTGACACCCATATTTCAGAAGATCTTGCAAGTGAAGTTTTTTTTAAAATATATAAGAACATAAAAGACACAAAATTAAATAGCAGGACTTTAAATTCATGGATCTATAAAATAGCAAAAAATCATCTGATAGATTACTTTAGGAAGAAAAAAATTTATACAGACAACATTTTATTGACTGACAATTATGATGATATTAATGATGACAAATTAATTGATACTGATTTTTTTATAAAAAATAGTATTTTATTAAGAAAAGAATTTAGTTTTGAAAACCAGAAACTTATAAAAGCTATGGACCGGCTGACTTTGCTTCAAAAGAATATAATAATATTAATATTTATTATGGACCTGGACTATAAGACGATTGCAGATATCCTGATGAAAAAGGAGTCTACGGTCAGGGGTATATTGTTTAGAGCATTAAATATATTAAAGAGTGAAATCGATTATGACTGAAAAAGAACTGACTGACAGACAAATAGAAAAGATCTTATATAACTGTATCAACCTAATGAGAAAAGGTTACGATCTTCAGTACTGTATGGACAAATTTAGTAAGTATAAAGATATTCTATCTGAATACTTTTTAATAATGAATAGTTTTAAGATGTTAGATAAAAAGGCTATAGATCATGTAATGGAGAAAAGGATCTTAAATAGTATATATTCAGATGAAGTTTCCCCAAATGACCATGATGAACAGGTTGCAGTACAGATCCCAGATCAAAGAAGAAAGGTTTTTTTTCGGATATTAAAACCTGCAATAATATTTTTATTTGTATTTGCCTTACTTAATTTTTCATTTATTGGTTTTAGTTATGCATCCCAAGACAGTATTCCAGGCGATACCTTATATTCAACAAAGAGGAATATAGAGCAATTGAAATTGGTAATTTATCCCAAATCTTCGAAAAGCATAATTCATTTTCAGATTTTAAATAGTAGGATATATGAAGCCGAAAAATTATTTAATTCCAATAAAGCCCAAAAAACTGTTACAGATGTCCTCATCAGAGAAGCAGAAGAGGAGTTTGACCAATGCAAGAAATATGAGTATTTTGATGGTGCATCTGAAGAAGAATTTGAAGAAGCTATTCTGGATATAAAAGAAAGATCAGAAAAAGAATTCAATGAAGAGGCAGAAGAAAAATATGAAAATAATGATAATATAAAAGAAGATTCGAGTAAATCAGAAAAAGATTCAAATGAGTCAGAAGACCAGGAAAGTATTGAAGAGGAATCAAATGATACTTTAGATGAGGATAATAGCCCGGAAAAAGCTGAAGAAAAAGAAGATGAACATTCTGAAGAATCCGATCATGATTAAAAAGATAAAATAATTTTTTTAAGAAGCTAAACAAAAACCGCACTCTCTTTCGTTTATATACATAATAGTAATATAATCGAAATAATGATTAACTTTATTTTTAACTAAATAATTAATAATATAATTATTTTTTTATTTAAAATTATATTCATTATTATTTCAATAATTAATTTTCAGTTAATTTATTAAAGGAGAGAATATTGAAAACAAAGATCCATTTTAAAAAGATATTGGTATCCTTTTTTGTGGTATTGGGCTTTATTTTTTATGGAGTCTATCAGAGGATAGATTCCAGCTTCCAAAATTTGGCAGGAAATTCTCCAGGAAACTCAACAGTTGCTGAATCTATACTTGAACCAGAAAGTAATACTGCAAAAAAACAGCTGAAAGCTGAAGAAATTGAGATAAGTACAGCTGGTGAAACTGCAAATGCGCCAAAGAGTAAATTTAAAGATGGACAATATACTGGAAGCATAGAAGATGCTTATTATGGACTGGTCCAGGTCAAAGGGATTATCCGGAACGGTAAGCTCACTGACGTCCAGTTCCTGAATTATCCAGACGAAAGGAGCTATTCAGTCGAGATAAACAAATTTGCTATGCCCATATTGACATCTGAAGCAGTTGAAACACAGAGTGCCCAGGTTGATATCGTTTCTGGAGCCACTAATACAAGCAGAGCTTTTATTGCTTCTCTGTCAACTGCTCTTAACCTGGCAGCAGTAGATAAAGATATGAATCCAGTAATCCAGGTACAGGTGCCAAAGGTAGACGCAGTTTCCAGTGCCACAAATGTTGCAAGTAGCTCCACAGGAGTGATCTCAGCAAGTCTTAGCCAGAGTGTCTGGACTGATGCAGTTTCCGGTGCCACAAATGTTGCAAGTACTTCATTGGGTGCACTTTCAGTAAGCTTGGGTCAGATTTTTGGGACAGATGCAGTTACTGGAGCGACAAACGTCTTAGATACTTCTACGGTTTTAACATCATCAGATCAAAATCAGAATAGCCAGATAGATATAATTTCTGGAGCAACGAATATTGCAGATGCTTCTGTAAATCCAGCGTCAATAGTTCAGGAACAGACTTCACAGGTCGATGTGGTCTCAGGAGCTACTAATACAGGTAGCGGTTCAACTACAGTCACAAGTTCCGATCAGTCTGACAGCGAACACGATTCTGATGATGAACACGATTCTGATGATGAACACGATTCTGATGATGAACACGATTCTGATGATGAACACGATTCTGATGATGATTAATTAAAATTAATTCGGAGAACATTAATAAATATATCTTTGAGCTATAGATTGACAATTACGCCTGTGAAACAAACAAGAGATCAAATGGGAATGACTATAACGGTAGAGATAGTAGATGGATTTGCTTCCCAAGCAGACATAAACGATATCTATTCATATTTTCGTAGTGTCGAAAAGAGATTTAGCGTATTTAATACCAACAGTGAGATTTCTAGAATAAACAGGGGTGAAATTAAAAAGGAAGATTTTAGCAAGGATATGATCTCTGTCTTTGAACTTGCAGAAAAGACAAAAAACCAAACAGGCGGATATTTTGACATAATTACAAAGGACAAAAAATATAATCCTTCCGGGATAGTCAAAGGTTGGGCTATTTATAATGCCTCAAAGATATTGCTGAGCCAGGGATATAAAAACTTCTATATAGATGCTGGCGGAGACATACAGGCTCATGGAAAAAATAAATATGGATTTGACTGGAAGATTGGGATAAAAAATCCCTTTTCTCAGACACAAATAGTGAAAGTGATCGGTCTTAAAAATATGGGTATAGCGACCTCCGGCACATATATCAGGGGCCAGCATATCTATGATCCCTTTAATAGAAGCAAAGTTTTAACAGAGATCATCAGCTTAAGCGTTATAGGCCCGGATGTCCTCGAAGCAGACAGATTTGCGACAGCAGCTTTTGCAATGGGAAAACAGGGAATCGACTTTATTGAAAATGTTGAATTTCTGGAAGCATATATGATAGATAAAGACGGATTTGAAGTGAAAACTTCTGGTTTTGAAAAATATTATATTTCTAAATCTGATCAGTTTAAAAATGTTTAGAAAGATAGACAATATATTAAATAAAATAACTATGTACCAGACGGTACTATACTGCCTGTTGGTAATTCTTTTTTCAGCGTTTGTGTTGAGTTTTTTTGGACTTATGCCTTTTAAATCTTTTGATTTGATCTCATCTTCAGTATTTATTTTAGCTGTATGTATCCTTTCCAATGCTGTATTTGCATGGGCATTTGAAGCTCCGACTAATATTGAATCCGTTTATATAACAGCTCTGATCCTGACTCTTATCATCAACCCTACGGATCCTATGAAAAACCTTATATTTCTATTCTGGATCTCAGTTTTAGCTATGGCTTCAAAATATATTTTTGCTACGGGAAAAAAACACCTATTCAATCCTGTCGCAATTTCGGTAGTACTAGTAAGTGTGGTTGCAGGCAAAGCTGCCAGTTGGTGGATAGCAGGCCCATATATGTTGCCTTTTGTATTTTTATTCGGCCTTCTTGTGGTGAGGAAAATAAAACGTTTTGACATGGTTGCTAGTTTTTTAATAACAGCACTTATTACAGTTACTGTTTTTAATTTTATACATAATCAGAATATTTTCTCAGGGTTGCAAAAAACATTTCTATATTCACCTCTTTTATTTTTTGCGTTTATAATGCTGACCGAACCGATGACTATACCTCCTTCTAAGATTATGCGGATACTATATGGCATGATAGTCGGTTTTTTATTTGCACCACAGGTACACATAGGTTCTGTTTATTTTACTCCCGAGATGGCACTGGTTCTGGGAAATATATTTTCCTATCTTATAAGTCCAGATAAAAAACTGATACTGACTCTCGATAGAATAGTAAAATTGACTCCAGATATATATGATTATGAATTTATATCTGACCAGAAAATCGAATTTGTACCTGGGCAATATATGGAATGGACTCTGGAACATCCTAGCCAGGATAGCAGGGGGATAAGACGATATTTCACAGTAGCTTCTTCCCCAACAGAGGAAAAAATACATCTTGGAGTAAAATTTTATAATAACTCCAGCAGTTTTAAAAAAAACCTGTTAAAAATGAAAGAAAAAGAAACAATAGTGGCGTCTCAATTATCAGGCGATTTTACTCTTCCTAAAAATATAAATAAAAAACTGGTCTTTATCGCTGGTGGTATTGGTATAACTCCATTCAGGAGCATGATAAAGTACATGTTAGACAATAATGAAAGAAGGCCTGTTGTCCTATTTTATTCAAACTGGAAATATGATGATATTGCATATAAAGATATTTTTGATAAAGCAAATCAACGACTAGGAATCAAAGTAGTGTATTCAATAGTGGACGATACGCCACTGGATACTAAAGAGGGTTGTTTTTATTGTGGTTTTCTAAAAAGTAAAAATATTATAGAAGAGGTCCCGGACTACAAAGAAAGGATTTTCTATATTTCCGGTCCACCTTCAATGGTCACATCTTTCGTAAATACCCTTAGAAAGATCGGGGTCAAAAAGACACATATTAAAACAGATTATTTCCCGGGTTTTGCATCTTAAATCTTTTATACCTGTTTATATAGATCATCTATTCCACAGGCCAGGTTGCCTTTTTTTGAAAAAAGAGTATTATTCTCAAAGTTATTTTACAGGTTTTTTATTCAAAACCACCAAAGCTAAAATCAGAAAACCTGTAAATTATTCCGGTTTAAAATTATTAGAAAGCTGCTAAAGCGATGTTTGAATTTAATACAGAAATATTGTTCTGGTCCGCTATAGTTTTTGTCGCGATGATGGCCCATGTCCTTACAGGCACTGTGAGGCTTATCATGATGGTAAAGGGAAGGAAAGCACTTGCTGTAATAGTAGGATTTTTTGAAGCTGCAATCGGTATTACCAATATCATACTTGTCATCTCGAATGCTGTAAGATCGGGAATAAATATTTTTATAATCCTTTTTTATGCTATTGGATTTGCTGCGGGCCTGACTCTTGGGATGCTAATCTCCCAGAAGATCTCAAAAGATATTTTGAGTATAAATATAGTGACAAAAAACCAGGATACTTCCCTGGCAGATCTTCTCCGGTCCAGGGGATTTGGCGTGACCTGTTATGAGGGCAGTGGAAGAGAAGGTAACCTGAAAGTCTTGAATGTCGTATGCCAGAAGACTAAACTACTCAGGTTAAAAAAGCTTGTCACATCTGTCGATGAAAAAGCCATGCTCACAATACACACCCTTGAGGGCTTGAGTGGCGGCTTTATCTTTGATATAAAAAACAGGATATGATCATAAAGCAAAAGGACTTTAAAATGAATAAAAAGTCATTTAAATTATTAATAATCAACCCGGGTTCCACCGGTATAAAGGTCTCTATCTTTGATAATGAAAATGAAATAACCTCTTCAAAGATCAGTTGCGATTATTCTGAAGCACAAAAAGGTGATAAAAAGGTATTAACCGATGTTGCAGCAGATATCGTGAAATGGCTGAAAGATAATCAGTATTCCTGCGACAGAATAGATGCAATAGTAAGCAGGGCTGGTCTGCTCTGTCCAATTCCAAGTGGCGTTTATATGATCGATGAAGACGTAGTCAAAGACCTTAACAAAAATACCATGGGCTGGCATGCATCAAATATGGGACCGTTGATCTCTAATATTATCGCAGAACAAAATGGTCTAAAGGCTTATTTGATGGATCCTGTTACAGTGGATGAGTTGAAACCAGTCGCCAGATTAACAGGCCTGCCTGGTGTAAAACGTAAAAGTATTTTTCATGCGCTCAATCAGAAAGCTGTTGCACGAAGGGCCTGTAAAGATAGAGGGATAGATTACGAGGATGTAAATCTAATAGTCGCTCATCTGGGCAGTGGCATAACGGTCGGGGCACACGAAAAGGGAAAAGTTGTTGATGTGAATAATGGCCTGAATGGCGAGGGTCCGTTTTCTACCGAGCGATGTAATGATATCCCAAATTGTGACTTAATAGACCTGTGTTTTTCCGGTAAATACAACCGGGAACAGGTCCTCTCTTTTATCAGCAGTGAGGGCGGTCTTTATGCTTACTTCCAAACAAAAGATGAAGCAAAGATCAGAGAATTGGCCGATGAAGGCGATGAATTAGCGCAAAATGTATTATCGGCACTTGCTTATCAGGTGAGCAAGGAGATATGTAAAAATGCTGCAGTCTTAAAAGGCAATATCGATGCAATAATCCTGACCGGTGGATTAGCACGTGACCGGCAATTGATAGATGATATTTCTGAAAGGGTAAAGTTTTTAGCGCCGATATGGAAATATCCGGGTGAAGAAGAAATGCTTGCACTCTGTGAAGGTGGGTTGTCTGTTTTGCGGGGAGAAAGAGAGGCATTTAAATATGCAGATCATAAAAATAAAAAGATCTAAAGAGCTTTGAGAACTGTTATTTCAGAAATCTTTTCTTGAATATATAAACACTGAGGCTTTAAACGAAACAAATAAAATGACCGCCAATACACCTGAAACCAGCACGGATGCCAGAGTCACTCCAATAAAGAAAAACTATATGAAAAGGGCATCGGACTCATCGATAGTATTATTATAATCCCCTCGATTAAAAATGATCTCAGGATATGGGCACTTGATAAAAAATTGAGAAATATATTAGATCCAGAAAACATTTACAATTACTGAATCTCTTCAAAGTCATCATTGAAAGAAGATGATACTTCTATTATTATTAAAAAGAAGTATCATTAAAAATATAATTTTAATAATGGAAAGGAAAACATAATGGCAATTTTTGCAAGATTAGCCGATCTTCTGAAAGCAAACATCAATGACCTCATAGATAAGGCAGAAGACCCCGAAAAGATGGTCAAACAGATCATAATCGATATGGAGGAGCAACTACAGAAAGCTATCCAGGGTGTAGGATCAGTAATGGCTACTGAGCGCCAGGTAAAAAAACAATTGGAGGAAGCTGAAAATGATTCAAAGTTATGGGAAGGCCGGGCAAGAGAGGCACTTAAATCTTCAAATGAAGAGATGGCAAAACAGGCAGTGGATAATAAACTGAAAGCTGATGAGAAGATAAAACAATACCGGAAAATGCATGAGGAAATATCTGTCCAGTTAAACACTTTGAAGGGACATGTCTCGATTTTGAAGGATAAGCTTCTCGAAGCAAGAAGTCGTCAGTCCATGCTTATAGCCAGGGATAAAGTCGCAGATGCAAGAAAACAGGTATCGGACGCTGTCGGTGATCTTGACAGTTCCGGCGCATTTGCAAAGATGGATAAGATGGAACGCAAAATAGCAGAAAAAGAAGCTCAGGCAGATGCAGTTTATGAGATATCTGGAATAGATGAAGAACAAAACGACCCATTTGCTGAGGCCGAAAGGGAAAAAGCAGCCGAAGATGAACTGGCACGTTTGAAAGACGAATTATCCAAAGAATAGAAAAAGGAAGGGGCGCGGAATGATACAATATATTATTGGTGGAGTGATGGTCGCTGCTGGTGTTTTTGTAAGCCTCTTTATTCCATGGAAAATAAAAAACAGGATAATAGAGATCAAGTATTTAAAAACGACACCTATATCAGAGTTGCGGGGCATCTTAAATGACAGTTCTGCGGCCGGCTTGGGCAGTTACAGGCATTATGTCGAGATAAATGGTTCAGCTGGTTCCGATACACCACAGAAAGCACCTTATTCACAACGGGTTGTTGCTTATTTCGATGCAAAGCTTTACCAGGTATTTGAAGAGACAGAGACTTACAGGGACAGCAGTGGAAATACTCATACCCGTATGAAAAAAAGCGAGACACTTCTTTCAGAGCAGAAAAGTTCCGGCCTTGTCACGATCAATGAACCACAATCTGGTGAAAAAGTATATTGTGATATATCGCAGAAAGGTCTTCGGCTTGAGACTTTAAAGACTCTGGATAAATTTGAACCTTCAGCTAATTTAAACCAGAATAGTTTTTTTGCTAATTTCAGTTTTAAGCCGATGGGTGCAAGGACTCTTGGGATGAGGATGGTAGAAAATACGATACCACTAGGACGTGCACTTTATGCAATAGGCGAAGCCTGGTTAGAAGGCGAAAAGATAATTTTTGGCAAACCAACGGAAAGTAAAAATCCTTTCATTTTATCTGTCAGAAGCGAGTCTGAAATATTACAGTCAAATAAAAAAGGTTCTACTGTAGCACTGGTGCTTGGAATAATCCTTGCAGTAGCAGGTCTTGCAGTAATGATATTTGTGCGCTGATATGATTGCAATATGATAAGAGAAAACTTAAGAAGTTCAATAATTAAGGATATAGATTCTCGGGACCAGCAATTAATAGACCTGGCAAAAAAGCTTGTTTTAATAAAAAGTGAAAACCCGCCTGGTGACGAATCTTCTTTAGCAGAATTCATAAAAAATTTTGGACAAAAATGGGGTCTGGGCAGACCAGTAGTCATATCCAAGGAGAAAAATAGGCCAAATATCTTTTTTACTCTTGGAAAGAAAAATTCTTCTTCAGAAAAATCTCTTGTTTTAAACGCACATATGGATACCAAACCAATTGGCGATAGAGATTGTTGGAATTATGATCCAGAAGATCCTGTAATAAAAGATGGCAGATTATATGGCCGTGGGTCCACAGATATGAAGGGCGCTATTGCTGCTATAATTGCAGCCTCCTCTTCCATATTAAGAAAAAAGATACCCTTAAAAGGACAGCTCATCCTTATATTTTCTGCAGACGAGGAAGCAGGAAGTGCTTTTGGAGCGAGAGTTATTACTGAAAAGGGGCTTGATGCAGACGCCATACTCATTGCAGAACCTTCTGGAATTGAAAAAGATTTTGACAGTCTTGGGATCGCGTGCAGGGGTGCATTACTTGGAAAAATAGTAGTCCACGGAACCCAGATGCACAGTAGTATCTCGGATAAAGGAGGATGCATAAATGCCAGTGTAAAGATGGCGGAAGTCATGATCGAATTTGCAAGAAACTTAAAAAATAAGATAAGTTATGAACCACATTATTTATATCCTGATGGACCGACTGTAAATCCAGGTGTAACTCTCAAAGGTGGAATATTTTATGGTGTTATACCAGGAGAAGCAAGTTTTGGTTTTGATATAAGGACTATTCCAGGCATGGAACACAGAAAGCTTGAAAATGAGATCAAAGATTTTTTAAAGGAACTTATGCAAAAAGACTCTGAACTGAAGGCAGAGCTTATTATCGAAAAACCGCCTCTTAATGATCTGCTACCTGCAGAGATAAATAAAGATCACGAACTTGTTAAAGCATGCGCAGCAGCTGCCAGGGAAGTACTGGGCTTTGAGCCACAACTCATGGGTGTGCCTTTCAGTACAGATGCAATATATTATACTAATCAGTTAAAGATACCTACCATCCCTTCATTCGGCCCTGGACTTATTAAGCTGGCGCATTCCCCTGATGAATATATAAATATCAAGGCTGTGCTCGATGCTGCAAAAATATTTGCGATAACCGCTTTAAAATACTTAAATCCCGATCTATTAATGGAGGATTAATGGAACAGAGCAATGAAACAAAATATGCTTTTTTCAATGGTGAAATAATAAATATTGATAAAGCAAACATCAATATCAGGTCCATAATATTACATTATGGCATTGGAGTATTTGAAGGAATAAGATCTTACTGGAATAAGGAAGAAAATAAAGGGTATCTTTTCAGGATAAGGGAACACTATGAAAGAATGATCAAAAACGCAAAGATAATTGCAATGGACATCCCATATTCTGCTGAAGAATTGATAAATAAGACTAAGGAACTTTTAACAAGGGAAAATTTCAGGCAGGATACTTATGTACGGCCACTCGCATATTATGCTTCTCAAAACATACTAGAAAAACTCCATAGTGACAAGTACGGGTTTTTTATTTTTGCATTTCCTATGTCATCAATATTAAATGACGAGTCCGGACTATCAGTATGCGTCTCCTCCTGGACCCGGATCAATGATAACATGACAGCACCCAGGGGAAAGATCGTCGGAGCATATGTGAATATATGCCTAGTTAATTATGAAGCCAAGATCAACGGTTATGATGATGGAATAATACTTACCCAGAATGGTTTTGTATCTGAGGGTGCAGGCCAGAATGTTGCGATCGTAAGAAACAATAAAATAATTGCACCACCAGTATATGATGATATTCTTGAAGGCATTACTCTCGATAGCATAGAAAAGATCGCTAAGGAAGAAATAGGAATAGATGTTCTGAGAAGATCGATCAACCGGACTGAACTTTATATAGCCGATGAAGTTTTCTATCTTGGGACAGGTGCGCAGGTCACCCCTATAATATCGATAGATAAAAGAAAGATCGGGACCGGAAGACCGGGTATGATAACAAAAAAACTGCATGAAAAATACTTTGAAATAGTGAGAGGCAAAAACGATAAGTACCGGGAATGGCTTACCCCGGTATAGAGAGCAAAAAAGAATGGATTCAAGACAACGTTTGATAAGCGCTTTAAATCACAAGGAACCTGACAGGATCCCGATAGACCTGGGCGGTGTATCTGTTTCACTTATACATCAAAATGCTCAAAAAAATCTGGCAGAGTATCTTGAAATATCTGATCCTCAGGAAAAGATCCATAATCTGATGACAATGTGTGTATATACTGATGAGAGAATAAAGCAAAGGTTTCATTCAGATATTGAATTGATCCAACCTGGAAAACCTGATTCCTGGGAACTGACAATCGACCCTGGAACAGGCAAATGGTCTGATGATTGGGGAGTAGTATATAAGAAACCAGAAAATGTCATGTATTATGAATGGGATTTTCAACCTCTGCAGAATGCGAAAGATATAAGCGATATAGATAAATATATTATGCCTGACCCTTCCGATCCGGGAAGATACCGGGGGACTAAAGAAAAAGTGGAAGATATTTATAATAACACTTCAAAAGCTATGCTTGTAAATAGCGCTTATGGTATATGGGAACAGACCATGACTATCAGGGGGCTGCAGAACTCACTGATGGATCTGGCAATGAATAAAAAATTCATCGAATATCTTGCAGAAAAGCTGCTTGATTGGTTGCTTGTCTATTATGATAAAATGCTCAGCCTTGTAGGAGATTTTGTACAGGTAGTAAAAATGGATGATGACCTGGGTTTTAAAAACGGACCTCTGATGTCCCCGGAAATCTATAGAAAGATATACAAACCAAGGCATAAGACAATAGTAGATTTTATCAGAAGTAAGACAGATGCAAAAATATTTATACACTCTGATGGAAGTATTTATGACTTCATTCCTGATTTTATAGACCTTGGGATAGACATAATAAATCCTGTGGAGGTCACTGCAGCAAATATGGACAGCAGCAGATTAAAAAAAGAATTTGGCAGAGATATAAGTTTTTGGGGCGGTGGATGCGACAATAAGATATTAGAAAAAGGTACTCCCGGGCAGATAGAAGCAGAAGTAAAAAAAAGGGTAAGTGATTTTTCTCCAGACGGGGGTTTTGTATTTGGGAGCATACACTGCATCCAGCCTTTTGTACCACCAGAGAACATAGCAGCGTTGTTTGATTCAGCTTATAAATATGGTTTTTATAAAAGTGATTGATCAGGTTTTTTAAATTATAGATGGAGATTTTTATGGATTTTAAGATTTCAAAAGAGACTGCACAAAAGCTTTACCGAAAAATGAGGCTTACCAGGAGGTTTGAGGAAAAAGTCATAGAGCTTGTCAATTTAAATGAGATATACGGAACCACGCATGAATATGTCGGACAGGAAGCTGTAGCAGCAGGGATCTGTACCGCACTTGTTTCCACAGACTATATAATGAGCACTCATAGAGGCCATGGCCATATTATTTCAAAAGGTGGGGATATTAAGTTTATGTTTGCAGAGCTGATGGGAAGGTCTAATGGTTATAACAAAGGTAAGGGTGGCTCCATGCATATAGCTGAACCAGCTGTCGGAGTACTGGGGGCAAATGGGATCGTAGGTGCCGGACTTCCAATTGCTGCAGGAGCTGCACTTGCTATAAAACTGGATAAAAAGCCCCAGATAGTTGTTGTATTTTATGGAGACGGAGCTGCAAATCAGGGCGTGGTGCATGAAGCAATGAATATGGCAGCTATATGGGATCTTCCAATATTATTTGTATGCGAAAACAATATGTATGCTGTGAGTACTCCATCAAGCTACTCATCAAAGATTTCTGATCTAAGTTTAAGAGCTGCTTCTTATGGATTTGAAGGCTTTACAATAGATGGTATGGATGTGATGGAAGTATATGAGACTGCAAAAGGACTGATCGAGAAGATCCGCAATGGGGGTGGTCCTTTTTTACTTGAATGCAAGACATACCGTTACAGTGGACATTTTACTGCAGAACCGATGCTAGGTTTAAATTACAGGTCCAGCGCAGAGATCGAATACTACAGGTCAAAAGACCCGATTATAAATTTTTATTCTCAACTTTTAAAAGACAGTATATGTTCAGAACAGGAACTTAAAAAAATAGATTCTGAGATAGATGACCTGATATCCGAAGCTATAGAGTTCGCAAGAAAAAGTCCGTTACCAAAACCGGAAGATGCACTAAAAGACATGTATGCATCAGAGATCGCAGGTATTCCTATGAAAGGATGGCAGAGATGAGATCACTATGGTATTTAAAAGCAGTTTCTGAAGCATTAAGACAGGAAATGGAAAGAGATCCAAAAATAATAGTCCTGGGGGAAGATGTAAGACAGAGCCTGAGAGGGATAACTAAAGGTTTTGTCGATCTGTTTGGAGAAGATAGGGTTATAGATATTCCTATCTCAGAAGCTGCTTTTGTTGGAGTGGGTACAGGTTCCTCTCTTCTTGGAATGAGGCCTGTACTTGAATTCCAGATAAACGAGTTTGTCTTTTTTGCTTTTGACCAGCTGATCGACCAGGCTCAGAAGATGAGATATATGTCTGGAGGCAAGCTCAGCGTCCCTGTCACATATATAATAGCAGGTGCAGGTGCTAAGGGCGGAATGGCGGGGCAGCATTCTGATAACCCCTATCCTTATCTAATGCATGGAGGAATGAAAACCGTTATTCCCTCCACACCATACGATGCCAAGGGGCTCACAATCTCAGCTATAAGGGACAATGATCCTGTTGCAATATTCTTACCCATAAATATCACAGGCTCGAAAGGAGAAGTACCTGAAGAAATATACTCTATACCTCTTGGAAAGGCTGAGATAAAAAAGGAGGGAACAGACTGTACGGTTGTTGCAACCGGCCACCTGGTAAAAGCTGCTCTTGAAGCTTCAAAATCCCTGGAGGAAAAAAGGGTTTCCATTGAAATATATGACCCAAGGACACTCCTGCCTTTAGATAAATATCTTTTGGCCAGATCAATTAAGAAAACTGGCCGACTTGTGATCTTTGATGACTCTAACAGGACATGCGGGTTTGCTGCTGAAGTTAGCGCTGTAGTAGCCGAGGAATGTTTTGATAGCCTTAAAGCACCGATAAAAAGGATTACAAGGGCAGATGTACCTGTTCCCTTCAGCAGGGTTATGGAACCTTATGTCTTGCCGGACACAGAAAAACTGGTAGAAACAGTACTGGGGATGTTTGATAAGAATTGACGATCAGTAGAAAAGAACTCTAAAAGTCATTTACAATATACAATAGTCGTTTTACTAATATTGAGCTTTTTAAGGAGTGAAAATTGCCGGAAATAATAATACCAAAAGTCGGAATGGGAATAACAGAAGTAGAGATCACCGGGTGGAAAGTCAGGGTCGGGGACAGGATAAGTATAGGGACGCCCCTTCTTGAGATTAGTACTGAAAAAGCTTCTGCAGAAATAGAGTCAGAATATAGCGGGACTGTAAAAGAGCTTTTATATGAAGAAGGAGAGATGGTCGAGGTCGGTACAGTAATATGCATTTTAGAATAATACTTAAAATAATATTAGAAATCGAACATTAAGACTTTAACCAGAAGACACCTGGGGGAGACCAAAATGAAAATAAATGAAGATATCTTTCTTATAGGAAGCGGGCAGTTTGCAGTATCATCATCACTTGATTGTCATATTTATCTGATCAGGGATGGAAGAGAAAATATCATAATAGATACTGGCGCAGGAAAGTTTGAAAAAGATGTAGATGTGATCATTAAAAATATTGAGGATCTTGGCATCAGCACAACCGAAAAATTCAACCTGTTGTTGACACATGGTCATTCTGATCATTCAGGCGGCGGCAGCTTTTTTAAAGAAAAGCTTAATTGTAAGATCTTTGCAAATTCGACAACAGCCGGATTTGTAGGCAGGGGCAACGAGAGTGAACTTGGTCTTGATTATGCAAAAAGAAACGGCTTTTATGGAGATGATTACATATTCCATACATATAAAGTTGATAATATTTTAAAAGATGGTCAGTCCTTAAAAATAGGGAATATAAATATCAGATGTATCCTTACTCCCGGTCACAGTACGGATTCGATGTGTTACCTTATAGAGAAAAATAATATAAGGATGCTTTTTACGGGAGATGTGGTAAATCATGGCGGCAAATTCATTCTTCTAAACTGCTTTGGATTTGATCTCAAAGATTACAGGGAGAATATAATTAAACTAAAAGACCTTGAAATAGACATGCTATTCCCGGGTCATGGAGTCTTCACATTAAGCGGTGGACAGAGTCATATAGACATACTCATAGACGCTTTTGATAAACTTATTATAAACAGCAGCCTGATAATATAATAATGGTGGGCGATATTGGATTCGAACCAATGACCTCTGCGATGTCGACGCAGCGCTCTAACCAGCTGAGCTAACCGCCCACTATTCAAACATAATAAAAGAACTTCATATTTTGGCTGTTATTAATAATAAAAAAACCAACCAGGATAAATATATTACCAGAATTGTCTTATAATTCAAAGGACCGAACCCTCTTCTGTTATCTCTTTTCCTGCAAGATAACCGCCGTCGACGATAAGCATCTGGCCGGTAATATATGTCGCAAGGTCTGAGCATAAAAAAGCAGTGCTTTTTGCTATCTCTTCAGGTCTTGCCCATCTGCCAAGAGGTATATAAGACTCACTTTTTTTCCTCTCTCTGCTTTTTATATGCTCATTTATTTCAGAATCACACACGCCAGGTACAATGGCATTCACAAGTATTTTGTACTTTGCAAGGTCAATTGCAGCATTTTTTGTAAAAGTATTAATGGCCCCCTTTGTTGCAGCGTAGGCGCTGCAATTAAGTTTTCCGGTAATTCCTATTATCGATGATACATTTATTATCCTGCCTCCCTGGCCATTTTTTATCATTTCCTTAGATGCAAGTTTTGTCCCATAGAAGATGCTGTTTAGATTGACATCAAAGATCCTCCTCCATCCTTCCGGTTCTATATCAGGTAAAGACCCGCCGGCAAATATACCTGCATTATTTATCATGAAATCTATCTTTTTAAATCTACTGACAGCTGCAGCTATAAGATCAGACATCTGGTCATAACTTGTCACGTCAGTTTTCTTATAAAGGCAATATTTTGTTATCTTTTCAAGCTCTTTAATCGTCCTGTCTCCAATTGCCTCATCCCTTGCCGCAATAACGACCTTAGCTCCATATTTTGCCAGTTCCATTGCCATAGCTTTTCCAAGTCCCCGGGTTCCACCAGTTATGACTGCAACTTTTCCTTCTATACCAAGCATAAAGACCTCACAAATTTCATTTTTAGTTTTTTCTAAATCTTTTATTAAGTTATAATGTTGGATAACAGAAAATACCAGTTTTAACTATATTTTAATCAATTAAAAATTATTTAAAAGCTTAGGACTATTGGAGGGACAAGATGGCATATTTGATAGGTATGGATATAGGTACAAGCTCCACGAGGGCAATAATAATCGATGAAAATGGCACTCTTATAGCTTCTGCCACAAGTGATTATCCACTGATAACTCCAAAACCTGGATGGGCTGAACAGAATCCTGATGACTGGTGGAATGCATCTGTAAATGTCATAAAAAAAGTAATAGAAGTCTCGGGAATAAATGCAAAGGATATTGCTGCCATAGGGCCATCCGGTCAGATGCATGGAAGTGTTTTTCTTGACAGGGAGGGCAATGTGCTGCGGCCTGCACTTCTATGGTGTGACCAGAGGACCCAGAAACAATGCGATGAGATCTATGAGATATTTGGATATGAAGGATTTATAAAGCTTTCATATAATAAAGCTTTAACAGGTTTTACTGCTCCGAAGATATTGTGGTTGAGAGAAAATGAACCGGAAAACTATAAAAAAATATACAAGATACTCCTTCCAAAGGATTATATAAGATTCAAGCTGTCGGGTGTATATGCAACAGAGGTGTCTGATGGTTCAGGCACTATTCTGATGGATATAGCAAAAAGGACATGGTCCGAAGAAATACTTAAAGGCCTGAAAATAGACAGGTCCCTTCTACCGGATCTTTACGAGTCTCCCGAGATAACATCAAAAGTCAGTGCGGAAGCGGCAAGATTAACAGGCCTTGTCGAAGGAACACCAATAGTCGGTGGGGCAGGAGACCAGGCAGGAGGGGCTGTCGGTTCAGGAATTGTAATACCAGGACTTATTTCTGATTATGTCGGTACTTCAGGTGTAGTGTTTTCATATAGTGAAAAACCGGTTTATGATACCCAGGGCAGGCTGCATTCTTTCTGTCATGCCGTACCCGGTAAATGGCACCTGATGGGTGTTACGCTTTCAGCCGCAGGTTCCCTCAAATGGTATGATGATAATTTTGGTCCAAGCAACAGGATAAAAGAGAAGTATCCTGATAAAAAAAGTTATAAGCTTCTGGATCTCCAGGCTGAAAACATCGCTGCCGGTGCAGAAGGTCTTATTTTCCTGCCATATCTATCTGGAGAGAGGACGCCATATGCTGATCCCAATGCAAGAGGAGTGTTTTTTGGCCTGTCATACCTGCATGGACAGGATCATTTTGTAAGGTCGATACTTGAAGGAGTATCATTCAGCCAGTTTGACTGCCTCTCCCTGATGAAAGAGGTGGGGGTAACTTCTGACAAGGTCGTTCTTTTTGGAGGAGGAGCAAGAAGCAGACTCTGGAAGCAGATCATTGCAGATATATTCGATACAAGGATAGTGACCCTGAATGTAGAGGAAGGCCCGTCTTATGGCGGTGCTATTCTTGCCGGTGTGGGATGCGGGATCTATAAAAGCGTCCAGGAAGCAGCAGGAAAAGTCATAAAAGAGGTCGAGGAAATAATGCCGCGACAGGAAAATACCGAAACCTATAAGAAGATATATAATATTTACAGAGCACTCTACAGGGACCTGAAAAATAATTTTGCAGAACTTGCTGCCATATCATGAACATTTAAAAAAGTGATGAGCATCATTAAAAAATAACTAAATATCAAATAATATTTTTATTTGTATTACCCTGAAAGGATGAGTTATGAGAAAAAATAAAAATGAGAATCCCAGAATTGAAGTAGAAAAGATCCTGTCTGATAATGTCTTAAAACTTGAGGAAAGCCCCACTTTTGCGCTTGAAAAAAAGGTAGATGAGATCGATGCAAAGCTAAAGCAAAAAGGCGATTATGTTGTAAGGTTTGGTATAGGCCAGCCGGATTTTAATACTCCTGATAATATTAAAGAAGCTGCAAAAAAGGCGATCGATGAAAATAAGACAAAATACACAGCATCTACTGGCATCAGGGAACTTAAAATAGCAATTACAGAAAAACTTAAAAGGGATAACGGCCTTGATTATGGTATTGAAAATATTTTTGTAGGAAATGGCGGCAAGCAGGTCCTTGATGCGATAATGCGGGCTTTTATAAATCCCGGGGATGTCGTTCTTGTACCAAGACCTTACTGGGTAAGCTATACACAGCAGGTGATCCTATCAGCGGGAATTCCTGCTGAAGTCGATTTTAATTCCTCTTTAAAGATCGATATCGGCCACCTGAAAGATCTGGTAAGACAATACAGTGGGAGGATCAAGCTGCTTATTTTAAACAGTCCCAATAATCCTACAGGTGCTGTCTATAATAAAGATGAGATGGAAGCTGTTGCAGAGATATGCCTCGCCAACAATATTTTTATTATCTCGGACGAGGTATATGAAAAATTTATCTTTGGTGATTCAAAACACATAAGTACTGCAAGCCTTGGAAGTGATATAAAAAGGATCACGCTTACGGTAAATGCTGTTTCAAAGACATACGCGATGACAGGCTGGAGGATCGGTTATATAGCGGCAGACAGTCCCATCATTGCCCAGATGACAAAGATCCAGGACCAGTCCACATCAAATCCATCGACCCCTGCACAGTGGGCAGCAGTGGAAGCTATCACAGGGGACCAGGGCTCTGTTGAGGTCATGAGACAGGAATATGAAAAAAGAAGGGACTATATATATAAGAGGTTAAACAATATAAAGGGTATGAAATGCGGCCTGCCTGAAGGGGCATTTTATGCATTTCCTGATGTGTCGAACTTCTATGGAAAGGATATAAAAAATTCATTTGATTTTTCTGCAAAACTGCTGGAAGAAGCTTATGTCGCTGTTGTCCCTGGCGGTGCCTTTGGTGACGACAGGTCTGTAAGGATAAGTTATGCGACATCACTCGATAAAGATAAAAGAGGGTATGGACAGGATAGAGAGATTCTGTGACTCAATAATATAAAAATAAAAGGATGTTGATGAAAAAATCAGTTTTTTTGAACTTCATCTTGATGGTTGCCCTTTTATTTTCTTTTTTTAATTTAACTGCCTGCAGTGTCAGATCTGGATCAGAAATAGGCCTGAGAGCTGACAGCCCTTCTATCGTGTGAAAAGTACCAGTATTGATATCCTTACCCAGAACACTATGTTAATACCATTTGGTTTTGTTGCACCCTCTTTTAAGGGAGAGGTCAGAGCTTATCGCGGATCTGCTGCCATCTTCTGATTTTGATATTATCGGCCTGCAGGAGGTCTTCTGGGATAGGGCACAGACAGACATAATAAGATCATGGTATGGATCATTGGAACTGTCAGATAAAAATATATATAGAATGAATCTTTTAGCTCGGATGAATATCTCTAGACAGGTCCACTGAAATAAAAAATGCTGAAGACGTTAGCGAACTTTCTGCCAAAGACAATCCATGGGGGATAGAGGTCCTGGATGTCCGGCCTTCAGGAAATAAAGAAGCCGCAAGGATAACTTTTGGACCTTATCATGTACTCGGACCTGATACTGGAAGTATTAATTTTTTAAAGCAGGATGGCGGGCTGCTCATCCTCTCCAGATATCCGATCATAGCTGCAAGCGCGTTCAGTTTTTCAGAACTTAGCGGTTCCGACAGGCTCTCAAATAAAGGTGTGGTCTATGCAAGGATAAAGATAGGGGACGAGCCCGGACGATTATATACATTTTTTTAATACACACCTGCAGTCCCACAGTTATCCAGAAACACGGTTTAATAATCTGAAAGAACTTTTTGAATTTGCCGGTAATATAATCTCAGGTGACCTGAAATATAATAAACATATAAACCCGGTTATAATGGTCGGCGACTTTAATGTTAAAGCGGACATGCCAGATGGGTGGGTAAAAAAAGCAGGGATCATTTCGGCTGGAGACGATTTCAGCCTGCCTGATGATTATGATGGATCTTTAAACAAGTCTGAAGATTTTGCCACATTTATGCAGATGTTTTCCGACTTTTCGGGATCCATAGAGACATATACAGAAACTGGTTCTTTCAATATGAAGGACCTGTGGGGCGAGCTTTTGCCTGAAGAACCGGGTTTTACCTGGATCGGTAAGGACTGGAAAGTAAAGGCATCCAACTCTTATGGGACAGACGGCAATACAGTAGCAACAGAGAAAGGTCCACCGGAAAGAATAGATTACATTTTTTATTTTGATGGTGCCGGCAATTTTAAAATATCACCCCAGTCGGCCTCCCTTTTTCCTCAAAATGAATCAGGTCTGCAGATATCTGATCATCTGGGCCTGCAGGCAAGCTTCAAGATTGATTGATCAATATCGAATTTCTCCCTGTCTTTTTCAAGAACTTTTTAAATCGAGTAAAGCTATGTAACTATATTTCACTTTAAGTGAAAAATATTTTTATATTTATATTAAAAAAACTTTGAAAAATACTTGACAATCAATTTCATATGAATTAAACTTTTTAACAAGATAAAGGTTGGTGATAAGTATTGTTTAACAATACTGATAAAAGCTATCCTATAGAGCTGGTCGCAGAATTCTTAGGGATAAATAGCAGGACATTATATTATTACGAAAGATTCAAACTGGTCGTACCTATGAGGAGAGGCCGTAAAAGGTATTACTCCAAACTGGATATAAACTGGCTTGAATATGTCCGTGAGCTTATGTATGAACAGGGGATGAATTTACGCTCTATTATCATACTGATAAGAAGGCGTGATGATGTGATATTGCAGATGTGCCCGGATGATGTTGTGGATTGTTTTAAGAACTATCTTGCACGTCTTGAAGACCAGTTTTAATACAAATAAGATAAATGAGTGAAAGAAAAATTATAATCAAGAAAGGAAAGATTTGAAATGGGAAAAGCAGTAGGAATTGACCTGGGAACAACAAACTCCTGTATTGCAGTGATGGAGGGAGGAAAACCTGTAGTCATCACTAATACAGAAGGTGGAAGGACTACGCCTTCAGTTGTGGCCCTGACAAAAAAAGGAGAGAGGCTTGTGGGACAGCTTGCAAAAAGGCAGGCAGCATTAAACCCTGAAAATACAGTCTACTCCATAAAAAGGTTTATCGGCAGAAAGTACAGTGAGGTGGAAAGTGAAAGAAAAATAGTATCTTACGAGGTACTTGACGGCAAGAACGGTCTTGCTGAGGTAAAGATGGCTGATAAAAATTATACACCTGAGGAAGTATCGGCAATGATCCTGCAGAAATTAAAAGCTGATGCAGAATCATATCTCGGTACAGAGGTAACCGATGCTGTCATAACTGTACCTGCATATTTCAATGATGCACAGAGGCAGGCAACAAAAAATGCAGGCAAGATCGCTGGACTTAATGTTCTGCGTATTATAAATGAACCGACAGCGGCTTCTCTTGCTTATGGACTTGATAAAAAGAAAGAAGAAAAGATACTGGTATTTGACCTCGGTGGAGGTACTTTTGACGTTTCGGTCCTTGAAGTAGGAGAAGGTGTGTTTGAGGTAAAGTCCAGCCATGGGGACATGCACCTTGGTGGTGATGACTATGATAACAGGATAATGAATTTTGTCGCTGATGAATTTAAAAAAGAACAGGGTATCGACCTTCGAAGCGATAGACAGGCCCTTCAGAGACTTATAGAAGCTTCTGAAAAAGCAAAAATAGAGCTTTCAAGCGTGACTGAGACAAATATCAGTCTGCCATTTATAACGGCTGATGCAAACGGACCAAAGCATCTTGAGATCAAATTGACCCGTTCAAAATTTGAGCAGTTGACAGCAGATCTTACTGACAGGTGCAAAGGACCTATGGAAAAAGCACTGAAAGATTCAGGATATAAGGTATCAGAGCTTGACGAAGTCATACTGGTCGGTGGTGCAACAAGAATGCCTGTCATCCAGGAATTGGTAAAAAGTATTACAGGTAAAGAGCCAAACAAGAGTGTCAACCCTGATGAAGTCGTAGCAGTCGGCGCAGGTATTCAGGCTGGTGTATTGATGGGCGACGTAAAAGATGTAGTGCTTCTTGATGTCACACCACTTTCACTTGGTATAGAGACCCTTGGCGGTGTTATGACTAGGTTGATCGAAAGAAATACGACCATACCTACAAAGAAAAGTGAGATATTTACAACTGCTGCAGACAGCCAGACAAGTGTGGATATACATGCGCTACAGGGCGAGCGTGATATGGCAACAGATAACAAGACTATTGGACGGTTCAGGCTGGATGGTATCCCACCAGCACCGAGAGGAATACCGCAGATCGAGGTCACTTTTGACATAGATGCTAACGGTATAGTAAATGTCAGTGCCAAGGACATGGCAACAGGTAAGGAGCAGAAGATTACGATTACTGCTACCTCACACCTGACAGATTCTGAAATAGAAAAAATGGTCAACGAAGCAAAAGCTAATGCAGATGCAGATAAGAAAAAGAGAGATATTGCAGAAGCACATAATAAGGCTGATAACCTGGCATACTCTGCTGAAAAATTATTGAAGGACCTTGGTGATAAAGCACCTGCAGACCTGAAGACAAAAATTGAGGACCAGATAAAAGTTGTCAGGAAGACCATGGAAACTAATGATCCTGAAGCCATCAATAAGGAAGTCGAGACGCTGCAAAACCTGCAGAATGAACTTTCTCAGAAGATGTATGCCCAGAGCGGCGCGCAGGCGGGCCAGGGTGCAGGACCTGGAGGCCAGGAACAGGGTCAACAGGCAGGACCAGACGCAGGTAGCGGCTCAGGCAGTGGACATGGAAATGGTGTCGATAATGAGGAGGTCATCGATGCAGAGTTTGAAGCAAAAGACGAAAAATAAATCTGCAAAGTAAATAATGATCTGCTCTTTTAAACAATAAAGAACAAATAAGAATCTGCCCATAGCCTGTTTACAAGCTATGGGCAGAATTATATTAAAAATAAAAACAGGTGAAATGCATGGAATATAAGGATTACTACAAAATATTAGGAGTAACTAAGACTGCTTCACAGGATGATATAAAAAAGGCCTACAGGAAACTTGCAAGGCAGTATCATCCTGATGCCAATCCGGGTAATAAAGAAGCTGAAGAAAAATTTAAGACCATTGGTGAGGCCTATGAAGTATTGAAGGACCCTGAGAAAAGATCAAGGTATGACCAGCTTGGTTCAAACTGGAAGCAATATTCCCGGGCAGGTCAGGGTCAGGGCCAGCAGAGCTATACATATGATTTTAGCGGAAGCGGATTTAACTTTGGTGATGTCGGCGGCGGATTTTCTGATTTTTTTGAGATGTTCTTTGGCAGTGGTTCTGACGAAAGATTTTCCAGCATTTTCGGAAACAGGGGAGGTTCAAGCAGCAGAAGTGCTGGTTCCCAATCTGGCGGCAGCAAGGGCAGCCAGCAAAGCGGAGGATTCTGGGGAGCAGGAACAGCACAGAAAGGCCAGGATTTTCAGCATGACCTGACCATTACTTTGAGGGAAGCATATTCCGGTACCCAGAGAGCCTTGAGCTTTCAAAAAGGCGGTAAAGTAAGGACTGTGAACGTAAAGATCCCAAAAGGGATAAAAGAGGGAGGCAAGGTAAGAGTAAAAGGTGAAGGTGGACAGGGAACAAGAGGCAGTGAAAGCGGTGACCTGTACCTGAAGGTCAGTATTACACCCCATAACTTCTTTACAGTCAAGGGCAGCGACCTTTATTGCGAACTGCCTGCCAGCATCGGCGAAGCGCTTTTTGGAGCAAAAATAGATGTGCCTACTTTTGATGGTGATGTATCAATGACTCTTCCCGCCGGCACACAGAGCGGCAAGACATTACGGTTGAAGGGAAAAGGAATGCCAAGTCTAAAAGGAGATGGCTCTGGGGATCTATACGTCAAGATAAAAATAGTCATCCCGGAAAAACTGACAGGGGAACAAAAAAAATACCTGGAGCAGTTTGCAAAATCTTACAGTGAAAACCCGAGGCAGGGGGTAAAGTTATGAATTTTGAAAAATTTACAGTAAAGGCACAGGAAGCGATAGCAAATTCCCAGGTAATAGCTTCTGAGAACGGCCATCAGACAATAGAGGATTTTCATCTGGCCAGGGCCCTTCTTGATCAGCAGGATGGAGTAGTCATCCCGGTCATTAAAAAAATGGAAATAAATATAGAAGATCTTAATTCAAAGATCGATGGGTTTATTAAGGACTTTCATAAAGTGACCGGGCAGAACGTCCAGGTATTTATGAGCCCTGAAATGAACAATATATTAAACAATTCTTTCAAGGAAGCTGAAAAACTAAAAGATGAATACGTAAGTACAGAGCATCTGCTTATTGCACTATCAGCCAGTTCCGGAAAAATAGGTCAACTGCTAAAACAATATGGCGTCTCAAGGGATTCAATATATAAGATCTTGCAGCAAATAAGGGGAAACCAGAGGGTCACGGACCAGAATCCGGAAGACAAATACCAGGCACTTCAGAGATTCGGCAAGGATATTACCGAACTTGCAAGGAAACAAAAACTTGACCCTGTGATCGGCCGTGATGATGAAATAAGAAGAGTCATCCAGGTCCTTTCAAGAAGGACAAAAAACAATCCTGTGCTCATCGGTGACCCTGGCGTGGGTAAGACTGCGATAGTGGAAGGGCTTGCCCAGAGAATAGTCTCGGGCGACATTCCGGAGGGCCTGAGGGACAAAAAAGTCGTGGCAATAGATATGGGAGCTATGCTGGCCGGTGCTAAATACAGGGGGGAATTCGAAGACAGGTTAAAAGCTGTGTTAAAAGAGGTCACAAGATCTGAAGGTAAAATAATAGTGTTTCTTGATGAACTTCACACGATCGTCGGGGCAGGTGCAGCTGAAGGTGCAGTGGATGCTGCAAATATGTTAAAACCAATGCTTGCAAGGGGGGAACTCCATGCAATAGGCGCCACAACCCTTGATGAATACCGTAAATATATAGAAAAAGATGCAGCACTTGAGAGACGTTTCCAGCCTGTTATGATAAATGAGCCATCGATAGAAGATACCATATCTATACTGAGAGGGTTAAAAGAAAAGTACGAGGTCCACCACGGTGTCCGTATAAAGGATTCTGCGCTGATAGCAGCAGCAATGCTTTCAGAAAGGTACATTGCTGACAGATTCTTACCGGATAAGGCAATAGACCTTATCGATGAAGCTGCATCAAGGCTCAGGATAGAGATAGACAGCCTTCCTACAGAGATAGATGAGATTGAAAGAAAAATAAAACAGTTGGAGATTGAGGAACAGGCGTTAAAGAAAGAGAAAGACAAGGCTTCCAAAGACAGGATGGAGAAAATAAAGAAAGAGCTTTCTGACCTTGGTGAAAAAAGTTCAGCAATGAAAGCTCACTGGCTCCAGGAAAAGGAATCGATAAGCAATATAAGAAAACTTAAAGAAGAGATTGAGAAAGCAAGACTTGCTGCTGAACAGGCTGAGAGGGATGCGGACCTGGCAAAAGCTGCTGAACTTAAATACGGCAAACTCATGGAATTGAACAAGAGCCTTGAAGGTGAAAATAAAAAACTTGAAGATCTTCAAAAAGGCCAGAAAATGCTTAAAGAGGAAGTGGATGAGGAAGACATTGCTGAGACTGTCTCAAAATGGACAGGTATACCGGTCTCAAGGCTTGTCGAGGGTGAGATCGAAAAACTTATCCATATGGAGGAAAGGCTGCAGCAGAGGGTTGTCGGACAGGACGATGCCATAAAGGTCATCTCAGATGCCATCAGAAGGGCAAGGGCAGGATTACAGGACCCAAACAGACCCATAGGCTCATTTATTTTTGTAGGGCCGACCGGTGTAGGAAAAACCGAACTGGCAAGGGCTCTAGCAGAATTCCTGTTTGATGACGAGCATGCAATGATCAGGATCGATATGTCCGAATATATGGAAAAACATACTGTTTCAAGGTTAATAGGAGCCCCTCCAGGTTATGTTGGTTATGACGAAGGCGGTTATCTTACTGAAGCAGTCAGAAGAAAACCCTACAGTGTTATACTGCTTGATGAGATCGAGAAGGCACATTCAGATGTCTTCAATATCCTTCTTCAGATTATGGATGATGGCCGTCTTACTGATGGTCATGGAAGGACAGTTGATTTTAAAAATGCATTGATTGTCATGACTTCAAATATTGGAAGCCAGTGGATAGTCGAACTCGGTCAAAAAGATGAAAAAGAGATGGAAAAAAGAATAAACGAAGCAATGAGATCTAACTTTAAACCCGAGTTTTTAAACAGGGTAGACGATATAGTAATTTTTCACAGGCTGGGAATAGACGAGATAAAGAAGATCGTGGACATCCAGATCCTTAAATTAAAGGAAATGCTCAAAGGAAAAAAGCTTGAACTGGAAATAACAGATCCTGCAAAAGAGCTGCTGGCAAAAGAGGGTTTTGATCCTGTATATGGCGCAAGGCCTTTAAAGAGAGTGATACAGAACGACGTGCAAAATATTCTTGCAATGAAAATACTAAACGGTGAGATCAAAGAAGGCAACAAAATAAAGATAGATGTAACAGGTCCCCAGGGGAAAAAGCTTGATTTTCTGGTGGTCAGGTAATATTACCCGTATTCTGTATCAGGCCGTCTTCATCAATTTCGTCAGGAAGTAATGCTCCTGTTTCATCATCATCTGTGATTTTTTCAGAATATAATTTCTCTTTGATGACTGCACCTGTTTTATTTTTTAACTGTTTTTCATTATCGTCCATATATTCAGCTTCGTCTTTAAGTTCTTTGAATTCTTCCAGAAGTTTATAATTTATTTTTTCTATGATTTCTTTATATGTGTCTTTATCTGTAATTTCTCTAAGTTCTTCAAGCATGTTTTCAGCTATAGGATCTATAGGATCGCCAATAAAGACATTGATCCTGCTAAAAGTATTTGCGATCAGCGCAAAAATCCCTTCCCAGACGGGTTTGGCTCCAAGTTTTGAATTTAGGTCCAGACCTTTTCGATTGTTATGGATGTAAACAGGAATAATAGGCAGCCTGGTCTTAAAGCTGAGATACGCAGCTCCCCCATGAAATTTCCCGAATTTACCGTCTTTGCGTAACTGGCCTTCAGGAAATATTCCAAAAAAGACTTTTTTACTTTTAGTCTTTGAGAATAATTTCTTAAAGCTGCCAAGATTTTTTGAAAATTCTTCTTTAAAGACCGGGATGCTGTTTGTGAAATTTTTCATAAAAAATGCAGAGAACCTGTTTTTGAATCTTGCTGCATCCGCAACAAAATATATTTTTTTTCGGAGAGCACCGAGGACTATTATCGGGTCTGCTCCGGTCGTATGGTTGAATGCAAAAATAGCGGATTTATTTTCAGGAAGTTTGCCAGCATAATGGACTTTTATTTTCACGACAAACAGCCTGTAGAAATTAATAAAAAGAACCCTGGGTATACTATAAATAATATTCAGCATCTTATCTTTTAAAGATCTTAAGCTGTTCATAATAGAGATACTCCAAAATAATTTCTTTTTTTATATCACAGTGCCAGCTTACAAGTCAATTATAATAACTTCTTATTAAATAGCGTATTTTGACTTGCTACTATATCAGACGAACAGATAAGATAAAGGTTATATTATTATGATTTCTTTTATTTATTAGTATTTATTATTGATCTTTGTGAAGATTAAGTCCATATTATCCGGATGGGTGCCCTTCCAGTAATATTTTCTACATTGACTGCAATATTTAAAAGATTTCTGCGTTTTAAAGACATAGGGAGGTACTTTGTCTTCCACATCTTCTTTTTGGATTTTTTCAAGCAGCGAATTGCAGTCTATGCATCTTATCAGATTGGTTTTAAGGACCAAGCCCAGCTCATCTTTTACCTGCAGAAGCTGTCCCATAATATCATCTTTATTTATTAGAAGAGATTTAATGACCTTGTTCTTGCAGTCTTTTCTCTCCAGCATGAGAGTGTCCCTTGTTAGTATTATCCTGTTTTCTTCTTTTGCGATTTTTAATATGGTTTCATCATCATCTTTATTACTGTACAGGACATCATTGCCAGCCATCCTCAGGTATCTTGCAAGTCTTCCAAGCATGACATCTGCAATAAACTTCTCCATCAGTCCTCACCGGTAATCTTGACCAAAGTAAATAATAAATCAAGGAATAAAATCCTTAATTAATAGTATATAATATATTAAGAATTACTATTATTTATTATTCTTGTCATATTTATTCTGCTGATAAGTGTTTAACCAACTTCAGCAAGTAAATGATCTGTAAAATAATAATAAGATAGGAGAAGTCAGTGTTTAAATCTTCAATAAAATTATTTACTATCGCCGGAATAGAGATAAGGCTCGACTACAGCTGGTTCATTATTTTTGCTATCCTTGCATATTATTTTGGTTTTAATTATTTCCCGGCTCTTCTTCCAGGCCTTAACAAGGGATTTATTGCGCTTATCACAATAATAACAGTGCTCTTATTTTTCAGTTCGGTACTTATCCATGAGTTAAGCCATTCACTTGTTGCAAAAAGCAGGGGCCTGTCGGTCAAAAGGATATCATTATGGATCTTTGGTGGTATGGCTCAAATAGAAAAAGAACCGGAAAATCCAAAGACTGAACTTTTAATGTCACTCGTCGGTCCCGGTGCAAGTTTTGTGCTGGCAGGAATATTTGGGCTTGTCTGGTATTTTACCAGGACAATACTACCCCTAAGCGTACCTTCCGGATATCTGGCTACAATAAATCTTGTACTTGGTATTTTTAACCTCATTCCAGGTTACCCACTCGATGGGGGCAGAGTCCTTAGATCTATAATCTGGAAAACGACCGGAGACTTGAGAAGAGCTACTTTTATCGCATCGACAACCGGCAGAGTTTTCGGTTTCATATTGATAGCAGTAGGGATATTTTTCTTTTTCAGAGGCAGCTATTTTAATGGCGTCTGGCTCGCATTTATAGGATGGTTCCTTCAATCTGCTGCTTATATGAGCTACAGGCAGCTTATATTTGAGATATCTGTAAAAGGTGTAAAAGTGAGGGATATTTTAAAGGATGATCTGGTAAAAGTGCCCGGTAATATGACTATTGAGGAACTTGTGGATGATTATTTCATGAAGTACAGGTTTTCAAGGTTTCCTATTGTTTCGGATAAACACTCAAACAGGATAATAGGCGTAGTCTCGATCCATGACATAAAAGCATTTCCAAAAGAAAAATGGGATTCGGTCACGCTGGGTTCTATTGTAAAGACTCTTTCTGAGAATGAAAAAATTAATATCGGCAGTGAGGTCTCCGATGCATTCAGGCAGATGAGCAGCAACAACCTTGGTCATCTTGTTGTCTTTGAAGGTAACAGGATAAAGGGAATGATAACAAAAACAGACGTGATGAATTACATCAAGTTCTATTCAGATCTTCATTGAGGCCGTAACCTTGATTTATGAAAGCTGCTTGATTTCTAAAGGCGATTTATCCTGTAATTTTTTAATAATAATTTAATATTTATTTTACTTTTTTTTAACAAAATTATTCTTCAGGCTGATAGACTTACTGGGGATATTTGAGAAACCACAACAAATTATTAGAAAAGGAGAAAATTATATGGTGACAAAAAGAAGTAAAATATGGTTATGGATTGCTGTTACAGTAGTAACAGTTTTTCTAGCCATGACTGTTTTTGCAGGCTGTAACCAGACTGCAAAAACTGATACCAAAGCAGCTGAAACTACTATGGCAGCAGAGACTTCTTCAGTTGAGAGTGAAGGTGCAGAAATGAATTATGATGGACAATCACTTACAATTTCTGGTTCTACAACTCTGCTTGAAGTATGCCTGGCCTGGTCTGAAGCTTTCATGGCAAAATTTGGTGGAGAGATCAGTGTTAACGGGGGCGGTTCCGGTGTAGGTATTGCTGACGTTATAAATGGCGCTGCAGATATCGGTAATGCTTCAAGGTCTATTAAGGACTCTGAAAAAGAGGATGCATCTGCAAACGGAGTCAACATTCAGGAATTTACAGTGCTTTTTGATGGTATTTCAGTAGTGACCAGTGCAAACATCGATGTAGATACTCTGACAATAGAGCAGCTCTCGGGGATATATACCGGTGAGATCACAAACTGGTCAGAAGTAGGCGGTCCTGATGCCGATATAATAGCTGCGGGAAGAGATTCCTCTTCAGGGACTGGCGAGTATTTTCTTGAAAGAGTTCTAACTCTTAATAAGACCAATGAAGACCTTGATTATGGCGACAATGTATTAAGGCTTCAGTCAAATTCTGATGTTGCAAACCAGGTCGCTGGGAATGATGACACTATAGGTTATATAGGCCTTGGGTATCTCAAATCTGCAACTGATGGCGGTGCCAATGTAGTTGCAGTAAAAGATGGAGATGCAGAAGCAGTTTTGCCGAGTGTTGCAACTGTAAAAGATGGATCCTATCCTATTTCAAGAGGTCTATTTGATTATGTCAATGCTGACAAGTTTTCAGGAATAGCAAAAGCATATATTGATTTCGTTATGAGCCAAGAGGGCCAGGCAATTGGTGAAGAATCAGGATTTGTTGCTGTGAAATAATACGATAAAGAATAATTAATATATACTGAGAGATCTAAGGAGTTTTCCACCATAGCAAATCAAACAGGCAGGGGTTATGGATAAATATCTGTAACCCCTGCTGGCATTATGCGGGACTGTCAAACTTTGCTATAAGGTATTAAAAGCTGTTTATATGCTGTCTAAACTGGTAGAATTATGGACTTATGGAAAAATATAAATCATTTGATGATTACAGGGAAAAGTTAAAGAGTGACCTTTCGATCCGTGTCATCTATACAGATCTTGATGGTACATTGCTCAATGATAAAGGATGCCTGGTTAAAGATGCTGATGAAAATTTCTTCTATGACGGTGCATTGCTACTTGAAAGATTTGAAAAGAAGGGCTGGGACCTGGTCCTCGTTTCAGGGAGGAATAAACTACAGCTAAGGTATAATGCGATGCTCATGGGCCTGAAGAATTATATTCCCGAGCTTGGTTGTGAAGTAGTCCATGATCTCGGCAAAAAAGTTTATACCACATTTGATAAGGATAATTACCATTATGAGGTGACAAGGGGCGGCAAGGATCTGGTAAAAATAATAGATATATTAAAAAGGGAGTTCCCGCAAAAAATTGAAAGTAAGCTCGAATGGAGCATGGAGAGATCCTATAATGCACTTTTTTTTGGAGATATCGACCTTGAAAAGGCAAACAAGCTGCTGCGTGACAATGGGTATGAAGGTCTCTCCCTTGTGGATAATGGTTTTTCCAATCTGCTGAGCGTGGATCTTGATGTAGAGCATCTGAGGATCTATAACCTTGTCCCAAAGGGTGTCAATAAAGCAGTTGCCATAAAACTGGACAGAAGATTAAGAAACCTGGATAAAAAAGATTGCATCGCTCTCGGAGACTCACCGGAGGACCTGAAGATGGCTGAAGAAGTAGGTGCATTTTTCCTGATGCCGGATGCAGTCAACAGGGATAGTCTCGATATAAAAGAAAGTTTAAAAAAATATGATAATGTATATATTGTGGGAGAGAGGATGAACCGGGGTTGGACCGAAGTAATGAAGTATTTCCTCGAATAATCCCAAGGGCTGACTTGCGATAAGCTTTATATAAATTTATAATACTTAGTTAGTATGGTAAAAAATAGAAACAAAAATTCAAGTGGGAGAATAATAAGAGATATTTTTATTATTAGTATGCTTTCAGCATTCTCAGGTTTTATACTGGGCCTTATTTTTGCCCCCGAATCCGGAAAGAAATTCAGAAGAAGGATCCTATCACAGTTAAAGGAGGCAGTGGACAGAAGCAAGTTTGCTGTAGTTGAAGCCAGAGTAAAAGCAGAAGAGATAATCGATAAAAGCAAGAGCAAATCTGAGGATATTTCTTCTAAAAAATCAATTGAATAACGTAAGACTCGTTCTTATTGACATCACTTTTTTACTATAGTAAAATTTGCGTTTGCGTGCCATTGTACCTTCAGAGAGGGGGCCGTTAGCTCAGTTGGTAGAGCACCGGACTTTTAATCCGGGTGTCGAAGGTTCGAATCCTTCACGGCTCACCATTATATAGGTGTTTTGATTTTTAAATATTCGGCCCGTTCGTCTAGGGGTTAGGACAGCAGATTTTCAATCTGCCAGCAGGAGTTCGATTCTCCTACGGGCTACCAGGGCGATTAGCTCAGCTGGGAGAGCACCTGCCTTACAAGCAGGGGGTCGTAGGTTCAAACCCTACATCGCCCACCATTTAAAAATTTATGATTTTTTTGCGGAGCTGTCGTCTAGTGGTTTAGGACACGTGCCTGTCACGCACGAGGTCGCGGGTTCGAATCCCGTCAGCTCCGCCAGTAAATTTGATTAACATTTAGTTAGGTATGCTGTAAAACATGACAGTGTCATGTTTTAAGGGATTAACATTTAGCTCTAACAGTTATGGCGAGATAGCTCAGTTGGTAGAGCAGTGGACTGAAAATCCATGTGTCCGCAGTTCAATTCTGCGTCTCGCCACCACACTTTTAAATTGCTTATGGACCTTTTTCAAATATTAACAATTATTTTTTCACTTATCACTATTTCCCTCATTGTCTGGTTCTTATTTCTACGGCAAAGCCAGCATCAACTGATAAAAAAATTAACAGTTGAGCAGGATAAAATAAAGAATGAGCTCCACGACATAATGTCCCTTGAAAAGGCACAGATCAGGATGGTAGATGTCATCATCGGTAACTTACCCTATGGTATTCTTATGCTTGATAGCAGTTTAAAAATAGCAAGAATAAATGACAGTGCTGCAAATCTTTTCTATCTTGATAAAGAAAAAGCTATTGGCTCAAAGACTATTCTGCTGTTTAACAATAAGAATTTGGAAGACCTGATAGACGGTGCCATAGTTAAAAAGAGCCCCCAGAAAAAAGAGATATTGTTTTATGGAGATGAGGACACGACTCTTGATGTTGACGTCATACCGCTTGATTTTGAAAACTATTCCCTGCTTATACTCTTTAGAAATACCACGCAGGAAGTGGAGTTTTCAAAGTTAAGGAGCCAGTTTGTCGCAAACGTATCTCATGAGATGAGGACCCCATTGACTTCAATAAGAGGTTATATCGAAACATCCATAGAAAATGATTTAAAAGATAAAGATAAGATAAAAAAATATCTTATTAAGGCAATGGATGAAGTAGACAGGCTGAGCTACCTGATAGAGGATGTGCTGAACCTCTCCAATATTGAATACAAGAGAAATGTCATATTAAAACAGAGTTGCGACCTTGTAACTATAATAGATGAATGCATCGAGTCGCTTTCTTTTTTAGCGGAAAAAAACAGAGTCAAGATAGAATTCAAACATGACACGGACACTATAAGTATATTAACAGATGAAGAATTGACCCAGCAATTATTTAGCAACCTGCTGGAAAACTCGATTTTTCATGGTGGGAAAGGTATAAATATAAAAATAATATTAGGTCAGAATGACTCAGATGCCACAATTGAAATTATAGACAATGGAGTGGGCATCAATAAGAAGGACCTGCCATTTGTTTTCCAGAGATTTTACAGAGGTAAAAATATATTCTCCACACGAAAAATAGGTTCTGGCCTCGGACTTTCCATTGTCAAACATATCGTTGAGCTTCACAAGGGGAAAATAACTGTTTCCAGTGTACCTGGCAGTGAAACCAGGTTTACGATTATAATACCAAAGGAATGATACCAGACTACAGGTGTTTAAGATGAAAAAATTGATATATATCGTTGATGATGAAGAGAATATCCTTGAGATCATAAGTTTTAACCTCGAGAAAAATGGATATGATGTAAAAAGTTTTATTAATGGTAAGACTTTTTTTGAAGAATTCGATTTCAGAAAACCAGATCTCGTCGTACTGGATCTCATGCTACCTGATATGGATGGTTATGAAATATGCAAGCAGATAAAAAGAACAGAGACTCTTCCTGTGCTGATATTGAGCGCAAAGGGGGAAGAACTGGATAAAGTGTTGGGACTTGAACTTGGCGCGGACGATTATATGGTCAAACCTTTCGGTATAAGAGAGCTACTTGCAAGAGTAAAGAACATTTTTAAGCGCACGGAAAGGTTCCAGAAAGAGATCGAATCAAGACATTTAAAGGAGAAATACATGTTTGAGGAGATCGTACTTACACTTGACGAAGAGAAGCATGAGATATCAATTGATGATGAAATCATTCTGCTAAATCCGAAAGAGTTTCAGATTCTCTCTGTCCTTTTAAAAAACATAAACAATCTGACTACAAGAGCCGACCTCATAAGGATTGTATGGGGAGATGACTATTTTGGTGATACAAGGACACTTGATGTCCATATCAGGAGGATAAGGGGAAAAATGTCATTTAAGGGATTTGGAAAATCATTTATCAGAACTGTACATGGACTTGGCTATAAAGTAGTAGATTCCATAAAGAAAATTTAACATTTTTTTAACCTTTTAGTTCTTTTTTATTAGTATAATCTCATTATTATTTTATATTCATTTGTAATATTTATTCAGGTCAATACTATCGGGAACATAAGATGACTTCTGGGGATAGGTCAATAAAAAGGACATTATTTTCTAAAGTAAGACTTTTTCTTATTGAAAAAGCAGTATTTATCGCAGGTATCCTGTCCATTATTATCCTGGGGATGATCCTTGCCCTGCTTTTATATAATTCAATAAGGTTTTTTATTGATTACTCTCCTGTAGACTTTTTCAGTGGCTTGAAATGGTCACCTACAAAGGAGAAGTTTGGTTTTGTACCGCTTATTACAGGCTCCATGCTGGTCACATTTGCCTCGATAATATTAGCAGTACCACTTGGTCTGGGTGCTGCGATATATATTGGTGAACTTGCCCCCAGGTTTATGAGAGAAATATTAAAACCTATTATTGAAATACTTGCCACTATTCCTTCCGTTGTAATAGGATTTATCGGATTAAAGATAATAGCGCCTGTCATTAAAAATATATTCGATCTCCCGATCGGGTTGACTGCACTTGCCGGAGCTATCATGCTGGCTTTTATGAGCCTGCCTACCATAATCTCGATTTCGGAAGACGCTATTAATGCTGTACCGGACAGGTTAAGGCATGCTTCCCTTGCTCTCGGTGCTACAAAATGGGAGACAACAATAGGAGTAGTTATCCCAACAGCATCATCCGGGTTATTAGCTGCTGTTATGCTTGGACTCGGCAGGATAGTGGGTGAGACTATGACAGTTTTGATGCTCACAGGTAATTCACCAAGGGTCGTCTTTTCGCTTTTACAGCCTGTTAGGACCATAACTGCCACAATTGCAGCAGAAATGGGGGAAACTGCCCAGGGAGGCCTTCATTATTCTGCACTTTTTGCAATCGGCCTTATTCTGTTCCTGATAACTTTTGCAATTAATTATATTGGAGATACTTTTATAAAAAGGATAGGTAATATCTAAGCTGATGCCTGGAATGAATAGGACAATAAGCATTAGAAGAAAAAGGATAAATGAGCGGATAGCTTATGCGTTGCTTCTATTTATCACCCTGATAGTCGTCGCATTTGTGATCGGTATAATTGTATACCTGATAGTAAAAGGTGCGGGCGCTATCTCGTGGGAATTTCTTTCACAAAAACCCTCTAACGGTATGAGGGAAGGAGGTATTTTCCCTGTTATTCTAGGTACCCTATACCTTATTATCGGTACAATAATAATATCCCTGCCAATAGGTATTTTTGCAGCTATATACCTGAATGAATATGCAAGGAAAAACAGGCTTACAAGAATAATCAGGTTATCTATTGTAAATATGGCAGGAGTACCTTCAGTTGTCTTTGGTCTATTTGGCCTGGCCTTTTTTGTACTGCTTCTTGGTTTTGGCAAGTCCATACTTGCAGGTTCACTTACTCTGGCTTTTTTGATCTTACCGGTAATAATCACCTCAACTGAAGAAGCAATAAAAGCTGTACCGGATTCTTACAGGGCAGCTTCTCTTGCTCTTGGCGCAAATAAATGGCAGACTATCATAAAGGTCATACTGCCGCAGGCTTTTCCAGGAATAATAACAGGCTCGGTTATCGGTATCGGAAGAGCCGCCGGCGAGACAGCGCCAATAATGTTTACGGTAGCAGCATTTTCACAGCCCAATCTGCCCAATTCGATCTTCAGCCAGGTAATGGCATTACCGTTTCATCTTTTTACACTGGCTACCCAGGTGACCAATCCACCGGAAGACAAACAATGGGGCACCGCACTTGTATTGCTTATGCTTGTCTTGTTCTTTGCAATTATCGGCACAGCATTGAGGACACGTGCAAGACTTAGAAGAAAAGAATAAACCTTTAGTGTATGGATAAAAAATTAATTTTTTATTATATTGGTATTGTAGAAATTAAAATTCAGATCTAGATCAGGTGGTATAAATGAGAAAGACGTTTCATGAAAAGCTGGACGAATTGAACGAAGAATTGATAATGATGGGCAGTCTTGTACAGGATGCTGTAAATAAATCTATAAATGCTCTCTTAAACGAAGACACTGAAATGGCACAGGATGTAATTGAGGGAGACACAAAGATAGATGATTATGATATAAAGATTGAAGAAAATTGTATGTATGTCCAGGCTGAACACCAACCTGTAGCAAAAGATCTAAGGCTGATACATAGTATGTATATAATTGTGATCTATCTTGAAAGGATAGGGGATATATGCGTAAGTATTTCAAAGCTGACAAAAAGGCTTTACTTAAAAGAAAAAAAGCATATCAATAAGGAAATACTCGACATCATAAATGAAATGGGTAATGTGGTTAAATCAATACTTGATAAAGCATTAAAAGCTTTTAAAAATAAGGATGCAAAGCTTGCTTCAAAATTGGATAAGATCGATGATACAATAGATGATCTCCAGAAAACGATTTATCATTTAATTTACTCCATCCATTCAAAAGATGAGAACTATATAAGGCTTGTAACGAACATCTCATTATTGACCAGATACCTTGAAAGAATCGGGGATAATTCAGTAAATATAGGTGACAGGGTAGTATACTATTTGACGGGAGATTTTGGTGCTATTCATAGCGAAGGATAGGCGTTATAATAACTATTACTATTTGACTGTATTACTGTTTTTTATTGAAAGGATTTAAAAGGAGGCTAAAATGCTAAAAGATAACAGTAAAAAAACACTGGAGAACTTAAAGGAAGCTTTTGCAGGTGAGTCACAGGCTAACAGAAAATATCTTGCTTTTGCAGCTAAGGCTGATCAGGAGGGGTATCCGCAGATAGCCAGATTATTCAGGGCAGCTGCAGATGCAGAAACAATCCATGCGCATGCACATCTTCGTGCGATGGGAGGGATAAAAGATACAAAGGAAAACCTGATGGCGGCAGTCGGTGGTGAGACCTTTGAGTTTAAAAACATGTACCCGGCTATGATCGAGCAGGCTACTGCAGATAGTGAAGATGAAGCACAGAATAGCTTTATGAATGCAAACGCAGTGGAGCAGGTACACGCAGCCCTTTACCAGAAATATCTGGACAACATCGGTAATGTCCCGGCAACAGAAATATATGTTTGCCAGATATGCGGAAATACTGTTGAAGGTGCACCACCTGATGTGTGCCCGGTATGTGCATCACCAAGTTCAAAATTTAAAAAAATCGATTAATTTAAGGCCACATAAGAAAATAATCAATATAAGTCTATTAAGACAAAAATTGCCTTAAAATTTATAAATAAAGCTGGTTCCTGTTATAATTTAAAAAATCAGGGATCAGCTTTTTATTTAAGATACAGGACCTATTTGTTTAAACCCATTATTTTGATTTTAAATAATGAAAGATGGAATAAAAAAAGGTGGTAATGCAGGCAGTGCAGTCGGTGGAACACTATTTGTATGTGCAACTCCGATCGGCAATCTAAGTGATGCAAGCTTTCGTTTGATCGAGACACTAAAAAAAGTCGATATTATAGTTGCTGAAGATACAAGGACTGTAAGAAAGATCCTATCAAGGTATGAGATATCCCGGGCATCCGGAAGCATTATCAGTTACCAGGACCATTCAGGCAAGAAAAAGTCAGACAAAATTTTACAAAGCCTTAAAGAAGGGTTGTCTGTTGCGCTGGTCTCAGAGTCAGGACTTCCTGTGATCCAGGACCCCGGTTATAAGTTACTTGTCCAGTGCATTTCTGAAAATATTGGTATGACAGTTATCCCCGGTCCAAATGCTGCGCTGAGCGGCCTCTTATTATCCGGTCTACCTGCAGACAGTTTTCTTTTTGCAGGATTTCTTCCAAAGGCAACATCAAAACGGCTTGATAAATTATCCGAATTGTCTTTTTTGCCATATACACTAATATTTTATGAATCACCGCGCAGGATAAAAGGATTGCTTGATGATATCCTTACAAAAATGGGAGACAGACAGGCCTGTATTGCGCGCGAGATGACAAAATTATTTGAAGAAGCCATCCGTGGCAGCATTTCAGAGATCATAAGTAAAATAGAAGGAAGAGAGTTAAAAGGTGAAGTTGTACTGGTGGTCGAGGGCCATCAAAAAGAACTTATAAGTGATTTTACAGAGAAAGATATAGAAAAAGAGTTATTAAAGCTTCTTGGGAATAATATTCCTAAAAAGAGCGCATTAAAGATCATTAAGTCAAGATATGAAATAGACAGACAAAAATTGTATAATATTGCAACCAGATTTTAAAATCTCCATATAAAAAAGAGGGGTTATGGATAAAAAGAAATTCTATATTACAACAGCTATTCCCTACATGAATGCCAAACTGCATCTTGGCCAGGTATATGAGTTTATACTTGTCGATGTGATGGCACGATATAAAAGGATGATGGGTTTTGACACCTACTTTCTTACAGGATCTGATGAGCATGGACAGAAGATCTATAAAAGTGCGGAATCCAGGGGAGTATCACCCCAGGAATATGTGGACCAGATGGTCGGTGACATGAAAAGAATACTGACTCTTTATAATATCAGTAACTCTGAATTCATAAGGACCACCGACAAAGAACATGAGAAAGCTGTCCAGAACATACTGTTTATGCTTAAGGAAAACGGTGATATTTATAAAAGTACATATGAAGGCTGGTATTGCACTATAGACGAGAACTTCCTGCTTGATTCCCAGCTTGTGGAAGGAAAATGCCCTCAATGCTCCAGGGAAGTCGAAAAAATAAAAGAAGATAACTATTTTTTCAAGCTTTCGAAATACCAGGATAAGCTCATAGAGCATATTGAAAAAAATCCTGATTTTATTATTCCTGAAACAAGAAGAAATGAGGTGCTCGGGCTTTTAAAGCAGGGGCTCAAGGACATCAGTATATCAAGGACATCCGTGACCTGGGGGGTACCCATTCCCTTTGACTCTGGACATTATAGTTATGTATGGGTAGATGCTCTAATAAATTATATATCGGCCCTTGGTTACAGCCTGGGGGATGACAGATTATTTTCAAAGTACTGGCCTGCCGACCAGCATCACATAGGCAAGGATATCCTCAAGTTTCATGCTGTCATATGGCCCGCACTCCTTATGTCAATAGGAGTCGAGATACCAAGGCATATTGCGGTACATGGCTGGATAATGAAGGGGGAAGAAAAGCTATCAAAATCTAAAGGCATTACCCTTGATCCTGATGAGATGGCTCTGAACTATGGATCTGATGCGATAAGATACTTTTTCACAAGAGAGATCTCTTTCGGGCTCGACGGCTCTTTTACTGAAGAGGCAATGAAGAAAAGATATAATGCAGATCTCAGTAACGATTTTGGGAACCTTGTTTCAAGATCGGTTGCAATGATAGGAAAATACCGCGATGATGTAATTCCAGTGAAAACACCTGGAGACTCTGGGCTGAAGACGAAATGGGAAAAAACAAAGGCCGATACTATAAAGTCAATAAATGATATTAATTATTCTGAGGCACTCGCTGCAATATGGGATTTCATAAATGCAGCAAATAAGTATATTGAAGACAGCAGACCCTGGGAACTGGCCCGCAGTACAGATACAGGTGACGTCACAAGGCTTGATGATGTACTTTACAGTCTCGCTGAATCGATCAGGCTTTCAGCAATACTTGTCTTCCCGTTTATGCCCTGGGTGTGCCAGAAAATATTTGACCAGCTTGGAATAGAAAAAAAACTTGACGATATTACAATTGAAGAGTATAGCAATTGGGGTGATTTTACCGGTGGGACCAGGATCGGCAAGAGGGAGATATTATTTCCCAGAATAGAAGACGAAAAATAGGGTAAAAATAACATGGAAACAAAACAGGACTTCTATTTTATAGATACCCATGCACACCTTGATATGCTCAAACAAATGACCCCGGATTTTGCTGTGGAAGAATCAATAAAAGAGGGTGTGAAATACATAATCAATATAGGTTCCAGCCTCTCGGGCAGTAGAAAAGCCGCAGAATATTCAGGATTATATCCAAATGTTTTCGCATCTGCAGGTATACACCCTCACGATGTAGAGGGGTTTAGCGATCACGATATAAGTTTGTTAAGACAGATCATTAATGAGAATGAAAAAATCGTAGCTGTAGGTGAAATAGGCTTCGACTATTTCAGGAATCTAAGCCCCAGGGAAGACCAGAAAAAAGCATTTATTTCCCAGATAGAGCTGGCACTGCAAAACGATCTTCCTGTGGTGATCCATGACAGGGAAGCTCATGACGATACTCTTGAAATCTTAAAGTCATATGCTGCTGATAAAAAATTCAGGGCCGTCATACATTGCTTCTCAGGAAGTACTGGATTTGCACTGGAATGCATTGAGCTCGGCTTTCATATTTCTTTTACCGGGGTCATAACCTTTCCCAATGCAAAAGCCCTTTCAGAGACAGTCAGGGAAGTACCTATTGAAAGGATGTTTCTTGAAACTGATGCACCTTTTCTTGCGCCTCAGCAGAAAAGGGGGCAGGAGAATTATCCAGGTTTTGTCAAATTCATTGCATCAAGGATCGCAGAAATAAAGGATATCAGTATTGAGGAGGTAGCAAAGACTACATCCCGGAATGCTGTGAAATTTTTTGATCTAAAATAATGTCTAAAGAAAAACCAAAAATAATACAATACTCAATTAAAAAAAATCTGCAAAATCACAACTATATAAGCTCTCCTGGCAACACTGTAAAGATACTTAAAAAATACGGCATAAAGTTAAAGAAAAGTCTTGGCCAGAATTTCTTGATAGATACAAATATACTTAAAAAGATCGTCCGTTCTGCGCAGCTTAAAAAAGACGAATCTATAATAGAGATAGGATGTGGCATAGGTTCACTTACAGATATACTAGTTCAAACAGTAAAAAAGATCATCTGCATCGAAATAGACCGGGATCTGAGCATTGCTTTTAAGGATGTTTTCAGTGATAAGATCGGGGGGCAGATAAGCCTTGTAGAAGCTGATGCCATGAAGATAGATTACAAAGATATCTCGGAAAAAAATAGTATTAAAAAAATAGTCTCCAACCTGCCCTATAAAATAGCGGCACCATTGATCCTAAAAATACTGCTTAAGGCAGAAAATATAGAAAAGATGTATTTTACGATTCAGAAAGATATTGCAGCAAGATTAATGGCGGGACCTGGTGATAGCAATTACAATGCTTATTCAGTAAAAACCAGCTATCTTGCTGAATTTAAGACAGTTTTTCCTATTTCAAGAAGCTGTTTTATACCAGTCCCTCACGTAGACTCAGTTTTTATTGAGATCCATAAAAAGAAAGTGACCAAAAAAAAGACAAACAATATTGATATTGAAGATTTCTTTAATTTTATAGATGCATGTTTTTTACACAGAAGAAAGAAAATGATAAATTCTATTCAAAATTCGGGCAGGGCATCTTTAGTTGACAAAATAGATTTAATAGTTAAAATGCTACATGGTATCGGAAAAGACACTTCTGTAAGAGCTGAAAGTCTGGCTTTAAGCGATTACATAAATTTATATTTGTCTTTAAAAAAATAATATGACGAGTAATAAAAAACTATCCATTAGTTCTGCTGCAAAGATAAATCTTTATTTAAATGTATCCAAAATCTTAAGACCTGACGGCTACCATGAAATAAAGTCGATCATGCAGAGTGTCAGCCTTTCTGATGAACTTCATTTTGAAGTAAATACCAATTCCGGTCATCAAGAAAACCCTGACAATGGTAATGGTATTTCGATATCATGCAATAATATGGAGATACCCTTGAATGAAAAAAATCTTGTACACAAAGCGGCGCTACTGATGCTTAGAAATTTTGGACTTATGGATCAATATAGAATAAAAATCAATATAAACAAAAGTATTCCGATCGGTGCCGGGCTGGCAGGCGGAAGCACCAATGCTGCAGCCACGATAGTTGCCATAAATGAGCTCTTTGATCTAAAGTTATCTGATGAAGATATGAAAAAACTCGGAGGTGAAGTAGGGTCTGATGTACCATTTTGTATAGAGGGAGGTACAGCTCTAGTAGAAGGTAGAGGAGAAAAAATATCCAGGCTCCCGGCTCTTCCCTTTTACTGGGTTATAATCGCAATAAATGGAAAAAAGTTTTTATCAGGAGATGTTTATGATAAATTCGACCTTATTGGAACTGAAGAAGAATCCTGTGCATAAAAATCTTGTAAAGGACCTGATCAATAAAGACTATGGTAATTTTTTTACCTGTCTTTCTAATGATCTTGAAAGAGTTGTAATAAACGAAGACAAAATGATCGTTACTCTAATAGAGAATGCTATTAAACTTGGTGCATTTTCCTCACAGATGACAGGCAGCGGTCCTGCAGTATTTGCATTTTGCCAGGATTTAAAAGTCGCCAGGAAGGTGTTTGAAGGGATGCAAAAAATTACAGAGAGAGTATTTCTTTCGTACACTACACCATCCAGCCAAGATATACAAAGTTGACAATCTCCTCTTTATTAATTTCAATTATTTTGCTTAAATAATCTCTGTTATTTATTTGATCTATTTAAAATTTGGGGAGTAGCCAAGTGGTAAGGCAGCGGGTTTTGGTCCCGCGATCGTAGGTTCGAATCCTGCCTCCCCAGCCACACAAGACAATCAATATTCAATCTCAATCCTGATTTTAAAAGTTCTTGCTATGGTACGGTATGGTCTACCACTAGTTGCAAATGCATAAATACATAAATTAGTATAAGGATAGGCTTCATACCCAATTATTGGTATACGACACTAACTGTCCAGCATTTGAAAGTTATGTCGCTAAACTTAATCCTCAGGCAAAATTAATAACTCTGCATGGTTTAGATCAATATTAAACAAATCTGCTATACTGTCCCCATTTGATGGGCTGCTAAGCCCTATCTTTATTTGAAAATAATCACCATAATTTGTTACTGCTTCACGAACACTGTTGGTTAAACTACTATTCTCTATAACTATTTCTGTTAACCCTTCAGTGGAAACTGAAGCCAGGTGTGTACCGGCTATTTCCCAATCCTCATAGGTCAATTCATTACCGAAGCGGTATGCCTTAATGACCAGACTGTCTGCAAAAGTTGGGTCATTTGAGTGGATAATATTGTATAACCTGAGCACTGCACCATCAACTCCTCTACTACTATCTGCAAACATGCTGATATCAAAACTTATGTATCCTTTAAGCTCTCTATCTGAGGCACTATCTCCCACCCATACTATTCGTGTAACTATACTGGTGTCTTTTTCAATGTAGCCGCAAAGATTTAGATTAGGATCACCCAAGAAAGCTGCTCTTGCAACCTCGCGATTATAAACATTTAAATTTATATCATATTGAGCTTCTGCCCCATTTTCATCCATGACCCTTATTGTCAATACTAATGGACCTGATTCTTCTGGAGAAAACAAGTTAAAGACTGAGTTGTTATTATCATTTTTTATAACCTCATATGAATTGCCAATACTATCACTGGCAAAATATAGAAGCTCGTCACCATCAGCATCACTTGCTTCTATATATACATTGCTCTCTATATATCCTGGAACATGTTGCAATATGTCTTCCTGTACCTCAGGATCAAAAACATCAAAACTCTGAGGGTCATCTCCTATTGTTATAGTTATTGCATCAATCTCTGGAGGAGTATTTTCATTAGATATATCTATATCTCCAACTCCATCCTCTTCGGCATGTTCTGTATCAAGATCTTGTATTGATTCACCATTTAAATCATCTGTTGACTCTATAATAGGTACCTCCTCTGTTGAATCTGTAACACTACATTGATTGCAAATTGCTGCTGTGGAGAATAAAAAAATTGAAAGTGTTATAGATACTAATGCAAGAAGCTTATTTATTTTCATAATACCTCCTTGGAAGCATTATTTATGATAGGTTAATTGAAATTATACTACTTATATAAAATTTATTTAAATTTGCAGAAGTAAATACAGGTTCTAACCTCGCTTACCTTGGCCAGCCAGTCATGGTAATTACAAGAACCTCTTTATTTGAATTACCATCTTTGCTTTAGCGGGGGTCGCCAAGTGTGTGGGTGGCACTTGCAGGATTGTTTTAATTAAGCAAGAGAACTTTCTTATTTCTTCAAATATTTAAAATCCTTCAAATAAAAAATAACTAAGATAAATAACTGTAGAATCGTCTGACTTGATTTATTTAAATGTAGTTAATTAGAACATAATATTTCTTTTTGCAACTGGTAAAATTAATAGGTAAAATAATATATAAATATCGCTTGCTAAATTAACAAATGACCGAAGATATAAAGAGAAAAGATCCAATTAAACAAAAAGAGGACAAAAAGAAATTATTGACCTGTCAAAATTTCCTCAAGAAAACCCCAATCCGGTACTTAGAATAGGCAATGATCTTAGGATTATTTATGCAAATGCACCTGCAGAAACCATATTAGAAAAGTTGGGGATACAAGATAAAAAAATCCCTAAAAAGCTGATTGACTTTTTTAAAGGCTTCAATAAAAAAGAAAAATGAGAGCCTTTTTGCTTTGGAGTACAAAATCGGTGATTTAATCTATGAATTCAGCATAGTAAAAGTAAAGGATGAGCATTATTACAATGTTTATGGAACTGATATAACAGGCAGAAAAAGGCAAGAAAAATTAAGACAAAAAACAGATAAGAAGACAATCCTTTCTGATGATAGAAACTATATAGCCAGGGAGCTACATGATACAGTGACCCAAACTCTTTTTTCTGCAAATCTTATTGCAGAAGTACTTCCAAAACTGTGGAAAAAAGACCCCGAGACAGTAATTGATAGATTAGATGAAATAAGGATGTTAAATAATCTTGCGCTTACAGAGATGCGTGCCTTGCTTTATGATCTAAAACCCTCCGCTTTTCAAAACGAAGACCTGGCAGAACATATAAAGGAGCTGGTAAAATCTATGGGCATAAAAACTAAAATCCCTATATCAATGGAAATAGTAAAAAAATATGAGTATTCCCACAGGGTTGAACTTAGTTTTTATCGCATTGCCCAGGAAGCATTAAACAATATCGCCAAACATTCGTCTGCTACTAAAGCTAAGTTGGTGCTAAAAAGTCTTTCTGATAAAATTACATTGGATATAGAAGATAATGGAGTAGGGTTTAGTATTAAGGATGCAAACTCTGAAAATTTTGGACTGGTAATAATGAAGGAAAGGGCAAAAATAATAGGAGCTTTCCTTAATATAAAAAGCAGTCCGGGCAATGGCACCAAAGTATCGGTCATTTACAATAATAATAAAAAAAACTATGGGCAAAAATAATAAAATTAAGGTAATGATAGTTGATGATCATCCGCTTGTTCGTCATGGTATCAAAACAGTATTTGAAGCCTATGATGAAATACTTCTTGTCGCAGAAGCAGAAAACGGAAAAGAAGCAATTGAGATGTGCGGCAAGTACAGGCCCGATATAGTACTTATGGATATGGTTATGCCAGTCCTTGATGGAGCAGCTGCAACAAGCCAATTGATTAAGAATTGGCCAGATATAAAAATTATTGCACTGACAAGTTTTAATGATAAGGATCTTATCAAAGAATCGCTTAAGGCCGGAGCAGTTAGCTATATTTTAAAAAACATATCAGCTGAAAAGCTGATCAAAACAATTAAAGACATATATCAAGGAAAGATCGTACTTTCGTCCCAGGCTACTAAGATCTTGCTTTCAGAGCTGCAGGAAAAAGATAATAAAAATATCAAACTGACTGGCCGTGAAAAAGAAATACTTGTCCTTATAGTAGAGGGCCTGTCCAATAAGCAAATTGCAGAAAGGCTCTTTCTTAGTAGTTCCACTGTTCAGTTTCATGTCAGTAATATACTGGGTAAGTTAGGCGTTTCTAAGAGAACTGAAGCAGCCTATCTTGCCCTTAAACAAAAACTGGTGAAATTACCAGGATAATACTTGGCAATAACACCCACTGAAATACTACACACCCCACCGTTACTATTGTCTGCTGCGCTATTATACTAAAGTAAAAAATGAAAATACTACTAGCCGAAAAAAGTAAAAATCTGGTTTCAGCTCTAATGCTGGTACTAACTACTTTACTTAAACTGGTATTAATTTAATATGAGTACTGCAAAAAACAATAAAAATATAGTTAAAGATCGGCAATCGATATCTTCCTGCCGTTATAAAGTAATAACAAGCCAAGAATCTAAAAATAAAGTCCTAGCAGACGAAATGTGTCAAGACTCAAGAAAAATCCTTTTTATCTATCCCCAATATCCCAACTCATTCTGGAGTTTTAAAAACATACTGAAATTCATTGGAAAGAAGGCAGCTTATCCGCCATTTGGATTGCTTACAGTGGCATCAATGCTTCCATCCTCCTGGAAAAAAAAAGTGATAGATATGAATATAGCAAAGCTTGCAGACGAGGATATAAAATGGGCCGATATGGTCTTTATAAGTGCCATGATAGTCCAGAAAGAGTCAGTAAGGACAGTTATTAAAAAAGTCAAAGAATTTGGGAAACCTATTGTTGCAGGAGGTCCACTTTTTACTACAGGTTGGGAAGAGTTCATTGGCGATGTAGACCATCTTGTACTTGGTGAAGCTGAAGAAAACCTCTATAAGTTCTTAAGAGATATTGCTACAGGAAATGCAAAAAAAATCTATCAGGCTACAGATTTTCCTGATATCCGTACATCGGTGATTCCAGAATGGGCATTAGTAGATAAGAGATTTTATAGTTCCATGTGTGTCCAGATCTCCCGGGGTTGCCCGTATAGTTGTGAATTCTGTGATATTGTAAGGCTTAATGGAAGGTTTCCAAGAACAAAAACTAAAAATCAGATTATAGGTGAGCTGGAGGCTTTGTACCAATGGGGATGGAGAGGCAGTGTATTTTTTGTAGATGATAATTTTATAGGCAATAAATCAAAAATGGAAAAAGAGATACTGCCTGCAATCATAGAATGGCAGGAAAAAAGAAATTTTCCATTTATTTTTAATACTCAGGTATCAATAGACTTGTCAGCCAAACCACAAATGATAAATATGATGATAAGAGCAGGTATCAATACTCTTTTTATTGGTATAGAAAGTCCGAGTAAACAGAGTCTCGAAGAGTGTAATAAACATCAAAATAAAAATTGTGACTTAGTTGCTGCGGTTAAAAAATTACAGAATTCGGGGTTTATAGTCCAGGGCGGTTTCATTGTGGGTTTTGATAATGATGAACCTTCAATTTTCCAGAACCAGATAGATTTTATCCAGAAAAGCGGTATCGTAATGGCCATGGTAGGATTACTCAATGCTTTACCAAAAACAAAACTTTATCAAAGGTTAAAAGAAGCTGGCCGTCTGGTTGAAGAATCTTCAGGAAACAATACTTCTGAAGAAATAAATTTTATACCGAAAATGGATCTTTCTACTTTGACTGAAGGTTATAAAAAAATAATGAAAACGATTTATTCTCCCAAAGTTTATTACCAGCGGGTAAAGATTTTCCTGAGAGAGTATAAAACCGTCACCAAGGTACACGCAAAGACTTAATATTTATTATATTAAAGCTTTGCTTTCTTCATTATGGTTTTCAGGAATCGTATATATAGAGGTAAGCTTTATTACTGGGGACTCTTACTATGGGCCCTGTTTAAAAGACCTTCAGGTATTCCTTATGTTATAAGCAGCTCAATAACAGGTCTTCATTTCAGTAGCCTGTATTTTCGTAATTAAAGTTGAAATCCTTAATTCTAACCATTGCAATTAAAAAAGGTATGAAATTTTGTACATCTGGGTAGTCCAAATTAATACTTGAT
>CAWKAO010000004.1:0-39399 GCA_963847665.1 uncultured Actinomycetes bacterium
AGAACCTCTTTATTTGAATTACCATCTTTGCTTTAGCGGGGGTCCCTTAGTGTGTGGGTGGTACTTGCAGGATTGTTTTAATTAAGCAAGAGAACTTTCTTATTTCTTCAAATATTTAAAATCCTTCAAATAAAAAATAACTAAGATAAATAACTGTAGAATCGTCTGACTTGATTTATTTAAATGTAGTTAATTAGAACATAATATTTCTTTTTGCAACTGTTAAAATTAATAGGTAAAATTAACTGTATAAAATATCGCTTGTTAAATTAACAGATGACCGAAGATATAAATAGAAGAGATTCTATTGAAAAATTAAAGAAGAAGGCACAAAAAGAAATTATTGATCTGTCAAGATTTCCCCAGGAAAACCCTAACCCCATATTTAGAGTAAGCAATAAGCTTAGAATTATTTATGCAAATGAACCTGGAAAAATCATATTAGAAAAGTTGGGTATAAAAGGTAAAAAAATCCCTAAAAAGCTAATTGACTTCTGTAAAGGCTTCAATAGAAAAGAAAAATAAGAGCCTTATGACTTTGGAGCGTAAAATCGGTATTTATCTTATGAATTCAGCATAGTAAAAGTAAAAGATGAAAATTATTATAATATTTATGGAAATGATATAACAGACAGAAAAAGGCAAGAAAAATCCAAACAGAAAACAGATAAAAAAGAAATCCTTTCTAGATGACAGGAATTATATAGCCAGAGAGCTGCATGATACAGTAACCCAAACCCTTTTTTCAGCAAATCTTATTGCAGAAGTCCTGCCCAAACTATGGAAAAAAGACCCTGAGATCAGTGATTAGAGAGATTAAATGAAATAAGGATGTTAAATAATGTTGCACTTACAGAAATGCGTGCCCTGCTTTTTGACCTGAGGCCGTCCTCCTTTAAAAACGAAGACCTAGCAGAACATATAAAGGAGCTGGTAAAGTCTATGGGCATAAAAACTAAAATCCCTATATCTGTGAAAATAGTAAAAAAATATGGGTATTCCCACAGGGTTGAACTTAGTTTTTACCGCATTGCCCAGGAAGCATTAAACAATATCGCCAAGCATTCGTCGTGCTACTAAAGCTAAGTTGGTACTAAAAAGTCTTCCTGATAAAATTACCCTGGATATAGAGGATAATGGAGTAGGGTTTAATATTAAAGATCAAACTCTGATGAAAATTTAGGACTTATAATAATGAAAGAACGGGCAAAAATAATAGGAGCTTCCCTTGATATAGAAAGCAGTCCGGGCAAAGGCACCAAAATATCGGTTATTTATAATAATAATAAAAAAAACTATGGGCAAAAAAAATAAAATTAAGGTAATGATAGTTGATGATCATCCGCTGGTTCGGCATGGTATTAAGACAGTATTTGAAGCCTACGATGAAATACTTCTGGTCGCAGAAGCAGAAAACGGAAAAGAAGCAATTGAGATGTGCGGCAAGTACAGGCCCGATATAGTACTTATGGATATGGTTATGCCAGTCCTTGATGGTTCGGAGGCGACAAGCAAATCATTAAGAGATTGGCCGGATATAAAAATTATTGCATTGACAAGTTTTAATGATAAGGATCTTATAAAAAAATCACTTAAAGCCGGAGCAGTTAGCTATATATTAAAAAATATATCAGCTGAAAAGCTAATTAAGACAATTAAAGATGTATATAAAGGAAAGATCTTATTCTTTCGTCCCAGGCTACAAGGATCTTGCTTTCAGAGCTAAGGAAAAAGATAATGAAAATATCAAACTGACTCAGCCGTGAAAAAGAAATACTCTGTCCTTATAGTAGAGGGCCTTTCCAATAAGCAAATTGCAGAAAGGCTTTTTCTTAGCAGTTCGACAGTTCAATTTCATGTCAGCAATATATTAAGTAAGTTAGGCGTCTCTAAAAGAACTGAAGCAGCTTATCTTGCTTTAAAACAAAAACTGGTGAAATTACCAGGTTAAGACTGGCCATAACACCCACTGAAATACTATAGACCCCACCGTTACTATTTTCATGCTGCGCTATTATACTAAATTAAAAAATGAAAATACTGCTTGCCGAAAAAAGTAAAAACCAGGTTTCTAAAGATAAAGTCCTGACAGACGGAATAAATCATAACTCTAAAAAAATCCTTTTTATTTATCCCCAGTACCCCAACTCATTCTGGAGTTTTAAAAACATACTGAAATTTATTGGAAAGAAGGCAGCTTATCCGCCATTTGGACTTGCTTACAGTGGCAGCAATGCTCCCATCCTCCTGGAAAAAAAAAGTAATAGATATGAATGTAGTCAAAGCTTACAGACGAGGATATAAAATGGGCAGATATGGTCTTTATAAGTGCCATGATAGTCCAGAAAGAGTCAGTAAAGGACAGTTATTAAAAAAGTCAAAGAGTTTGGGAAACCTATTGTTGCAGGAGGCCCACTTTTTACTACAGGTTGGGAAGAGTTCACTGACGATGTAGACCATCTTGTACTTGGTGAAGCAGAAGAAAACCTTTATGAGTTCTTAAAAGATATTGCTACAGGAAATGCAAAAAAAATCTATCAGGCTGCAGATTTTCCTGATATCCGTACATCGGTGATTCCAGAATGGGCATTAATAGATAAGAGATTTTATAGTTCCATGTGTGTCCAGATCTCACGGGGTTGCCCGTATAATTGTGAATTCTGTGATATTGTCAGGCTTAATGGAAGGTTTCCACGAACAAAAACTAAAAAGCAGGTTATAGGTGAGCTGGAGGCTTTGTACCAATGGGGATGGAGAGGCAGTGTATTTTTTGTCGATGATAATTTTATAGGCAATAAATTAGAAATGGAAAAAGAGATACTACCTGCAATTATAGAGTGGCAGGAAAAAAGAAATTTTCCATTTGTTTTTAATACCCAGGTATCAATAGACCTGTCAGACAAGCCGCAATTGATAAATATGATGATAAGGGCAGGTATAAGTACCCTTTTTATTGGTATAGAAAGTCCGAGACAAACAGAGTCTAGAAGAGTGCAATAAACATCAAAATAAAAATCGTAACCTCGTTGCTGCGGTTAAAAAATTACAGAATGCAGGGTTTATAGTACAGGGTGGTTTTATTGTGGGTTTTGATAATGATAAACCTTCAATTTTCCAGAGCCAGATAGATTTTATCCAGCAAAGCGGTATTGTAACGGCCATGGTAGGCTTGCTTAATGCTTTACCAAAAACAAAGCTTTATCAAAGGCTAAAAGAAGCTGGCCGTCTGGTTGAAGAATCTTCAGGAAACAATACTTCTGAAGAAATAAATTTTAAACCGAAAATGGATCTTTCTACTTTGATTGAAGGTTATAAAAAAATAATGAAAACGATTTATTCTCCCAGAGTATATTACCAGCGGGTAAAGATTTTCCTAAGAGAGTATAAAACCGTCACCAAGGTACACGCAAAGACTTCATATTTATCATATTAAAGCTTTGCTTTCTTCATTATGGTTTTCAGGAATCGTCTATAGAGGTAAACTTTATTACTGGGGACTCTTACTATGGGCTCTGTTTAAAAGACCTTCAGGTATTCCTTATATTATAAGCAGCTCAATAACAGGTCTTCATTTCAGTAGCCTGTATTTTCGTGATTAAAGTTGAAATCCTTAATTCTAACCATTGCAATTAAAAAAGGTATGAAATTTTGTACATCTGGGTAGTCCAAATTAATACTTGATGAATTTTAAAAAAAAATAAATATGAGGAGTTAAACAATGAAAAGCACAGCAATAGCACTTTTTACAGGTCTTGCTGCAGGCATATTAATCGGAATGTTATTTGCACCTAAATCAGGAAAAGAAACAAGAAAAGACTTAATGGATACTGGTGAAAAAATCATGGAGATGGGAAAAGAAAGTGTCTCGGATGTAGTGGAAAAAACAAAGGAAATGGCAGAATCCGGTAAAAAGAAAGTTATAGAACTAAAAGACGCAATAAAGTAAATCTATAAAAACGATAGGAAAAAAGTAACAGAGAGGAGTAGAGTATGAGTATCTTTTGGATTTTGGCAATCATAGCAGTAGTATTGATAATTTTTTCCGGTATTTTTGGTTTTAGAGGAGCCAATAGAGCAGGCTGGGGGATTCTAAAGATCCTCTTTTTTGTTTTTATAGCCTTTTTGGTCATAATGGTTGTTTTAGCCATTATCAGGTAAGAAAACACTTTTATGAAAATTTATTTTTATTTGGAAAGATAAAAAATGTGTTGTGCTGCCACAGTATTTATACTTTTTGGTCCTCGATTAGCAATACTTGTATGGTGGCTAATTAATCCTGGCCTATTTAGCTCAGCTTTCAATGCCTGGGTCTGGCCTCTTCTTTTTGCTCTTTTTGCACCCTTTACAATGATTTTCTTTCTAATTGGCTGGTACTTAAGTCCAGGTATTAGTGGTTTTGACTGGGTTCTTATTGGCATAGGGATAGTTCTGGATATCTCGTCTCATACTGGTGCCGGATATCGTCATAGGGATCGGTTAAAAAGAGCTTAGTTAGGTTATTAGAAAGTCGTTAATATGAAAATATTCTGGATATTTGGAATAATAGTCATCGCAATAATTATCGTGTCAGCGATACTTGGCTTCAGGGGAACAGATACGGCACTGCTTTCACAATTTTAAAATCGCTATTTTGAATTAATAGAATTACTAAGTTAAAGACTATTCTTGAACAAAAACTGGTGAAATTACCAGGTTAATACTTAGCATTAACACCCACTAAAATACTACACACCCCACCGTTACTATTATCGTGCTGCGCTATTATACTAAAGTAAAAAATGAAAATACTACTAGCCGAAAAAAGTAAAAATTTAGTTTCAGCTCTAATGCTTGTCATTACTACTATAAAAGATTCTGCACTCAAAGAAATAGGTCTTATCCAGCATGTAGACAAAGTCAGCAGTTTATATCCAGAACTAAAAAAAGAAAAGCCGGATGTACTTATTATAAATGGAGGTTTTGTGGACCACAAGACAAGAGAAGCAGTGCCTGGTATACAGGAACTGTATCCTGACATGTCTATACTAATATTGAGCATCGATCCAGAACTGGAAAAAAAATACCAGGAGATAGGTATTGATAACTTTATCTTAAAGGGGGATTCTGCTGAGGATTTTTATGCTTCCATGCTTGGATTTTTAAAAAAAGAGCAAAAAAGATTTTTAAATTAAGACTTTAATAAAAAATATAGATTAAAAATTACTGATAAGAAAATATGAAACCTTTTATAAAAATTCTGATTGTAGTATTGGTTTGTGTTTTAATCATTTTAATAGGTTGTGCCAAAAAAGATTACAGCCAGTATAAAGAGCAAAGCTTTAACAATGATATCCTGGCAGTAAAAAGCTTAGAGATTGAAAAACAGGTTACTTTTTCAGAGTTTAAAGATGAGTTGAAGGAATTTAAGTCATTCAGTGATGAATTCTTTCCTATATGGTCTGATCATATAAACAGGACATCTCCTGTGCTTTATGATTTTAACAGCAGCACTGTCCTGGAAGAAAAGACCCGGTGTTCTAAAGAACTGGAACAGAGGTACTGTGAGTTTAAAGTTAGACTGGAAAATATCAAACCCCCTGCCATTGCCGCAAAAGCATATGACCTTGCTGTTGAGGATGTCTCCTACCGAGAGCTCTTTTTTAAAAAGTATAATGAAAATGCTCCTGTTAAAGAGCTTAATGAAATAGAAAGTAAGGCTTATCTTGCAGAAACCGGCTTCTGGGAAGAAATCGATAATGTATATAGATATTTTGATAAAGAGATTTCAAGGATAGGTACAGAGGATAATGATAAATATATAGTATTTAATTAACTATCATAAAGTAAGAAAGGAAAAATCATGAGATTTATTTTAATCATCGCAGCAATTGTATTGCTTGTAGTGGGGATACTGGGTCTTTTCCCATCAATTGGCTGGGCCCATGTAGAGTTGTGGCGTGCAATACTGGAAATAGTCGTAGGCGGCCTGGTGCTATTTATAGGTGTGAGAAGACATTAAAGTTTTCTGCCCTGATTTAAAAATTAAATAAGAAAGGGAAAACGGTGAATATTATATTAATCATTGGAGGTTTTATCTTGCCTATATTGGTATTTTTTGGCTTTGGTCTTCACCGTAAACTGAAATTGTCTAAAATGCCACTGCCTTTAGCTTGGATATTTCTGTCGAAACTATGAAGAATGCATTTTTAATTGCATATTATGATTTTTTTGATTAATAGTTATATATAATTTGAGGTTAAATATAATAAATCATTAATAAGAAGGGAAATATTATGAGTAAGGTTATATTGATTATTGTTGGAGTGATTATAGCTATTGTGGGAATTCTTACACTCTTTCCTGCTATGACCCTGGGTTTGTGGCTATCTATAGTTTTAATAGGGGTAGGAATTGTAAGCATAATTTTAGGTTTTCTTGATAAAAGAAAAAATGTAATAAAAGAAGAGCCAAAAGAGATTAAAAAAGAAGAACAGGCGGAAAATAAAATATAGAGTAGCTAATTAAAGATTTAGATTTGATAAATATTTAGTAAAAAAAGCAATAAAAATAATAAAGGAGGTACTCAAATGAGTCGTTCATCAGGTCCATCAGCGCCAAAAAATATAACATGGTGGATAGCACTGGTTCTTGCAGTCTTGGGGATTATTGGTAATTTTACGAATGTTCCGTTCTTATCTACATATTCCTTCTGGTTCGTATTAGCATCGGCAGTTCTACTTCTCCTTGCTACAAGAATTAAAAATCTCTAACAGAAAAACTCTTAAATCTTCTGATAGTATAGAAAGTGATTTGAGGTTTCACATATTGGGGCTGTCAGTGGCCCCAATATAGTAGTTGTCATAGTTGAGCGATAATAACCAAGTTAGGAAACTTAGTTCTAGTATAAAAATATTATCCTATAGCGATAATGCTGGTTTTAATTTTGTTTGTTTTGGTTAGCTACTTTTAATTGACTTTCTATAAAACAATCAATAATCAATTTTAATTTCTACTTTAAAAGTTCTTACTATTGTAAGCTCTGGGCAGCCACTTAGAAAAATAAATGGATGTATCGGACTATGACTCGATTGCAGCTATGACTGAATCAGTCGTTAAAAAATTCGGTAAGATAGATATACTTATCAATAATGCTGGAATAAAAAGCGAAGAACCTATCGAAAAAATGACAAAAGAGATGATCGACGCTGAGCTGGATACAATTTTAAAGGGGACCATTTATTTTACCCGCCATATTGCACCGGTGATGATGAAAGCTAATAGTGGCTGCATAATAAACATAACATCCACTTCAGCGCTCAGGGGTCTGAATTCAAATGGTATTTACTTTGCAGCAAAACATGGCCAGAGAGGTTTTGCAGATTCTATGTCAAAATATTTAGCTCCATACAATATCCATGTTGTCACTCTTTGTCCTGGAGGCATGGATACGCCATTTTGGGATAAAATTGAACATCATATACACGAATCAAAAGACCAACTCATGAAGGTTGAAGAGATTTCTGAATTGATAGAACTCATACTGCTGGGCGCAAAAAATACTTTGTTTAAACAGGTTACTCTTTTCCCTATCTCTGAAGCTGAATACTGGTAATGTAGTAAATATCTTTCTTAATTCTTATTAATTCCTTCAAAAAATGGTTCGAAATTTCGTAACTCGGAGCACCCAGTAAGATACATTTGTCTAATATGTCTTAATAAAAAATCATTTGATAGCAGGTAAAATGTATTTCTCAAGAATCTTTAAATTATGGACCATTAGCCCAAAACATATTTATATCTTTATCTGAATAAGAGTAGTCTTTTGTCCACCAGGTATATGCATAACCTACTTTTCCAAAATCTTCGCCCGGGAGCTTAATACTTGTATTACCTTGATATGGAGTAGCACTTTTTTCTATCCACTGCTCTGAGACAATTTGTTTCCCATCAAAGATTCCATTATTTAGGAATGTAGCACCAATTTTAACCATATCTCTTGGCTAGTTTTAGGTCCGCTTATAAGAGGTGCCTCTAAAACGCAAGTGATTGGATCTTCACAAGAAAACCATAGCTTACCCGTATCATTTTCCGTACTTATATATGATGCATTCCACTCATCCCACTTAAGTCCGGATGTCATAGTAAGAAGATGTTCGATAGTAATTTTATCTTTCCCATCAGTAATCAAATATAGACTGGTCAACACTTTTTATAAAACCATTGTCTACTGCAATTCCTATACAGGTTGAAGTAATGCTTTTAGTAACAGAATGAGCAAAATGTTGAATATGGGAAACTAAGGCTTACATTTAATTTAATATTGTCCAACCTCTGGGCAAAAGAATAAAATAATATTTTTCCTGAACTTACATTTGAAAAATCACTAAAATTATTTAAGTTTTGACCTTTTTATCTTTTTTCTTAGTCTTTTTTTTCCCTTTGTCTCTTGGACTCTTATCACCCATTTAAGACTCCTCCATTTTTTGCTAATATTAATCTAATAAAATTCCCCGATCTATAACCAGAATTTTTTATAGTTTAAAATCCTTTATAGAGATAGTTACGTATAAAAACTAAACCAAATAATCCTTTAAGACTGCACTTCTTCTTGAATTTCTTAGTTTGGTTAAGGTTTTAAATTCTATTTGTCTGATCCTTTCTCTAGTAACGCTAAATTCCCTTCCAACCTCTTCAAGCGTCCTCGGATGACCGTCCTGTAATCCAAACCTGAGTTGTAAGATTCTTCTTTCCCTGTAAGTAAGAGTATTTAATACTTCCTGTAATTGATCCTGGCACAGAGTAAATGTTGCGGCATCCAATGGAGCTTCAATATCTAAATCTTCTACAAAATCTCCTAAATGACTATCACCCTCATCACCAATTGGTGTTTCAAGCGAAACAGGTTGCTGGCTGACTTTTATTATTTCTCTTACCTTGTCAGAAGTAAAATCCATTTTTTCTGAAATCTCTTCAGGCGATGGGTCTCTACCAAATTCTTGAATCAACTGCCTCTGGACTCTTATTAATTTGTTAATTTTCTCCGCTATATGGACAGGGACTCTAATTGTCCTTGCCTGGTCCGCTATAGACCTTGTTATTGCCTGTCTTATCCACCAGGTAGCATAAGTTGAAAACTTAAAGCCTTTTTTATAGTCATATTTATCAACAGCTACCATAAGGCCAAGATTTCCTTCCTGGATAAGATCTAAAAACAGCATACCTCTATTGACATATTTTTTAGCTACGCTTACAACAAGCCTTAGATTTGCTTCAATGAGCTTGTTTTTTGCGTGCATGTCTCCTTTTGCAATTCTTTTTGCAAGTTGTACTTCCTCAAAAGCATGAAGAAGCCTTGTCTTGCCAATTTCTTTAAGATACATTCTGGTAGGGTCACTGTTGAGTAAGCCTTCAGCTTTTCCTTTATTTATTAAAATCTTAACTTCTTCTATTTTTAATTCTGGTTCTATTGTAATTTCTTATCACCTGGTCTCTATAATTAGTAAAATTATTTTAATTTTTAATAAAAAACTATTTAAATTTTTTCTTAATCCTTATATTTTTTAGTTTGGAATTGAGATCATCCTTGGGTTTTTTATCATGTCTATACTTTCCACTATCTCCAATGAAATCTCTATTTGACTGAGGTCTGGCCTCATTAACTAAAATTGTTCTGTCTTTAAAAACACTCTCATTATATTTTTCTATAGCTTTAGTGGCTTCTTCCTCAGTTTCCATTTCAACAAATCCAAAACCCTTCGACCTACCCTCCGGGTTTAAAATCACTTTGCTATTGATTACTCTACCCTCAGTGGAAAATAATATTTCCAGGTCTTCATTTGTTATAGAATATTCCAGGTTGCCAACGTATAATTTCTTATTCACAATATTTTCCTTTCATTTTAAATATAGTTTTTATAAAGAAGGTAATAGTAGTATAGATAATATAGAAATCCTGACTTTAATTTGAAAGGTTAATATTTATACAGTATCTATCTAACAACATTTTTGCTGACCTATAAATAAATTATAACATGTATACATCAATATCGGGTAAATATTTGTCCAGCCACTTTCTTTGTACTATTCAAAATTATAAATAAATTAATTTGAATAGTTTTATAATTAAACATTATACTAAGCTTAATAAAAAATTTGATGGGGTTTAATAATGAAACTTGAGGATTTAGGTTATAACGATTGGCTTAAAAAAGAAGCGGAAAAATCTCAGGATAAAGAATATTCTTTAGCCAGAGTCATTGCCGTAGATAAAAACCAATTTGTTATAAGAAATGTAAAAACTAGTATTGTGGCAGAAGTTACAGGAAAGTTGATTTACGAAGCAGCGTCAAAGACTGATTTTCCTACTGTAGGTGATTGGGTAAGAGTACAATATTTTAATGAAGAAACCTTGGCCATAATCCATTCAATATTGCCAAGAAAATCTTTATTAAAAAGAAAAATGGCCGGCAGCAAAGTGGGATTTCAATTAATCGCTGCAAATATTGATACTGCATTTATTATACAGGCTTCTGATTATGACTTTAATATTCCAAGGCTTGAAAGATACCTTACTATGATAAATGAAGCCAGTATAAAGCCTGTTATCCTTGTAAGTAAGATAGATTTAATTTCTGTGGAAGATTTAAACCAGAAAATATCAGATATAAATAATATAAGCCCTTTAAACGAGATTTTTGCATTTAGCAATAAAACAGGTCAGGGATTAAGTGAAGTAAGAAATATTATAAAATCAGGTAAAACATATTGCCTTCTTGGATCATCAGGTGTAGGAAAGACAACTTTGTTAAATAATCTAATTGGTGAGGACCTGTATACAACAGATGTCGTACGTAAAGACGGTAAAGGCAAGCATACAACTGTTAGAAGGCAATTAATAATTCTTAAGGATGGAGGTCTTATTATAGATACTCCAGGAATAAGGGAGTTGGGAAATATCGGAGCCAGTATAGGGATAAATGAGACTTTTAGAGATATTTATAATCTTGCAAAAGATTGCAAATTTAAAAATTGCACTCATATGGTAGAACCAGGATGTAAAATTTTAGAATCAATTGATAAGGGTTTATTAGATGAGAAACATTATCATAATTTTTTAAAACTGCAAAAGGAATCAAAACATTATGAAATGACATATCATGAAAAAAGAAAAAAAGATCACAGCTTTGGGAAATTTATTAAGCAAGCGATGAAGAATAATAAGAAGATATAAGTTTAGCTTTAAAGGTTTTTTTGTCTTTAATTTCTTTTAAACACATATATTGCCCAACCAAGAGTATCTCTACCATACAATAAATATTCCATCTTGGCTTTCTCTATTGTTTCTAATAATTCAGGATTATCCGGGTCGTCAGGATAAGCGGCAATGTGATCATATGCAGACCACCACTGTAAGGTTTCATAATGGTCCCAATCATCATGACTGCTTACAAGTGTGTATATACAATTTAATCCTTCTTTTTTGCCAACATCTATATTTTTAAGATGAGAATTAAATTCCTCTTTTTTTATTCCACTCATTTTGAAATATTCAGCATCCGGTTCTTTCAGCCAGTAAGGTTCTCCTATGATGAGCAACCCATCTGGTTTTGTCATTTTCTTTAATGCTTTTATTGTCCCGATATATCCATTGTAGACAAAACTGGCACCAATACACATGGTCAGGTCAAACAATTCATCTACCTTTGGTGCATATTTTGCGCCATCCATTTCTAATAATTCAATATCAGAGTCAGGTATTCTTTCGTTTTTCTTTTTTTCGCAATCTCTTATAAAATAAGGCGAAATATCAACTCCGACACCGGAAATATTGAATAACTCAACTAGCCTGACCAAAGGTTCCCCTTTGCCACAAGCAATATCTAAAACTCTAGTATTTGGCTTTAAATCCAATAATGAGAACAAGGTCTCAAATTTACCCTGACTCATAGGATTACAGATCAGGTGTTTCTTATGGGTAATATCATAATATTTCCAGATGTCCATCAGCATACCTCTTAATATTTTTAATTCAAGATATTGATTTTAGCAAAACTGCTGGAAAAGCAAAAGTTTAAACCATGGAGTATTCTTTATTTCTTTAAAATAACATTTCTACCAAAAGTTACCCTGGGATAGCTGTGAATTTTATAACCTATCTTAGCAGCTTCTCCAAGCGTATAGTTGAATTCAGTTTTTGAGACATGAAAAGTCGGTTCACTTATAAAAAAAAGTCCGTCGTCTTCGAGTATATTAAATACTTCTTTTAAAAACCCGGGAATATCAGGGGTCTCATGTACCATAAAAAAGGCCAGTGCAAAGTCAACCTTACCCCTGTAAGCAATTCTGTCTGGTTCGCATTGGTGAAATATTATTCTATCAGTTATTCCAGCTTTTTCAGTTCTATTCCTGGTAATTTCAAGCATTTCCACCTGAAGGTCAGCAGCAATCACTTTACCGTTTTTACCGACCATATCTGCAAGGCCAAGCGTAGCGAAACCTCCACCACAACCGATATCTATTACAGTCATTCCTTCTTTGATATAGGGCCCGAACAATTTTTTTGGATTATGCACCATTCTTCTTAAAAAATTATCCACAAATCTCAGATCTCCTACTGTACAGACGTGATTTTCTCTTATAATTTCTTCGCCCTGTTTACTCATTTAAACACCTCTATTTATTGTTTAGATACTAAACTATATAAATAAAAAAAATTTAACCCTTGTTTTTTTCTTTTTCAATTATTAGCAAAATAGAATTTAAATCTTCCATTACTGAAGAAAATTCTATGAGCTTTTTTTCAAAATTAATTCCGTAGTAATTTTTAACAATATCATACATCTGCATATGCATTGAATCATGATTCTTGAAACCGACCCATCCCTTTTCCGTTAGGTATAGGTTTATCTCTTTTGCATTTTCATCCGTATAGATCTTCTGGACCAGTTTTTTCCCTGCAAGTTTTGATATGGTCTGAGACATAGCTCCCTTGGTTACATTCATCAATGTTGCAAGACCAGTAAGGTTTATACCCTCGTGCTCTCCAATAGCCTGAATGGTGTGGATCTCTGCTCTATGAAGAGCAATATCTGTACCAAAAGAATGAGGTACCATATGTTCCATCGCTAATCTGGACATGGCACTCTCCATTGTATCCAACAGCTTTCTAAATCTCTCATGTTTATCCATGATATATAGTTTAGTAGCTAAACTATAATATGTCAAGATAAAAATATTTTAAAAAGTTAAGAGTCGCTTTTTTCCCCATCTCTGAAGCTGAATACTGGAAATGTAGTTTTTATCTGTAATATGGGCACTTTGAAAGGAGGAAATAATGCCTTCAAAAACTTGGCAAGATAAAATGGCTGATAAGAAAGGTCTGCCAAAAATCCTAAAACTTGAAAAAAGATTTCCTTGCTTTAATACTGTAGCAACAATGGGAGCAAAAGAAAGTGATAGTTGTGTTCTGGTTAACCCAACTGAAGTAGAAGAGATAATGGCAACTATTCCCAGATGTAAACTGATCACTCTAAGAGAGATCTGCATAAGACTTGCGAAAAAATATAATGTAGAAGCTTGCTGTACTTTGACTACCGGGATATTTACCATGACTGCTGCCAATGCTTCTGAAGAAATGAAAAAGAAAGGAAAAGAAAATAGGGTTCCCTACTGGAGAACACTGAAAAATGATGGCTATCTTAATCCAAAATATCCCGGGGGTGCAGAAGCTCAGAAGGAATTATTGGAAAGAGAAGGATTTAAAATAATCAGGGAAGGTAAAAAATATAAAGTAGTTGATTTCGATAGGTATCTGGTCAAGTGATTGTAGATTAACTCTCCTTTTCTATTAATTTTTTTCTATATTTCTCAATTTTTAATGAGTTCATTTCTTTGATCTCTTTTTCTGTCATTACTTCTTCTTTTCCAATACTCCTGGCAGCGACTATCATCTTAGCTGATTCTTCCACCATAAAAGTTCGGACTAGTGCTTCTTTGAAACTCTTACCTACCGTCACCAGACCATGCTTCTTCATTATAATCACATTATTATCAGTGATTATTTCAGAGATCTTGTCCGCAAGTATCTGTGTGCAAGGAGTTACATAGTCAATCACAGGTATCTCATTTCCCAGCAACAAAGCAAAATCAGGATAAAGAGGCCTTATTTTAGCACCTGCTCCACTTATTGCTATTGTTATTGGAGGATGGGTGTGGATAATATAATTCACATCGCTTCTGTTGATATAAATGTCCCTATGCATTGCTGCTTCGCTTGATGGTTTCCGGTCACCTTTGATGATCTCTTTGGTTTCGATATTTATCTGTACAATATCATTTTCATTTAACTCATCGAAACTTAGTCCGGATGGTGTAATAAACATGAGATCATTTAACCTGAACGAAATATTTCCTCCTGGTCCTATTACTAGATTTTTATCCATTAATTCGATGCCATGTCTTATCAGTTCCTGTATTAAATAAATCTCTTTTTGTTTATCAGACATTAATCTTTCCTTTTCTATTAATTTTTTTCTATATTTCTCAATTTTTAATGATTACATTACATTGGTATCTTTTCCTGTATCAAATGTAATTATACTTCTTTTTTGATCTTTCTAAATCTTTTTAAAATAGGAATGTGGTTTTATCATGCGGTGCAGATTCGATTTTATAGAAATTATCTTACCTTTAATTTACAAGTGAAAAGGTCTTATAATATAAATATTATTTAGGGCAAAAGACGTTGCCCTGTAGCGATGAGGATCAAAGACCCTATAAGTTGAAAGTTAAATTAAGACGAGGATACAGATTTAAAGATGAACATCCTTTCAATGGAAAATGTAACAAAGAGCTTTTCAGAAAAGGTTTTATTTAAGAATGTTTCACTGGGAATCGGTAGCGATGAACGCATCGGTTTGGTCGGTATCAATGGAACCGGAAAATCTACATTCTTAAAAATGGTCAGCGGGCAGCTTGAACCTGATTCGGGGACCATTGTACGAAGGAACGACCTGACTTTGCAGTATCTCTTGCAAGCTTTGGATTTTGATGAAAACATTACTATCCTTGAGCATGTTCTACAAGGGGAGCATCCACTGATGAAGACGATCAGGGCCCATGAGACCGTGATGCAACAGTTACATGAAGCACCAAACGATGAAAGTCTTCAAAGAAGGCTCTCTGCCTGTGCCGAAAAGATGGATGAGATGGATGCCTGGAATTTGGAGTTTGAAGCAAAAAGTATTTTAAGTAGACTTGGGATATCAGACATAAGGCGTAGTATTGGCGAGCTATCCGGGGGCCAGAAGAAAAGAATCGCTCTGGCAGAGGCGCTTATTCAACCTGCAGATCTATTGATCCTGGATGAGCCTACCAACCATATCGATATGGAAACTATCCAATGGCTGGAGGATTATTTAAGCCAGCGAAAGGGAGCGCTGCTTCTGGTGACACATGACCGCTATTTCCTTAACAGGATCGTAAGCCGGATCATTGAGATAGATAAAGGAAAGATTTATTCATATGATGGTAACTTTGAATATTTTCTGGAAAAGAAAACGCTTCGTGAAGAGGCACAAACCACAATGGAAGAAAAGCGAAGGCGTCTTTATATAAACGAACTGGCGTGGATCCGCAGGGGAGCCAAGGCGCGGACAACCAAGCAGAAGGCAAGGATTTCCCGTTTTGAGGAGATAAAGATAACTGGAGTTGAAAAAGAGATCAGTAAAGAGCAATTCGATCTGCCTGTTGCTTACAGACGTCTTGGGAAAAAAGTGATCGAGTTTGAAAATGTGTATAAATCATTTGACGGGCAGACAGTGATCAAAAACTTCAGTATTCAGTTAAGCCCTGATGACCGGATAGGCATTGTCGGTCCAAACGCTGCTGGCAAAACAGTATTGCTGGATCTTATTGCGGGATTGATAGATCCTGATAAAGGTGACATCAGCATTGGAGAAACAGTTAAGATCGCATATTATCAACAGGACAATGAGGGCATGGACGACTCTATGCGTATGATCGATTATATCAGGCAAACCGCTGAATATGTCGAAACGATAAGTGGGTCCACAATTTCGGCGAGCCAGATCCTGGAGAGGTTCCTTTTTGATGGCAGCCAGCAGTATAGTCTTATAAAGAATCTATCGGGCGGAGAAAAAAAGCGGCTCTTATTAGCAAAAGTCCTGATGGAAAAACCAAATGTCCTTCTTTTGGATGAGCCGACAAATGATCTGGACATCCAGACTCTTGAGGTACTTGAGGAGTATCTGGGATATTTTCAGGGTGTTGTGCTGGTCGCATCTCATGACAGGTATTTTCTCGATAAAACAACTGACCGGTTAATAGCTGTAAAGGGTGACGGGAAGATCGAATTTTACAATGACCTTGGTGCATATGGACGCAGCCTGATGGTCGGAGAATCAAAAGCAGGGCAACAAAACAAAATGTTGAGTCATTCCACCAGAGTCAAACAAAAAACAAAATTTACCTATGCCGAAAGCAGGGAATTTACCCGGATCGACGGAGACATCGAAAAATTAGAGTCAGAACTGACAGGACTTGGTGAAGAGATGAGTGAAAGGTGGTCCGATTATATCAGGATGCAGGAGCTAACTGAAAAGGAAAAAAAACTTCGGGCTGAGCTGTCAGAAAAAATGGAGCGCTGGGTCTATTTGCACGAACTGGCTGAGAAAATGAAGCTGCAGTAATATATTGAAAGGTCAATTCATTTATAAGGGATACAAAATAAACCATCATAATAATATGCCAATAAAATTTGAACGTTTCTACAAGCGTCTATGCGGCTCTACGATCGAGTATGATTTATCTGGATATGATGATCAACTTAATAAAATAAAGCAGTCTAAAACAGATCTACAATATCGATCTGATCAAGATCTAAAAAAAATATCTAAAAACTTATTCCATAAAGTAAGAGAGGGAGACCCCCCGGACGATTTACTTGTTGATTCGTATGCCCTTGTATGCGAAACAGCAAAACGTGTCTTAAAATTACAACCTTTTGATGTACAGGTCCTGGGTGGCATAGCACTGGATCAGGGGAAACTGGTGGAAATGCAAACGGGTGAAGGAAAAACCCTTACTGCTGTTTTACCTGCCTATTTAAATGCACTTACTGAAAAAGGGGTTCAAATACTTACATTTAATGATTACCTTGCTCGCCGTGATTCACAATGGATGGGAGCGATTTATAATTTTTTAGGTTTGAGTGTCAGCTATATTCAGGAAGGAATGAGTATTCCTGAACGCCAGAAGGCATACAGGGCAGACATTACCTATCTTTCAGCAAAGGAAGCAGGCTTTGATTTTTTACGTGATAGTATTTGCTATCACAAAAATGATATTGTCCACCGATCCTTTAATTATGCGATTATCGATGAAGCTGACTCTATTTTAATCGATGAAGCCAGGATACCTCTTGTTATTGCAGGCACTTCTAAAATCTATGAAGATGATCTTTATCATATGGCAAAAATTGCCAGGAAACTAAAAAAAGAGATCGATTTTAAATTTGATGAATATGAGCGGAATATTTATTTAACTGATTTTGGGCTTAAACATGCTGAAGAACTGCTAGATTGTAAAAATATCTATGATGTTAAAAATCTAAAATTACTCACCTGTTTAAATTGTGCTATCCACGCAGAGTTTCTGTTACGGAACAATATTGATTATATTGTCCGTAATGGAGTGATTGAAATAATCGATGAATTCACCGGTCGGGTAGCTGATAAAAGACGCTGGCCTGATGGAATACAGGCAGCACTTGAAGCCAAAGAAAATATTGCGATCAGATCTCAGGGAAATATCTTAAATTCCACTACTTTGCAGCATTTTTTACAGAACTATTCAAAACTATGTGGAATGACAGCTACGGCTCAATCAGCTGAAGAAGAGTTTCGTAAATTTTATAATTTAGACATAGTGGTAATCCCTCCAAACCGCCCCTGCATACGAGTCGATGATCCTGATAGGGTCTTTGTTACAAAACCTCAAAAGGATAAGGCGGTTATAGATGAAATCGTAAAAGTCCATAAAACTAAGCGGCCAATATTGGTGGGAACGTGCAGCGTAAAAGAATCTGTTATGCTTGCCGGGGAATTGCATAAGCGGAAAATAAAATGTGAAGTACTCAATGCAAAAAATGATTATTATGAGGCAAAAGTTATAGCTCAGGCAGGTAGGCTGGGAGCTGTTACCATATCAACAAATATGGCGGGCAGAGGCACAGACATCATGCTTGGAGGGAGCGACTCTGAAGAGAAAGAGGAAGTAGCGGCCTTGAGCGGGCTTTATGTCATCGGTACCAATAAACATGAAAGCCAGCGAATAGATGATCAGCTAAGAGGTCGTGCGGGCCGTCAGGGAGACCCGGGTTCTTCACAGTTTATCATCAGCCTTGAAGATGATATTTTTTTAAAATACCGGATCTCAGACCTGATTCCTAAAAATATTATCAGTAACAGCACTGATGGGGAGATAATCAACTTAATCCTGGCAAAAGAGATAAATCGTTTGCAGCGGATCATTGAAGGCCAGAATTCAAATATTAAAATAACACTTTATAATTATTCATGGCTGGTAGAAAAAAAAAGAAAGGTTATTGCAAAAAAGCGCTTTGAGATGATGAGTAATAATTTTTCTTTAAAATTTTACAGGTCAAAATCCCCTGAAATTTTTAAAAAACACGAATTATTATTGGGTGATGAAAAACTGGAGGAGATCTGCAGGTATATTTCTTTTTATTATATCGATCAATACTGGTCCCACTACCTGGCAGAGATAGCAGATATCAGGGAAGGTATCTATTTGCGGAGGATCGGAGGACAGGTTCCGCTGATAGAATTTCAAAAATTAGCAATTGATCTGTTTGATGAACTTTTTAAAAGATTGGATGCAAGGTTGATCAAAGAATTTAATGGTCTCCAGGTCAACAATAAAGATTTTGATATCAAAGGACTTGATATAAAAGCACCTTCGGCGACCTGGACTTACCTGGTCAGTGACAATCCTTTTGAGAATCAGTTTGGTCTCCAATTAATGGGGAACATAGGATTGTCTGCAGGTGTGGCTTTTATAAGTCCATTGCTGGTTTTATATTCAATGTTAACCAAATTCAAAAGACAAAAGAAAAGAAATAGTGGTGATCAAAAACAATAGCATTTCTATTTATCAGTTAATTCCGTAAAATAAACTAAGTTAAGTTTTTCTTTTTAATATTAAGACCTTAAAAGCAAAAGGAGGTTGATTTACTTGAAATACAGGATGCTTGGAAAGACCGGTTATAAAATATCAGAAGTTTCCCTGGGGACCTGGCAACTTGGCGGGAAATGGGGAGAGCAATTCAATTGGGCTACAGCAGACGCAATATTGAATAAAGCTGTAGAAAGTGGAGTTAATTTTATAGATACAGCAGATGTCTACAATGATGGTCTGAGTGAAGAAGCAATTGGAAAGTTTTTAAAAAAGGTAAAAGGTAAGATCTATGTAGCCACCAAGAGTGGCAGGAAACTAAATCCCCACAATACTGAGGGATATAACAGAAAAAATATTACCGGTTTTATAGAAGACAGCTTAAAGAGGCTGGATGTCGAGACACTTGACCTGGTCCAGCTGCATTGTCCCCCTACTGAAGTCTTTTACAAACCTGATGTATTTGAATTTTTGGATGATCTAAAAAAAGAAGGAAAGATCCAGCATTATGGTGTAAGTGTTTCAAAAGTAGAGGAGGCATTAAAAGCGATCCAGTATCCGGGTGTTGCAGCGGTACAGATCATCTATAACATGTTCAGGCTCAAACCGGCTGAAATGTTCTTTGAAGAAGCTTATAAAAATGATGTCGGTATAATCGTAAGGGTCCCACTTGCAAGCGGCCTGCTCAGTGGAAGGTTTAATAAGAATACAAATTTTACGGAAGGGGATCATAGAAATTTTAACAGGGATGGAAAATTCTTCGATAAAGGTGAGACTTTTTCAGGTATCCCCTATGATGTCGGATTAACAGCAGTCGATGAGCTAAAAAAAGTATTTCCTCCTGAGGACCTGGCAAAATATTCCCTGCAATGGGTGCTCATGAATAATAATATCAGCTGTGTGATCCCTGGAGCAAGCAATGCTGAACAGCTGATATCAAATTCTGCGGCTTCTGATATGCCACCACTTTCAAAGGACCAGATGGATGCTGTAGAAAAAATATATGATGAATACATTAGAGGACATGCCCATCATCTATGGTGATTTGCAAATAACAATCGATAAGGTAAGATTTAAACGGAGGAATTTTTTAAGTTTTATTATGTAAAGGGAGTGAGCGAGACAATGACTCAATGGAAATGTTCATTTTGTGCCTATACTTTTAGCGCAGATACTGTACCGGAAAAATGCCCTTCTTGCCAACAGAATTGTACTTTTAGTGATGTTACCTGTTATACTCCGGAATGTGGCGGACAGCAAAATGCTGATCCAAAGTTACTGGGTATAAAAGATAAACCTATAAACGATTAAATTTTTTTATAAATAAAGTAAGTTAATTATCCCTAGACAGTATACGTTGAGAGCATAGTTACCTGAAGTAATTAAAACCATATAACAAAGATTTTTATAATATATTCGGTATTGATTTCAGATTTATTGTAAAATAGATACCAGGAAGTCAGATGTACTCTGGTAGTAAGTTAGAAGAGTAACAAACCTGGTGAGTTTGTAAAAGTTTTAAAAAAGAAGGGTGATGAAGGTGAATATATTTAATAGGATAGTCATGGTAATACTTATGCTATGCCTGGTAGTGGTATCTATTGTTGCCATTGTCAATGTCTTTGCAAACCTTTTTGAGTGGTCCAGTGTGGCAGATAGGATCATAAACTATGCTTCAAGCATAAACCCATATATCTTAGCAGCCATCCTGTTTCTTGTCCTGGTCGTGGCGCTTTTAATCCTGATATTTGAGTTTTACAGGAAAAGGGTCAAAGTTGCAAATGTCTCATCAGACCAGTCAGGCAAAACTATGGTCACATTAAAAACTGTGTCAAGTCAGATAACAGAAAAACTTATAGGCATTGAAGGTTCCCAGGATCCAAAAGTCAGGATAATACCGATGCGTGAAGGAATAATAATCGATATTACTTCCAAACTCATGAAAGGTGTAAATGTCACTGAAAAGACAAAGGAGATCAGGGATAAAGCCAGTGAATTTGCCTCCAAGGACTTAGGGTTCAAAGTAATGAAATCCAATTATACTGCGGTAGGTTTTGTTGAGGGAAGAGTAAAAGACTTCAATGAGATCAGAACACAACCTCCTGAACCCGAGATAATAAAATCAGAGGAGATATTAGAAAGCAAGGACCCTACCAAACCAAATGAACCAACAGATATAAGATCAGTTGAAGATGACAATAATTAGGCGATCATTGATCATTAGCTTTATCTCAAAATTAACAGCTTAACAGCTGCGGACTATAGGTTTATTGGCTGGTTGAAAGGCCTGAGAGTTTTTCTATCTGGTCCACTGTTCCCACAACGATCATTTTGTGGCCGCCTTTTATCAGTGTATTCGCATTAGCCTTATTGATTAAAACTGCCTTACCTGATTCGATCACTGAGACTATTAAGGCCCCGAATTGGTACTTTTCATTTGCTTCTTTTATGGTCAGACCGTCAATATTACAATTTGGTTCTACAAGTATCTCTGCCAGGGTGATCTCAATATTATCAGGGCTAAGCATAGTATCCAAAAACTCGACTACTGTAGGCTGTTTTGCCAGGGCCACCATTCTCTTACCGCCAATGATCTGGGGGGACACGACCCTGTCTGCACCAGCTCTTTCAAGTTTATTTATAGTGTCAAACATCTTTGCTCTTGCGACAACATAGATCTCGGGATTAATCGCCTTTGCTGATAATGTTATATAAACATTTTCAGAATCAGTATCAAGGGCAGCAAATAAGGATTTAGCTTTTTTTATTCCTGCTTCAATAAGGATTCTGTCATCTGAAGCATCGCCCTGGATGAATAACCAGTTATTTTGCTTGCACAGTTCTATGGGCCCGGAAGCGCTATCGATAACAATGAAATCTTCATTATCTTTGACAAGCTCGTTTGCGATTTCCTGGCCCACTCTTCCAAGGCCACAAATAATATAATGATTTTTTAATTTTGAGATCAATTTATTTATCCTCCTTTTCTGTACTCTTCCTGAAAGGACCTCGCTTAATAAGAAGTCGGCAAGACTTATCAGGATATAAGCTGCAGAACCAGTTCCGATGATGATAAGAAAAATCGTAAAAATCGTCCCGCCAGTTGAAAGCTCTTTAGTGATCCCATAACCTACAGTGGTGACCGTTATAGTGGTGAAAAATAATGCGTCAAGGAAAGTCATTTTTTCAATAAATATATAACCGACAAAACCAATAATATAAATTGAAATCAATACTGTTATGGAAAAGATTATTCTTTTATAAAATTGTTGATGGTCCTGTTTCATAAAACTTTGAAAAACTGTGTTTTTATGGTTTTAATATAATTATAGCTTATTATATATCAATTAATAAGAAGAAATGGCCATTATCCAATGTTATTTCAGTTAATAATCAGTTTTTGCCAATTGACCAGTAAATTTGTAGCGTTATATTGTTTGGAGGATAAGAATGGCCTGTTTGTTGTATAATAGTAAGATATACCAGAAAGAGGATGAGAAACTGATGAAAATCTTGGATAAAAGGGCCAGCGGAATATTGCTCCATATCAGTTCGTTACCATCAGATCATGGCATAGGGGATATGGGGAAAAATGCATACAGGTTTTTAGATTTCCTGGCAGAAATGGGTCAAAGTTACTGGCAGATCCTCCCGCTCACTTCCACAAGCAATAAAACAGGCAATTCTCCCTATTCAAGTGTATCCGCTTTTGCGGGCAATAAATTATTTATAGACCCTGAATTCTTATTAAAGAACGGTTTTATCAAAGAAGCAGATATCGACAGGCCGCCAGGTTTTAATGATCTTTCAGTTGACTATAAAAAAGTCACTGAATCTAAAGATAGATTATTTGAAATAGCTTATGGTAACTTCAGGTCAAAGGGACCGGAAAACAAATTAAAAAAAGAGTTTGAAATATTTTGTGCTGAAAATGACAGAAAATGGTTGGATGATTATGCAAGTTTTGTGGCCTTTAAAGATCATTTTACTAAATCATGTTCCTCATGGATTGATTGGCCGGAAGAGATAAAAAAACGGGAAAAATATGCTATCAAAAGTTTAAGCGTTTCGCTCAAAGATGAAATAGAAAAACTGAAGTTTATCCAGTATATATTTTTCAAACAATGGTCCTTATTAAAGGAATATGCCAATTCCTTAAATATCAGGATAATAGGTGATATACCGATATATGTTGATTATGATAGTGCAGATGTCTGGACGCACAGTCAATTCTTTAAACTTGATAAAGACCGGAATCAACTGTTTGGGGCAGGTGTCCCACCTGATTTTTTCAGCAATATCGGTCAATTATGGGGAAATCCTGTATATGATTGGGAAAGATTAAAACAGGAAGGATTCAGGTGGTGGATCAAAAGACTGGAACATAATTTCAGGCTATTCGATCTGACGAGGTTTGATCATTTCAGAGGTATTGTTGCTTATTGGGAAGTGAAGAGAGGTAAAAAAGATGCCAGGAATGGGAAATGGGTCAGGGCATTTCCGGATCAGTTTATTACAAAAATATTAAAGCATTTTGGTAGATTTCCTATAATAGCAGAAGACCTTGGAGGGGTTACTCCTGATGTGCAGGAGGTCATCAAAAGATTTGAAATTGCCGGGACAAAAGTCCTGTTCTTTGCATTTTTAGAAAATTTTCCCAAAAATCCCTATCTCCCACATAATTATATACAAAACTGTGTCGCATATACCGGGACCCATGATAATAATACTGCAAAAGGGTGGTTTATGAGGGAAGGTACCGTAAGTGAGAAAAAGAATCTATCAAAATATCTTGGAAAAGAAGCAAACATTAATACGATCCATAAGGATCTCATCAGATTGGTTTTATCATCGGTGGCAAACCTGGCCATAATACCCCTGCAGGATATTTTAGGGCTTGATGAAACTGCAAGGATGAACCGCCCATCGATTGCAAAAGGCAATTGGAAGTGGCGGTTTAAATTTGATAAATTGTCACCGGAAGTTAAGTGGTTCAGGGAAATGACAGAAAATTATGACAGAAGTTTACTTTTAAAATAAATAGTCATAAGCTATATTGAGTTTTTCCTGTGCTGGGAATTATTATTAATGGTCATCAATAAAAACTAAAAAGATCGGAGGATCAAAATGGAAAAAGTTATTTTAGGCGCCGATGCATCCGGCTTTGACCTGAAAGAGGTTATTAGAGCGCATCTTGAAAAGAAGGGCTATGAAATAATTGATGTAGGTATGTATTCAGCAGATAAAGACATCCCTTATTATGAGGTCGCTGCAGATGCAGCATCAAAGATCCAGAGCGGTGAGGCAGATAGGGCTATAATTTTTTGCGGAACAGGTATGGGTGTCTCTATTGTAGCGAATAAATTCAAGGGTGTTTATGCAAGCGTTGTTGAATCAGAGTACACAGGTAAAATGGCCAAAGTGATAAACAATTCAAATGTCATAACTTTAGGCGGGAAGATTTTTTCTGACCATAAAGCCAAAATCACTGTGGATCTCTGGTTAGAGGCAGAGCATTGTAAAGGTTTCTGGGATCCATCTGCAGCAGATTTCTTAAAAGACTCTTTACTTGAAATCAAAAAAATTGAAGATAAGAATTTTAAATAACTAGTGGTCGCTTCGTCTTTTCTTTGATGCTGTAATATAATTTTTAGAAGCTGTCCTAAAAAATTGTTAAAATTTTTACTTGACTGTAGTCCAAGCAGTGATATAATCTGTATCATATTATTATCATTTTTATATCACTGATATATCATCATGATGATCCCTGAAGAAAGAAGAAACAATATCCTCACCAAGCTTACTGAAAATGGTCTTCTAAAAATAGACGAACTTGCAGAAGATCTTAAGGTATCAAGGATCACAGTCATAAGGGATATACAGATACTTAAAAATAACGGTCTTATTGAGAAGATACACGGTGGGATAAAACTCAAGGAAACTGCAAACAATAATTTTGAATCCCGTTTCTTTGTAAGGATGCAGAATAATTATAGTAAAAAACTCGTGATAGCAAAAAAGGCTCTTGAGTTTTTAGAAGATAAAAATACTATTTTTCTTGACTCCTCTTCCACAGTTTTCGTATTTGCTGTAGAGATATTTAAAAACCGGTTTGAAGATAAAAATATGATCACCAATTCCCCTGCGATTCTGGTAGAAGCTCTTAACCAACCACATGCCAATCTGATATCAACAGGAGGAGAATTAAAACAGGAATTCAATATTTTCGGTGGAAACTGGGTAAATGAATTTCTTGAAAATATAAATATCGATTGCGCTTTTTTGTCAGCGGCAGGCATTTCAAGCGAACTTAATATAACCACAAATAATAAAGACCTGGCAGTTACTCTCAGGAAGGTCTTTGACAAGGCTGGAGAAGTAAACCTGCTTGTCGACAGTACAAAATTTTTTAAAGAAGGCATGCTCAATATTGCCCATGTAAATGAATGCAAACGAATTATAACTGATGATGGCGCGGCTGCTAAGATAAATTCAAATATCAGGAAAAATATCGGGATAGAAATAGTTTGTTGACGAATATTACATTTTAACAACCTTGAAGCTTGAAAGAGGAGAAAAAAATGGAAGTCCAAAAAATATCAACTGATGTAGTTGTAATAGGTGGTGGAGGCGCTGCATGCAGGGCTGCAATTGAGATCGCCGAAAAAGGATTAAACTGTATCCTTGTCGACAAGGGAAGGCCTGGTACGGTCGGGTGCGACACCATGCGCGCTCTGGAGCATCCAGGCGCCTTTCGGTCCAAAGGGCCGTGATGAGAGGGATACGCCGGAACAGTTTTTTGCTGACATGGTTAATGCCGGGCATTATATCGGTGACCAGAACATAGTCGAGGTAGTAGCTTTTAATGCCTGTGACAGGATACTTGATATGGAAAGGTACGGAGTACATTTCAAGAAAGAGGATGATGGGCGGTTTTACCAGACTCCAATGCCTGGGCAGACTTACCCCAGGTCATGTTTCATGATCGAAAACGGCCAGCATATGTCCACAGTACTTGCAAAAGAAGTCTCAAGACACAGCAATATCAGGGTATTCAAGGATTTTTTTGCATATCAACTTCTGAAAAGCAATGACAGCGTAGTCGGGCTCGTCGGGATAGATATGATAAACGGAAAAATAGTTGCGATAAATGCAAAGTCGACCATAGTCGCAACTGGCGGATATACTTCACTCTGGGGTTTTTCGGATAATCCGCCGACACTTACAGGTGATGGCAATTCGATGGCATTCAGGGTCGGAGCTGACCTAGTGGACCTGGAATTCAACCAGTATTACGGAACGGATCTTGTATGGCCGCCAAGTGTAAAAGGTTCTGTTGTGCTTTATGAACTAATGATAAATGAGTTTGCTGATGGAGAGATAACAGATAAGGACGGCGTTCCTATAATAAATAAACCCCTGCCGATAAGGGATGAAGCAATAAAGACGATTTTTAATGTAATCAAAGAAGGCAGGGGAACACCACATGGGGGAGTATACTTTGATACCACAAAATCTCCTAAAGGCGAAGAAGCTGTAAGGGAAGTATTTAAGACTATGACCCCTAAGCATTACCAGTTCCTGATCGATGCTGCCGGGTTGGACCTTGCAAAAACTACGGCTCGAGGTGGCTCCTGCTTCGCATTATCAGTGTGGCGGTATATTCATCGATGAAAAGGGCCAGACAACAGTGGACGGCCTTTATGCATGTGGAGAAGCAGCCGGGAATTTCCAGGGCGCAAACAGGTTGGCAGGAAGTGCACTTTGTGACACACAGACCACCGGAGCTGAAGCAGGAAAATATGCTTCAATGAATTCAAAAAATAAAAAACTTATCCCAATCGATGAAAAGGACCTGGATGAAGCAGTAGATATGGTCCGAATGATAACTTCGTCCAAATCAAAAAAAGTCAAACCGATTGCCATGAAAACGGAAATCCTTGAGACTATGGATAAATATATTGCTCCATTCAGGGATGAAAAGGGGATGAAAGAAGGACTCTCTATAATTGAAAACCTCAAGGATCAGATCGGTAATCTGCATGCACCTGATATAAACAAATATAACCTTGAGATCAGCGAGGCTATCGAGGCAAGGTTAATGATCGATGCAGCTGAGTTTACTTTTGGTTCGGCCCTCTTCAGGACTGAATCGAGGGGACATCACAACAGGACGGATTACCCTGAGGAGGATAATAAGAACTGGAGATGCCATACCATAGTCAAGAATAAAAATGGGAGGCCACAGTACAGTAAGAAGGATGTTATCTATACCAGGATGAAGCCACAGGATCAGTAGGAAATCAGATTATTATAATATTTATTATTTAAGGAGTTGCCAAAATGGCTAATGAAAAAATAAATGCTAAAATCTTAAGGTTTGATCCCGATAAAGATGAAAAATCATATTTTCAGGATTATATTATTGAAGTCGACAGGCCGGTGACAATACACGAGCTTTTAACGATGATAAGAAAGGACCAGGATGCGACTTTGGCTTTCAGGACCTACAAGTGCTATAAGGGCATGTGCCAGACCTGTATCGTCAAACTGGATGGCAAGACAGTAAAAAGTTGCTCGACCAGGGTAGAACCGAACTCTGAGATCACCCTTGAACCCGCTGGTGGTGGAGAGGTCATAAGGGACCTGGTAGTCGATTTCAAAGCTATGTAGAGGTCTGGAAATCAGATTTATTATTCGATTATAAAATAAAATAGTACGGAGGAAAAATGAAAGGTAAACCGATCATATGGCAGGAAATAACCTGGCCCGAGATTAAAAAAGTCGCAGATGAAGTAGGTATTGCAATACTTCCGATAGGAGCAACAGAACAGCATGGTTTTCATTGCCCTGCTGGAGTTGATTTTTATAATGCATATGAGATATCAAAAAGAGTGTCAGCCCTGACCGGAGCTATTGTGGCACCGCCTATGCCCTATGGCAGCCATCCATATTTTCATTATGGATTTGTTGGGACCCTTCCTATCAGAGCTACAACCCAGATAGAATTTGTCAGGGATATTATAAAAGGGCTTGTAAATTCAGGTTTCAGGAAAGTAATAATAATGCAGGCTCATGGCCAGTGGTGGACCCTGCATACTGCTATCCAGGAAATCGCCCTGGATGTAGACTGTTTTATGGCAGTTGCGACCTGGTGGGAACTTGCCTGTGAGAAAATAAAGGAGGTATGCACGACTCCTTTCAAGCATGCAGATGAAGTGGAGACTTCAGTAAGCCTTGCCCTTTACCCGGAACTCTGTGACATGTCAAAAGCCAAAGAAGATTACAGCCTTAAGGCTTACATTGATAAGAAGTTTGTAAGACCTGCCGTTCATGCAGAACTTATAAATGCCTTTCCAATAGAAGCTATTACTTTTGTGCCCCAGGAAACAACAATGGAGACCGGAGCCCCTGGAGACCCAAGGCTTGCAACTGCTGAAAAGGGTGAGGCAATAGTATCGACTGCGGTCAAAGTCGTAGCTGACCTTATAGAGTATTTAAAAAAGAATTATAAGCCTGACCAGTGGCCCAAGGTAAAACCTGATCTTAAAGCTGATATGTATTGATAATCCAGCAAGGGAGTATTTTTTTGTCTGATGAGTTTGTAATGGGGATAGATATAGGATCTGGTGCATGTAAGGTCACCATTCTACAAATAGATTGCTGGACCGGCACAGATAATAGTAAAAAACCTCATGTTTTTACATGTTCACAGGAATATAAGACCATTTATCCCAGGCCTGGATGGGCTGAACAGGATAGCGGTGTCTGGCTTGACAGCCTTTCAGGGCTTATAAAGCGAGTTCTTACAGAAAATGGTCTTGATAATAGCCAGGTCAAAGCCGTTGCTCTAAGCGGTGTTACCCATAGTCCTGTTCTTCTGGACAAAGAATTAAATGTTTTAGGAAATGTCATCCATATTACAGACAGCAGAAGTACAGAGCAGACAAGCGTGCTGAGAAAATTTAATGATCTCTTTCTAAAAATAAATTTTAATCCGGTAAGCCCCCTGTGGACTATTTCCATGCTCAAATGGATACAGGAAAATGAACCTGACCGGTATAGTCGGATCTTTAAAATGATCTTTCCAAAGGATTATATAAGGTTGAAGTTTACAGGGGAGGTAGCAACTGATGAGATCGATGCCCAGGGGACACTTTTTTATGATACCCTTGGAAAAAAATGGAGCAGCGAGCTGACAGATATCATAGGACTTGATGTAAATATCCTTCCAGATATTTTTTCGCCGCTTGAAATAAGCGGGAAGATAACAAAAGAGGGAGCAAGCTGGTCACATCTTAAAGAAGGGACACCGGTGATCACAGGTACCACAGATACACTTCTAGAAATATTCGCAGCAGGCAATCTGGGAAAAGGTGACTGTACTGTAAAGCTTGCGACTTTTGGACGTATATGCGTCCTTTCAGAAAGACCCGCGCCTCTTGAGGGAGTCATCAATTATACATATATAATCCCCGGATTGTGGTACCCGGGAACCGGGACCAAATCCTGTGCATCTTCCTACCGCTGGCTGAGGGATGAGTTCTATAAGGATTATATATCTTCGGGACAATCCAGGACTGCATCAGTTTTTAAAAAGATGGACCAGGAGGCTGCAAAGATAGCTTCAGGCAGTAACGGGCTTCTCTTCCATCCTTATATGCTGGGGGAAGGTTCACCCTATAATGATGCAATGCTGAGGGGGGATTTTCTTGGGCTTACGCTTCACCATAAGCGAGCCCATCTTGCAAGAGCGGTACTGGAGGGGACTTCATTTTCACTAAGGGACAGCCTGGAATTTCTTGAAGCTCAGGGGATAAAACCTTCAGGGGATTTAAAATTCATTGGTGGAGGAAGCAAAAGCAGCCTGTGGACACGCATTCTTGCTGATGTCCTCGGAAATGATGGACTTATCCCATCCAATACGGATGCTTCCTATGGTGCTGCCATGCTTTCAGCAGTTGCCATAAACGTATATTCTTCGATTGAGGACGCTGTCAAAAAAAATATAGAGTTTAAAGAAAAAATAATAAATAGGGCCGATGAAAATAAAAAATACTCCAGTATCTTTAAACTGTATAAGCAGTCAAAAGAATTATTGACAGAGCTGAATTATAAGCTTTCAGAGATAGATCTAAAGGATTAAGAAAGCAATAAAAGGATGTTCTGCAGGAACAACAGTAAAAAAATTAAAAAATTCAGAAGGGAAAAATAATGCAATACGATAAGGATTCATATCTTTTTTATATGATAATGCACGAATTAAAAGATATTGTGGGAGACGAGAACGTCTCTGTTTCAAGGTCCGACAAAGTTGCCTATTCTGTGGACTATTACTGGATATCAGAACTATGGCACGACAGGGGAGCAAAGAGTATAGAACCGGACTTTATTGTATTTCCAAAAAATCCCGGTGAAATATCAAGGATCATGGTGCTTGCAAATGAGTATAAGATACCTGTAACTGTCTGGGGCGGTGGCGGCGGTTCACAGGGGGGTGCGCTTCCTGTCTGTAATGGAATAGTAATAGACATGAAAAGGATGAATAAAGTAATAGATATCGATTTTGAAAGTATGGCCGTCGAAGTCGAGACAGGGATGATAGTCCAGCACCTTGAATGGGAGCTGGAAAAACATGGTGTTTCAACCATGCATTTTCCTGCATCGATCTATTGTTCCACTGTGGGGGGCTTTATTGCCCATAGGGGAACAGGAGTGCTTTCTACAAAATACGGCAAAATGGAAGATATGGTAATCTCAATGGAGGTCGTCCTCCCAAGTGGGGAGATCATTCATACGCTTTCCGTCCCGAAAACAGCCAGTGGAGTTGACATGAACTGGTTTTTTATTGGATCTGAGGGAACCCTCGGTATCATAACAAAAGTAAAACTTATCATACATAAACTTCCCGAAGTGCGTAAGTTCCAGGCTTTTTTATTCAAAGACCTGACAAGCGGCCTTGAAACAGGTAGGAGGCTCATGCATGAAGGATTAGATCCCTGTGTAATAAGGCTCTATGATGAGGCGGAGACCAAGAGCCTCATTAAAAGGGTCCTGGGCATAGACCGGGAAGGTGTCTATCTGGTTTATGCTTTTGATGGTAAAGAAAAGATCGTCGACCTGCAACATGGATACGCCAAAAAAATAGCTAAAGATATGAATGGTGAGGACCTTGGGACAGAAACCGGGGAAGAATGGTGGCTGCACAGATATAAATTCTTCTTTCCCCCTTATGTTTTCTCTCTTCCACAGGCGTTTGGGACATGTGACACTGTAGCGACTTACAGGGATATTGAAAAAATATATAGCGATATGAAAATAACTGTCGAGAGTAATTACCCGCAGGCAAGGTTTATAGGGCATTTTTCTCACTGGTTTATGTGGGGTTGTATGCTTTATGCAAGATTTATAATCGACAATCCTCCACAGGATCCCGGAGAGGCCCTCCATCTCTATAATAAAATATGGGACGATGTTTTAAGGTCCGCCCTTGCTAATAACGGAGTCTTAAACGAGCATCATGGCATCGGAATAAAAATAGGAAGATTGATGAAGGAGCAGTATAAAAATTCTTTTGAGATCTTAAAAGGCCTGAAGAAACAGCTTGATCCCAACAACATTATGAATCCCGGCAAGATGGGCCTTGGATTTTAACTATTTTATAAAAGATCTTAATCATAGAGGTACAAATGGAATTAGAAAAAAATTATCAGATCTTAAAAGCATGCAGATTCTGTCCGATGTGTAAACACCTATGCTCATCAGGAAACCTTACAATGCACGAGAGTGATTTTCCCAGGGGGCGGGGCCTGATCATGTACAGTATTTACAGGGGTGAGCAGGCAAATGAAGATTATATAAATTCTCTTTACAACTGTTTTATGTGCGGCTGTTGCCTTGCCGGCTGCGAAGGCAATTTTGATCTTCCGGAGCTCATCAAGTCTGCCAGGATAGACATAGTCAACCAGGGTATTGAGCCTTCTGCAGTTAAGGAGATAAAAGAAAACCTGGCCGTAAAAGGTAATGTTTATGGTATTGATCCCGGCAGTTCTTTTACTTCTAAAAATAAAGAATATCAAAATAAAGATGCAGATATCCTATATATTGCAGGAGCAAGTGTAAATTTTAATCATTTTGAGATAGCAGAAGCTACTATAAGTTTTTTTGAAAAGGCAAAAAAAAGTTTTACGACTATCCCGGATGAACCTGATTGCGGGAAGGTATTATCTTTATTAGGGTATAAGACTGAAGCTGAAGCTGCTGCAAAAAGATTTCATGAAGAAGCCTCTGCCCTGAAAGTGAAAAAAATAGTTTCTTCTGATCCAATGGTCATCGATTGCCTGTTAAATGACTTTCCGCAATTTGGTATTGTTTTTAATACTGCTGTAGAGATAATGCATTTTTCTGAATTTGCAGAGCAGGTCATTAAAGATTCCGCAAAAGCCTTAAAAAAATCCGGCAAAAGGATAACTATTGCTGACTCTGAATTCCTTTGCAAAAAAAATAACAGGTGTGACAGCGCAAGAAATATTATTAAACAAATTGCCGGTGACAATTTTATAGAACTTTTCAGGAACAGGACCGAAGCATATGCTACTGGTGAAGCAGCCTTTTACCAGAACGGTGAGATTTTTAAAGATGGAAAAGCACTTGGCGAAAAGATATGTGCTGATGCATCAATGCTTGGCATCGAGACGATAGTAACATTATCTGGAACCGCAAAGGAAAATATTATTTCTGCCTGCAAAAACAATTTTGAGGTATTAGACATAGCGGAGTTTCTTTTTGTTTAAAAATCCTTATTATTCGATCTTTCCAAGGAGGAAAAATGGTAGAAATTAAATCTGAAGGATTTGATAAAAAATCTGCAAGATACATCACTGCAATGAATAATGAAAAGCCTGACAGAGTCCCTATCAGGCTTTTTGCAGCAGAGTTCATAGCAAAATATGCAGGATTTACAGTACAGGAAGTTACTCATGAGTATTCCAAGGCATTTGAAGCTACAAAAAAGTGTGCGAAGGATTTCAGGTGGGATGCGACCATTGCGAATACTGTTTTTGTGTGGACTGGATTTGTGGATCATTTCGGACAAAAATATTACAGGATCCCCGGCATAGACCTGCCCTCTGACATGAATTTTCAGTATATCGAACCTCCTGATGAGGAAAATGCATATATGAAAGAAGATGAATATGACGACCTGATTGAGAGCCCGATGGAATTCCTGTTAAATATCTGGCTGCCGAGGATCTCAAGATTTGCAGTCCCTATGGGCGAGCCTAACACTGCAAGAAACAATCTTGCATGGTTAAAGGGTGGAATGGCGATGATGGAATACCTTGCAGAATTTGGAAAAGCAACAGGAGAAATAATGAATGAGACGGGATGTGCTCCTGCAATATTTGGTGCATTTAAAGCTCCTTTTGACATACTTGGCGATAAGCTTCGCGGATTCAGACAGGTCTCCGCAGATGTCTACCGGTTTCCTGAAAAGGTCCTGGCTGCAGTAGAAGCAATGACCCCGTATATTTTAGAGGATGCTCTTACAAGTTCAGATCCTTCCAATACTTTTCCCAATGTCATCTGGCTTCATCGTGGGACATTGTTTTCTGATGCGATGTACCAGAAGTTTTTCTGGCCCACTTTAAAACATATTATAGAAGAGCTATATAAAGCTGGCCACCAGACTTTATGGTATGGTGAAGGGGACTGGAGCCGCTGGTATAAGTATACAAAACAGCTCCCTGAAAAAAGTATAATCTACCATGTCGATAAGGAAGATATATTTGAGGCTCACAGACAACTTGGCGACAGGTTTGCCATAAGCGGAGGTGTCCCGAATGATATGCTTGCATATGGTTCTCCTGAAGAAGTGATCGATCATTGCAAAAAAATATTTAAAACTGTAGGAAAAGATGGAGGATATATCCTTGATGCAGGTGCCATTATCCAGGGAGATGCAAAGGTAGAAAATATCCAGGCTTTAACAGACGCAGCAATACAGTACGGTATCTATTAATTTTATGAACACAAGGAGACTAAAATGGAAGATAAAAATAAGATAAGCCAGGGGAATATAAAAATAGTGCCAGGTACATTGATACCATGGGAGCAGAGGGAAAAGGAATATGGAAAGATCCTTGGCGATAAAGAAATCGTCAAAAAAAACTGGGAGTACCAGGACCTGAGGGCATATAAATTTGTTTTTTTTGTACTTAATGCTTTTTAATTCAATATTATTCTAGTTTATTAAGGAGTTATTTATTATGGCAGCAAACGGTAGATTATTTGCAGCTCTTGTCAGCCTGGACGAAAAAAACCTTTACAGGATCCTGGAAGATAAAATCAGAGAAAATGTCCCGGGAAAAGAGATTTTGGAAGAACTACAGAATGCTATGGGTGAGATCGGTAAAAAGTTTGAAAGAGAGGAGCTTTTTGTGCCGGAGCTTATTTTTTCAGGCATCATTATGAAAAATGCGATGAAGACATTAAAGCCTGTTCTTAAAAATGAGGATATAAAGATCAAGGGGAAAGTGCTTATCGGAACGGTCTACGGAGATATTCATGATATAGGCAAGGATCTTGTAAAGGAAATACTTGAGGATTCCGGATATGAGGTCGTCGATATGGGTACAAACGTTGAACCACAAAAATTTATTGATGCAGTCATCTCAGGTGATTCTAAATTATTAGGACTAAGCTGTCTATTGACTGCTTCATTTGATTCTATAAAAAAAACTATTGATGCTATAAAAGAAGCCGGATTGAGGGATAAGATAACGATAATGATCGGTGGAGCTCCTACCAGTGAAATGGTAAAGGAACAGACTGGTGCCGATTATTATGGAAAAGATGCTTTTTCTGCTGTAAAAATTGCAGAAATGGTTTATAGTCTATAACTAAATTATTTATTCATTTGATCTGACCCGTTCTGGTCAGAAAAAAAAGGAGCATGATTTAGATGGCAGACAGAGGGTTTAAGATCTACTCATACCGCTGGATCATCCTGGCTGTATTTATGCTTGTGAATATAGCTATCCAGATAATGTGGATCTGTTTTGCTCCAATAACAGGTCCGGCTGCACAGTTTTTTGGAGTGTCAGATCTAAGGATCGGGCTCCTTGCAATGATCTTCATGATAGTCTATATACCTTTATCAATTCCTGTCTCATGGATGATAGACACACTTGGATACAAAAAATCTGTAAGCATAGGAGTGGGCATAATGGCTGTTTTTGGCCTGCTGCGCGGAGTATTTGCAGCAAATTATACTATTGTCCTGCTTACTACAATTGCAATTGCCGTATCACAGCCTTTTATGATGAATTCAATAAGCACTGTTGCAGCCAAGTGGTTTCCTATTGAAGAGCGGGCAACAGCTTCAGGTCTTGCACTTGTGGCAAATTTTCTTGGAATAGCTATCGGCCAGGTCCTTTCGCCGGTTCTTTTTTTGCGCTTCGGAATAATGAGTATGCTGCTTATTTACGGTGCCGTGGCTGCATTTAGTGCAATTGTTTTTGTTATCTTTACACGGGAAGCACCGCCCACGCCACCCTGTCTTCCAGGGATGGAGACGAGGGCTCTTATGCTTGACGGATTAAAAAGTATGCTCAAGATGAAGGATGTATGGATAATGCTTGGATTATTCCTGGTCGGTATGGGTATATTCAATGGTATTTCAACATGGATAGAAAGCATAGTGAGGCCGAGAGGGTTTTCTATTTCACAGGCCGGTAATCTTGGCGGGGTATTGCTTTTCGGAGGTATAGCCGGAGCAATAATACTGCCGATATTTTCTGATAAACTTCACAAACGTAAGATCTTTATGCTTCTTGGAATGGCTTTAAGCATACCAGGAATGATAGGTGTGATATTTGCGAACCAGTACTGGCTTACAATGGTCTCGATGTTTTTCCTTGGCTTTTTCCTGATAAGCCTTGCACCGGTAGGTTATCAGTATGTCGCTGAGATCACACATCCTGCACCTGAAGGTACATCAAATGGCTTACTTAACCTTGCCGGCCAGGCATCCGTGGTCTTTATCTATGGGATGGAAGTACTGAAAGGGGCAGATGGTTCATTTAGATCTTCACTGCTTGTCCTGGTTGGCCTGATGATTGTATGTGTCTTTCTTATCCTGTGGTTCAAAGAGTCAACGATGGTCCAGTCAGGCAAGCTTGCAGAAGAGCTGAAGACTTAAAATATGAGCATTGAAAAATATAAGGATCAGGGCAAGGCAAGCTTCTAGATTTTCCCATCAAATGCCAGTATATACAATTCCTGGGATTCATCCGTTCCAAATGAGCTTATATTCAGGCCTGTTTCAGCAAGAGTAAAATTCCGGTATCCCTGTGCTCCAGAATCAACAAGACCCCAGATATATCCAGTAATAAAATCTGCATATATGTAAACACCCTGAAGCACCGGAAGCTCTTTTCCACGGTAGACATAACCCCCCGTTATTGATTCACCAATCGGGTGTTCATATTCATATACAGGAAGTTCAAGACCACTGGGATCACAACCTGTGGGGGGCTCATAACAATAACTGCCCTCCATGATGTTCCATCCGTAGTTTTTTCCGTTTTGAATAATATCTATTTCTTCTATTTTGTCCTGTCCTACATCTGCAGCCCATAATTCGCCGGTTAAAGTATCAAAACTGAATCTCCATGGATTACGGAGGCCATAGGCGTATATTTCTTCCCTGAAACCTTCAGCATTGTCTTTAAAGGGATTATCCTTTGGGATCGAATAAGTGAGCCCTGTCTCATTTTTATCCACATCGATCCTGAGGATCTTACCTAACAAGGACCTTAAGTTTTGGGCGTTTTTTTGCGGATCTCCGCCACTTCCACCATCACCAGTTGCAATATACAGGTACCCATCAGGACCAAACGCAAGCTTTCCTCCATTATGGTTTGGGTATGGCTGGTTAAAGAAAGTATTATCTTTTCACTCCCAGGGTCTGATTTATCCTGATTATTTTTGTCTATTGTGAACTGTGAGATGATTGTGCTGCTTCTAGCAGTGTAATTTACAAAAAACTTGCCATTCTCTTTAAAACCAGGATGAAATGCAAGTCCAAGTAGCCCTTTTTCATTACTGTTGTCGTCGACCTTATCACTTAAATCCAGAAATAAGCTGGGATCTGAAGCCTGCCCGGTGTTGAAAAAATAGATCTTACCACTTTGCTCGACAATGTATATTTGTCCTGAGCCATTTCCAGCATTTTGAAGTTCCAGTGGGCGTTCAAATGATAATCCCGGGAAAGCGTCAGTAAGAATAAATTTGTTTTCAAGTTTCTGCAGTTCCAGGTCTGGCGTACATTGTTACCAGATTATTTGCTGGTTCAAAATTTTCATTATCTGTTGCAGAAGTTGAATATTCTGGAAAAGACCCATTTTTCTGGTCAGTGTGTGTTTCACCAGGAGAGTTATTTGGAAGGGCTTTAGGTTTTTGCTGAACCCGAAAACATGCAGAAAAAAAAATAATTACTAAAAATATTAAAAATAATAGGAAATAAGTTGAAATTGTCTGTATTTTCATGTTAGAAACTTGCTAAACCAAATGAGTTTAATACTAAACAAAACAAAGCGCATTTTCTAGAAATATTTATATTTCTAATTTTTTTTGAAAGCTTTCCCAGAATCTATTTAAATCATTTAGATAGGTATCTTTACTTTTAAATTCTTCACCGAACACAGCATATATCTTATATTGTTTTATCTGGTTGCCAATGTCCGGAAGATTTTCACATTCTGAACTGTCAATAGCAGTAAAAAAGACTTTTAACTGTCCGACTATAGCTCCGAGTTGATGACAGTATATTTTCATGCGTTCTATTCTGTTGCATGACATCATGAAATGTGAGACTCCAGCAGTGGCAGCATCAAGATAGATTTTTTGCTGGATATCCGAATCCACATATCCTCCTTCTTCCAGAAAAAACCAGTGTAGGAAAGATCCCCTGTTATAATAGGCAACAACCCGATCTTGGCACAGGAATCCAGGATTGAATCCAGAGCCAGTTTGCCCAGCAAGAGGAAATATTAAAACTGCATCAGCTCCGGCTGTCTTTATCTTTAGAAGCAGTTTTTCATTATAGTTTCCGGGTTGCTCCAGGCCGATTTTGCGGTGGTCATAGATCACAGGTTTCCCAGAAACAGATTTGATCCTTTTTAAAAGTGTTGTGAAATCTGAATCAATTGCACTTTCAGCAAATATCCTGTATCCGATTACGAAGGGAAACGTTGAAGTCAAACTGACTGCTTCTACCATGATTGAATTTTCCTTAGAGTGCAGATCTATTAGAACCCCGTTTTTTTGCTGAAATAATTCCATAAGATCCTCCTTTAAAAAATTTTTACAAAAAAATTATAGTTCTTTTTATTGACAAAGTTAACTTATTTGGATAATTTAATAGTATAACAATATCAATATATTGCAGTATAATGATTTTTGCAAGTAATAAAGGGAAAAGAAAGGAATTAAAGAAATGGCCGAAGAAAAAAGAAAGAAACTTTCACTTATAGTGTCCAGTGGGGACATGGATAAGATAATGGCTTCTTTTATCATTGCGACAGGAGCAGCTTCATCCGATATGGATGTAACGATGTTTTTTACATTCTGGGGTTTCCGGGCTATCCAAAAAAATAAGGGAAGCGGAAGAGCTAAGAGCATTATGGGTAAGATGATAGGCTGGATGGAAAGAGGAGGTCTGGCTAAAGCAAACCCGAGCAAATACAGCATGGGAGGTTTGGGAAGGTGGATGTTCAAGAAGATGATGAGTGCTAAAAAGGTTCCCAGCCTTGAAGAATTCAGGCAACTGGCCCTGGACCTGGGAGTCAAGATGTATGCTTGCGAGATGACATTGAATGTTATGGAGATACCTAAAGAGAACCTTATAGATGAAGTGGTCGATAGTGTGGGAGTAGGTTTCATGATAGAGCAGGCTCAGGAATCAGTGTCTACTATGTTTATTTAAAGCCAGATTATTAAAAATATTAAAATTCTTTAAATTTATTATGAAGGAGTTAGAAGTGACAGAAGAAGTGAAAACAGAAACAATGAAAATAGATCTAGACCTTGACCTCAGGGGCTTGCTATGTCCGTTACCAATGGTCAAAGTCAGCCAGAATATAAAAAATGTCCCAGTAGATGGTATAATAAAAGCAGTAGCTACAGATCCAGGAAGTCTTG
>CAWKAO010000005.1:0-24717 GCA_963847665.1 uncultured Actinomycetes bacterium
TCGGGAATTGAAGTCCAAGCGTATAATCATTAATATAAGCTGACGATTTACGCATTATTTCTTCAAACGTTCGTTTTGTAGATAAACCAAATGATGAATCTTTTTGTCATCTACTAATTCCTTCCATCAAGAATCTCAAGAGAATTTATATCAAAAGAAAAATATTAATTTATTACGCATCAAATTCAGAGATAATATGAATAGTTAACCTGGGACCTGTTGCCTCACAATCTGTACACCGATCTCGGCTGCCTTTGCCTCAGCAAAATCTGTGACTTTGCAATTATTGTCGATCTGTATTTTCTTTACTGGTGAGTTTTTTACTATATTCAATATATCTTCGGTTGTAAGAATTTTCATGCTTGTCTCAAGGACATATGTATCTGTTATCCCAGGTTCTTTTTTTTCAGCACCTGAGGCAGGACCTGTTGTCCTGATATAAGCTGGGCTCTGGCCATCATTTTTATTTACTGGTGATTTTAAAAGATTTTCAAAGACTTTATTAACAAGTACACTAGTTTTTAATAGATCCCTGAAAAGTATAAATTTTGAATTGTTTTCTACTGCTTCAAGTAGTGAAAAAGCTTCATCATGGTCTGCAGTGCCTACAATGACCCCATGCACAGGCATAATAGCTACAAGTGCTTCACCTTTTTTCTTAAGTTCATCAAAATATGAAAAAATCAGACTGTTTTCCTCATCAGATAAAGGAATGATGCCTTCAGGACCACAGGTACTTCTTTTATATTATAATAATCGGCAACCTCAGTCACACCAACAGGTTTTACTCCTGCAGCTACTAAAAGCGGACTGTAAAATGTATTTCCATGCAATGTGCAATTTATATCAGAGAACTTTCTAAGTATCCCAATATGCAGGTCCAGCTCTCTTGATAACTTTTCAACTCTTCCTTCGAGAATTTTTTTATCAATATCTGTGACTATTATGTTATCTGGTTTTAACTTCCATCTATATTTGTCTGCGCTGTGTGTCTGTGTAGAATATATCCTCTGACCCACTCTTAAAGCCATGTTTCCACCACTATAGTCTGTCAGGTTGCGTTCTATCATATGCTGCATTATTTCCATTATTATCTCACGGGGTTTTAAAACCTCGTCTTCTGGAAAACATATATATTTTTCATCCATATATTTGTCCTTTCATTCTTTACAGTAGTCTATTCTATTATTTTTAATCAGCTATGCAATGGATTTATCATCTTTTTAAATAATACTGATCTGTCAGACTTTAAGAGATAAAATTTTTAAATACTTAAAAAATTTATTACTCCAAAAATCATACCTTTTTAAATCTGGTAAATAATGGTTCAGTTTTACGGAACCTATCATTATTTCCCTGGCTTCATCAATATCTTTTACTGCTCCAGTTGCGACCATCTGTGCAAGAATATTACCTGTTGTAGTTGTTTCAGCTGGTCCTGCTGTAAGGGGAAGTCCTGTAGCATCAGAAATCCACTGACATAATAATCTATTATTAGAACCACCACCGACGATGTGTAATAATTCTATCTTTCTTCCGGTTATCTTTTCCAATTTTTTTAGATTCAACAAATATTTAAGGGCAAGACTCTCATAAAACATACTGCATATCTGTCCAATATTGCAAGGTTCTTGCTGTCCTGTATTTCGACAGTAACTTATAAGGCATGCTGGCATATCAAATATTTCCCGCTCAAAAGTCTGATCATCCACATCTATAAATATATCTGGGTTTTCTGCTTTTTCAGTTAGGGCATCAATGTCTTTCCAGCTTATTTTTTTATCTGATTCCTCATTCCATTTTTTTTGACACTGCTGGATTATCCAGAGACCTACCATATTTTTAAGATAGTGATACTTTCCATTAAAACCACCTTCATTTCCAAAGCCTTGTTTAAATCCTTCTTCAGTGACAATGGGAAAATTACAAACAATACCGACCATGGCCCACGTACCTCAATTAAGATAAGCCCAGCTTTTATCTTTATTTATCTTAGATACAGGTATAGCTGTTATCTCAGAAGTAGTATCATATCCAGGTAAAGCTACCTTTATTGGGTTGCAGCCTATCTCTTCTGAAATTTCCCTGTTCAATTTTCCAATTATTTCTCCTGGCTCGGTGATATCGCTAAATATATATTCCGGCAATCTTAATTTATCAATAATGAATTTATCCCATTTCCTTTCTTTCTGATTCAATAATTGTGTAAGTGTCGCATTGCTGAACTCACAGATCAATTCTCCCGTTAAAAAAAAATTGAAAAGGTCACCCAGTAAGAGCAGGTGCTTTGCATTTTCAAGCAGAGCCGACCCGCTTTTCTTAAGAGAATATAACTGGCATATTGTATTTATCTCAAGTATCTGTGCCTGTGTCCTTTCATACATATCCCACTCAGTAAAAAAGTTCTTAATATCATCTGATATTCCTAAAGTCCTTTTATCCCTATAATGAACAGGATTTGAAAGAAGAAATTTATTTTTATCGAGCAATCCAAAATCACATCCCCATGTTTCGACCCCAAGGCTTTCTATCCTACTGAATTTTTTTACCGCTGCGGTGATCCCTGTCTTTAATTCCAAAAATAATCTTAAAAAATCCCAGTAAAAAGTACCACCAAGATAAACAGGTCTGTTTTCAAACCTGTGGATCTCTTCCAGATCGATTCTCTTGCCATCAAATCCCCCAATAATAGCTCTTCCATTACTTGCTCCAAAATCAAGTGCTAAAAATTTTTGCGATTTCTTCATATTAGAAATCTCCAGTTTTTACTATTCAATAAATAACCCTTTTACCCTTGTCAATCACAGAAATACCTGAAAATTCTACTGAAGTTCCCAAAAGCCACCATCCAGTGGTGTCCAAACCCCTCATTACCTATTATATTTATCAGTTCTTTAACTTCAGTCTTAAATTTCACAGTCACTGGGTTACCTTTGTATTGAAGATCTTCAGTCGGAATAGATTTTCCCTGCAAAACACACATCCTGAAAGTGTTTTCTCTTCCTGAAAGGTTGACTATTGTAACATCTTTATCAGCTTTCTTGAGGGGATAATATACAGCCATCCCTGATTTTACTTCAAAATGTTCTTCAAGTCTTATATCGTCATAATTTTCAGCACAGCTGAAAGGTCCGCAACCACAATGAGAAAACATAATTGAGTTACTTTTTGTGTCTTCATATATAAGATCAGAATTTAATGAGCTTATTCCATTAATAGAATGCAATATATACATCAAGATAGCAGCATTGACATCACTTTCACAGGTTGCTATTACTCCATTGTCATTCATATTTGATAATGCAAGGCAGGTCTTTGCTTTTATATAAGGGTGAGGATAACAATTTACTGCTAAAGCTTCAAGCCCATAATGACTTACAATATCAAGAAAGGCGAAATAATATCTTACTGATTCCTCAAGCGTAGACTTATCAATACTAATGTTCCTCACTGTTTTTATTATTTCTTTTACTCTGCTTTCAATTTTGCTGTTATCTGCTGAATCAACAAAATTCTGCATCGCAGAAAAATCAATAGGCACTACAGTCACCCCAAATATCTTTTCGAGACCAAATTCATCAGTAGTTAGATTAGTCATAATTGAAAGACGGCCCCCTATTACCCCTATTTTCATTTTCCTTACTTTCTTTACAAGTGCTGCAGCCATTGCAAAATCAAAGATCTTTTTTACAGTTTCAGAGTCATCTATCCCCCCATATATAAAACAGTAATCCTTGTCGAGTTCTTTAAGTGATGACGAGATCAGCTGAGCTCCATTTAAACCGATAGTGTATGGTGAAAGAGTTGTGGTAAAAAGTATTATTGGAATATCAAGTCCTTCTATCAATCTTATTATGGTGGTATCAGGAGTCCAGATTGCTACAACAATACAGAGAACATCGAGATCTTTTTCAGCGATCAGCTTATTAGCTTTGTCCGCCAATCTTACATCTGATACAACAAAATCCATATAATGATTATCCAGGTCTCCAAAATCAAGTTTATTTTTTAAATTTTTTTTAAAATCGTTTAATTTATCCTGATCAGCATCTATTCCTTCAATCGAGGTAAAAACAATACCCATTTTAGGATTTATTTTCATAACAGCTCCTTTCCGGCTTCCTCGGCACTAGCTCCCTCACTTATGACTTTTGAAGCAGCTTTTACAATTTTTGTAATATTTTTAGCCTCTGAAAAATTCCTACCAACAAGACATCCTGAACCTCCTGCTTTAACCGAGTTTTCCACCATCTTTAAAAAATCTTTTTCAGGCATCTTTTCTCCACCATTTATTAAAACCGGGATTTTGACATAGTCAACGAGGTCAGCAAAAGATTCGATGTCGCCCGTCCAGTTAGTGGATATCAGGTCGCAGCCAAGCTCTGCACACAATCTTGCAGTAAATTTTAGGTATCTTATTCCATGTTTTTTTAGATGATCTTCCTGTGACTCATAAAACCCAGGAAATTCCGCTTCAGCGGCAAAAACAAGCCCGTATTTGTCACAGAGATCACCAGCTCTTCCAAGCATTTCGATTACTCCCGGGTCGTTTTTAGTCGAAAGTCCTACAAAAAAACAAACTCCGTCTGCTCCGATCCTTGCCGACTCTTCCACTGTAGAAATCGCGACCTGTGTTATAGGCTCAGGACTGAGTGCTGCATAAGTGAACAGGTAGTTCAATATACCTATGTCTGGATTCCAGATTTTTGCACTTTGCCGCAAAAATCCTTTACTCATTACCATTGCTGTGGCTCCCCCGGATACTGCTTTTTCTACAGCTACAGATACGTCTATCTGTCCATTATAAGGTTGAGGAGATGTCATATTATGGACAGGAGCAAAAATAATAGCCTTACCCTTCTTGTCAAATATTCTTTTTAACCTGATGGTCTTTCCGGTATTTATTGAAAAGTCTTCTGATCTTCTCATGATGCCCCCTCATAAAATGATTTTATGGTTTGTTAGAACTTATTAAACGTTTAATGTAAAATTATATTTAATTCATCATTTATTTTCAAGGACTTGAAAGCCTGGTTTAATATTAAAGAGCCTTAATGCGTTTTCAGAAAATATTGATCTTTTTTCTGCTTCACTTAACCCTGAATTATTTACAAATGAAATCGTAAAAGCAGGGTCTACCCATGGGGCATCAGAACCATATAAAATTTTTTGAGCACCAATTATTTTAATAAAACTCTCAAGCATAGACCTGTAAAATATATCACCGGCAATATCGATATAGAACTGACTGTCTTTACATCTTTCAAGCATTTTGATAACTTCAAAATAATAATAATCTTTTGCACCCGCATGGCCCAGTATTATCTTTAGCCCCGGATAGTCACTTATTATTTTCTCAAATAAAAGAGCGTCTGCATATTTCTGGGATTTGCTTGCTACGTTTGGATTCCATGTGTGCGAAAGGACCGGTATTCCTTTTTCTGAAGCAATCGTCCACAGAGGTCTGTAGCGGTCATCCGTAATAGAACACTGATGATCTTCGGGATGCATTTTCACTCCTACTATATTGTTTTTGCCAAAATTTTCCTCAATCATTTTTATCGATTTCAATATATAGTGTGGATTATAAACAAGGTATCCATAAGCAAAGCCCCTGTGTTCTGATATGAAATCAATTGTGTTTTTTAAGCCTTTTTCCAAATCAAAAAAAAAGCTGTTATGTGTAAATATGAATTTTCTATAGCCATAGCTTTTAAATACTCTCAGCAGTTCTTTTTCATAACTTGTATTAATAAATGAAGATGCATAGTTCCCGATATGTACATGGGTATCTATTATTGAAAAATCCTTCCCATTTTCTTTTGTTTTTTGTATACCCATTATTTTTTATAAATTATTTTTGTATTTTGTTATTCCTGGCTTATAATCCTGGGAACGTCAGTCAAATTTATTATTTCTGTTTTGCTGTGTAAAAATATTCATCTATGAACATAAATTTCATTGATGAACCTTTTCATATTACCTGAGAATATATCAGCTTTCTCTGCTTCACTTATCCTTGCCATCTCTACTCTGGTAAGTACCATACCTTCTTCGTAAAAAGGAAAATAAGAATCAAATATTAATCTATTTGAACCAAACTCTGCTATTATTTTTTCAATCTGGTCAAAAGCAAAAAGGTTGTGAATGTCCAGATAAACATTTTCTGTGTTCTGTAGGATCTGGGAAATATATCCTGTAAAAATCATTTCCTTTGAATTTCCACCATCTATTATAACTGGGATATCCGGATATTTGATTGTAATCTTATAAATTAATGACCAGTCTATCTCCTTATTTCCTGTTACATCAAGTTCTTCAATATTTATCATAACAGGAAATCTGTGAAAATTTAAAATCTCATAAAACTCCTTAAATGCCCAGAGGTCTATGGAATATCTGTGTGTCTTAGGAAACAATCTTAGTAGTCTGAAACCTGACCGGTATCTATTCTCGAAATATTTTTTAAAGTCCTTCCTTCTACTAATATAATAACCAGGAAAGACTAAAGCACCTAAATAACTTTGTCTTTTATCACTAATGATCTCCTCGAGCTCAGAATCACCTTCAATGGGATCATAAAACAATGAATAAAAGTTACTCAGTAATAGAACCGGTTTTTTAAATTTTTCTCTCAAATCACCCATATAACCGGACAACATTTCTTTTCCAACATTCAACTCAGAATTAAGATTATGTATCCCGTACCATATGTTACAGTCATATAAATCTTTGTTGAGGTTAAAATTGTCTAAAGGTTTCACTTGTATTAAAATGTACTAAAATGATTATTTATGATAATTAAAATCTGATAATAGATTAGGAAATAATAAAAGTCAATTTTATCCAGGAAGGGCTCTTCTATGAAATCGATAGATCTGAAAGGTAAGATTTCGGTTGTTGTGGGAGGTGCTGGAGACATCGGAAGAGGTATTGTAAATTCATTTGCTGAAGCTGATTCAGATATTGTAATTGCCGATATCGATGAAAATGGTGGAAATGAACTTGCCGAAGAAATAAAAACAAAATATTCAGTATCAACTTATTATTATAACTGTGATATCACTCAAAGAAATGAAGTAAAAAAAGTAGTTAATGTTATTTATCAGAATCTGGAAAGGATCGATATCCTTGTATACTCTGCAGGATATTCATCTCTAGCCGGATTTATAGACCTTAAAGATGAACAGTGGGACAGGGCTATGGCAATAAACCTCAAAGGAGCTTTTTATTTTATACAGGAGTGCATGCCTTTTATGCTCAAAAGATGCAAAGGCAATATCATAATAATAGGTTCTACCACCTCTATAAACGGCAGTGGTGGCGGGGCACATTATGCTGTATCTAAAATAGGGCTGCTTGGACTTATGAAATCACTGACATATGATCTTCTCTCTAAAGGGATTAGGGTCAACACCATATCTCCCGGGGTAATAGATACAAAGATGCTCAGGCTCCGGTATCCTGATACCCTTGAGGTCAATAAAAAAATCTGCGATGGAATCCCTCTTGGTAGGATGGGCCTGCCTTCTGATATAGGTAATATTGCTGCATTTCTTGCTTCTGATATTTCAGAATATATATGCGGTCAGGAAATAATAGCTGATGGTGGAAGGATAATTTACAGAAGACCCTCCTGATAATCTTTATTTGATCTGAAAAAATGTAGATATTTTATATTTATTGAAGATTTTTCAAACAGTCAGATCTTTATATTATAATAAATTATAATTCCTGGCAGTCTCATACATAGCTACAGCATTTTTGAAATTTACCTTCGGATGGATCTCTGATGTGGAGCCTATCAAGATCTTTTTTTCACCTGCATCTTTAATTGCACCGGTGACCGCTTTTTTTACATCATCTTCCGTCCCAAAAGCAAGGAGCTGTGTACAGTCTATAGGCTGGCAGATAATAATTTCAGGAAAGATTTTTCTGAATTTTGCAACATTCATTTTACAATAGGGTTCAAATGGATCGATTGCATCCGCACCAATATCTATGAAATCATTTATTACAGGTTCTTTATAACCATCAAGAAAAGCCATTATATATTTTCCATATTTTTTAAAAGCCTTAAATATTCTTTTCTCATATTTTAATATCATGTTTTCAAAAATATCCTTTGAAAACAATAATCTGTCATCCATCCCTATTGAACCTGCTGAACAGACAATAGGCATGATATCAAGGTCTGCATAAGAATTAAAAAAAGCAAGTTCGTATTCATAATAGGAATCAAGATATTTAAATGCCAGCTCAGGATGATCATATATAAGATAGGTCCACCAGTCGATCCCGTGCCTGAACAATGCAATAGAAAAGCCCATGGGCATTTCAGGACCCAGCATTACTGTCTTTTCACCCAGCTTTTCTGTTATTCTTTTATATTCTTCCCTTACTTCTTCAAAATACTCGAATCTTTCGTAGAACAAATTTACATGATTATTAGCCTCACTGCAGATCTTTTTATTTTTTATACATTCTTCAAGCTGACAGATATCTCTTTCAACTACTTTTACAACATCTTCGGTAGTCTTATAAACTGGTTTTTCAAGTATGTGTCCCGTCCACCATTCATATTTATATATAAATCCATCTTTCTCTCTTACTATTTTTTTGCCTTCATAATCGGGCACTGTAAAATGCCGAATGAGATCAAGGCATTTGTTTGCCGCTCTGCATAAGAGGTCCTCTGCGTTTTTAGGAGTGATCTTTTTTTCAGATAAATACTCTATCAGTTCAATATTGTGGAGAATATCGTATGTCGGTATCCTGTCTATTTCCCTGCCTATAAAAAGTGCTTCCAATCTTTCTCTCGCAGTCAATTGTGGCACCTTTTCCTCCTTTGTATATTTTGTCAAATTATTTAATCAATAAATCGAACCCAACGATCTTATTTATTTCAAGTTATTTTATATCAAGCATTGCCATAAACATCCTGGAGAGTCTTGTAATATCTTTCAAGTATTATATCAGCTTCGTCTTTAGTCGTTATAAGTGGTGGTTTTATTTTCAAGACGTTTTTGCCGCTGTTTACACCACCATCACCAAATATTATGCCGTTTTTAAAGCCTTCGGTTCTCATTTTTGAGCACCCTTCACAATCAGGTTCCTTTGAACTGGGATCTTTTACAAATTCTATACCTATATGGAAACCAAGCGCCCTGATATCTCCCATAACAGGATATTCTTTCTGGATCTTATTCAATTCCTGCCCTAAATAATTGCCTACAACTGTTACATTTTCTAAGACTCCATCTCGTTTTATTATTTCTATCTGTTTGAGTGCAACAACCTGGGACAGCTGATTATTTCCATATGTATGAAGATCGATGCCGTTCATTTTTACACCCTCGATATCATCTGAAATAATGACAGCACTTAGAGGAAATCCTGCAGCGATACATTTGCTAACAGTTATTATATCCGGAGTAATCCCATAATATTCAGAAGCGGACCATGTGCCCATCCTTCCGAAAGCCGTCTGTATGCAATCCCATATAAGTATTATCCCATATTTATCACAAATATCTCTCACTCCCTGCAGGTATTTTTTTGAAAATATAAGCTGCCCACCTGAGCCCTGAAGTGGTTCCATCAGCATTGCGCAGACGGGACCTGTGCTTCCATATTTTATCTGCATCTCTAACGCTTTCAGTGCATTTTCATCGACTTCGTCTTTATTATTCTGATCTGAGACCTCTGTGTATGGCCTGTAATAATAAGGTGGAGGTACACGGATAAAGTTGTATGAGTGGTGAGCAAGGTCTGCAGGTCCAAGCCATTTCTCGTAGGCATATGTAGCCATATGGGTAGCTCCTGTCATCAAGAAGGATGTCCCATGATAAGCACCAAATAAAGCAATAAAATTATGCGCTTTTGGCTTGTTTAGAATTGCTATCTTTAACGCTGCTTCATTTGCCATGCTCCCACCTATTGTAAATAAGACCCTGTTCATCCTGTCAGGAAAAACTTCTGCGATACGCTCTGCAAGGATATACCGTGGAATAGTAAAAAAACCGGTGTGCATATGGTAAAGATATTGTGCCTGCTCCTGTACGATCTTTACAATTTCCGGATGCGCAAAACCGAGAGTAAGCGAATAAGACTGGGAAGTGCAGTCAATATATTCTTTTCCTTCTATATCTGATACATAAATCCCATGACCTTTTACCAGGTTTACACCAGGTGTTCCCCCACCCATCATAAGATGATTTTCATAACGAGGTATATCCTCCTTTTTAAAATCAAAGATATCCTTAATTATTTGATCCACAATTCTCTCCTTTTTCCTAATACTTATAATTATTTATTGAAAAATCCTCTAATTCTAAATATGAATTATAATGTACTATTATGAATTATAATGATAATATAATCAAAGTCAAATGAAGTAAAGTTAAATCATCAAATATATTTTTCTAGGAATAAATTAGACTATTTTTAATATAATATTCAAATCCCTTATTTTTTCTGCAATCTTCTTTTCTACATCAGCATCAGTGATTATTATATCAAATTTATCGAGGGGGGAAGCTTTTATATAAGCTTTATTATAAAATTTAGAACTATCGACAAGAAGTACTTTCTTCCTTGAGTTGTTGATTATGGACCTCGTAACATCAGCATCCATCTGGCTCATGGCAGCCACATATCCTCTTTCAACAGAAACAGCAATAGCACTAAGGAATGCAATATCAACACTTATATTATTAAAAAATTGAACGGCCTGGCTGCCTGTCAGGGTATTAGATCTTATTTCGATAAGCCCTCCGCAGATGTTTACCTCTATGTCGTTTCTATTAAGGGCAATTTTCCACAGATCATAAGCCAAAGGTACTGATGCGGTGAATATTACGAGGTTTTTCTTTTCTTCAAGATAGTAGACAAGCTCAAGGCATGTTGTACCTGACTCGATAATGATAGAATCACCATCTGATATCAATTTTGAGGCTTCTTTTGCGATTTTTTCCTTTTTATCTTTATTTTTTTTTATATCTTCAAGATAAATTGGATGATATTCTTCCTTTAATTCTTTTGCTATTGCCCCTCCATGGACTTTTTCCAAAAAACCTTCGTCCTGGAGTTGCTTTAGATCCCTTCTTATTGTTATTTCTGAGACATTAAATAATCTCGAAAGGGCGGAAACAGATATCGATTTATTTTCTCCAATAAGGCGCCTTATTTCTATCCTTCTTTTTTCAGGTATGTCCATGCATTATCCTTTTATTCCACCAGCTATAATACCCTTGACAAACCATCTCTGGAAGATCATAAAAACAATAAAAATAGGGCCAACCGCAAGTACTATCGAAGCACCATAGATTTCCCATGGTATTGGATATTTTGCTCCTATGCCAATTCGTGACATGGCAAGTGGAAGTGTTTGTAGAGCATCCACTCTTATGAAAATGAAAGCAAACAAAAACTCATTCCACATCTCGAGAAATAAAAATATAATACAAGTCGCAAGCGCAGGCCTCGCTAGAGGAAGATAAATATTTTTAAATATCTGAAAACTATTTGCTCCATCCATGAGTGCAGCTTCTGTAAACTCATAGGGAATCTGGCTAAAAAAATTTCGAAGTATAAGTGTTGCTATCGGTACACCGATAGTCGCATAAGGCAAAATTAATGCTCCGTATGTATTTAATAAATTTAATCTTAAAAGGACAAGATATAGCGGTATCAGTAATATCTGGACAGGGATCATATAACTCAACAAAATAAAAGTATAATATACTTCTTTAGACCTGAATTTATAATGCACCATAGCGAAGGCTGCAAAAGATGCAGCTAAGATTGAAAGGATAAGACCTCCTGTTGTTACAATAATGCTGTTTAAATACATTTTAGGGTAAGATATATCCAGATGTTTTTCAGCAAATTCGATTGCTGCCGGAAAATTTTGTAGAGTGAAATGAAAGTTTTTTGGAAAAATAAACAATGTGGATTCATAAACTTCCTCAGGATTTTTAAATCCTAAAAAGAACACCCAGAGTAATGGTATGACCACGATAAAGAGGGCTACTGCTACTACTATTCTTGTAAATATTTTCTGTCCTATTGTAAGTTTAAACATGTTATTTTAAAAATAATTGATTTATATTTAAGTTTCCTTTTTTCTTATTAATAGTTTGCATTTTATAATCATTATTAGTGATAGATATTTATTTTTTTATTATTTTTCCGCATTTGTGAAGAATTTAATTCTAATTAAAGCAAATATCAAAACGATAATGGCAAGGGTCACTGCAATTGTAGAGGCATAACCCATATTACTTGGACCATTGGACTGAAATGACTGATAATACATATAGGTGGTAAGCACTTCTGATGCATGGACTGGTCCTCCCCTTGTCATTGCCCATATGATATCATATACTCTAAACCCGCCAATAAAATTTAATACTGCTGAAAGGAAAATAATCGGCTTCATCAAAGGTAAAACTATTCTAAAGATCGCACGCTGGAGGCTCGCACCATCTATAAAGGCTGCTTCAAGCAACGAATGGTCCAGTGATTGAAGACCAGCATAAAAAATAACCAGATTATACCCCACCCATTGCCAGACAGTTACAAAAGAGACGATCCAGATTGTCAGATTTTTATTTGTCAGCCAGGGTATTGCCAGTGAGTCTAACCCTATCAGTTTTAGCAGAACATTTAATGGCCCTGTCAGTTCAAAAAACTTTCTGAATACTAATCCTATTACTATCGCTGAAACTACTCCAGGAAAAAATATAAGAGATCTTATGAGATTTCCGTATTTAAAATTTCCGAAATATATTATTAATGCAAGAAAAAGTGCTATTGCATTTTGAATAAAGACAACAGTGACGACAAGAAATACAGTATTTCGCAAACTTAGCCAGTAAAGAGGATCTTTTGCAAGTTTTATGTAATTTGAAAAACCTGTAAAATTTGCAAAAATATCAAGGCTGTAACCTCTCCAGTCAAAAAAGCTCAAAATGAGTGAGAATATTATCGGGTACAACAGGAAGATCAAAAACAGGATAATCGATGGTGAAAGCCAGAAGTAAGGCTCAGCTTTTCGAAGTGTTAAAGGATTGTTTCTTAATCTCATATATTAGTTATTCAAGTCAAAATTTAACTATTTCTATATCCAGACAGGATTTTCATTTCAATCCTGTCTGGATCTATAAAAATATTGTCGGACGAGAGCCGTATTATAATTACTGTGAAGCCCAGTATGCCTTAGTTGCTTCATCTACTTTTGCCATGCCCTCTTCTGGTGTCAGGTCCCCTGTAAATATCAGCGCAAGATTATCAAGCAGTGCTTGTTCAATATCAGGAGTATAACAGATCCACGGACCTATATTACTTTCCTCATACATATTTACCATTTCTGCGTATATAGGATATTGTGCTATTTCTTCCCAGTTATCTGGAAATTTACCTGCGGGATGGATAAGGTATTTGATAAATACTGCTGATACTTCTGGAGTTGCAAGGAATTTCATATACTTTAATATTTCTTCCTGCTTTGGATTATCTTTTTCCATTGAAAGAACCTGTGCGGCATCTGCTGCCCATACGTTTTCAAGGGCACCAGGAGCAATCGGCGGTTTAAAGAATGCAAATACATTTTCTATTGCTTCCGGTTTTTCCAAAAGAATTCCTGTTGACCATGGTCCCTCATACCAGCTTCCCCAGCATTCCTGGTTCAATAAAAGAGCATAGCTGTCTACCTGTGGATCAAGTGCCTGTGCATCTTCCCTTACCATATCATATGTATCCCTTACTGCTTGAGCTGCAAGTATAAATGGTTCCTCAGTCCAGGAGATCTTTCCATTTTCAGCCTGATACACATAGTCAAAATCTTTTGATACAGAGTAAACCCAGCTATAGAAGGTCTCTCTTAAAAGATACGGTCCTGCAAAACCTGCAGTCAGATACCAGTACGGTTGCCCGTCGGCTTTCCAGCTCTTGCATAGATCCGCAAGTTCTCTGTAGCTCTTTAAGCTTTTTATTTCTTCTTCCGAACTGCCCATACTTTCAAGTACATTCCTGTATCCAAAAGTAGCTATATAGAAGATATCGTATGGTACTGCTATTGTCTTACCATCAGCGGAAAGGGTTCCACCCATACCATATGTCTTGCCAAGATTTGCTTTCCATTCAGAGTCCGCATTTATTGCATCATCCCATTCAAACAATATTCCAGTCTTTTCAACTTCACGTGTCTGGGTGCCCTGGTAAAGCCCAAACAGGTCAGGAAGTGTATCGCTCTGGATGGCAGTCTTTATGACTTCTGCATATTCTGTAAGGTTAACACCTGTCCTGTCTATAGTCACGTTCGGATTCTGCTCGTGATACATTGCATTTATTTCTTCCAGTGCAGGATCAAATGCAGATCCTGACTGCCAGTCCATCACTGTGATGACTATTGGCTCCCCTTCCATAGCAGTAGTATCACCTACTTCAGTCTCTACAGCTGTTTCGCCTTCTTGAGTTTCTGCTGTAGTCATCTCGGTTGTTCCTGTCTTGCAGCTTATTCCCGTAAAAATAATACCTACTGAGAATACTATAGCAAGCAAGACTATAAGTATTTTTTTCATCTCTTTCCTCCATTTCGATTTTTAAAAATAGAAATTCCTTACAGGTCCACCACCTCCTTGATTAGTTAAAATATTTGTTTTGAATTCCTTATTTTATAATGATTACTTAAAAAAGATAGTCATAAATCGATTGTATTATTATGTACTATAATGTATTTTTTTGATATTATACCAAAAATAATTTGTTGTCAATTTTAGAAAAGTAGTAGTTTATTAAATAAAATTTGTAAAAGTATTTTATAAAGTAAACGTTTAATTAAATTCTACCAAGTATTTTTCTTATGTCAATACAGAATAAAAGCGAAAAAGAAATTGCATACTTTTTAAAAACAAGTAACTATCTTTTTTTAATCTGGTATTATCAGTTATTGCTTGGAGGATTTCAGACATCATTTCAGAGTTAGTAAAAGATAAATACTAAAATGATCATTTTATGAATTCTAAAGATAATAAAAAAACTTTTATTTTTGATACTCAAATCACAACACATGCCATCCACCTTACTCATTCTAATGCAATAAATGTTTTAAACGATGCAAAATTATTCTTAGAAATGCAAAAATACGTCTTTGAATTCTACAATCTTGATAAGATCTGTACAGTATATGATGTCTACAACATTGAGTCAGCGGTAATTGGGCAAAAAATAAAATACTTCAGGAACGATCTGCCTTCTGTTGACACAGGGAATCCATTTATAAAAGATAAGTCTGATATCTATAAAATTAAAATTAAGAAAAAGGAATATTTTAAAAATCCAAGGAGCAAGTTTGTCCTTGATATGATAGATATTTATAAGGAAGAATTTGGAATTCAATTTAAGCCAAGATTTTGTGCGCCCTTTTCACTTGCAGCAAATATGCTGGGCTACGAGAGACTTATAACAGATATATATGAAGACCGAAGGTTTGTTGAGGAGCTTCTTAAAATCATCAATACTGAGGTCCTTGCACCTTGGATCACCTTACAGAAAGTAAAGACAGATAATATAGATATAATAGCATCTGGTGCAGATGCATGGGTATCCATTCCAAATGTAAATCTTGAAATAATTGAAGATCTTATAATCCCCTCTTATTTTGAGCTTCAAGAAATGGTCGGCAGCATCTATCTTTCAATGCTTGGGGGTGCAAGATTTTTAAAACAACCTGAAAAATACCTTGAACTTCAGAAAATCGTTAACCCTTTTCTTGTAAAAGGATTTGACCCTGATGTAGATTTTCTCGGTCCAGAATTTTTTATAGACTTCGCCCGAAAAAATAGGATGGACCTTCTTTTAGGGATGGATGCAGGTTTTATTCAGAATGAAAACCTTGAAAAGATTTCTAAGCGTATAGGGAAATATATTACAGCTGGAAATACTATAGAAGAAAGTTTTACTTTATATTTTAATGACATACCGTCAAATGTATCTCCTGATAAGATGTGCCAGATATTTGATTTTGTAAGAAATTTAAGAGAAACCTTATCTTAACTTCAGGGAATTCTTATAGTCAATGCTTACTTTTAAAAACTCTCTGTAAATGTCTTCTATTTCAGAATCGCTGTAAATCGATGAATCAATAGGATATGAAGGAATGCAAACAAGATTAAGACTTGAACCTTTTTCTGCAAGTTCTTTATAAAGTTCAAGTGCTCTTTTACTATTATAAAATTCTTCCTCAAATAAAAAATATAGAATTACTTCTCTGCCCTTAAAAACCTTCATAAAATTTTCAAGATCTTTATGAGTATATTGCAATGAGCAGTTTATTGCTTTTATCTTGTCTTTGTCATAATCGACATAACTGGATGCGCAGGGATGGGGACCGCAGTTATGGAACCCTCCATACCCAAACCTGTCATACATCCTTTCATTAAAGGGTTTACTGAATACATTAAAAATCTCAGGACCAAAATTTGCACAGGGATCATCACTCACATAACCCTTATGACCTTCCGGATACCATGACATGTCCCAATCTATATTCATCATCCTGTCAATATCTCCGATTTTTTTTGTGAGGATATCCTGTACACTGATATAAAGAGATGAAAGTCTTTCAAGAAAAGAAAGCATCTTTTCTTTTTCAGACAGCAAAGAAACATAGAAAAGATTTGAATCCATAATGTCGACTGAGCCCACACATAACTCCTCCGATATCAAAACCGGTCATATCAATGGTTCCACCTGTAAGTTCAAGATAATAATTGTATCTTCCGAAGATTAAGTGGCATGAGTCCTTTAGTTATTATCACTTTTTTATCAACAGGGATAGAAAGCCTTTTCCAGTTCTTCAATTTTAAGAATCAGGGGTTGCTTAACAGTGGAATAATTACTGAATCCTTCACTATAACTTATTTCACATCCTAGAATAGACGGTATGTGTCGAGCAACCGACTTCAGGTTTGATAAATGGTATATAATCATCTTTTAGCAACTCAAGTGATTTTTTAACGGAGTTCAGGTGGAAGCCTAAGTTTTTCTCTTTTTCCTTCTCGATTTCCTGTCTTGTAAACCCTTCTTTGTTGTCAATCACATAAAGTCCGAGGACATCGTTCACTGTACCTGTAATTCCAGATTCTTCTTATTCTGTTTTTCCTCTTTTCAATTTCTTCTCTGTCTATTTCAAAATTTATTCTGTTAATCATCTTTTCCTTTTTCATTCCGATTTTGAAATTCAGATTATTCTTATATAGCAACCTTTTCAGTAGATTCACCTATTACCAACTCAGCTTTTAACTCGATATTGTCTGGCTTTTCACTAATAATCCGTATTAACATATTCATTGCCCTGCTGCCCATCTCATATCTGGGCTGTACTATAGTGGTCAGGGTGGGAATAACATATTTCGATATCTCCAACCCATCAAATCCAATAACAGACATGCCTTCAGGAACAGATAAACCTGAATTTTTAAGTGCCCTAATGGCAGTTATCGCTATCTTATCTGATGTTATAAAAAAGCAGAGCATCTCTTTATTCTTTTCATATTTTTTATTATATAGCCGTAACTGCTTGAGTAATCTTCTCCTCGAAATTCTTCAGCGATAAACAATACTTCCAATAAGTATTATGCTTCTTTCTTCAAGTGCTTTTTTATAGCCTCTGAACCGGCTGTCAACTCTTCCCACTTCAAGTGGTTCTCCTGCAAACCCTATGCTTTTATGGCCAAGATCAATTAGAAAACATACGGCTCTCTTAGAAATCTCAAGGTTTTTTATGGATATAGTTGGGACCTCTTTGTCTTCGAAATTTCTCTATCTGGTCAACCGGTACATTACTGGAGGTTAGCTTTTCTGCATTTTTTTTGTTCAATATAGCAGATGGTATTATAACCCCATCCAGTCGGTTTGAAAGTATTGTTGAAATATTTCTTTCTTCCTGATTTTCATCAAAATTTGAACTAAATATAGATACAGCATAACCGTTTTCACGTGCTGAGTCCTGAATACCGAGAAATATCTCTGAAAAAAACTCGGATGTCCAGGGTTCCAGAAAAGCTATATTATTGGTCCTACTTGTTTTAAGACCTCTTGCAATTGCATCGGGCTGGTAGTTTAAATCTTCTATTGCTTTTTTTATTTTCTCATATGTATCCTTACTATAAAATACGCCGCTATTATTAAAAACTCTCGATACTGTAGCAATCGAAAACCCCGTGCGATTTGCAATGTCTTTTATTGTAACTCTTCTGTTACTAACTTGTTTCAAAAATAGGCCCCTTTAAAATATTTTACATATCATTTTTTAGAACAATATATTTAATTGATCAAAGCCAGTGATTTCGGGCAACATCATACATAGCCATTGCATTTTCGACACCGATTTCAGGATGTATTTCTGAAGTGGAACCAATAAGTGTCTTTGCTCCGCCTGAATCTTCAATAGCTTTAATCGTTGCTTGCTTTATCTGTTCAGGGCTGCCAAAAGCAAGAAGGTCCTGGCAGTCTATCATCGAGCCGCAGACTGTGTCCGGATAAAGATTCCTGAATTTTTTTATGTCCATCGTTGCAAGGGGTTCAAAAGGATTAATCGAGTCTGCTCCCATTTGTACTATATCATTACATATCTGCCATTTGTTACCATCGCTGTGAAAAATCACATAGTACCCGTATTTTTTCCACCTGTCTATGCATTTTTTTATTCTGGGATAAGATCTCTTTTTTTATAAAATCCATTGACCACATAAGCCCTGAATTAAATGCTGTTGCTTCAGATATCATTGCGACTTTTGATAAATTTGTCGGTCCGAAACAATCGATCTTGAAAAGCTCATGATCCACAAGAGCATCGTAGTATCTGCAAAAAATATCCGGTTCATCATAATACATATAAGTGACCCACTGAAATCCATATCTATGGGTTGCAGAATATAAGCCTGGTACTGTTTCTGGAGCTATCATCATTATATCCCCAAGTTTTTTAGAAACTCTTTCAAAAGCAACATTTAACTGCTCAGGATCCTGAAAATACTCACCAAATAAATTGACCTGTTCCAGCGCCTGGAAGCAAAATTTCTTTTTTTCAATTGCTCTGTATATTCTTTCAATATCTTTTAACATCATTTTTTTTGCTTCTTCAAGAGTTTTTATCGGGATATATGTTACCTGTTTGGTCCACCACTCGTCCCTGTATTTAAAGCCGTCCTCGTCCCCGCTTTCCTTTTTATCAAGAAAATCTGGTATCCTGAAATGCCTTACAAGGTCTAGAGTATTACGGACAGCTTTACATGTAATATCTTCTGCGTTCTTTTCGGTCAACTTCTCCCCGCTGGCATTTTCAATAAAATCGACATTATGGATAATGTCAAATACTACAAGCCTATCAAGTTCTCTTCCTTCAAAAGTATTTATTACTCTCTCTGTTGAATTTAATTTTTCCATCTTTTCTCCTATTTATTATATTGTTTTAAAATTACTTTGATTATTTTATTTACTCTGACTGTTTTTAAAAATCAAATCGGCCAGGCATAAAATAAGATCATAATTTATAATTCCTGGTTGTCTCATACATAGCAATAGCATTTTCTACTGGTATACCAGGGTGTATTTCAGAAGTGGAACCGATTATGATTTTACTTGCGCCTGCATCTTCAATTGCATCTATAATAGCTTTTCTTATTTCTGATGGAGTTCCAGAGTATAATAGATTCTGGCAATCAATAGGCTGACAGATTGTTTGCTCAGGATACTTCCGTCTGAATTTTTTTACATCCATATGGGATAATGGTTCAAAAGGATCTATTGCATCTACAAGTCCCCAGGAAATAACTTCGTCAAGAACGGGCCATTTATATCCATCAGCAAAATAAATATGATAATAATCATAGCTTTTCCACTTTTCAATGATCTTTTTTGTCCTTGGAAGCATTACTTTAAAAGTAAATTCAGGAGAAAATAACAGATTATCGTTTACCCCTACAGGATCGCTTGTAAATGATACTGGGGTAAGTGATAGTATCTGCAAAGCTATCAATTCTTGCCAGTTCATATTCAGTAAGAGCATCAAGAAGTTTTAGTGCCAGGTCCTGGTGATCCTGATATAGATAAGTCCACCAGGTTATATCATATCTTTCAAGACAGTAATAAAGGGTACAGCTCTCTGGAGCAATCATCACTGTCCCTTCCATTTTATCCGTCACCTTTTTAAAATTTGATTTTACCTCTTCAAGATATTCATAATCCTCGCCAAAAAGACGTAAGGGAAACTGTGCCTGTCTGCATACTTTCTTTTTTGCTGTACAATTCATAGATCCGTTCTATATCCCTGTTTGCCATCTGTATTACATCGTTCATCGTCCTGAAAGGCCGCTGAAGGACCTGGATAGTCCACCATTCTTTTTTATGTATAAAACCATCTTCATCCTCTTCGATTACAGGTCCCAGATTTTGAGGGATTGAAAAATGACGGACCAGATCAAGTACCCTGCTTATTGCTTCGCATGTTATATCCTCAGCATTTTTTGTTGTTATCTTCTTACCAGTAAGGTACTCTATCAAATCGACATTGTGGATGATATCATAAGTAGCAATCCTGTCTATTTTCTTTCCTGTAAAAGTATTTATAAGTCTCTCTCTGGAACTTAATGCTGTCATTTGATTCTGGGTAAAATCTTATTAAAATCTTATTTTTTTTACTGTATTAATCATAGCAAGCGCATTTTCAACAGGGACTTTTCCATGTATTGCTCCGCTTGAACCTATCATTATCCCGCCGTAATCTTTAACCATCTTAATTACTTCTATAGTCTTTTCTTCTACCTGCTCTTTTCTGCCATTTGTTAGCAAATTAATGCTGTCGATTACAAATCCCAATACTAACTTTGGATGTCTTTTCTTAATTTGCTCTATAGTAACACCTGATATTTCTTCAACAGGTGTATAGGCGTCTGTACCATCACGGACTATCCTGTCAAGAACGGCCCTGCTATCCCCTTCAAAATCATAGATCACTTTATATCCTTTTTCTTTTAGTTTATTTAGGATCTTTTTTACAGAAGGAAAAAGGAATTCATAAATAAATCCAGGCGAAAACATCAATCCCCCCGGTCCACTAGCCATTGTACCTGTAAAAGCTACCGGTGTCAGTGGTGGTTCCGGAAAGCAATCTATTATAAATAACCTGTAGTCCAGAAGTGCAGAAACGAGGTCTTTCATAAGTTCAGGATAATCATTGAACAAATAAATGAAAGTGTCGACATTATAGCGGGTCTGGATGTAGTTGCATGGTTCAACCTGTTCTGGCGCTACCATCACTGTTCCGTCAAGTTTATTCTGTATACGCTCAAATTCAGAATTAAGTTCCTCAGGAGAATCATACCTGTCTTCAAACAGTTGGATATTATACATAGCCTGCCTGCAAAATCTTTTATTCTCTATTGCTGACCTGATCCTGAAAATATCTTTTTTTACTAGTTCTTTCGCTTCTATAATATTCTTAAAGGGGCGTTTAATTATATCTGCGGTCCACCATTCTTTTCTATAAACAAATCCATCCTCATCCACTACCGTGGTACTTTCAAGATTATCAGGAACTGCAAAATGTCTTACCATATCGAGTGTCTTTGCAACAGTGGCGCATATTGCATCTTCTGCGTTTCTTGCATTTACTGTTCTGCCGTATACTTCTTCAACAAATCTTATATTATGGATGACATCATATAATACCGGCCTGTCTAACGGTTTATAATCAAAAGTATTAAGAACCCTCTGTCTTTTTGTCAATTCCATAATCTCTCCTTAATGGAGTAACTTTCCATTCTGGAAATAAAAAATAACTGGTATTTTTTCAACCTCAATATCACCACTTATTTCATTAAAAGATGGGTATACTTCCATCCATTCAGATATCATCACATCCCATTTCTGGGATTCAGGGTCCTTTTCATAATATAAGTACGCTGTGTTCAAGTCCTCTGCCTCCTCAAATAGAATCAAGTCCTGACCAAACTGGAAAATAAGCATTTTTTTAAAACCTGCTTTTATCATACCTTCTATTACAGATTTCCATATTTTTTCTTTTTTATGGATTTCTATATAGTCTTTTATATATTCCCTTTTTAATCTCATGCGGTAAGCCCTGAATTGCGTCATCACACCTTCCATTCTAAAATTCTGCTTTAATTAGTATTATCCATATCGAAAACTTTGAAATTAAAATTTTATAGTAAACGTTTAATATACTTCTAATTTTATAATGGATTTCATTAAAAAGCAAAATTTATTGGATGACATTTTAAGGTATGTTTTGTTATTTTTTTGCTATTTCAGAAATAAAGCGTTGTGAATCATAAGCAATCTTCCATATCTCTTTTCTATCCTTTTCAGAGATATAGACAGGATTTTGCACTTCGAGTATTTTCTTTGCCATATCCTTTGCGCGCTCCCTCATGTCTTTACCTCCTGTATTTATTAGCCACTGGTTCCAGTTTCCACGATCAATAAATCTGGGTATCCATCTATCATAACACCAACAGAGCTGATTGAGCTCTACAAGATGTTAAAAAGCAATTATGCTCTTATGCAATAAACCTAATTTTGACGGGAATAACTATAATCTTGTTGGATCAAATGCCCCACCCTCGTATTCGTTATAACATTTTCCCCTCAGGTTAATGATTTTTCCATCGCTTCCCTCGAATTTACCGGTAACATCAGATAAGACACAGGGCTCGATTATCGGTAGGCCTGTCTTTGGGCTATAAGCCTCAATAGGGCTGGTCTCATATTTAAGGATGCCATGACTTGCTTTCATCACAGCCCGCCATTTTCTCGGTACAACCTGGCTTTCCTCTTCGATACCTGAATAACTTGTTCCCTTTGCAAAATCCAGGTACTCTATTTTAAATTCAGGTGCCGGGTGGTACCCTCCATCGGGTAAAGTCATTACTCCTGCTGTAATATATGGATTACCCTTATTATCAAGATAATATAATCCATTTGAGACATATTTTTCTTCCCATAATATTGGATCCGCATGCCAGAAACCTATCACCGTTCCAGTAGGATTATTTATATTCCTGCCGAACACGTGATCAAGACTTCCAATTCCTTTGACTTTATTGACCTCCTCCTTGATCGTTATTTTTCCAAAAAATTCGAAGTCAGGAAATAATAAATAGGAATATGCCATAGTGGTGGAGACATGGTCAGGTACCCAATGAGCATACCCTGCCTGACCTTCCAGCTCATATACTATATCGTATTGTTTATCTTTTAAATATATTTCAAAATACGGCCAGCTGCCTCTTATGCGAGCTACGTCTGCTATCTGGACATCAAGGCCTCTACGGGAGTAAGTAGCATCAGCCCGCTTATATGAAGAAAAGTCAAAACTTCTATAGCTTTTATTATTGTATATAACTGAAGTCACTATCCATATTTTCCCGGGGTCCCCTGCAAGCTGGGGAATACCTACATTTGAACCAGTATCATGTCCAACAGTAATGCCCAAGTTTATTGCCTGACAGGGTCCGTTTCCAATTATTGTAGAATATAGGTAATAACTACCAAAATCACAGGCAGGAAATTGAAGCCCAAGCGTATAATCATCAATATAAGCTGACGATTTACGCATTATTTCTTCAAACGGTCGTTGTGAAGATAAACCAAATGATGAATCTTTTTGCATCTAATCATTCCTTCCACCAAGAATCTCTAGAGAATCTATTTCAAAAGAAAAATATTAATTTATTCATTATCTAAATAATTAATCTCAGGAGCGATTAAACAGAATCAAAAAAAATTTTATACAAAAAAGCGAATTATCAGCTACAATTTTTTACCAAGCTTTTTAAGAACTGCTGCAACATTATCCCTATATGAACCATCTGGAACAAACTTCTTTTCAAAGAAAGCACCACCGATAGTAAAGCCCCATATACCCTGGTTTATTGTCTCATCAAGTCGGGCAAAGCTATTTATTGAACCTGCTGATACAACTGGAACAGACACGGCACTCTTGACTGCTTTGACCAGATCATTAACCTTAGTGGGCTCTATATACCTGTAAGCAAGTAAGTCAAATCCTTCTGCTCCTTCTGCTTCGATTCTTCTTGCGTCAGCTGCTATCTCCTCAATAGTACCATCGAGTATAGAAGGCCTGTCATAGATCTTTCCACAGAATGGAAAATACTTTATTTTACCTTTTATTATGTTCCATATCGAAGGATAGTAGACCGTTCCCATAAGGTAATCAAATCCCATATCTACTGCCATCGCTGCAGGTCCAAGTATCTGTTCTTCTTCATATTCGACTACTTCCAGAAAAGACTTAAAGCCTGCCTTGTGGATCTTATCATTTAACAACCTCATCTTGGCCGGCTCGAGCCCCATTTCCTTATAACCAAAGTAGTCTACAGGCAGATCCTTTACCTGTTCAAAGTAATCTATTGCATCAGGGACTGTTAAGTCGTTTAAGGTAAACATAAGAATTAGTTTTGGCATCATTTTATTTCCCCCTTGTAGAACGTTTATTTTGTTTTATCATTTTAATGAAAATCAAATTTAATTAAAAGCACTACTAAATAAATGTATGAAATCTACCAATAAAGCTTATGCTTGATAGGTGAATATACTTTGTAATCTGTTAATAATAAAAATAATTAAAAATCAATATTTTAAAAATCCGGAAAATAATATATATATTGA
>CAWKAO010000006.1:0-55678 GCA_963847665.1 uncultured Actinomycetes bacterium
GCTGCCCCGAGTTGCGAAATTTCGAACCGTTTTTTGAGAGATATCATCATAATAGTTAATAAGTTTTCTATATCTTAGAAAATAATACTTTAAAGTATTTCATTATTTATTTGTAAATAATTCTTAATTTATAAGAGTTATTATTTTTTTTTGAATATTTACATTTTATGCAAGTCTGAAATTTAATTCTTTGTTTTTTTATCTAACTTTCTTTAGGTGTTTTCATAATTATTGGTTAAATTAGACTCCATATCAATTTACCCGATTCTTTAATATTTTCTTGTAATTTGTCTTTTGAATACCTTAAATATTTCCATTACTATGATTATTGAAAAAGCAAGTCCGGCAATTATGCCCCACCACTGTATACTTACTGGTTCTACTGACAGCAGTTCCTGCATAAATGGTATATACATTACAGCTATATGCAAACCAAGCGCACTAGACACTCCAAGAGATAAGGAAATATTTCCGGGCCTATGGGAACCCTGAAAGCTGATTTTTTTTCAGACCTGCAGTTAAAGACATGCATATTCTGAAAAACTACCATTAAAAGGAGAAGCAGGTTTCTTGCCTCATTTAAATCCCATCTATTGTTTATAAGATATACCCATAGTCCAAATGTAACTCCTGTCATTACCAGCGCAGAAAGGACTGTCTCTTCAAGCATCAGCCTGTTAAAAATGCCTTCAGAAGGAGGTCTGGGTCTTCGCTTCATTGCCTCCGGCTCTCCTTTTTCAAAAGCAAGAGCAGCACCCTGTATTCCGTTTGTCACCATATTCAACCAGAGCAATTGTATTGCTATAAGTGCTATCGGTAATCCCCAAGAAATCGCAAGGATAAAAAGCAGTAATTCAGCTATACCGGTAGAAACCAGCAGATAAATAACTTTCCTTATATTATCATATGCAAACCTGCCTTCTTCTACCCCGGCAATTATAGACGAAAAACTGTCATCTACAACTATTATGGATGCTGTATCTTTTGTAACATCAGTTCCTGAGCCCATTGCAACCCCTATATTGGCAGCCTTAAGAGCTGGCGAATCATTTACTCCATCACCGGTAACTGCTACAAAATTGCCTGTTTTCCTGAAAATCTCCACTATCCTCAATTTCTGGTGTGGGACAACTCTTGCAAAAACTTTTTTATCTTTTAATCTTTTCCCGGCTTCTTTTTCTAGTATATCCCTCTCCTACTATCACTGCCTGTTGAATCTATATCTGATAACAGTTTTTCCAGTTCATGGCCTGTAACCAATTCATTTTTTTCCCGGGTTATCCCTATCTCTGAAGCAATGGTAAAAGCCGTATCGGGATTATCTCCTGTTATCATAACTACTTTTATTCCTGCATCAATAGCTTTCTGTACAGATTCTTTTACATCAGGCCTTACGGGGTCAATAAAACCCACTATTGCCATCAGCGTCATTGCAGGTAGATCTTCAATTCCTGGATTCTTTTTTACCTCAATACTGCTATCATAGTAATCTGCTCCGGCAACCGCTATTACCCTGTAACCTTCTGAAGACAGCTTTTCTGCCATTGAAAAAGCTTTTGAACTGTCAAGTCCAACAATCTCACCTTTTACTGTCATAGCACTACTACAAACAGGTATTATTACTTCCGCAGCTCCTTTTGCGGCAACCTTTTTATTTCCTTTTTCCCGGTAGAATTTTGCTGAGAATTTAATTTCTGATTCAAATGGTATTTCTGCAGTGATTTCCACTTCTTCCCTGCACTTTTCCGGGACAACCTCTGCCTTGTATGCCATTGTCAGAAATGCAATATCTACAGGATCCCCTGAATATGACCATTCTTCTCCATTATTTTCTTCATTCTTTGATAACTGTGCCTCATTATCTATGGAAACTACACTTGCAAGTTCTTTCAAATATTGCCTTTCATCATCCCCTGGGCCATTTTTATCTTCTTTGAATATTGTGCCCTCTGGTTTATACCCTTCTCCTGAAATTTCAAATAAACTTTCCTGGGTCATTTTTTTTTTGCTGTCTGCTTATTTACCGTAAGGGTTCCTGTCTTATCACTTGCTATAAGCGTACAGCTTCCTAGGCTTTCAACTGCAGCAAGTCTCCTTATAATGACATTTCTTTGGGCCATACGGTTGGCGGCAAGTGATAATGCAACTGTTACAGAAACAGGAAGCCCTTCGGGAATTGCTGAAACTGCAAGCGCGATTGACAGGAAAAAGACTTCAAAGAAACTGTAACCCTGTAAAAAAGTGATGATCCCAAGCACTGCTACACCTGCAAGCACTATAAAGCCTATTTTTGTAGAAAATCGGTCTATCCTTATAAGCAGCGGTGGCTTTACTTCTTTTGCCTCATAAACGTCTTCGGCAATCTTTCCGATTTCAGTAGCCCTTCCAGTGTTTATTACTACTCCTCTGCCCCTTCCAGAAGCAACAGTGGTGCCTGCAAAAGAAACATTTGTACAAAACTCCAATTCCTTTTCTATGTCTTCAGAGCTCATAGCTTCAGCATTTTTTTCAACAGGAAAAGATTCACCGGTAAGCAAAGATTCATCGAGTGTGAGGTTTTTTGATTCAATAAGGCGAAGGTCTGCGGGAACTTTATCACCAGACTCTATCAGGACAATATCACCCGGTACAAGCCTGCTCGATAATACAGAGACTTCCTTTCCGCCCCGGATGGTTCTTGCCTCTTTTTCAAGATAATCCTGAAGTGATTCAGCACTTTTTTCGGCTCGCCATTCCTGGAATGTACCCATTCCTGCATTAATAGCAATAACCAGGAGATATAAATGCGGCCTCAATAAATTCACTTATAACAATTGAAAGGATCCCTGCTGCAATTAATATAAATATAAGAGGGCTTTTTAACTGGTTGATTAAAACTTTCCATATAGTTGCTTTCTCTTTTCCCGGTAGTATATTCCTTCCGCATTCTTCCAGCCTTCTTTTCTGATTCTTCCTGCGTCAATCCTTTTAAAGAAGTATCGTATTTATCAAATACTTGTTCTATATGCAGGAAAGGACACTGTAAAGATCTTTTCTTACCATTATTTTCTTTTTTGTTATTCATTTTCAATTATTGTTTCCTATAACAATTAAAATTATCGGTCCTATTATAAGTATTATCTCCAGAGATATTTTTCTTAACCTGGATAACATTTTAAATCTTTTGATTCTGTTTAAAAAAATTATGCATGATTTAAACAACGGTTACTTTTCTATTTCTAAATTACTATAAATATTGAAGAATTAATACCTTTTTTGCTTTGCTTTTTTATAATTTTTGTAATTCATTAAAAATCTATTAGTTAAGAAAATAATAAATCCAATATTTTTTTTATTAAACTCATAATAATGGACCATTCCGTTTTCTTTACTTATAAACATATTGTTATAAACCATATCGTTAAATCAATTCCATGTTTTTCAAAACATTCTGTCAAACTTGTATCCTCATAGAATATTCAGGTCTTTTCAAATTCCTTGATGTAAAATAAGCTTTTTTTTAAAAGAATTACTATAGATTATCCTGTTGCTACAATTGAAGTACACAATACCATTGGATAAGATAAGAAGATTGATGAAGAAATTCTTGCATTTCACAAGATTGGCTGGGGAGAGAGGATTCGAATCATAAATATTGATATTTAAATTAAATAAAGTATCAATAAAAGTTTGGTTCTCCATCAAATAAGGGGGCAAAACGTTCTATAATAGTTATTGACTAACAAACTATTAAAGGAGAACGAGATGCCCTTAAGTACAAGTATACTAGATATTTATGGTTATGAAATAGAAAATGTAACAGGAAGAAACCCTGTAATAATTGAGGCAAAGTATACACTGGATATAACTTGTCCATTCTGCAATTCTAAAAATCTTAGAAAGAAAGATAAATATTTAAGACGACTCAATCATGAAAGTATCGGAGCACGTAAGACCAAGCTTTATTTAACAGGATATAAATACCGCTGCAAATCCTGCAGCCGCTACTTTAACCAGAGATTTCCCGGAGTGCTAAAATACAAAAGATCGACTGAAGGCTTTAGGCTTGAAGTATTTGAAAAGCACAATAACGGACATACCCAGAGCTATTTATCTAAAAGTCTATTTATCGGTACAGCTACAGTAGAGCGCTGGTATCATGACTTGCTTAAAAAGAAGATATCAAACTTTAAAGGTAGACCATGTCCAAGAGTAATTGGAATTGATGAACATTTCTTCAGCAGAAAGAAAGGTTATGCAACTACTATATGTGACCTGGGTAGAAACAAGGTATTTGATCTTACCCTTGGAAGATCTGAGAAGGCCCTGGATGGCTATTTTAAGCATCTGGGAGGCAAAGATAACGTGCGTGTGGTGGTAATGGATCTATCAGATACATATAAAAATATAATAAGAAAGTATTTTCCAGATGCTTTAATTGTTACAGACCGTTTTCATGTAATAAGGCTTGTAAACTATCACTTCCTAAAGACCTGGAGCACACTTGACCCTGTAGGACGAAAAAACAGAGGACTGCTCTCCCTTATGAGAAGAAATGCTGAAAACTTAAGGTCTGGACAGGTTATCAGACTAAGTACCTATTTTAAAGACCGTCCAGAGATAAAAGTTATTTATGACTTTAAGCAAGAACTGGCGTCTCTTCTGAAGGTAAAGAAGAAAACAGCGCATGAGCTAAAGAAAATACTACCTGTATTTTTGGACTATATAGAACAATTAAAGAACTCAATGTTTGAACCCTTAATAACATTAGGAAAAACCTTAGATTCCTGGAGAGAGGAGGTGGCAAGGATGTTTCGCTTTACAAAAAACAATGGTATTACAGAAGGTTTTCATAATAAAATGGAGATGATATCAAGAAGAGCATATGGATTTAGAAACTTTGAAAACTACAGATTACGTGTGAAAGCCTTGTGTTGTTAGAGCGGGTTGCCCCGGTTTTTGGTGAAGAGCCGTTTTAATGGCTCCCCGGGTAGGATTCGAACCTACAACATTTCGGTTAACAGCCGAACGCTCTACCATTGAGCTACCGAGGAACACCTGATGTGCAAAGAGATATTATAATAGATATAATAGTTATTTCAAGGTAAATTTAAGCCCTAACCCTGCTAAAAATACTTAAATCAACTGGTTTGGGTGTCAGGTCTCAAGAAAATCCCTTAGGGCACTGCTCCTGTTTGGATGACGGAGCTTACTTAAAGTCTTTGATTCTATCTGTCTTATTCGTTCCCTGGTAACACCAAATTCCCTGCCGACTTCTTCAAGGGTCCTGGGATGGCCATCTTGAAGGCCAAACCTTAACTGAATGACTTTTCTTTCCCTGTCATTTAATGTGTTCAATACCTCATTTAATTGTTCCTGGAGCATCGTAAAGGAAGCGGCATCTGATGGTGCCTCAACTTCAGAATCTTCAATGAAGTCACCAAGATGGCTATCCTCCTCCTCCCCTATAGGGGTCTCGAGTGAAACCGGCTCCTGGGATATCTTCATTATCTCTCTTACCTTATCTGGAGTAAAATCCATATATTCTGCTATCTCATCTGCGGTGGGTTCGCGTCCCAGCTTCTGGAGTAACTGTCTCTGTATCCTGATCAGCTTGTTTATTGTCTCGACCATATGGACCGGTATCCTGATTGTCCTTGCCTGATCGGCGATCGCCCTGGTTATTGCCTGTCTTATCCACCAGGTAGCATATGTGGAAAACTTATAGCCTTTTTTATAATCAAATTTTTCAACTGCCCTTATAAGGCCTAGGTTTCCCTCCTGTATGAGGTCAAGAAAAAGCATACCTCTGCCGACATATTTTTTTGCAATGCTTACTACCAGTCTTAAGTTTGCTTCGACCAGCCTGCTTTTTGCTTCCATATCTCCTTTTTCTATTCTTTTTGCAAGCTGCACTTCTTCAGCGGCAGTAAGCAATCTTACTTTGCCTATCTCTTTAAGATACATCCTCACTGGATCATTGGTAGGAGATTTGACTGAAAAATCCAGTTTCTTTTTAAGAAGATCCTCCTCTTTTTTCTTCTGGATTATGCTGTCAATATCCTCATCTTCCTCGTTTACGATCTCAATGCTAAGATTTTGGAGTACATCATAGATATTTTCTATCTGGTCCTTGCCAAGGTCCAGGTTAGAGAGAGTCTCAGTGATCTCTTCAGTGGTGAGCATACCCTCTTCTTTACCCTTGTTTATCAGGTCCTTTACTTCTTCAAGTTTAAACTCTGACATTCTTTTCATTAAAAATCCACCTCTATATAAAAATCATATCTTATTACTTTTTAATATTATTAATCAACATTCCAAATGAATATCTTAATAATGATCAAGTTTGCAATTTTACTATAACGATACTAAAAATCAATTAAAACTTCTTAAAATCGATCTCTTGTCACTCTCCATTTCATTGAGCTTTGTACCGAGTTCATTTACTTTGCGGTCTATTTTTTCTTCCTTCAATAAAATTTCTTTTAAAATATGCTTTTTTTCAGGGTCCTGTAAATTTATTTTCTTTAATTTTTCAATCTTTTTCTTATAATCCTCAACTTTTTTTAGCTGTATCTTTACCTCATCTATCCTATCGTCCAGATATAACTTTCTAAGATTATTAAATACTTCTTCAGAAGCCAGGTCATAATCAGAATAATTTACAGGATTATATGCAATATCATTATAAAGCTTTTTTAAATGTTCTCCTTCAAGCATATTTGACGAAATTTCAAGAGGGAAGTTTAAGCTTTTACCGGCATTTTTTATTTTTTCAAACTCATCTTTTATTATTTCATAAAGTTTTTTTGTATCATCAAACCTGAAATGATCAATTCCAATGTTGAGCAGGTCAAAAAACTTGCTGCCTGCACCATGTATTAATATTTTTAGAGCTTCCTTTTCAATAGTTCTTGAAGGCATCGACTGCTCTTCTGTAGATTGACTGCCTGCAATATCAGATACTTTAACTTTTTTATTATTAAGGGAGATCTTCTTTGAAAATTGTTCTACAAGATGGGATTCATTAAGTTTGAGCCTTTCTGCGACTTTCTTAATACACTCTTCCTGTACTATTCTTGAAGATAATGTCGTGATAAACCCGAGGAGTTCATCGGTGGCCCTGAGTTTATGGCTAAGATTATTGAGATCGTATTTTTTCAATATCATATTTATTGTAAAATCAATTATACTTAATGAAGAAGCAGCCATAGAAATAAAAGCATCAGGGCCTTTTTTGAATACAAAATCGGCAGGGTCATATCCTTCCTCCAGCAGTGCCACCCTTATATCGACATTGTTTTCATTAAAAAGATCCAGGTTTTCGTTGTAATCCCTGAGCCTTTCCATCCCTTTCAAAGATGCATTGACACCTGCGCTATCACTGTCAAAAACAAGAATAATGTTTTTTGTGAATCTGCAGATTATCTCTATCTGTTCTTTTGTAAGTGCCGTTCCAAGGCTTGCTACCACATTTTTTATTTCATTCTGGTATAGAGCCATCACATCTGTATAACCTTCGACTATAAAGACCTGGTCTTTTTCAACAATATTATTTTTCGCATCCGCAAGGCCGAAAATATTTTTGCTTTTGGAATATATTTTCGTTTCCGGGGTATTGATATACTTTGAAGCCTGGCCAACCGAAACAGTTTTGTTTTGTTTACTCAAGATCCTGCCGCCAAATCCTACAGTTTTTCCGACCAGGTCCTTTATGGGAAACATTATCCTTGCCCTGAATCTGTCATAGACTCCATCTGCGCCCCTGCTGCTCTGTATGCCAAGTCCACTTTCAATGATCTCGCTGGCTTTAAAACCTCTCTTTATAGCAAAATCAGAAAAATTATCCCAATTGTCCAGACTGAAACCTGTTTCGAAAAAATTCAATGTCTCTTCATTAAAACCTCTGTCTTTAAGATATTTTTGTGCACTGGCAGCAAACTTGCTGTTAAAAAAAATATAATTGTAATATTTCTTTGCAAGGTCGTTTAGCAGGATTATCCTGCTTCTTTTTTTGGTGACCTCGGGAGTGCCTGAGTAATTAAATTGGAGGTTATAATTTATTTTTTTTGCAATAAACTCAGCAGCTTCTGCAAAATCAAGATTCTCGATCTTCTGGATAAAACTGATCACATCCCCGCCTTCCCCACAACCAAAGCAATGAAAAAGCTGTCTTGTGGGATCAACAGAAAAAGAGGGAGTTTTTTCTTTGTGAAAGGGACAAAGACCAAGATAGCTTCTCCCGGAACGTTTGAGGTTTACATAACCTGTAACAATTTCCTGGATATCTGCCCTGGATTTAAGTTCTTCGATCTCTCCGTCTTTTATACTTTTAGCCATGGTCCAATTATACATCAAAACCAGAAAAGCGGGCATAAATCAGATCTCAATATAAGTATTTTTTTGTTTTTCTGAAATATCGGAGGCAAAGGATCAATATTGCAGCCAGTACCAGTATTATATTGTCGAAAATAAATATAAGATTTAAATAATCTGAGATCCTGATAAAAAATTTACTTATCCGGTTAAATGACAAAAATGACAGAGAGAAGTAGCCATTGAAAAAAATGACAAGCCCGGTAATAATCCCTGTTACAGAAATACCAGCTATTACCTGAGCAGACGTATGCCTCTTAAGCTTGACCCTGGACCAGCTGACGAGTGGTACAAGTATCAGTGTAAACAGGGCCCACTTTCCAAATATAAAAAAATATATTATTGAAAACATAGTGACATAGCTTGCATGAAAGCTTATCTTCCAGAAAACTGTAATAATGGAAAGCACCGGTAACGCTGCAAGATAAATAAGGTAGACTGTTTTTATCTGCTGGCCAGGATCAAGAAAAAACAAAACTAAAAAACCTGTTAAAACGCTGAAATTAACAATAATAAGCGGCAGTATTCTTTCCCGTCTATTTGGTATCTGGATATCACTTATTTTTCTGTCTTTATAAAGGTATAAGATGAAAGTGTATGGCAGGATAGCAGTGAAAAAGATCGAAATAAAAAAGAGAGGCAGGATCGTCACAAGGTATTTCTGATTATAAAAAGATGCTGCAACAAAAACTGGTAAGGCTAAAACTGAACCATCGAAAACATATGATATGATCCTTGCAAATCTTTCTGATTTAGAACTAAATGTTATGTTCATTTAAATATTTCTTTCCAATGTGAAAACAGGTGGAACATTTTTAATAAATAAAAAGCAGCCAATATCAAGGCTGCTTTTTATTTACCACTCTATTTTCAGTTTTATCTACGGTTATACGAGTTGCTTTTTACAGTTTACCTTGTTTTTAGTTCAATTATTTTTTTATTTTTTTTATTGCTGCCTGTGCAGCTGCTAATCTCGCGATCGGTACCCTGTATGGCGAGCAACTTACATAATCAAAGCCGTTCTCACTACAGAATGTTATAGAAGCAGGATCTCCTCCATGCTCCCCGCAAATACCAATCTTTAAGTCTTTTCTTGTCTTTCTGCCCTTTTCAACAGCGATCTTTATCAGCACACCAACACCCGTTTGGTCGAGAGTTGCAAATGGGTCCTTTTCCAGTATACCTTTTTCGATGTAGAAAGGAAGGAACTTACCTGAATCATCCCTTGAAAAAGCAAATGTAAGCTGTGTAAGATCGTTGGTGCCGAAACTAAAGAACTCAGCTTCGCTCGCGATCTCATCTGCTACAATGCAGGCTCTCGGGACTTCTATCATGGTACCGACCTTATAATCTAGTTTTACATTATTTCTTTTTATTATTTCATCAGCTATCTCTACTATCTGTTTTTTCAGTAATTTTACTTCATTAAGGATACCAACTACCGGGATCATTATCTCAGGTTTTACCACCACATTTTGTTTTGTCAGTTCAACAGCTGCTTCTATTATGGCTCTTGTCTGCATCTCCAGTATCTCTGGATATGTTATTGGCAGCCTGCATCCCCTGTGGCCCATCATCGGGTTCATCTCGTGCAATGAATTGATGGTTGCTTTCAGATCATCGAATGTAAGACCGAGCTCCCCTGCTATCTCTTTTATCTCATCATCTTCGTTTGGTAAAAACTCATGTAATGGAGGATCGAGAAGCCTTATTGTAACTGGCAGTCCCTTCATCACCTTAAATATATCAATAAAATCCTGCTTCTGGTATGGAAGAATAGTCATCAGCGCCTCTCTTCTCGTTTTTTCTTCCCTTGCTACTATCATCTTTCTTACGGCTTTTATTCTTGAAGCTTCAAAAAACATGTGCTCTGTCCTGCAAAGACCGATTCCCTCTGCACCAAAATTCCTTGCAACTTCTGAGTCTTTAGGAGTATCGGCATTTGTCCTGACACCTAGCTTACGGAATTCTTCCACCATTGCCATAAATTTTTCAAAATCACCGGAAAGTACAGGATCCATTGTAGAAAGCTGGCCCTGGAATACTTCACCGGTACTCCCATCAAGTGTTATCCAGTCTCCACTTTTCACCTGGATATCTCCGACTTCAAAATACCCTTTTTTCTCAAATACCCTGATCGCTTCAGCACCGGCAACACAGCATTTACCCATACCTCTTGCTACTACTGCTGCATGTGAGGTCATACCTCCACGGGCCGTCAATATACCCTGGGCTGTTGCCATGCCCTCGATATCCTCAGGTGAAGTCTCTGTCCTGATCAAGATGACTTTATTTCCTTTTTTGGCTTCTTCTACTGCATCATCAGCATGAAATACGGCCATACCTACTGCGGCACCAGGTGAAGCCGGCAGGCCCTTGGCAATGACTTTAGCTTTCTTCTTTGCTTCCGGATCAAGCTGTGGATGAAGAAGCTGGTCAAGTTGTACTGGATCGACCCTGAGCACTGATGTCTCTTTATCGATAAGTCCCTCGTCCAGCATGTCGACTGCGATCTTTACTGCTGCGGCAGCCGTTCTTTTTCCTGTCCTGGTCTGAAGCATAAACAGCTTGCCTTCCTGAAAAGTAAACTCCAGGTCCTGCATGTCCTTATAATGGGTTTCGAGTTTTAAAAATATATCCATCAGCTGATTATAAATATCAGGCATTTCCTTTTTCAGGCTTTCGATTGTCTGCGGTGTCCTTATTCCTGCGACCACATCTTCACCCTGTGCATTTATCAGGTATTCTCCGTATTTTATGTTTTCTCCGGTAGACGGATCACGAGTGAAAGCTACACCCGTTCCTGAACTGTTGCCCATATTGCCGAATACCATGGTCTGTACATTGACAGCTGTTCCAAGATCATGAGGGATATCATTGAGATTCCTGTAGGTTATTGCCCTTTTGTTGTTCCATGAGTCAAACACAGCATTAATGGACATTTTTAGTTGTTCCTTGGGGTCCTGTGGAAAGCTTGTGCCTTTTTCTTCATTTATGATCTTTTTATAATCATCGACAAGCTCTTCAAGGTCTGCAGCGCTCAATTCAGTATCATATTTTGCGCCTTTATCAGTTTTTTTCTGCTGGAGCGCATGTTCAAATTTATCGTGTTTCACTTCCATTACAACATCGCCGAACATCTGGATAAACCTTCTGTACGCATCCCATGCAAATCTTTCATTTCCAGACTTCTTGATGAGTGCGCTCACCGTATTATCGTTTAGGCCCAGGTTTAGTACTGTATCCATCATACCAGGCATTGAAATAGCGGCGCCGGACCTTACTGAGACTAAAAGAGGATTTTCCATGTCATTGAACTGCATCCCCATTTTGTCTTCAAGTCTTTTTAAATTTGCTTCTATCTGTGGCCAAAGGTCTTCGGGCCATTTCTTGCCAAGCTCATAAAACTTGTTGCATGTATCAGTAGTGATCGTAAAACCTGGAGGTACCGGGAGTCCGATATTGGTCATCTCTGAAAGATTGGCCCCTTTACCTCCAAGAAGTTTTTTCATATCTTTTGTACCTTCACCAAAGAAATATACAAATTTTTCTTTACTCATTTAAATTTCCTCCCTAAATAAATTATGTTTTTAATCTTATGAAAATAAAATATCAATAAACCCATAAATATTGCAAAAATCAAGTAATTATCCTATTTTTTAAAAAAAAATCAACCAGGGTCCTTATACCACAGGTTAAAAAAAGCTAAAAAGCATGACCATATCCCAGACTTTATTTCACCACTGAAAAGTCTGCATAAAGATAATATAGGTCCGTGCAGTATTTAACAAGGTTAATCCTGTTGTTACGGATATTCTCATCATTATCAATTACAAGCACCTTGTCAAAAAAACTATTGATGTGTGTCCCAAGACTCTCGAGCTCAAGCAATATTTGGTCGAATTTCTTATCTTTCAATAATTTATTGACAATTCTATCTTTTTTAACAAGGATCTTAAAAAGGTTTTTCTCATCAGGTTCTATAAGATAATCTTCTATAATACCTGAAAATCTTTTCCCCTTTATTATATTTTTACACCTCACCAGAGGTTCAGAGATAGCTGATATATCTTTGGATGCTGTAAGGTATTCCTCGAGACTATTATATCTGGCATCTATATCGACTATAAAAGTATGCCCTGCACCGATCACTGCATCAAAAAGATCTGTGCGCCTCTGGTTTTTTTCCAGCCTGAACCGGTATCTTGCCAGGATAAAATCTATTAGATCTTTTAAGACCTTATCTTTCTGGAGATCATCGGACTTTACACTTTCTGTATAAAGAGAGATCGCAAAATCAGATAACGCTGAAATATCTATATTAAATCCATTTTTAATAGCGGTAAGTATAATGCCTGAAGCTTTCCTTCTCAGGGCAAATGGATCCTGTGATCCTGAAGGCATATTTCCTGCAATAAACATCCCTGCCAGTGTATCTATCTTATCTGCAATCGACAATATCGAACCAGTTGCAGTATCAGGCAGACTATCACCTGCAGATCTTGGAAGATAATGTTCAAATATTGCTTCTGCAACTTCTGGGATTTCTCCCTTTTCTTTTGCATACTCCCTGCCTACAAGACCCTGAAGTTCAGGGAACTCGACCACCAGGTCCGTTACAAGGTCACACTTGCAAATTGCGCTGGCCCTTTTAAGCTTTTTTTCCAGATCATCTATTTTAAAGTGACCATCGGTCAAAAACTCGGATATTATCATGATACTTAATTGTGCGAGCCTTTCAGATTTAGCAAAAAGTGAACCGAGTCCTGAGTAGAAGATAACACCTTTTAATTTTTCCTGCCATTTTTCAAAACTGCTTTTCTTATCTTCTTCATAGAAAAACCTTGCGTCACTGAGCCGTGCCTTTAAAACTCTTTCATTGCCCTTAACGATCTCACCCTTCTGGTCTTTTTTACCGTTCTGGACAAGTACAAATTTTGTGGTCACACCACTGGATTCATCTACAACTGCAAAATATCTCTGATGATGCTGGATAGCTTTTATAAGTATATCCCTGGGTATATAAAGATACTCATCAGGGAAATTACCTATAAGGACATTAGGGTATTCAACAAGATTAACGACTTCCTGAAGCAATCCCTCATCAATAATGGTTCTATATTTTCCTTTCCATTCTTTTTCCTCGATACCTTTTATTGAATTAAGGATCATTTTTTTTCTTTCTTCAGGGTCCAGTATTACGTTGCATTTATTCTTCAGGAAACCAATATAATCCTCTATGCTCTTTATTCCGGATATCGTTACCGGATCCTTATTCAAAGATCTTATGCTGAATGTAACATCGGATGACTTAAGGTTCTCAATCCCAAATCGGACGACCTCCTCACCAAATAAAGCGGTCACCCACCTTATCGGTCGTGCAAATCTTATAGAATAATCACCCCAGGTCATCTGTTTTGAAAAATTTATTGAAGTGGTTAAACCTGCCAGCATTGCAGGAAGGACATCGATCACCGGTCTTCCTTTTTCAAGGACTTTAAGTCCAAGATAGACACCTTTTCCAGTATCGATCTCCTGAAGTCTGTTGACTTCAGTGTTTAAGCTTTTTGCAAATCCTGTTGCAGCAGCTGTGGGACTTCCGTTTGCGTCAAATGCGATCTTTACAGGGGGCCCTGTGACTATCTTTTCCTCTGTCTTTTGGACTGCAGCCATCCCACTGACATAGGCTACCAGCCTTCTCGGGGTAGCGTATGTTTTGACCATTTCAAAATCTATCCTGTTTTCATTCAGATTTTTTTCAAGGATGGCTTTTAAGCCTGCAATTCCCTCGATCATACATGAAGATGGCAGTTCTTCTGTCCCGATCTCTAAAAGTAAATTTTTTATTCCTTCCAAATCAACCCCTGTTTTTTTCCGAACTGTTTTTTTTCAGGAGTGGAAATCCAAGTTCTTCTCTCTGGCTAACGTATGCGGCACAAAGAGCCTTTGCAAGGTTTCTTACCCTTGCAATATACTGGGTCCTCTCCGAAACACTTATGGCTTCTCTTGCATCAAGAAGATTAAATACATGGGAACACTTTAAGACATATTCATGGGCAGGGAAAACAAGTCCTTTTTCCAGCGCCCTGCGGAACTCCTTTTCATATTTTTCAAAAAGGTCGAGAAGCATATTTACGTCTGCTACCTCAAAATTATAAATGGACCATTGTTTTTCAGATTCATACAGTATATCGCCATAGGTCAGCCTGTCATTCCACTTAAGTTCCCAGAAGCTATCCTTGTCCTGGAGATACATTGCAATCCTTTCAAGGCCGTAGGTCAGTTCTGCAGAAACAGGTTTTAATGTAATTCCACCCATCTGCTGGAAATAAGTAAACTGGGTTATTTCCATTCCATCAGCCCAGACTTCCCAGCCGAGACCTGCCGCCCCTATTGTAGGAGATTGCCAGTCATCCTCCACAAACCTTATATCATGCGACTTTAGGTCTATTCCGAGGCTTTCCAATGAACCCAGGTACAGTTCCACAACATTGTCTGGTGAAGGTTTGAGCAGTACCTGATACTGATAATAAAACTGGGTCCTGAATGGATTTTCCCCATACCTTCCATCAGTCGGTCTTCTGCTTGGCTCAACATATGCTACATTCCAGGGTTCGGGTCCAAGGCACCTCAGAAAAGTGTCGGCATTAAAAGTGCCTGCACCCTTTTCAAGGTCGAGTGGTTGCCTGATGATACAACCGTTGCCGGACCAGTATTTCTGTAGATTAAAAATAATATCCTGGAAATCCATAATTTTATAATTTTAATTGCAATGAAAATAATAGTCAATTTGAGAAAGGGTCCTTGATGAAATTGTTTCATTGAAAATCACCCATAAATATAGAAGGTGATCTAAGATTTAATATAAATTTAATATAAGATACCGAACAAATCATATACTATTAAGTTGATAAGGTATATAATCTTTCAGCCTGAAAGTGATTTTTAGGATGATACAAAAATCATTCTATTAGAGAAAGAATATAAGATGAAGAAAATAATAATAATCGGTGCAGGGATAGCAGGTCTTTCTGCAGGAGTATACTCACTGCTAAACGGATTTGAAACAGAAATATTTGAAATGCACTCAAAACCCGGTGGTGAGTGCACCGGATGGTCAAGAGGTGATTTTCATTTTGACAACTGTATCCACTGGCTGATGGGCAGTAAAAAGGGGACGGCGCTGCATAAGCTCTGGGAGACTGTCGGGGCTCTGGACGGTTCAATAGATATTGTAAATAATAAGACCTTCTTTTCTTATCAATCAGGCGGCAAAATTGTAAATATTTACAGGGATCTGGACAGGCTTCAGGAACACCTGCTTGATATAGCTCCTGAAGACAAGGATTTTATTATTGAATTCTGCAGGGACACTAAAAAATTCATAAAACTGGATATGCCGGTCGATAAACCTTTAGATATGTATACAAAAATGGACCTTTTAAAATTGATTTTTAAAATGCTCCCGATCATGGGTACAGTACAGAAATATGAAAAGCTCTCCATAAAAGAGCTGGCTTTAAAAATTAAGAATCCTCTACTGAGAACTGTCTTTAGTGCGATGATACCTGAAAATTATAAAGCGACCTCACTTCCTTCAACACTGGCTTCACTACATATAAACGATTCGGGATGGCCCGCAGGTGGCTCTCTTGCTCTTTCAAAAAGGGTAGCGAAAAGGTTTGAGGGCCTGGGCGGCAAGATCCACTACAAGTCTAAGGTGGAAGAGATCCTTATCGAGAATGGAACCGCAAAAGGTATCAGGACTTCAGACGGGTCCACTTTTTTCGCAGATTATATAATAGCTGCTGCCGATGGACATGAAGTTATATATGATATACTGGGTGGAAAATATATTGATGAGACTATTAATACCCTTTATACAGATAGCAAGACTTATCCCATTTATTCTTCTGTATATATTTCTCTGGGAATAGAAGCTGACCTTTCAAAATATCCTCATACCCTTTATTTTGATACTAAATATCCTGTTGATTCCGGGGGTATGATACATAATAAGATCCCTGTGAGGAATTATTGTTATGAACCCTCATTTGCACCTGCCGGTAGCTCGGTGGCCATAGTATTTCTGGAAGCAAATTATGATTGGTGGAGGGATAAAAAGAAAGATAAGAATGCCTACAGATCGGAGAAGGAACGTATTGCAACAGAAGTAATAAAAGAATGTGAAGCCATGTTTCCTGAAATAAAGGGTAAGATTAAAAAAGTCGATGTTGCGACCCCGATGACATATGTCCGTTACTGTAACGCATATAAAGGTGCCTGGATGTCCTGGGCTACAACACCTGGGGCAAAAATAAGATCTATTACCGGGATATTGCCAGGACTTGAAAATTTCTATCTGACTGGACAGTGGTTAATGCCCCCAGGAGGTCTTCCTACTGCAGTGATGACTGGAAACTGGACAGTGCAGCGAATATGCAAAAAAGAAAACATAAAATTTAAAAATAATTAGAAGAATACCATTCTTATAAATGGTAGTATTTTTTAAAAATGATCTCTTGATCGAGGCCTCTCTTAAAAGCCCAAAGTGTCCAAAGCTGTAAATATATAGTCTCGAAAAAGGCTTCTTTTTCAAATTTCCTGTTGCTTGACAGAACAGGACCCTTTACTAACCTGACTTTACCTTTCTTTTTTAAACGTAGAGAAAATTCTACGTCGGACATTATCTTCAAATCCTTAAAACCGCCCATACTATTAAATATTTTTCTTTTTACAAATATTGCCCTGTCACCAAAAAATATTTTAAATGCTCTGGAATACAGGTTACCTGAAAAAGAGTAAAACCTGTAAAAAGGTTTTCTGCCGTCAAGTGACATGGTAAACGCCCCGCCAGATAGATCCGGGACTTTCTCATAAATATTTTTTATCTTAATAAAAGCATCTTCCGGAAGCCTGCAGTCAGCATGAAGAAAGACAATCACTTCTCCACTGGATAAAGCCGCTCCCCTGTTTAATTGTTTTGCAAGGCCAGAAGAATCCAGCTCTACTAATATTATTTTTTGGCTGCAAACAGAGATGATGTCTCTTACTATTTTTACTGTCTCATCACAGCTGTTTCCATCTATTACAAGTATCTCTAAATTGCAATTATTATGGGTGGTATTTTTTAACACGCTTTCAAGGCAGCTTTTTATATTTGACTCTTCATTAAACGTTGGGATTATAACTGAAAAAATCATTTGCTATCGTCCAGGCTCCCATGGCAACTGCTACCGGCACCGGCGGTGCATGCGAGGCAATGCGGCCCGGTAAAGATCCGGCTTCCAATAAATGTTCCCAGCGATTGCCTGCTATGTAAATATGAATCAATATTTGACCATCCTCCTGATGGCAGATCTATGGCCAGGTTAAAATCACAGTCATAAAACCTTCCGTTCCAGTCAATAGTCACCTGGCTTAAACACATTACTCTTTCAAGGTTGGATCCGTTAAAATTACTTTCAAGACTATAAAAATAACTATCATCTTTTTTATTTTTTCTCAGGTATTCTGCAAATCTTCCAACCGGGACATTTGCCATTGCTACCAGAGAACTAAAATTTATCCCAAATTTACTAAATAGGACCTTTTTAAATTCTTTCTCTATGTCTTTTTGGGGTGGAGGAAGCTGAAACTCGGGAGGATTATAGACCAGAACAAGCTGGGGACCGGTTTTAAGACCATAACCTGCAGAATTTAACATCTTAATCGACTCAATACTTTTATTAAATACTCCCTCTCCCCTCTGGCTATCTACAATATTCTCCCTGTAGCACGGTAGCGATGCGACCAGTATAATATTATTTTTATGAAGTATATCTATAAATTCTTTTCCTTTATCGAGCAATGCTGTAAGATTGGTCCTCATTGAAATATTTTTCGCAAGGGGCTTTAACTCATTTAACAAAAACTCTATATCAGGATGCATCTCCGGTGCCCCACCAGTGACCTCAATAGAATCCGGGGTGACGTTTCCAATGAATTCCTTTAATTTTTCGACCATTGAAAGATCCATTGATTCTTTTCTGTCTGGCCCCGCATCAAGGTGGCAGTGCTGGCATGCCTGGTTGCAGAGCAGGCCTATATTTAGACTAATATGTGATATTCTTTTTCTTTTAAGGTCCCGGAATTTTTCCTTATTTTTAAATACCAATTAAAAAATCCAGTTTTCTTATATTTTTACAGTAACTGTCTGGTCTTGTCATTAGGGTCGAAGATAATTTTTTTAATCCAGACTGATCATCTATATCATACCATTCGGGTAGAAATTTTACTCCAATACCCATATTATTTATGTTTGACTTTAATTCTGACAACACTTTAGAGGTACTCCAGCTTACACCTAAGAAAAGAGCAGGAAATATCTTTTCCGTATCACTTCCTTTTATTCCTACAAGATAAAACCCTCCATCAACAGCAGGACCTATTACAAGTTCGGTTTTAACAAGTAACCGTACGGCATCCATTAAATATCCCACAGGGAGAGTCGGACTGTCAGAACCTATGATTATAACCGGAGCATCAGTTTTGCAATATGTCCTAAATGCATTTGTCAATCTTTCTCCCAGGTCTTTCCCTTTTTGTACATTCAGGCCCCACTCACCGGATACCAGTTCCTGAAAATATTTTCTCTGGTTTGAGGGGTCAAAAAAAATCATTTTTCTTATTTTTTGGGGGAAACCTTGACCTGGTCTGTCTGTTGATGAGTCCTGAAAATCTATTTCAAATTCGTTTATCATCTCAATAGTGTCTTCTAAAAAAGAACCATATAATTTCGTCGCCTGCGCAAGTGTAAGCGGAGGCACCATCCGTGTCTTTACGGAACCTGTACTGGGATATTTTGCAAATATACAAATAAAAGATTGCCTCATCGTGAAATGATCTTTTTTAAATATGTGTAAATATCCAGCCCGCACTCTGTATGATACTTTATATATCCACCAAGCAGGTCGTAAATATTGTTCAGCGTTATTGGATCAGAGCTGACCGACCTGAAATCCTTAAGATTATAATTAAAAAGAAGACCAAGAAGATCATATTCTTTGCCAGTGATGGCTTTTTTGGATCCAGCAGAATCTTTTACCTTAATGCTGCATTGCTGGCAAATAATTCCACCAAGATCGATAGAAAAAAACAACCTGTCATGTGAAGTGTCCTGTTCAAAAACTTTCCTGTCAATACCCTTATCGCAGATAATACAGTTCTCGATAACAGGAATATAACCTGTTATCTTTAAAAACTTTGCAAGGAAAAAAGCGGCCACCTTCTCGACTTCACAGATATCACCGGAAATTATAGAGTCTATCTCATTAAAACAGACATACATAAGTTTGAAGAGTGTAGAAGAATCGTCGGAACCTTTCAGGTGTGTTCTCAACACAATTTCACTTATCATCTGGCAGAATAAGAACTTATTAAAATCAAGCGGGATATTTTTAAAATTTCTTAATATCTCAGCACTGGTTATAATATCCAGGGTCTTACCTTCCGATAATTCCAGATCAACAAAATTAAAAAGTTCAAGTCTCCCGCCAAATTTACTCTTTATCTTCCTGGAACCTTTGGCAACCGCATCAATTATCCCCCTGTTACCGGAAAAAAGTTTTACGATCTTATCGGCTTCACCTAATTTATAGGACTTCAAAACAATTGCCTTGGTCTTATAAACAGGCATTTTATTTACCGAAGAGTTCTGAATATTCCTCAATGATATTTAATCCGCTGCTTGTACCAAGTCTTGTCGCACCAGCATCTACAAGTGCCTGTGCGTCCTTGAACGTTCTGATGCCTCCTGCAGCTTTTACGCCAATATTTCTGGTAACTGCTTCCCGTATGAGCCTGATGTCATCGAGTTCGGCACCTCTCATGCCAAAACCTGTAGCTGTCTTAATAAAATCAGCCCCTGCTTCTTCGACTATCTTGCAGATCTTTATTATCTCTTCCTTTTCAAGGGCCCCGGCTTCAATAACTATCTTTATGTTTATGTGCTTGTTATACTCTGCCATCTGTTCTCTTCTTATAACGCTGACTATTACACTTATTTCCTTTTCGATATAGCTATAGTTGCCACTTTTTATCATACCCAGATTTATTACTACATCCAGCTCATCTGCGCCTTTCTTTATATTATCCCTTGCTTCAAAGACTTTTGTCTCTATCGTATTTGCGCCCATCGGATATCCAACGACAGAGCAGACCTTTACATCAGATCCGGATAGTATCCTGTTTGCTATAGACACATAACATGGATTTACCACAACTGACGCAAAATGATTTTTTTTTGCTACCATGCATAATCCCTGCACCTCTTGGGCCCTTGCTGTGGGTCTCAGAAGTGTCTGGTCAATTGTCTTTGCTAGTTGTTCCCTTGTTAACGTTTTAATCACCTTTCCTTTCCAGTAAATAAATTCAAAAACCCAGTCTGTTTAAATAGGTCTCATTTTTTGTCCAGTTTTCAATTATCTTCACCCATAACTGAAGGTATACTTTTGTTTCGAGGATTTCTTCCAATTCTTTTCTTGCAATAGCTCCTACCTTCTTGAGCATTTCACCGGATCTGCCGATTATTATTGACTTATGTGATTTCTTCTCTACATATATTATGCACTCTATCCTTGTCAGCAGTTCTCCGTTTTTAGTCTTCGTATTTTTAAGCTCCACAAGCTCGACATTTATGCTATGGGGAAGTTCTTCATAAAGATTCTCAGCAAGTTTTTGTCTTATGATCTCAGATATTATTTTACCGGCTGGCATATCGGTTACCATCTCTTCAGGATAATATGCTGGCCCTTCGGGAAGTTTTTCTATTACTCTATCAAGGAAAAGATCAACGTTTTCGCCGGTCAGGGCAGATATCGGAATGATGTCTTCAAAATAATAAAATTCTTTTTTCATCTCCGAAATAACTTTTTTGATATTATCTTTATCCTCTTTGGTAAGGATATCGATTTTGTTTAATAATAAGAACCTTGGTTTTTTATTATTCTCAATCTGTTTAAAAACAAAATCATCTCCCCTTCCAATTCCTGAAGCAAGGTCAACAATGACCGTGATGATATCTATGTCTTCAAGTACCTCATAGATTATTTTGTTTAATTTATTACCAAGGAGATTTCTGGGTTTAAAAAAACCGGGACAATCAACGAAAATGGCCTGGACATTATCATTGTTAAAAATGCAGTTTATTCTGTCCCTTGTGGTCTGTGCCCTGTCTGAAGTTATGACTATATTTTTGTCAAAGATCTTATTTACAAGAGTAGATTTTCCTACATTTGTCCGTCCAATAAGACCGATATAACCTGATCTAAAGGCTTTTTTACTCATCGGTCCCTTGCTTTATTTTAATCCTCATAAGCAGCCTGTCTACATTTCTTCCATATTCATCTTTTCTAAATCCAGCTTTATCAAACCCTGCTTTTTCATACATCTTCAGCGCAATATCATTTTCCGGGTCCACCGTCAGTTCTGCACTCGAAAAGCCTTCTTTGCCTAAAAAACTTATAACATGTTCAAGAAGTTTTTTGCCTACTGACTTGTTTCTATGTTGGACAAGCACATAAAATGAATGGATAAAGGCAACTTTTTGTTCATCCCACTTCCTGATCATTTCACAGAGGCCAAGTATTTCACCTGAACTGTCCTGCACTGCGATTATCCTGCCGTACCTAATCAGTACTGGTATCTGCCATTCATTTATTGCTGCGTCCTTCCCAAGATTGTCCAATTCGATTCTTTTGATCTTTTCAAGAAGTTCCGTGTTAAAGCTGTCAAAGACTTTAAATAATAATTCCATGACCACCGGTTCGGGACAAAAAAAATAAAACTATTATAAATTTTACTACACCTGTCAATAAAAAATGAAAAAAATGGATATACCGTAAATAAAAGAGCCCCGGTCTATCAAATATCGAACCGGGAAAAAACATCTTTCAGGAGGGTCCCCTGTATGCCTTCCATTCTTGCTCTTTCATTATTTTCTTCGTGATCAAAAGAATATATGTGAAGTATTCCATGTATGATGAGCATTACGATTTCTCTCTGGGGATCCCAGCGGTCAAAATCCGGTCTTTTCTGGGTTTTTGAGTTTAGATCTGCTACCTCGGGTGAGATTATTATTTCCCCTGCTACCGGTGATTGGTCACCGATGACAAAGCCATTGTTGTCCATACCGTTATCATATGCAAAAGAAAGGACATCCGTCTCGGTGTTTTTGTTCCTGTATTTTTTATTCAGCGACCTTATCTCTTCTTTATCTACAAATACCACATTGAGCTCGACTTTTTTATCAGAATCAAATTTATCACCAATATATTCCGAGATCTTCCTTAATAGCATCCGGTCTAATCCTACTGTCTCCTGCCTGTTTATTATTGAGATCTTCATATTTTTTATTGACCTGCTTCTACTTTTAGATCTGTGCCAGGGTAGGTCAATCGTGAATGATACAGCGAGACGAGCCCTTCAATAAGGCTTTGCTTAATAATATTTATATCCCTTAAAGTAATATTCGCTTCATTTAATTGGCCGTCTTTTATTTTATTATCAACTATATAGGTCACCATCTGCTCGATCTTTTTTGGGGTTATTTCTTCGATCGATCTAACTGCAGCCTCAGCAGAATCTGCAAGCATAAGTATAGCAGCTTCCTTGGTCTGGGGTCTTTTTGTCTGGTACCTGAAATGACTCTCGATTGATTCAGATGAACCATTTGAAGTCTTAATGGTCTCCCTGTCCTTCTGCTTTTCATAAAAATATGACATCAGGGATGTTCCGTGATGCTGTGATATTACCCTGATCACTCTTCTTGGAATCTTGTTTTTTATAGATATATCTATTCCGTCACGCAGGTGGCTTGCTATTATATTTTTGCTCATCGAAGGATTTAACTTATCATGGACATTTTCCATGTTGCCCTGATTCTCATAAAAATATTCAGGTCTTTTAAGCTTTCCAAGGTCATGATAAAGTGCAGCGACTTTTACCAGAAGTGAATCTGCACCGATAGCTTTAGCTGCATTTTCAGAAAGATGGGATACAAGGAGACTGTGATTATATGTCCCCGGAGCCCGGATCAGCATTTCTTTAAGGAGCGGCTGGTCGGTATGTGACATCTCCAGTAATCCCATTGCCGTTACTATTTTAAAAACTGATTCCAGGAAAGGCATAAGGCCGATTGTCAGTACAGCACATATTATACCGTTTAAAACACCGAGAGCCGTATAAAGCGCTATTGTAGCGGGCTGGCTGCTGAAAAGATTAATCGTAAAAAATAAAAAACCAAGTATCAGAGAACTTATAAATCCGCCCTTCATCAGTTGCGCCCTTTGCGAGACATTTGAGACAAGGTAAGTAGAAAATATACCACCGATAAGATATGCTACGGCAAGACTGAAATCCTGATTTGTCGCAATGCCAGCAAATATAGAAAGACAGATGGTGATCACAATACCCAGCCTGGTGTTGAATATGACCGTGACGAGCATCGATACCGCTATTATTGGAAATAAATAATTCCATAGATTCAGGTGCACCGTGGCAAGTGTTGTAAGACCCTTTATTATTCCGGTAAATACAACCAGGAAGAACGATAATATAAGTATTTTCCGAAGATTATTATAGATAGCATAATCATACTTCATCAAATAGAGACTCAGCATCATCATGATCACAATGACAATAAGGGATATATAAAGATACCTGGTCCAGTTGACTTCAGGTTCAAGCAGGCCAAGCTTCTGCAATATGGTAATATCATCGTCTTCGACGATCTCTCCTTCCCTTACGATTATCTGTCCTTCAAGAATGCTTATCATATGGGGAGGTGTTTGAAATTTTGCTTCCTCTTTAGCTTTTTCAGTAGCATCCGGATCAAAAACTGCTGTGGGTTCCAGGTTATTCTGCAGGATGGATGCTGCGATGGATTTATCTGCCTGACTTATATTATCTTTTGACTGAAGGATCACAGGTATGTCACTTCTTATAAAATCCACTTCTGTAGGTTTTATCTTTTCACCCATTATCTCTTTTGCAACATTTATTGTCTCATCCATCAGGGCCCGGTTTTCATTTATATCCAGGTTCAAGACATCCTGGATGATCGATTCAGGATACTTGTCACCAAACAGGTTGGTAAGGTAAAACACCTTCTCTTCAAAGGTCTGTGCCTCTTTCTGATTCACAAGCTGGGACAATATAAAGAAGTATCTTATCTGATATAGTGCCCCTTCCCTGCCGTTTAAGACTTCAGAATCATAAAAATATACATCTTCGATCTGGGCAGCATTCTTCTCTCTGTCTTCCTCTGTCTTCAGAGTATCTTCAAACTGTATATCCTTGTTGGCTTTTACTGTCCTTGGACTCGGTAACCCAAGCTCAATACCAATGTCAGGTGTATAGTTATAGGAAAGCAGCGCGACAACTGCTACTGCTGTTAAGAAAAAGATATATAACCTCTGGGCAGCCTTACTTCTAAAAGAGAAATATCTCCAGAAAAATCCCCTCGGATTGTTGATGCTTACAACATCACCGTTTCTTATTATATTATTAGTCTCGTTTTTTATTTTCCGTTTTTCGGCTATCATTACTATCTCTTATTCCTTTTTGTTTTTTACGGAGTTCGGGTCCGGCAGTTGTTCATCAGTTTTAAGGTGGTCTTCATAATCCTTATATGCATCTACTATTTTTTGGACAAGTGAATGCCTGACAACATCTTTTGATGTTAGATATGTGAAATCTATACCGTTTATACCTTCGAGGATCTTCCTCACCTGCACCAGCCCTGATTTTTTCTCGACAGGAAGATCTATCTGGGTGATATCACCGGTAATAACGATTTTTGACCCGAAGCCAAGCCTCGTTAAAAACATCTTCATCTGTTCCGGAGATGCATTCTGTGCCTCATCTAAAATAATAAAAGAATCATTCAATGTCCTGCCCCTCATGTATGCAAGAGGCACAACCTCTATGATACCTATGTCCATATAATGCTGGAAAGTCTCTACATCCAGCATCTCATAAAGCGCATCATATAATGGTCGAAGATATGGATTGACCTTATCATACATATCTCCTGGTAAAAATCCAAGTTTCTCTCCAGCTTCAACAACAGGTTTTACAAGTATTATCCTGCCTACTTCATTTCTTACTAAGGCGGCAACCGCCATAGCAAGTGCAAGATATGTTTTACCTGTACCAGCTGGTCCTATGCCAAAAACTATTGTGTTGTTTGCTATTGCTTCAATATACTTCTTCTGGCCCTCAGTCCTTGGTTTTATTTTCTTGCCGCTGTTTAAAATAATAAAATTATTAAAGATCTCATGAGGTCTCAAAGCTGTCTTATCCTCCATTATTTTTATTGAGTCAGTTACCCTCTGTATATCCATTTTTTGCCCAAGATTGATCTGGAGTGTCAGCTCATCTATAAGCTTTAAAACTTTCTGGACATTTTTATTTTTACCAGAAACTTCAAGGTCATTGCCAAGAATAAAAATATCTACATCATACTCCTGTTCAATAAGCTTTATGAGCTTGTCCCTGTCTCCAAGAAGTTCGGCAATAGAATGGTTTTTGGTAAAATCTAAAGTTATCTTTTGTTTAGTCTGGTACAAAAATTTCTCCCCTTACAGTCTGGTTGATTAAAGATACGTTTTGCTTAACCGGGAGGCCAGTTGAAATTTCTTTTTCCAAGAATGTGAAAATGTAGGTGATCGACACTCTGTCCCGCAGATCTTCCAGTGTTTGTGACTACTCTGAAGCCTTCCCCGTCAAGGGACAATTTTTTAGATATATCAGATACCGCTTTTATCAGCTCATAAGTCTCAAGCGGACCAAGCTTATCTATTTCAGCTACAGAACTTATATGTTTTTTAGGCACAGCCAGAAGATGTACCGGTGCTTTTGGATCAATGTCTTTAAATATAACTACAAAATCATTTTCAAAGACTATTTCACTGCTTATTTCTTTATTTATTATCCTGCAAAACAAGCATTCTTTATCTTCCATCAAACTCCTGTAAATAACTATTATTTTTCAGTCAATATTAATTTTGTCTAATAAAATAATATATTTTTAATATCTAAAATATATCACCTGCAGAAATTTATTAAAAATCAATTTTTATTAAAAAATCTTTAAATAATTTCTTGCAAAGGTCATAAATTATACTATTTTGAGAAAAAAATACAAGCCGCAGCCGACAAGCTAAAAATATCACAACTCATAAAAGTTCACCGGATATTCCATCTTTAAACAGTGTCTTTGGCCTTACCATTAATATCTTTTTTCTTTTCCTGCTGAATTCATCACTATCTATGGGAAAATAGGTCTTTATATATTCCTCTGACATACCGCTGCATAAACCATTTGAAATATCATACTTTTCGCAGACTACTGATAGTGTCTTTTCCAGCATGGAAATCATAAATCTTTTTCTCAGACTATAACCGATACTTCTTAGTCTTTCACTTCTTTGATCGATGATGCCTGGGATTATCCTTCCAGGCATTAAAGAAGCTTTTGTACCGTCCCTTACCGAATACTTAAAAACATGTATCCTGGAAAAACCGACCTTTTCTACCAACTTCAGTGTCTCATTAAAATCTTCATCTGTCTCCTGGGGAAAACCTGCAATGATATCCGTAGTTATGGATATTTCCGGGACAGCTCTTTTTAGCCTTTCAGCACTTTGAAGAAAATCTGTTGCAGAATATGGACGGCCCATAAGCCCTAATATTTTCGTGCTTCCACTCTGCAGTGGGATATGCAGATGCCTTGCAATCCTACCTTTGTATCCTGCCAGCATATCCACCAGGTCCCCTGTCAGCTCATCGGTTTCAATTGAGCTGAGCCTGATCCTTCTGATGTCTGTATTGTCAAGTATCGCCGCCACCAATCCTGGAAGCCTTATAACTTCCTCTTTTTTACCCTGGATATCGATCCCGTATTTTCCGATGTGCATCCCTGTCAAAACTACTTCTTCATAACCAAGAGAAATAAGATCTTTTATCTCATCTATTATTTTATTGGTAGGAGTACTTTTATACGGACCCCTGACAAGGGGGACAATACAATAGGCACATCCCTGCTCACACCCATCCTGTATTTTCATCAGGGCCCTGCTGTGTACTGGTTCCTTGCCACTGCTTTTTAAAGAGCAGGCAGATTCAGCTGTATCTGCTGTCGGTCCGGTTATGAGACCCGGTATTTCTGACTTTTTATCATTCCGGACAAGGATGTCTACCAGACCTCCAGCAAAAAAGTCTTCATTTAAAACTGTGAAACAGCCTGTTACAAGGAGTAATGAGTCCGGGAATTTTTGTTTGATCTGCCTGATAAACTGTCTTGATTTTTTATCTGCAGCTGCAGTAACGGTACAGGTATTTATAATAAAAAGATCACAGTTTTCAGAAGCATCAGGTCGACGCATACCCTTTTTAACAAGCTGCATGGCTATACTGTCTGATTCGCTCTGGTTTGTCTTGCAGCCAAGAGTATATATAAGAAATGTTTCCGGTTTTTTTTTATTAATTGAAACTATCATAATGATGATTTTATCAAAAAATCCAGTATCGACAGGAAATAAAGGGCAGCTGTTTCGGCCCTTAATATATTTGAACCAAAATTGACAGGTATTACTTCACCTTTGATGAGAGAAGAGAGCTCTGTGTCATCAAACCCGCCCTCGGGGCCGATAAGGTAGGCAATTTCTTTAACAGCACTAGGAACATCTTTTATGGATCTCATTTTAAAAATACTTCCAAGATCTGAAACATCTTTTATTTCTTCAGATATTCTCTTATCCTCACATGCCACAAAAAACAGGTCGTACTGCCCAGTATCGATTGCCGATATTTTTACAGGCTCCAGGACATCAGCAATAAAATCTCTTTTACACTGCTTTGCCGCATTTTCTGCTATCTGCTGCCACCGGATGATGCGTTCGCTTTTTTTCTTTTCTTTTAATTCGATTACAACTCTTTTACTTATTACAGGTACTATCCTGGTTATCCCCATTTCAACAGTTTTCTGTATGGCTATATCCATTGCATCTTTTTTCAAAATACTTAAAAAGAGTGTTATCTGCGGAAAAACTCTTTCAATGGGTATTTCGGAAATCACCTTTAAAACAGCTTCGGAGGGCCCTATATTTTCAATTACTGCACAGTATCTTTTTTCTTCATTATCTGAAAACTCTAAATGATCACCTTTTTTTGCCCTCAGGACCCTGGAGAGATGCACAAAGTCTTTTCCGGAAACTACAGCAATGCCGTTATGGATTTTAGACTTATCTAAAAAAAAATAGGGATAACTCATTAAAAAATTCTATTTCCTAAATGCGCTTTTTAAATTTGAGAACAATCCGGTGGTTCCATCACCGACCATCTCATTTCTTCCTTCAGCATATTTTTTTAATATGGCGATCTCACCCGCAGAAAGATTTGTAGGTATATTTACATTGATAATGATTATATGGTCCCCTCTTCGGGTCCCGTGTAAGGGTATAATTCCCTTTGACCTTAAAACGATCCTGGAATCCGGCTGTGTGCCTGGCTTTATTATAATGTCCTCTGGCCCGTCGAGTGTCTCTATTTCAAGATGGCTGCCGAGTGCTGCCTGGGCAAATGATATGTCCACCTGTGAGACTACATCGTCATTGTCTCTTTTCAGTACAGGATGTGGTTTTACCCTTACAGTCAGGAGCAGGTCACCCTTTATTGAATCAAATCCCCTTGAGTTGCCCCTCCCGGAAAGTTTCAACCTGTCTCCATCACTGATACCTGCAGGAATATCTACAGTTATCTCTCTTTTACTGTGAATATACCCTGAACCGGAACAGTTCTTACAGGGATTTTTTACGACTTTTCCCTTGCCACCGCAGTTTATACAGATTGAAGTAGTTATAAGACTCCCGAGAAAAGTATTGCGGCTTGCCCTGACCTGTCCCGTCCCGTTGCATACACTGCAGGTTGCTATGTCATCGACATTGGCAGCACCGGTCCCCTGGCATTTATCACATTCGATATCAACTTTATAGCTGATCTCTTTTTTCAAGCCAAATGCAGCATCCTTGAACTCTATTGTCGTTTCAAGAGCAATATCTGAACCGCGGCTCCTGTTCCTTGATCCTCTTCCTGACCCGAATCCTCCGCCAAAAGAATTGCCGAAAAACATGTCAAATATATCCCCGAATCCAAATTCACTGAAAACGCTGTCAAAATTAATACCATCAAAAGGGTTTCCACTGAAACCATATGAATCATACTGTCTTCTTTTTTCTTCATTACTTAGAACTGCATAGGCTTCGGATATCTCCTTGAATCTATCTTCTGCTTCAGGATCCCCATTATTTACATCAGGGTGATACTGTCTTGCAAGCTTCCTGTATGAAGTTTTTATTTCGGTGACACTGCATTCTTTTGTAAGTCCGAGCACTTCATAATAATCTCTTTTATTTCTGGCCATTTTTATTCACCTTTAACTGCTCCTCATGTCCTGGTACTGAATACCTCCATAAGGTTTTCGACAAACTTATTTATTATACCTATAACTTTATAATAGTCCATTCTTTTTGGTCCGAGTATACCGACTGCACCTGTAGAATTTTCATAGATCTTATATTTTGATGCAACAAGGCTCAGGTCATCCGGTCCATCTTCAAATATCTCTGAACCTATCTTTACAATAAAATCTTCATTGTCTTCAAAATCTGAAAGAAGATTCATAAGCAAATATTCATTTTCTATTACATTTAATATGCTTTGCATCTTTCTTATATCATAAAAATCAGGTTGGTTAAGCACAGAAGCAGCGCCATGTATATAGAGCCTGTTGTAGACAAGAGCCTCCTGTGCACATACCGATATAATACCGATTATTTTTTTTATAAGTGGTATCAGGTGAGAATCACTTTCAGTCACCCTGATGTCTTTATAATCGATGCTTGTAATATTCTTTCCCTTAAGAGCAATATTAAGTATATTGGAAACGCTCTGAAAATCCAGATTATTATAAGAGCCTTCAACTACAAATTGTCTTTTAAATACCCTCCCCGTGTCAGTTATAAGGACAAGCATCATATTGCCGCCATCAAATCTTAAAATTTCAAGATGCCTGAAACTGCTCTGACTTATTGCTGGTGCTATTATAAGTGAAAGGTAATTTGTGATCTCAGCAAGCTGCTTTGATGATTGGGCAAGTATCGATTCTATCTCCATATCTTTACTGACTTTCAAGGTTATTTTTGGAGTGTCTGTTGTATCTGAAGAACCGATCATTTTTTTGTTTTTGATAAAACTTTCAACAAAAAATTTATAACCCTTATCAGAAGGCACTCTTCCGGATGAAGTATGTGGATGTGTCAGGTACCCCATGTCTTCAAGCTCAGCCATTTCCTTTCTGATAGTAGCTGGACTGAGCTGAAAATCAGGGCATGCTGCAACGCATTGTGAAGAGACCGGTTCAGCATTCCTGATAAACCTTATTGTTATTTCTCTTAATATTTCCCTTTTTCTTTCAGTAAGACTCATCTTTAAAACCAAAAATATAATAATTTAATTTTGCTAACAACATAAGCTTATGCTAATATTATCCTGTTGGGACAATTAGCATTTGACTACAAATCGCTAATATATTATAAAAGAAAACTCTTTGAAAGTTAAATATTGAAATAGGGGGAGCTTTTAAAAGCTGAGAGGGCAGTGAGATAACTGTCGACCCAAATAACCTGATCTAGGTAATTCTAGCGTAGGGATATTGTTTTTATAGTAAAAACTACCGATCCTTATGGTCCAATCAATCAGGTCAAGTCGGTAGTTTTTCATTTTTATAGAGAATTTATGATGAGTAAAAAAAAGGACAAAAAGAAAGCGCTTATAGTGGCAAACGGTGCAATACGGAAACCTGATCTTTTATCAAAAATCTTGAGGAAAGATTATGGTATTGATGAAAACTGCACAGTTGCCGCTGCTGATGGTGGAGTCAGGCATTGTCTATCTTTGAGATTTTTGCCTGATATCATTATCGGGGATATGGATAGCATAAATATAAAAATACTGGAAAAATTCAAAAACGATACAAAAGAAATAAAGCTAATAAGCTCAAAGCCCCAGAAAGATGAAAGCGATACACAGATGGCTCTCGAACATCTCATCCAGAAGGGGTTTGACCAAATAATCATTGCAGGTGCCCTTGGTGGTAGAATAGACCATAGTTTTGCAAATCTGGTATTGCTGTCATCGATCGATTATGACGGAATAGACATCAGAATGGTCACTGAGGAAAGTGAGATATCGGTTATAAAAGGCACAACAAAAATATCAGGGGAAATAGGAAATACGATCTCACTGTTTTCTCTCAGTCCGTATACTTTCTTTATAAGTACGGCAGGCCTGAAATACAGGTTAAAAAATGAAAAATTACTTTTCAGCCCCGCAAGAGGCCTGAGCAATGAGTTTACCAGGACAAGTGCAACAATAAAAATCAGAGAGGGACAGCTGCTTGTTGTAAGGGAAAGATAAATGAATAATCGCTTAAAAAAGACCTTATATCCCATTATTTTTTTTGCAGTAATCTTACTGATATGGGAGGCCATTTCAAGGCTGGGTATGGTCCCTGCTTTTATTCTTCCGTCGCCCAGCATGATAATTGTCAGCCTGGTAAAGAATATTTCCAATATGTCGGGGCATATTTTTGTCACTGCAGCAGAAGCATTGACAGGTTTTTCCATCTCGATAATACTTTCGGTCATTATAGCTGTCACCATGGATTCAATTTCAGCATTCAAGAAGACTGTGTATCCTATCATCGTGATATCACAGACAATACCGATCATAATACTGGCTCCGCTTTTTGTGATATGGTTTGGTTATGGCTATATGCCGAAGATAATAATCGTAATATTGATCTGTTTTTTCCCTGTTACTATCAGTCTTCTCCAGAGCCTTAATACTGTCGATAAGGAGCTCATAGATATGTTAAGATCGATGGGGGCAACCAGACTGCAATTATACAGGTTTGTCAAGATCCCTTCTTCCATGCCAGGTTTTTTTTCAGGGCTTAAAATAGCTGCGACATACAGCATAATGGGAGCGACCATAGGCGAGTGGGTAGGGGGTAAAAACGGCCTGGGTGTATATATGATAAGGGCAAAGCAGTCTTTTGCAACCGATAAGGTCTTTGCAGCAATACTGGTCATCGTCATATTGAGCATCCTGATACTCAGGATAATAGAACTGCTGGAAAAAAAATATATACCCTGGATAAAATTACAGCAACAGGAGGTCTACATTGAGGAAAAAATTTAGAAAAACTAAATATAAATTCATTAAAAAGAGACCTGTCTTTATTTCCATACTGGTTTTTTTATCAATATCAGTATTTATACTACTGATGATGTCGATCGGCTGCGGGACTATTGCTTCAGAAGATCCTGGGGGAATAAAGCTTAAAAAAATAACAGTAATACTGGATTGGGTCCCAAATACCAACCATACCGGTGTGTATGTTGCAAGAGAGAATGGATATTACGACGAAGAGGGCCTCGAGGTGGAGATAATCCAGCCTTCCGAAGGGGGAAGCGCAGATCTTATCGCTGCAGGTAAGGGTGATTTTGGATTCAGCTACCAGGAACAGGTGACATATGCAAGGACTGCTGCTGAACCACTGCCGGTTGTGGTTATTGCCGCTGTTATCCAGCACAATACCTCCGGTTTTGCCTCACCTGCTGGTAAAAATATAAAGTCGCCAGCAGATTTTGAAGGCAAAAAATATGGCGGATGGGGATCCCCTATGGAAGAGGCTATGCTTAAAGGATTGATGGAAAAATATGGCGCAGATTTCGAGAAGGTAGAGATAGTCAATATCGGCGCATCTGATTTTTTTACAAGCGTATCGAAAGATGTCGATTTTGCCTGGATATTTTATGGATGGGATGGGGTCGCAGCAGAAATCAAAGATTTTCCACTTGATTTTTTATTGCTCCAGGATCTTGACCCAAGACTGGATTTTTATACTCCTGTCCTTATTGCCAGCGAGGCTACTATAATGGATGAGCCGCGGCTTGTAAAAAGTTTTCTTGCTGCTACTGAAAAAGGTTATTTATATTCAATTGAAAACCCCAAAAAAGCAGCAGAGATATTGACTGAAAACGTGCCTGAGATCGACAGAGAACTGGCAATTGCCAGTCAGGAGTACCTGAGCACCAAGTATATAGATGATACTGGCAACTGGGGCTTTATGCAGGAAAAAATATGGACGAATTTTTCAGACTGGATGTATGAAAATGGCCTGCTCCCGGAAAGGCTTGATGCAGTAGCAGCATTTACAAATGATTTTTTACAGGATTAAATTTGCTATGGACAAGATAGAGAAACTTATAAGTGTCAGGAATATCAAAAAGAGTTTTGGCAGACTTCATACACTGGAGGATGTATCACTTGATCTTTACAAAAACCAGTTTGTGTCGATACTGGGACCAAGCGGTTGTGGTAAAAGCACGCTTTTTGATATTATTTCAGGACTTGAGGTACCAGATGTTGGTACAGTCTTTATCGACGGATTGGATTATAATGGCAGGACTGGCAGGGTAAGTTATATGCATCAGAAGGACCTGCTTTTTCCCTGGAATAATATACTTGATAATGTCTCACTTCCCTTACGCATTAAAGGCATAAAAAAAAGGATGCACGCTCTGAAGCGGCTAACCATTTTGCTGATTTCGGGCTCGAAGGTTTTGAAGACAATTATCCGGTACAGCTTTCCGGCGGTATGAGGCAGAGAGCCGCCCTTTTAAGGACCTACCTTTTCTCAGAAGATATAATGCTTTTAGATGAACCTTTTGGAAGCCTCGATGCTATCACGAGAAGAAAAATGCAGGTTTGGCTGCTGGAGATATGGAAAAAAATTGGAGCCTCGATCCTTTTTATAACACATGATATTGACGAAGCCATTTTTTTATCAGACCGTATTTATCTTCTTTCAAAAAGGCCCGCAAGCGTAAGGGAAATATTTGATATTGGCATAAAAAGGCCAAGGGATGAATGGACCTTCACATCTGCAGGATTTAATAAGATCAAGCAGGAAATAATCGGCCTCTTATAAAAAATCATTTACCTGTTATTTTTTGAGTCAAGCCTTATATGATCAAGATCGCACTGATGCGGGTGGCCAGCCATTTCTTCGGTCTCGAACTGGATTATTGGATGGACTATATTATATTTCTGGTCTAAAAAAATATTTATATCGTCAAGTACCTTTCGGGTACCTGCTGATATTCATCTCATCTATTACAATATGAGCTGTCATGCAATACATCCCTGTTGTTATTTCCCAGACATGGATGTCATGAAGTGAATTTACATTTTCAATGTTAAGTACAAGCTCATTTTTCAATTTATCTGTATTTATACCCTTTGGTGTTGACTCCATCAGGATCCTTACCGAGTCCCTAATGAGTGAGACCGACCATATGAGAATAAGTACAGCGATCAAAATAGATAAAATAGGGTCTATTATGTAAAAGCCGGTAAAATAAATGATAATTGCTCCGATCACCACTCCTACTGATGAAGCAGTATCTCCGATCATATGAATAAAAGCGCTTCTTATGTTTAAACTTGACCTGCTGGCTTTCCACAATAAAAAGGCTGTTGCCAGATTGACAGCAAGCCCAATAACCGCGACTATTATCATCTCGGTCTCAGAAATAGGTACAGGGTTTATTATTCTTTTATATGCCTCCCATAATATGAATCCCGTTATGACAAGAAGAGTGATCCCGTTAAAGAGAGCAGCAATTATTTCTGCCCTGTAGAAACCAAAACTTTTTTCTCTGGTCGGTGGCCTGCATGCATATAGAATCGCTAAAAAGCTTACGAGAAGTGCAAAAGAATGAGTGAGCATATGGCCTGCATCACTCAGCAACGCAAGGCTACCCGAAAGTATACCGCCCACCACTTCCCCTATCATCATAATGCCAGTCAGTATTATTGATATGAGAAGTCTCTTTCTCTCATAGGACCTGAACGAGTGATCATGCTCATGGGAAGTGGCAGCATCTCCATCATGTGAATGTGAATTTATATTATCGCTGATCCCATGTTTATGCTCCATGGAATAATTATACATTTACATGATTTAAAGTCTAATCTTAGATGATAGTTATAGTCTTGATATGATAAAATCCTTAAGACCATTATTTTGGTTTTCTTATGGGAGCAAAGCTTAAGAGTATATGTTTCAGGCCGATTTTTTCAAAAATGACATCCATCTCTACATCATCAGTCAATTTTTTTATTTTCAATACTTCACCCCTACCCCACATCTTATGCTCTATAATATCTCCGGGCGCCAGGTCTTTTTCAATTATCTGGCCATAGCCTTCTACATCAGCAGAACTGAACTGCCCGGATTTCTTATAATGCTGGTTTGTCTCATTCCATCCTGTGACTTCCCTGAGGTTTTCGTCGTTTAAAAAACTTTGAGGGATCTCTTTAATAAATCTGGAGATCACTTTAAAACTGGTGTCTCCATAAATACTATGGCTGAGCGCTGAGGTAAGAAAAACTTTTTCTTTCGCCCTGGTCATCCCGACATAGCACAGCCTTCTTTCTTCTTCAAGTTCAGAGACACTGTTCATGCTCCTTGAATGTGGAAAGATCCCTTCCTCCATTCCTATCATAAACACAACAGGAAATTCAAGCCCTTTGGCATTATGCAATGTCATAAGGATCACCGCATCTGTTGACTCATCATAATTATCTATATCAGTAAGAAGTGAGATCTCCTCAAGGAAACCCTGAAGCTTTACAAGGCCATTTGCCTCTTCTGGTCCTGCTGCAGGATCAATATCATTCAATGCCGCTGCATCAATTGCCTTTAATTCATATTCCCTGGTCACAGTGAGCAGTTCCTTCAAATTTTCTATCCTGTTCTGGGCCTCAATTGTGTTTTCGAGTTCAAGTTGCTTCATGTAACCAGTGTCGTCCCAGATTTTTTTCAGCATTTCTTCTACACCATGGCCTACAGAAAAATCCCTGAATTTACTGAGCAACTCTATAAACTTGTTTATTCTTTCCTTCACCGGTCTGCCAAGTGCCGGTATCTCATCAACCATGTAAAAAGCTTCTATAAAAGTCTTTTTGTTCCTGACAGCAAATTTTTCAACTGTAGCAATAGTAGTCTTTCCTATCTTTCTCCCGGGGACATTGATTATCCTCAGCAGGCTTATAAGGTCTTTTGAATTAGATATCAGCTTTAAATAAGCAAGCATATCCTTGATCTCTTTCCTGTCATAAAACCTCAGACCGCCATATATCTGGTATGGTATGTTTTCCTTGATAAATATTTCTTCAACAGCTCTGGACTGAGCATTTGTCCTGTAAAATACTGCAAACTCCCTGTATTTCTTCTTATACTGCTCTTTTATTTGAAGGAGGTTACGGATTATAAACCTTACTTCCTCTTTTTCATTTGATGCCATGTATTTGGAAATGAGCTCACCTTCCTGGTTTTTGGTCCACAACTTTTTGCTTTTTCTTTCTTCATTATTACTGATCAGATGATTTGCAGCTTCTAATATGTTTTTTGTGGAGCGGTAATTCTGTTCAAGTTTTATTACTTGAGTATTTTCAAAATTCTTATCAAAATTGATTATATTTCCTATTTCTGCTCCCCTCCAGCTGTAAATACTCTGGTCATCGTCACCGACAACATAAATATTTTTGTGCTTTCCTGAAAGCAGCAGGATCAGTTCATTCTGGGCAAGATTTGTATCCTGAAATTCATCTACAAGTATATAGCGGAATTTCTGCTGGTATTTTTCTTTTACCTCCGGGTATAGCCTTAAAATATCGACCACATACATGAGCAGGTCATCAAAATCAAGGGCATTTGCTTTTATAAGCTTGTGCTGGTAAAGCGAATAGACCTGACCTGTTATCTTTTCATAATAATCTGAAGCTTCACGCTCATAACTCTCAGCATCTATCAGGCGGTTTTTTGCATCAGAAATAATAGAGCTCAGTACTCTTGGGGGAAATCTCTTATTGTCGAAATCCAGCTCAGATAGACATTTTGATAAAAGATTAAGCTGGTCAGCGCTATCATATATTACATAATTGGCCGGCAGTCCCAGATGGTGGATCTCATAACGCAGGATCCTTGCACAAAAGGAATGAAATGTGCTTACCCACATTGCCTCTCCTATTCTGCCGACAAGTTCGATCACTCTTTTTTTCATCTCCCTTGCTGCTTTATTTGTGAAAGTAATAGCAAGTATACTGAAAGGGTCAGCACCTATTTCCTTGATAAGATAGGCTATTTTATATGTAAGAACCCTGGTCTTTCCACTTCCAGCACCGGCGATCACAAGTAAGGGATTGGATATGCTTTTGACTGCTTTTAATTGTTCCGGGTTTAGATGCTTTTCAAATTCCAAGTTATCTGATCTTTTTACCAAAAAAATTTGCCATATATTCGACCTGGTGTAGCATTTCACTGGTCTGATGGGCGTTTAATGCCTGTTGTCCGTCACAGAGAGCCTTTTCGGGGTCCGTATGTATTTCTACTATCAGGCCATCAGCTCCAACCGCTATTGCCGCCCTGCTCATCGGGATCACAAGGTCGCTTTGCCCGACTGCATGTGATGGATCTATTATTATAGGAAGCTTGCTGAGTTTTTTTATGACCGGTACTGCTGACAGGTCGAGAGTGAACCTTGTGTAAGGCTCAAAGGTCCTTATACCTCTTTCACAGAGTACCACTTCAGTATCTCCGACAGATGTGATGTATTCGACTGCCAGCAACCATTCTTTTATCGTCGAGGCCCAACCTCGTTTGATTATGACAGATTTATGCATCTCATTTGCTACTTTTCCGACCTTTTTCAGGAGCGCAAAATTTGACATGTTTCTTGTACCGATCTGGAGCACATCGACAAAATTTGCCACTTCTTCAACAGTAGCAGCGTCTGTCACTTCTGATACTGTTTTTAGATCATATTTTTTACTGGCCTTTAGGAGGTATTCGAGACCCTCACGCTCTAATCCCTGGAAGCTATAGGGCGAAGTCCTCGGTTTAAAAGCTCCACCCCTGATAAATCTCAAGCCACTCTGGCTTACTAACCTTGCTATCTTATCAAACTGGTCCCAGCTCTCGATAGCACATGGCCCTGCAATAACTGTGATAAAGCCTTTCTCTACAAGCCTGGTGTTGTCATCTTTTTGTTTCATTTTTATATCTTAGTCTTTTTTATGTGTTTTTTAATATTGATGTCCATTTACAATGTTTCATCTTTTTCAAGTATCTGGACATTTCTCAGGATCGATTCAAAAATCTGTTCGATATTATCATTATACAGGGGGCCTTTATTATACCTGACTATATTGTTTATAAGGTCCTCTTCCCTTTTTGCATCATAAAGAGGCACATCCTGGTTTTCCTTTAGTTTCTTGATCTTCATGACTATCTCGGCCCTCTTGTTTAACAGGTTTACAAGTCCTTTATCGATCTCGTCTACTTTTCCCCTGTATTCCTTTAATTTATTTTTAAAATCACCTTCCATTTAAAACCTCGCTTATTTTTTATATTTTTAATTTTTTATGCCAGCCTCCCGCTATTCCCATTCAATTGTGCTGGGTGGTTTTGAACTTATATCATAGACGACTCTGTTGACTCCATCGACTTCATTTATTATGCGGTTGCTGATTACTTCCAGGACATCATATGGGAGTTTGACCCAGTCTGCGGTCATGGCATCCTCACTGTTGACTGCCCTTAATACGATGGGATACGAGTAGGTCCGCTCATCTCCCATAACTCCCACGCTTTTTATGCACGGCAGGATTGCAAAAGACTGCCAGATCTTTGCATACAGGCCAGCCCGCTTTATTTCTTCGATTACTATCTTGTCTGCATCCTTTAATATTTTCAGTCTTTCTTCTGTGACTTCCCCTATTATCCTGATAGCAAGCCCTGGTCCAGGAAAAGGCTGCCGCCTTACAGTTTCTTCTGAAAGTCCCAGTTCGATTCCCATCTTCCTCACCTCATCCTTAAAAAGCAAACGGAGAGGCTCTATCAATTTTATTTTCATATCATCTGGAAGTCCTGCGACATTGTGGTGAGATTTTATTTTTGCTGCATCCCTGGTCCCGCTTTCTATTACATCAGAGTAGAGAGTACCCTGGACAAGATACTCAACGTTTTTTATTTTTTTTGCTTCTTCTTCAAAAACCCTGATAAATTCATTGCCTATTATTTTTCTTTTTTCTTCAGGATCTGTTACCCCTTTTAATTTTGAAAGAAATCTGGTCTTCGCATCCTTATAGATAAGATTTATTTTATAATTTTTCCTGAAAGTCGTAACGACCTGTTCGCCTTCATCCATCCTAAGAAGTCCATGGTCGACAAATATACATGTCAGTTTTTTACCTACTGCTTTGTTTACAAGGATAGCTGCAACAGTTGAGTCTACTCCCCCGCTCAGGCCACATATCACATTACCGTCTTTTACAGTCTCTTTTATCTCAGCGACCTCTTTTTCTATTATGGAGACCATCGTCCAGATCGGAGCGCATCCGCAGATCTCAAATAAGAAATTTTTTAATATATCCTGGCCTGAGGGTGTATGCACAACTTCAGGATGAAATTGGATACCGTAAAACTTATTTTCAGGCTCTTCTATTCCTGCAATGGGAAGTGATGGAGTAGAGGCTATCACCTTAAAATTTTTTGGAACTCTTGAAACGCTATCCCGATGGCTCATCCAGCAGACTTCTTCTTCTGAAAGCTCTGTAAAAAGAGGGCACCCGGTGTCAAGCTTGATCTTTGTCTTACCAAATTCATTGCTGCCGGTTCCAGATACCTTGCCTCCAAGCAGATATGCCATCAATTGCATTCCATAACATATTCCCAGGACAGGAATACCCAGTGAAAACAGGCCCTGGTCTATGACTGGGGGTTTTTTTGTCCCGGGTGATAAAACTGCTGCTATGCTGCTGGGAGAACCTGAAAGGATAAGGCCGCTTGGTTTTTTGGCCTTTATTATCGAGGCAGGTGTGTCATAGGGTAAAAGTTCCGAATAGACCCTTAACTCTCTTATCCTTCTTGCGATCAACTGGCTATACTGGCCTCCAAAATCGATAACGATTATGTTTTCAAACTGCTCAGGCATTACTTATTAACCCATACCTATTCTTTGCTCTTTTTGATGGAACTTTCCTTCTGTCTTGATCGACGGTGCTATCATTACCTCAGCTTTCTGGAATTCTTTTATATTGGAATAACCACAGGTGGCCATTGATGTACTAAGTGCACCACAGAGATTTAAGGTACCGTCATTTTCATGGGCCGGACCTATCAAGATTTCTTTAAGGCTGCCGGCTATATCTGTCTTGACCCTTGCACCTCTTGGCAGGTCAGGATGGAATGTGGCCATGCCCCAATGATAGCCCCTGCCGGGAGCTTCTTTTGCCCTGGATAAGGGAGCGCCTATCATAATAAGATCAGCCCCGCATGCAATAGCCTTTGCTATGTCTCCACCTGTCCTCATTCCTCCGTCTGCTATGACCAGTGCATATTCCCCGGTTTCATCAAGGTGTCTTGACCTTGCTGCAGAAGCATCCGATATTGCAGTAGCCTGGGGTACACCTATGCCCAGGACCTGGCGTGTGGTACAGGCAGCACCTGGTCCGACTCCTACAAGAACTCCGACTGCTCCTGTCCTCATCAGGTGCAGGGCTGAAGCAAAAGAACAGCATCCACCGACAATAACGGGAATTGGGCAGGAAGGTATAAATTTTTTTAAGTCAAGTGGTTCTTTTGTAGCACTTACATGTTCTGCACTGATGACAGTACCCTGTATTACCAGTATATCCAGGCCAGCATCAATCGCTGTTTTATAGTACTGTTCTACCCGCTGTGGTGTAAGAGAAGCACAGGTTACAGCTCCGGCATCTTTGATCTGTTTTATTCTCTTAGCAATCAATTCTTCCTTAACAGGTTCCAGATATATTTCCTGCATCTTTTTTGTTGCTTCCACATCATTAAAACCCGAAATCTTTTCCAGCATTTCATCTGCATTGTCATATCTTGTCTGGATACCCTCAAGATTTAAGACACCGACCCCTCCCAGTTTACTCATCTCTATAGCCATCCTGACATCAACAACTCCATCCATTGCAGATGCAAGAACCGGGATCTTCAATTCGTGTTTCCCGATCTTCTGAGTTATATCAACATCTTCAGGGTCTCTTGTCCTTCTGCTTGGCACTATAGCTATCTCATCAAATCCATAAGACCTTCTGCCTGATTTACCTCTACCGATCTCGATCTCCATTTATTGTTTTGCCCCCTTCCCTTTCAATCTTTTTTCATCTTTTCTAATAAGTCTTCTAATATTATCTCTATGTGCAATAAATGTTAATAAAAAAAAGCAAAATGCCGCAATAACAATAGGAATCGGGTGCCTGGTGAAATAGAAAGATAGTGGCGTGGCAATAGCTGCTGAAAGCGAAGCAATCGAAACGATTCGTGATGCTGCAAAAGCTATCGCCCAGGTGACAAGTATTATAAATATTGGTAATAGTCTTAACCAGAGTACTGTATCTGAAAAAGGAAGTGCACTTAACCCTATAATGGCGCCGTAAGAAGTTGAAATACCTTTGCCACCTTTAAACTTAAGATACACAGGGAAATCATGTCCAAAAACTGCCACCACTGCAACTATTGCGACAAGGATAAGATCCTGTGGGAAAACATAGTATAAAATAAGGAGTGGAAGAAAACCCTTCAGTATATCAATAATAATAGTAAGGATGCCCATCCCGGTACCGATACTGCGTACTATATTTGTTCCTCCGACATTGCCACTTCCTTCGGCACGTATGTCATTTCCTGTTTTTAATTTAAAGATCACGTAAGCAGTCGGAAAGGCTCCCAATAAGTAGGTCATTATAACAAATAATACCTTATAAAAAATTAAAAGCCCCATCTGATGAACCTGTCTGAATGTCTATTATTATAATAAGTCAATAAAGCTAATTCTGATTTTCGGAAATTATTCCTGAAAGCAATTGAGTTAGCACAATAAGATAAAAAAATAATAAAAAAATATTACTATAAGTCACTGTTTTATTCAATCTAATCCATTCGTTATTTTCATTGTTTCCATCCCTTTCCATCACTTTGTGACCTTATGCACTTTTTTTATCTTTTTTTAAAAAGCACTTGACATTATAGAAAACTATATATATTATTATCAATACAATTATATATATAAGTATTGTTAGTTTATTTGATAATTAAATATCGACAAAGGTAATAGAGGCATTTTTACTGCAACCCCACTACAGTTGGGCACCACCGAAGGGATGCAGGGTAAGCCAGTGGTGCAACCGGCTATTAGCTTTATAGTAAATATAAAGTTTTTTTTAAACAATATACTTTATAAACCAATAAGCCGCATACCTATGAGATCATGCGGCTTTTTTATTTTTAAGGAGAAGTAAATGGACGCTACTTTTCTAAAACACAAAAGGATAGCAATTATAGCTATCGTATCAGTACTTTCAGTGATGCTTATATTATCAGTGACAGCAGCATCCAGGGGATCGGCTCTAGAGGTAGAAGGCATCGTAGGGACTATGTATATACCTGACAAGGAAGAGACAGTAGAGGTAAAAAAAGAGGCAACAGAGCCAGTAGAACAGCCAGCAGCAGAGCAGCCAAAGCCTGCAGCAGAGCCAGCAGCCGTAAACTTATCTGACTATGAGGCAGCAATACTGTATCTTATCAACACTGTAAGGGCAGGTAACGGACTTGCTGGATTGGTTGCCAACCAGAGCTTGACTGATATATCAAGGACAAGAAGTACCGATATGCTTGCAAGAAATTATTTTTCACACTATACGCCAGAGGGCACCAATGTGTTTAATATACTTCGTGACTGCGGGATAAGCTTTAGTGCGGCAGGAGAAAACCTGGCCCACTCAAGACCTGCTGGCATAGGTTCAGCTGAAGCGTTTATCAATGCCTGGGTAGCAAGCCCTACACATCTTGCAAACATGCTGCAGTCAAAGTATCACATAGTGGGTGTGGGAATGGTAGAAAACGGAGACAGAAGAGTAGTTACGACTGTATTTAGAAATTAATATAGAAGACAGAAAGAAGACATGATAATGGCTAAGAAGAGAATCTATGGCTGGACGCCTGGATTAGCTTAAGAGAGAGAGAAGACAGACAGGAAAAGTAGTAATATCAAAGCAAGACAAAAACAGCCTGGATAGGTTATCCGGGCTGTTTTTGGGTTAAAGAAAAGATTTACCCCAGTCAGGTTAAAAGTTACAGATTTAGTCTATAAGCTGAGTTATAGACTAAAAATACTTAAAAGATGTGCTTAAGGTTGTGATAAAATAATATTAGAAATAATTATTTTTTTATAAGTATATTTTTAAAATAATTATCCATCAAATAAGAGACCATATTCATTTTTTCATGATCTATCTCTCCATCTGAATAAATGGCTTCTTCGTCTGCATCGACATTTACAACTTCTCCAATAAACATGTCATGCGTACCGAGATTAATCACTTGCTTGACTTTGCATTCGATATTTACGGGACATTCTTTGATCATTGGAGTGTTGACAACAAATCCTTTTTCTTTTGTCAGGCCCAATTCTATAAATTTATCAAAATCTCTTCCTGATTTAGTACCACAGAAATCACAGGCTGCTATCATTTCTTCATCAGGAATATTTATCACGAATTCTTTTGAAGCACTTATGATCTCATGGCTATACCTTGATGGTCTAATAGAAATTGAGATCATCGGAGGATCGCTGCAAACCGTGCCGACCCAGGCAAGTGTAATTATGTTATCTTTAGTTCCATCTGAACAAGAGACCATAACTACAGGATTTGGATAAAGTCTTTCAGAAGTTCCAATAGGTTTTTTCATACCACTCCTTTCATTGTCTTAAATGCATGGAATATTTAAATCTATTTGCAATAGATTTTTTCTCCATCCCTGATTTTCCCTATTTCCTTTATTATTTCGGTGTTTATAATATTACCGATAATTGTGACAGGACTGGCAGCCTGAGGTTTATTGCCCTGGCTCGCAGGAGTCCTACCAAAAAAGATACATAGTGCACTTCCTGGAGGCCAGAAGGCTACTGTACCTATATCAACTTCTTCAATACCATTTTCAATATCTGCCTTTAAAGGAATTGAAAAGTATATTTCATCTCCCCATCTACTGACATCAGAGCTAATGGGAAGTATTTCCAATAAGTCTTTTGCAGTTTTTGTATCATTTAATTGCACCTTGATATCATGCTCGCCAGCTACTATATTCATAGTATTTTTTATTTTATTATCATCTGCCGATTTCTTTTTCATAATTATCTATTTTTTCTAATAAAAAATGTTATTTAAAAAGTGATATGCCAAGTTATAAGAATACTTAAATTAAGGGAGGAAAGTTCTTTTGTTTTTTAAGTTTTTATCTTTGAGATTTTAAGAAGATCTGTATTATCAAGAATAGTATAATAATATATATAAATTGTCAATGAGCCTTCAGATATTGTATTTCAATTAAATTCGACCAAAAGTCTTGTTTAAAAAAGAAAGGGCAGCCATAAAGACTGCCCTTCTGTTTAAAAAGATCTCTTATGATGATTACATCATCGGACCCATTCCGCCACCGTATCCTCCACCTGGAGGCATTGGGGGACCTGCTTTTTCTTTTTCAGGTTTTTCTGCGATTATCACTTCAGTAGTCAGCAGAAGAGCTGCTATGGATGCAGCATTCTGAAGAGCACTTCTTGTCACTTTCGCAGGGTCAACGATACCAGCATCGATCATATTTACATATTTACCGTTTAGGGCATCAAGACCTTCACCCTCAGGCAGTCCTTTTACTTTTTCAACTACAACTGAACCTTCCCAGCCTGCATTTGTAGAGATCTGCCTTAAAGGCTCTTCCAGGGATTTGACTACTATAGTTGCGCCTGTCTTTATATCTCCATCAAACTTATTAAGATCTATCTTAGGGATAATATCTACCAGGACAACTCCTCCACCCGGGACTATACCTTCTTCAACAGCAGCTTTTGTAGCTGAAAGAGCATCCTCGATCCTGTGTTTTTTCTCTTTTAACTCTACTTCAGTAGCGGCTCCGACTTTTATGACTGCAACACCGCCAGATAGTTTGGCAAGTCTTTCCTGCAGTTTCTCTCTGTCAAAGTCTGAATCAGACTGGTCGATCTCTGTTTTGATCTGTTTGATTCTTCCTTTTATTGAATCAACAGAGCCTTTACCTTCTACTATTGTAGTATTTTCCTTATCTACTTTTACCTGTCTGGCCTGTCCAAGCATCTCAACTGTAACATTTTCAAGTTTTATTCCTATTTCCTCAGATATAACACGGCCTCCGGTAACAATTGAAATATCCTCAAGCATAGCTTTTCTCCTGTCGCCAAAACCTGGCGCCTTTACAGCTACAACTGTAAATGTGCCACGAAGCTTGTTTACTACTATTGTTGCAAGTGCTTCGCCTTCGACATCTTCAGCTATTATAAGTAAAGGTTTACCTGACTGCATGACTTTTTCAAGAACAGGTATAAGATCATTTACAGCAGCCATCTTCTGGTTTGCGATCAGAATATAAGGATCGTTTAATATTGCTTCCATTCTCTCAGGGTCAGTGACCATGTAGGGTGAAAGATAACCCTTATCAAATTGAAGTCCTTCAACAAGCTCTATTTCTATACCAAACTTATTTGATTCTTCAACAGTTATTACACCATCTTTACCGACTTTTTCCATCGCATCTGCGATAGTCTGACCGATAACTGGATCTGCTGCTGAGATCGCTGCGACTTCAGCTATTTTCTTTTTATCTGTTGCGATATCTTTAGATACTTTACCGATTTCCTTGACTGCAAGATCAACTGCCATTTCCATACCCCTCTTCAGAAGAAGCGGGTTTGCACCTGCTGCTACATTTCTCAAACCTTCTTTTACCATTGCCTGTGCCAGCAGAGTAGCTGTAGTGGTACCATCTCCTGCAACATCATTTGTCTTTGTTGCGACTTCTTTAAGTAGCTGTACCCCTGAGTTTTCAAAAGGATCCTCTACTTCGATCTCTCTTGCGATGGTAACACCATCGTTAGTGATAGTGGGAGAACCATACTTTTTTTCAAGTACGACATTTCTTCCCTTTGGTCCAAGTGTAACCTTAACTGCATCTGCAATGATGTTTACACCTCTTTCCAGAGCCCTCCTGGCTGATTCGTCATATTTTAGCTCTTTTGCCATATTCTTCTAACCTCCTTAAAATCATAAAAATCCAATAACTTTTTATTAATAAAAATCTGTTACTTGAAAAATCAAGTAACTATTGCAAGCACATCACTTTCTTTAATTATAAGATGCTCTACACCTTCGATCTTTACTTCTGTGCCTGCATACTTTGAGTAAAGAACTACCATACCGGTCTTTACTTCCATGGGGATCTTTCCTCCCTTTTCATCTCTTGCTCCTTCACCAACTGCGATTACTTCACCTTCCTGTGGTTTTTCTTTTGCAGAATCAGGAAGAACTATACCGCTTTTTGTTTTTTCTTCGCTCTCTTTTGGTTTTACGAGCAATCTGTCTCCTAGTGGTCTGTAACCCATATTTCTCCTACCTCCCTTAAAAAATAACTTTATTTATGCAATTATGCATATAAGTAAAAATTAATCAGCACTCTAACCTATAGACTGCTAATCTGATGTAATAATATTATAAGGGATAGAAAAAAGCAAGGGAAAAGAGCAAAATTTTTAATATTTTTTAAAAATTATAAAAATTATTTCATAAGTAAGATGAAAAATATTTTTAATAGGTCTAAATGTCACTCTTGGAAAACACATCCATGCTATAATCAGAGAAATTACCTTTAATATACTCCCGGTAGCCGACTGCTGCGACCATGGCTGCATTATCCATACATAAACTGACCGGTGGTATAAAGATTTTTATATCTTCCTGCCGGGCTCTTTCCAAAAACTTAATCCTCAATCTGCTGTTTGCCGCCACGCCTCCGCTTATAAGTATCTTTTTGTATCCTGAGCTTCTGCAGGCATTTAGTGTCTTTTCCACAAGTACAGTGATTATTGACTCCTGGAAGCCGGCAACAAGATCCCTTAATTTAGTTTCTTCAAGAAGACCAGGATCTTTCCTGGTCCTGTATATAAGAGAAGTCTTAAGTCCGCTGAAACTAAAATTATGATCGCCACTATCTATCATGGGTAATGGGAATTGAACTGCGGCAGGGTCCCCTTCTTTTGCCAGCCTGTCGATGACTGGTCCCCCAGGATAACCAAGCCCGAGAAAACGCGCGATCTTATCAAATGCTTCGCCAGCAGCATCATCTACAGTATGGCCGATCTCTTCAATAACCCATTTTTCGTCTACTGAATAAAGACTGGTATGTCCCCCTGATACTATAAGCCCGATAAAACCTCCGGTAATATCAGGATCTTCAAGTACATTTGAATACAGGTGGGCCCGGAGGTGATTTATACCGATGAGAGGTATTTTCTTTGCATAGCTCAGTGCCTTTGCTGCCCCGACCCCTACAAGCAGTGAGCCCACAAGGCCTGGTCTGTTGGTGACACAGACAGCGTCTATTGCTCCCAGTTCTGTCCCGGATCTGAGGAGTGACTCCTTTATTATTATATCGATCATCTCGATGTGTCTTCGTGATGCAAGTTCAGGGACCACTCCGCCATATTTTGCATGGATCTCATGCTGGGAAGCGATGACATTTGACAAAATAATAGACCCACCGGATACGACTGAAGCGCAGGTATCGTCGCATGAAGTCTCAATACCAAGTATTTTTATATTATCCTTTTTAATATCCATTTCTGCTGTTTCCCGGGTTTTTATCGTCATTTTTTACCAAAAGGAATGAAATCTCTTACATATAGAGGGGCAATGGCATCATCACCGCTGATGCCTGATACAATGCTGCCCCTTTTTCGCTGCAGGCCAGCCTTCCAGTAAGCGCAGATATTTAGAAATCCTGCTGCGGGGTATATATTTTTTTTATACAGGATAACCTGTCTTCCAAATACTTCAAATAACAGCTTCTTTAAATCCGGATAAGCTAAAAAAGCTGTACCTCCTGTAAAAAATACTGTGCCTACTGTATTTTCTTTAACAAGACTCTTTTTAAAATACAGTAATAAATCAGTATATTCCAGCAGTCTTTCGGATGAAGCCTTATTTATAAAGAAACTTTTACCTCTCGTAAATATCTCTGCAATAGTATTTTCATCTTCACAAACTGATACATTGTGACAGGAAAAAAACACTTCACTTCTTCTTACATCAAGTACCGGTAATATAAAGACTCTGGAATTTTTTGATAGGAGCTTTGAGATCACCATACTATTTTGTGATGCTATTCCTGTAGCAAGCACATCAAGGCAATGGATCCCAAAAATCGGTTTACTTTCTGCAAGAGCAAAAGTCTTGGCCACACTTAATCCGATCCTTGTACCTGTAAAGTCTCCCGGACCAGTATTGACTGCAAAAAGATCTACATCTGAAAGCTCTTTACCTGATTTTTTTAATAATACTTCCACCAGGGGTATTATTACCTTCATAAACTCGTGGTTTTTTGAATACGCAATATTATTTATGATTTTATTTCCATTATTTAAGGAAACACTTAATTTAGCCGTACTGCTGTCTATTCCAAGTATTAACATCTCTATTTTCTGAAATACTAATTTTTTTTTATTTTTATACGTTGAAGTCTTCTAAATTTTTTTTACTTCCCGATCAAGAGTCTCTAATTTTTTTTGCCAGCTCTTTCCGGTCCCTGAGAAATAAAGAGTTCTTTTCATCTCATTCTCAGCAGGACATATATCTTCAGGTTCTGAGCCATCGAATACATAACTGAACTCAATGGTCAGGTGGTCATAGTCTTTTAAAATCTTCGCTATCTTGTTTCCCCACTCAATAAAGACCAGATTTCTCTTATCAAAAATATATTCCTCCAGACCGATATTATATATCTCACCAATATCATCAAGCCTGTAAAGATCTGCGTGTATTAAGTTCTTTTTTTTATTTATCTTATAAATATTGAGAATAGTAAAACTCGGGCTAAAAAGATTTTCCTTCAGTCCCAGCCCTTCAGCAATACCTGTAATAAAAGTTGTCTTTCCTGCCCCAAGTTCACCATCAAGAAGTACCACGTCGCCAGCATCCATAATCCTTGAAAAGGCTCTTCCGATCGATCTTGTCTGTTCCGGGGACCTGCTTATAATAATTAAACTCATTTAAAATAGTCCTAACTGCTTAGAATCTGTGGCGATTTCATCTCCCATAGCAGGAATCTCATCTTTTACATCAGTGATTTTATCTTTTGTAGAATCTGAATAACTATCAAGCAGCCCCCTGGCTTTTTTAAAATCCTCACGCAATAACTCCATCCTGGAAGGCGTGTAGAGGGCAGCAGCCGGATGGTTTATTGGCAATATATATCTTCCTGATATTTCAAAGACCCTTCCTCTCAGACCACTTATTCCTGCAGTTGTATCAAGTAGCAACTGTGTAGAATATTTTCCAAGTGTACATATTATCTTTGGGTCTATTAACTCTATCTGTTTGAATAGATACGGTTTACAGATATCTATTTCAATTATGTTTGGATCCCGGTTTGACGGGGGCCTGCATTTTAATACATTAGCAATAAAAACATCTTCCCTCTCTAAACCGATACCTGAAAGAAGTTCATCCAGGATCCTACCCGCCTGGCCTACAAAAGGCTTACCCTGCAGATCTTCGTTTTTTCCAGGTGCCTCACCAATGAATAATATATCAGCACTGGCATTGCCACTGCCGAAAACAAAATTTGTCCTTGTCTTATGGAGGTCGCATAGAGAGCAGTTTTTAATACCAAGAAAAAATTCTTTTAATTCTTCTCTTTTTGACCCCTGATTATTTGATACTGGTGTCATTTTTTATATTTTCTTCTTGAAACCAGGTATTCCTTCGCAATATCTACAGAATTCCAGCCATCTGAAATAACTACCTTTGCTTCAAGTTTTTTATAAGTAAGGAAAAAGTTCTCGATCTCAGTTAAAAGATGTGGAGATATCTCATGCAGGTCCTTAACATAGTTCCATACCGGGTCAGTTGCTGGGACAGCCAGTATCTTGTTATCTATACCTTTTTCATCCTTCATCCTGAGCACTCCTATAGGCCTTGCTTCAATGAGGCACCCAGAAAATGTCGGTTCTTCTATAAGGACCAGCACATCGACTTCATCCCCATCTTCAGCCATGGTACCTTCAATATAACCATAATCAGCAGGATAATGCACCGAGCTAAAAAGGACCCTGTCAAGCTTTATCCTCTTTGTCTTCGGGTCATATTCATACTTGTTTCTGCAGCCCTTCGGCACTTCCACTATTACATCAAGCGTATCCGGGAAATAATCTCTGCTCATTTTTTCCTTCTTTAATAATATTTTTTTATATCTTATATATCGATCATTTGTATGTTTATAATCATTATAATGGTAACTGAAAAATTATGTCATAACAAAATTATTGTTATAATTTACTTATAATAATAATATGGTATCATCCAATGTCTATGCCGGGTTTTTTTAAAGAGAATACCAGCATATGAGCCTGTAGATTTAAACATAATATAGCATATAGCAAAAGCATTTTATAAAAAATATTAAAAGCTTGAAACAGATATGAAAAAAAATTTTAATATCTATAGGGTCCAGTTGCTTGTTTTACTCTTTTTTTTAATTATTTTTTTATTGAGTACAACCGGATGTGCCAGGAATAATATAGACCTGAAAGATTTACAGGACGCTATTATAAAAGGACCACCTGAAATAGAAGAGGTAGTCCTTTGTAAAAATATTAATGAAAATTATGAGCCACTTGATACTGCAGAGTCGTTCTCTTCAGGAACTGATTCAATATATGTTTCAATAAAATTTAAAGATTTTACAACAGAGGATAATGTCATGGTCACCTGGACCTATCTTGATATAGACGAAGAGCTTATCACCCAGGAATTCTCCCTGGATACTGAGGGTTCTGGTTACCATAGTTTTAACATAAAGACCGCCGGTGGTTTCCCGCCAGGAAAGTACCGTGTCTCGGTTTTCTTCAATGATACGGATTTTAAGGAAATAGATTTTGCTGTTGAGTGACAGAGCTTCTATCAAAGCTTCTAATACAAACCGGCCCCTAGAACCCCTTCAACCTTCCACAGGCTGAGGAATGTATCAATATTTCGTTTATGCCTATTATTTTTAAGAAAAAACAATCAATACATGCTTCTGAAAAGACGTTCAGGAACTTAGGATTTTCAGCACCACCCGATACATCATAGTCAAGTCCAGAGATATGGTAGGATTGCCTGGGGGAAATATTATTATTGAAGTATTCAATGATCACTTCTTCATAATCTCCGGCCAATACACTTTTGCCTTTAGCTTCAGCAATTGAGATGTTGATCTGCTTTGTCGCTTCTTCAGCCGCTATCATACAAGCTTTATTCAGCTCGGCTTTAAATGCCAGTGCCCTGCCAAGATCAGTCACCATGCCTGTAAGGATCATTAATACTGGCATAAGAAAAGCCATCATTATAAGCACAGTACCTTTTGTATTTTTAAAATTCGACCTCACCTGTATTGTTTCCTCCAGACCACCTTACAGGATCATTTGAAGTCCCTGCATAATCCAGGTTTATAGAACGGTATCCATTTACAGGGTTGCTAAAATATGCATGCACCGATCTCCCATCCTCAGCAAACAAAAAGATGTTTAAAATACTTTCCTCATCCCCTGCAAAATCAAACGTATTAAAAGTCTCAAGGCTTCCCTGTGAGCCTCTGTCGACATCTCCATTATAGACCACTACTTTATCTATACCCTTGTCTGCATACCTCTTTACCTCTTCAAAAATATATACCCGGCAGATATTTACCTCTTCAGGGCTACCCTCTGTCTCATTTACGGACCCGTCCCCTTTATCAGCTTTAGCATCATAGATATCCCATTCTATCTTAAGATCCATGCCGCACTGATCTCCTACTTCATTTTTGTGCCACCTTGTAAATATATATTTTGGCTCCTTTACTACCCTTATACTGCCGTGAAGTGGTTCTTCAAAATGTCCTTCTTTTACCCATTCGTCCCTGTATTCAAAATACCCCGTATCCACCCACTCTTTTTCAGCATAACTCTCCCAGTATCCGCTTTCAACCCTGTATGATGTATCTACCCAGTATTTTCCGGTCCTTGTCTCCCAGTGCGAATTATCCACAATTCTATATGCGGTCACAGATTGCCAGTACCCCGAGCTCACCCAAACACTGTAAGACTGCTTTTGTGTGCCAAACCTGTACATAAACCTGTACTTCACAGCATATATCGAACCTCCCATGTATGGCCTGTAATCAATTACCCATTTTTCAGCCAGATACTTTGAACCCATATAATATACCTGCTGCATACCTGCAGGCCTTGATGCAAAAGAATATACGCTCCAGCCATATGAATCGGTCCCATATATAACAGTAAAACTTACAGGGATCAATGCATCTACATATCTGTATCTGGTCTCCCAGTGCGATGTATCGACCCATCTCAGGTAAGTATAAGGTACCGTCTCTTTAGCCTCCACCCAGACCCGGTATTCGCCGGTCGTCCAGTAGCCCTGGTTCACAGTATGAGAAGTATCCACCCATCTTTTTTTTGTGACATCCCTGTAATAACCATCACTTATATAAACCTGCCTCTGCTCCCAGTGCGAGGTATCGACCCATGTAAGCTCACCATCCTGGTCATCGACTTTCAACCAGTTATCACTGTATATTTTTTCAGGAAAGATAATAAGTGATGCAATAAGCGCCAGGATGCAGATTATAAGGATTATAAAGACTTCCAGAAAATTTTTAATATATTTATAAAGTTGACTTTTTTTCATTCCTTTTCCTCCATTCTCATCACTGAAGTTCCTTTTACTTCGATCATTGAGTTTTCATCTCCAACAAGACTTTCTATATTTTTAAAGAATAGAGGCACCTGGTAGATCACTTCAACGTTTATGGGGTCGCCGGGATCATTGCCTACAATGTTAGTTCTTACTTCTAATCTATCATTGTAATCCCAGCCAGGCAGGTTTGAACCTGCATAATCTTTGGCAACTTTTAACGCTGTGGCTGCAGGATCTTCGGAAAGTGTCGCAGCTCTTGCAGCCTCATATGATGCTGAGCTTACCGCTATTTTTGCATTAAGTATAAAACCAAACTGGACAATTCCTGCGATAAGGAGCAGCAGTAAAGGCAATATCAGGGCAAGCTCAAGAAGGATATTCCCTTTTTGATAGATATTATTATCGTTAATATACTTCATCCAGGACCTCTGTTTTCTTTAAGATCTTTAAATTTTTTTAGAAATTTTGAAGATAGATTCTGTAACTTATAAACTGTTATATACTGTTTACTATCGTGTGGAAAACACCCTGGAGTTTGTCTCCAAGTGATGCTATCACTGCGATACAGACTATTACAACGAGGGCGACATAGAGCGCGATTTCTATCAGGGTCGCTCCGTTTTGCCTGTGAAAAAATTTCTTTTTAGCAACTTTTTTGTCCTTCATTTTTTTACTCCTTTTACTTATCCTTTTATTTATTTAAGTACTTTAAGCGAGCAGCAGTTTTATTTGCGGGATCACAGGTATTAAAAAAATCATCAGCATAGGTATAAAAATAAAGATAAAAATAATAATGGTAAGGTTGCTTTCAAGCCTTTCAGCCCTCATTTTTAGCAGGTCTCTCTGGTTATTCCTGTAGACCCTGGCAAGATCAGCCAGGATCTCTTTTACAGGAAAGCCTATTATTTCAGACTGATAAAGGACTTTTACAAAACTTTTAAACTCCATGCAGAATGAAAGCCTGCCTATGGTCTCAAAAGCTTCTGACTTTCTTTTTCCCTCAAGTATTTTTATCCTGTAAAGATCAAATAATCTACCGGCTCTACCTCTGAAGTTTTTAGAAACATAAAGCATCGCCTCATCAAGTGTCAGACCTGCACTTATCAGTGAGGCCATGATATCGATAACGTCAGGAAGTTCATTATTGATATCTTTTGCAAATGAATGTGTTTTGCTTTTAAATATTTCCTGGGGCAGGAGATATGCAAGCAGGGCTATCACAGCTGAAAAATAAAAATAATTACTGTCCAGGAAAAAACCAAGTGAAATAAAGATCAGTAAAAGGGACAGTGCAAAAATGATCCTGAAAAGATAAAGGTTCCCGAGGGACCTGATCTTAATACCAAGGATACTTATTGCTCCGATCTCTTCAAAAAACAGCTCTGCGTCAGCAAAAAAGCTCCCGGCCCGCCGATTAGCTGCCGGACGCCTGGCTTTTACATCAAAGGACAGGATACTTTTTTTAAAGGTCTCCTTATTATTAACTGCAAGCCAGCAGATCTGTATTATAAATATTGAAACAGCAATCGAGATGATTATTTTTAGGATCAATATCATTTACGGCCAAATCTTTTATTATCAATATCTGTAAAGTTGACTAATTTGTTTATGATTAGAAAACCAGCGATGTAGCTGATGAATGAATAGACTAATATCAGAAATCCTGTCCTGGATACAAGTCCAGACGCAAAACCAGGATTTAAAAAAGATGCAGATATGATAGCAATAACAGGTATTACTGCAATCAGGTAAGAAGTATATCTTGGCCCTGAGCTCAAGATCCTAATGTAGTTTGTCAGGTTTTTCTTTTCCCTTAAATACTCTATCTGGTTTTTTAAAAAACCTATCAGGTCCGCACCCTTTTCATTAGCCGCAATAAGACCGGTAATGATCACATGGATTAAACTGCTCCTATTTTTGTTTACCATGTTTGCCATTGCATCATTTAAAAGTAACCCTCTTCTTGTATCATCAATGATTTTTTCAATATCCCCTTGTAGCGGGTATCCGATTTTTTCCACAACCTGCTGGAGTGCGACCTGGATATTAGGATTCATATAAAGAGAAGTCATAAGGTCCAAAAGAAAACCTTCCAACTGATTTTCTTTCAGTCTGGTGTGCCTTCTACCCCTGAGGTCAATAAAAATAAATATAAATATGCTCACTAAAATTACAATGGAAAGAAAAATAAAAATGCCAGTTTTAAAAAAGATGCATGTAATAAATACAACTGAAAAAAATAAAGTCAAAAATATAAAAAAATAATTCGGGTCCATTTTCATATCATTTTTTGCCA
>CAWKAO010000007.1:0-142980 GCA_963847665.1 uncultured Actinomycetes bacterium
CCTAATCCTTCACTTGATTACGCTGTTCGTGTTAACCTTGCACGTGAAGACCTCTACAATCTTCCGGGTAGGCTAGAGGAGTTCATCAACTCTGATCTGTATCAAAGCCTATCTGATAAGCAGAAAGAGGTTGCACTCAAGGCTCAAGTATCGGGTCACATTACTACAGTTGCTGATGGTGTCAAGGGCTGGTTTAACCAACTCGTACACGAGAAGCCTAACCTTGCTATGGGGTATCTTCGTAACGATCTTCTTGTCAAAGGACGCCAGATCAGACGCAAATATGGATCAGATGAGGTTAACAGTCGTGTGCAAATGATGCTTAACTTCCCTGATGCAGATGACTCTAAATGGACAGGTCCATGATTATCTTGATAATTCCTTTATTAAGTATAAAGCAAAATTAGCATATTTAAGTGGTCAAATATTAGTAAACGTTGACTGTTCCAATATACCCACGAATATTAGAGAAGAATTATTAATGTCTTCAAGAGATAGAATGAGGGACAATACAATTGCTAGAACATTAAAAGAAGAAATAGCTAAAGAATTAAGAGATAATAATATATTAGGAAAATTAGATGAAAAAAGAAGAGATGAAAAGATTTTCAATAATCCGAAAGATGAAGACTTTCTCAATAAAATAATGGGTAAATTAATTCAAAATAATGAAGAAATAAGTAAAATTTTAGGACTAAAAGGTTCGATTATTGGAAAAACTTTTGAAAACTTTAAAAAAAGAATAAGTGGTGAAGATATTTTACCAAAACTTAAAAGATTTCCAACTAGCCTAAATTTAAAAAATCTTTCTAAAGGCAATATAAAGATGTGTCCTCAGAATGGTGAGTGCAAGATATTACTCGAAACTGACGCTGAGGATGAATTTTTAATACGGCCACAAGATAAAGGTGAATTAAAAATTCGTTTTGAAACTCCTCATTTGGGTTCAACAAACATAAAAATTAAAAAAAGAGGTAGATCAGATGCCGAAATGTTCGATGTAAATAGTGTAGGTCCAAATCAGGGACAAATCAAACTTAGAATTAAACCTAAAGATTTATTACCTATTGGAACAACTGTACCTTTAAATATTGAATTATCATCGAAAGATGGTGTTTTTCTAAAACTATTGCATTTATAAAAATCGATAACCCAATTAATAAAAAAAATCAAAAAAATGATAAGCAGCAAAAGACTTATTCACTACCAAAACTAATTGAGGTTTACAGAGAAAAGAAACAGAATATCGATACCATTCTTTGGGAAAATCCTGATGATAATTGGACTGGAGAAGATATATGTAAGATTTTTCCTTCAAGTGAATTAAATAGTTTAGTTGATGCAGTAGCAGTTAATATGGATGCTACAGTTTTACATAATTATATGCGCACTAGGAAGTTATCAGGTAAAAAATATTGAAAGTCTTAAACGTTTATTTAAAATAGGAGTTTATTTGATATCCTTAATTCTCTATTTTCAACTATATAATAAAGAAGAAATTAATGAAAAAGAAGAACTATTAGCCTATTTGATGAAAGGTGTTGGAAAAATAATAATAAACATTGTAATTAATGAGGAGATTATTAAAGAGGTAGAGTCTGAAGAATAAAATATTTCTCATATAATATGTGTCATGAAAATACTACTTTGGTAGTAATTAACACACTTAAACATTTATAAAATAACAAAGTGACATCAAATAAAAATTCTAAAAAATAATTCAGAGCATGTATATTATGAAATATGGATGTTTTTAACTTCTGTGAAAGAACTATCCCAAACTCCTAAAAACATATTTTATCGTAACGTCCTGCTGGAGTGCTTTGCAATACACTTAAGAAGCCTTTTAGAATTTTTCTATACTTCAACACAAAAACGACATTATCCTGATGATATGCTTGCTGAAGACTATATCTCAGGATATAAAAGGTTTTAGAAGGAGTAGGACTGCCTTTTCTGAATTATCATATGCAAAAAAGCGTGTCGATAAACTAGCTGCACATTTAACTTACCATAGGAGTAGATACAACAAAAAAAAACTAAACCATGGCAATATGGAAAACTTTACTCCCAAATATATAAAACAACTGAAGCTTTTTATGAATCATTATCAGATTCATTTAAAGATTGGGATAATTTTCGAGAATTAAAAAAGATTATAGATGCTTATAGGAGCGTCTAACATAATGCCATAATCTCCTATATAGCCCTTACATATTCACATCATTTTATTGTGGAAACCTCATGCAAGGCTAAATTAGTGGAAACCTCATGCAAAGGCAGTTGAATACAGTAATCCAAATTCTAAAAATGATTGTTTGATTATAGTTCTGGTAATCTAGATTTCAGCTTGCCGTGAATATAATGAACATAATGAAGATAAAAAGAGTGGTATTATATATAATATACATACTATTATTGTTATTAAACTTACCAAGCCCTTATTCTATCTTCATCATCTTCACTATGTTCATAAAACTATTTCAATTAGGCAAAATACTAAGATATAAGTTTCTTCACTAACCATTTCATTAATACCTTCATCATCTATCCCATATTGCTTCTTTAATTGCTCCATAATATCAATATCATATATGACATAATTACCATTGCTTTTATGATCAGTTTTTAGTCCAAATTCATTCTCATACTGCCAATTGATTTGGTGGTTATATAAGTAAATCTATCATCAAGCCTTGCCTTTATATCTTTTAACAATGGCAAGTGATCTCCCTCCATATAAATCTCCTCAATAGCATTTACTATAGATGCCTGTAGACTCATGTACCTGTCTTCCATTTGTTGAGCATGCTTTTCTTTCTCTTTTTCAATTAAATCTGCTATGAATCCTTCATCAGTATGTCCTATACAAATCAGAGGAGAAAACATTCTTCATTAATTCTCTTTGAGACACCTTTAGCAATAAAGTCATTATAGATTTCTGTATCTCTCTTACATTGTCATAGTTATCTAGCCTCCACTTGAGTAACTTACATCTTAGTTCTTCAGAGTCTTTATCAAACTGCTCGTTTAATCTAAGTGGTATATCATCAGATTTTGTCTCAGCCATTCTTATATTAATGATTCTGCTTTCCAGTGCATCATCATTTGAAACACTTCTTGATCCTGAAATTTTGGGACCAAAAAACATGATAGTCTCTTACATTTTCAAAGTCTTTATTATCACATCTTAAAACAGAGCTAGACTTTTCTGTTCCATGTCTTAGTACTTCTTTTATCTCCTCCATTTTATCTGACGTTTTATATAACTCTGCCTCATCAATTATTACTGTACTACCAAATCTGTTCATACTCATTATTGGTGCAATAGAGCTGTTTGCTGAAGTACTAAGTGACTTATTACAGATAGCTAAAACTTTTAACAGTCTTGATTTACCCTGTCCCATATTCCCCTAAAAGCTCTAATATATGGTATTGCATTGAACCTGTCATAAACCCATGAAAGACATATAGTAAACAAGTATCTTTCTATCAATCTCAGAAGCTATATTTACATATTTGCTTATATACGCCAAAATATCAGCAATGAGGTCTTCAGTAGTATCATACTCCTTCACACCTTCTGGAATTTTTACAGCTTGGTTTTCTATCAGAGAGTTTTTTCAGTACGGGACAAATTTAACATTTCCCTCATCAGTATAAGACTTTTCATAGCTTATAATCTTGGTCTCTATTATAGATTGCAAAGAAATATTGTCTTTCAGTCCTAGAGTAGATTGTTTCTACAATTGACTTATTATCAACCAAAGAAACAATTTCAAGAGGTTTTTTCTTTCTTTTTGAACACTAGATTTAATCATCTCTGAGCAGCCAATTTTTTCAGACTCCTGCATTAGTTTCAAAAAACTCTTCTTTGTTATATCCAGCTTTGACAAACAAATCATTTACATCTTTTATTCCATCTTTTTCAGGTATCACAATATGAACTTTTTTATCTGTGGATTTAAAGCAATTATATATTCTATACTACCTTTTTACCCGGTTCATCGTTATCAAGGCAGATAAATATTTCTTTGATATTATCTCCAAATAAGCTTACCCACTCCCTCCTTAAAGGATAGAGCACTAGGACTACCTACAGCATTGATATCTTCTTGTAGTAGAGTTAGTGTATCAATCTCACCTTCACAAATAACGACATAATCCTTATATTCTGCTAGTTTGTGACAAAGATATAACCATACTTCGACACCTTTTGGATTGTACCAGTATTTCTTCTCAGTGGTAGACCTGTGTTTATAATACCAGTTCATCTTATCTGCCCTGAAGACATTCAAAGATAATATCGTTTTCTCTTTCATATACAGAATATTCTTTAGCAAAATCTGTGTCTATTCCTCTTGATTTTAAATAACTCATAATTTCTTTACCTCTTTCCTCTCTGCCTTCTTCTTATAGACTTCCTGAGCGATTATCTTGGCCAGGATTTCAAGTCCTGTTCTTATTTTATCCATAATCTTCTCCTAAAATACACAGTTTAATAATTATATACATTATACTGTGCATTATAGTAAACATTATAATGTTTGTCAACACTAAACTATTGACTTTATTATAAATTATTGTAAAATATTCATATAAATCAAAAATTAGGAGGTATCTAATGAAGCTTGAAAGTTTGGCTAACATATTAAAAGAAAAGATCAATAAAAGTGGCTTAAACTACGAGAAATTTGCAGAGAGCATAAAAATTAGCAAAACATATTTAATAGAGATTATAAACCAGGGTAGGATTCCTTCTTTAAAAAAACTTGAAAGTATAGGAAAGAATATATCTGTTGACCTAAAAAGTATAAAGGAGATAAAGCTAATGAAACTACTTGATGGGATAGAGGATACATATATTTATTATAATGATTTGGATTTTGATACTATTGAAAATGTTATAAATTCCAAAATACAGTTTGCAAATGAGAGCAAATCCAAAAAAGTTTGGCAAAGAAGCTTAAAGGATCTGCAAAAGACTGATTGGCTTGATTTAAGAGATTTTCCAAAAGACATAAGGGAATTGATAGTAAGTACTTACAATCAGTTTTATCTCTTATTAAAGAATAAGTAATTTTTAATATTGGAGTTATTTTATGAATGTAGTTATATACGCAAGAGTATCATCAGAAAAACAGGCTGATAAGGACCTCTCTATTAAAGCTCAAATTAAGGAGTTAGAATGTATGCAGAAGCCACAAATAGATTGTAATGATATATTTATTGATGAAGCCAAAAGTGCAAGAACGGACAATCGCCCTGCATTTCAGGCTATGATCTCTCTTGCAAGCAAAAAAATCCACCATTTGGAGCTATACTTGTATGGAAACTATCCCGGTTTGCTAGAAACAGGGAAGATTCAATCTATATAAGTCACTCCTTAAGAGGAGGGGCATCCAGCTTATATCTATTAATGAGCAGATAGATGATAGCCCCGCAGGTAAAATGATGGAGGGCATGCTTGAGGTAGTTGATGAGTTTTATTCAAATAACTTAGCATCTGATACCATGCGGGGTATGAAGGAAAACGCATCCAGAGGCTTTTAGTGGTGGTAGTGCTCCTTATGGATATAAGATAAAGACTGTCAATGCATTGACGGAAATATAAAGAGGATATTTGAGATAACCATGAAAATGCTTCTATAGTCAGAAGAGTGTTTGACATGTGCCTTTCAGGTGAAGGTGCAAAGGATATAGCTAGATTGAATGTAACTATCCTAAAAACTCTATGGAGAAACTCTATATTAAACATTCTTCACAATGCAGTTTATACAGGTAGACTGATATGGAATAAAAATAACAGTGAAGACAGATTGTAAAGTCCCAGATTGCCATGAGGCAATAGTATCATATGAAAACTTTAATAAAGTACAGAAGCTAATATCAGCTAGAAGACCAAATATTACCCATCCGAAAACTATCTTCAAAGAATATGTTAAATGGACTAATCTAATGTGCAACTTGTGGAAAGTTTTTTACATCTTATTCAGCTAAGTCGGGAAAGTTCCATTACTATAGTTGCAAAAGTAGATTTAAATCAGGAACGGTCTCTGTCTCAAAGGCCACTAAGCATTGCAAAATTTGATTGATATATTATAAGTGTCATTAAGGAAAGAATACTTACCAAGGAAAATATTGGTACCTGATAAAGGTGTTAAATGAGGAGTTTGGGTTTCTCCAAAAAGGGAGAAAACAGAAGACATAAAATTCTTGAAAAAAATCATCAGGAATAAGGAAAAAAGGCTTGATAAGCTTTTTGAACCCGTTGAAACCACAGCTATATGATTTAAGTGATATTTCAGGCAAGATTAAAAGAATTAAGCGATGAAAAGGAAGTTGCAACTTCTGAAAAGAAAACATTGGAATATGAACTTGAACACTCTGAAAATCCAAGAATTACTGATGATGAGATTGCCAATTATATTGAGGACTTTAAGCCAGACTTATTGCAGGGTTCAATAGTTGAAAGAAAAGCATTTATTCGCTCATTTATCAAAAAAATAACTGGTTGATTATCCAATTGTTACGATTGAGTATGCAATTCCAATAGATAAGGATAAGATAACTTAATAAAGAGGTTCTTGTATTTAACAAGACTGGCTGGGCAGAGAGGATTCGAACCAGCTAAAATAATAGTAGGATTTGAAAAAGTCCGAAAAGATCTTTATTTTTTAAATTTCCTGCATTTATCACGTTAAAAATCTTTCTTGGATAATAACTTTAAACTTAAAATGTTAAAAATAATATCACTTAATTTTTTTTCCTCGATTCATTATAATTAACAGATCGTTTTTCTTTGCGATTATTTTTATCAAAGCATAGTTAAAAGATCAGGAAGTGTAAGCTTGGACAATAGGCCGATCGGTATCTTTGATTCCGGAGTTGGGGGGCTCACTGTATTTAAAGCGATATATAGGGCAGTCCCAAAAGAAAACATCATATATTTTGGCGATACAGCCAGGTTTCCTTATGGTCCCAGGGAACTTAGTGAAGTAAAAAATCTCTCTTTAAAGATAACAGAGTTTTTATTAAAAAACGGTGTTAAGATAATAGTAGTCGCATGCAACACTTCAACAGCTGCAGCACTTGAATTCCTGAAAAAGAGTTTCGATATCCCGATTATTGGCGTAATAGAACCGGGAGCAAGGACAGCGGTAAAAAATTCCAGTAAAAAAAGAATCGGTGTAATAGCCACAAAGGGCACAGTTGAAAGCAGGGCTTATGAGAATGCGGTAAAGAAGATCAATCCTGATTTTGAGATATTTCAGGTTGCTGCACCAAAACTGGTAGAGTATGTTGAAACAGATGAGCTTCACAGTGAACGACTTAGAGAAGATATTTGCAATTATCTTGAACCGTTGAATTCCCAGGATATAGACGTGCTGATACTTGGATGTACACATTTTCCTATAATAGAAAAGGAAATAAGATCGTGCTGCAGGCAGAATACTGAGGTAATAAACTCTGCAATAGAGACCGCTAAAGATGTTAAAGAGATCTTATTAGCTAAGGAAATAAATGCTTCACCGGAAAACAGGGCGGATTGGACTTTTTACCAGACAGGGAATTCTGATAAGTTTTTAAAAATAGGAAAGATCTTTATGGGAAAAGAAATAAAGGAAGTTAAAAAAGTTAATCTGGAGATATAAGAAAGGCTTACTTTTATGAATAAAAGGATAAATGAAAGAAAACCTGATGAAATAAGGGAAATTAAGGTCAGCCGTAGATATATATCCCATGCTGAGGGCTCTGTTTTTATAGAGGCCGGGAATACAAGGATCATCTGTACAGCTTCAGTCGAGGATAAGATCCCCCCATTTTTAAAAGGGAAAGGAATGGGATGGATAACTGCTGAATATGATATGATCCCAAAATCAGCACCAGTAAGAATAATAAGGCCGCAGGTTTCCGGAAAGATAGGCGGGCGCACCCATGAGATACAGAGACTGATCGGCAGATCTCTAAGATGCGCCGTGGATCTAAAAAAACTCGGAGAAAGGACAATCTGGCTCGACTGTGATGTAATAGAAGCAGACGGGGGGACAAGGACCACTTCCATAACCGGAGCATTTATCGCAATGTTTGATTGCCTCCATTCTTTGGTGGACCATAAGGTGATCCAGGAGATACCGATTGAAAACTTCGTGGCAGCAGTCAGTCTCGGTATAGTCAACGGCGAAATACTTGTAGACTTGGATTTTGCTGAGGATTCAACAGCGCAGGTAGATATGAATGTAGTCATGGATTCCAGTGGAAGGTTTATTGAGATACAGTCAAGTGCAGAAGAATATCCTTTTTACAGGGAAGAATTTAATAAGATGATGGACACTGCTTCGAAAGCGATCGAGCAAATATTAGCCTATCAGAAAAAAATTTTAAGCCAGAGTATAAAAAATGTCTGAAAGCATTGTAATAGCTACTAAAAATAAGGGTAAAATACTTGAGATCAGGGATTTTTTTAAGGATCTGGATAACATTAGTTGGTTCACCTATGATGAGTTTGAAGATTTTCCGGAAGTACAGGAAGGAAATACCAGCTTTTTGGAAAATGCAGAATTGAAGGCAAAGTCTATTTCAGAATTTACCGGGATGAGGACTCTTGCAGATGATTCCGGGCTTGCAGTGGATGCACTGGATGGTGCCCCAGGGGTTATATCCTCAAGATATGCAGGGCCAGGTGCCAATGATGAAATAAACCGTAAAAAACTATTATCCGAGCTTGAATAAAATAAAGGAAAGCAGCAAAAGGACAGCAAGGTTTATTTGCAGCATGGTGATCTGGGATCCAGTAAAAGGCAAGATCGCAGACGTAGAGGGCGTCTGTGAGGGTCATATTGGTTTTGAGGAAAAAGGGAGCGGTGGTTTTGGTTATGACAGTATATTCATTCCACAGGGATATTATTTAACGATGGCGCAGCTTAAAAGTGATGAAAAGAACAGGATAAGTCACAGAGCAAAAGCACTTGAAAAATTGATCGCTTTTTTATCCAATAGCAATACAAAAATTAAAAAATAAGTCTGTTTTTTCTAAGCTATTATGACATTATAAGCTTTGTTGAAAATTTCCTGATATATGATAAGATACACAATGCTAAAAAACAGCTTTTATGATCAGTGATCACGGGGTGTAGCGTAGCCCGGTTAGCGCGCCTGCTTTGGGAGCAGGAGGTCGGAGGTTCAAATCCTCTCACCCCGACCATGATTTACGAGCGGGAATAGCTCAGTTGGCTAGAGCATCAGCCTTCCAAGTTGAGGGTCGCGGGTTCGAATCCCGTTTCCCGCTCCAGTTATTTGATCTTGTTGCAATAATCTGTTTAAGAAAGGAAAAATTTTGAAAGATTTTGAATTATGTATACCTACCAAAATAGTCTTTGGTAAAAACAGGGTTGCTGAGGTAGCCAAGTATGTCAGCCAATACGGTAAGACTCTTTTACTTGTATATGGGATGAACAGTATTAAAAAGAGTGGAATCTATGATAAAGTGACCCAGGCATTAAAAAAAGAAGGTTTAAATATAATTGAACACCCTGGTGTAAAATCAAATCCTGTACTTTCTCATGTTAAAAAAGGGATTGCACTTGCTAAAAAAGAAAAGGTAAATGTTATCCTTGCAGTTGGCGGTGGCAGTGTTATAGATGAATCAAAAGCTATAGCAGCAGGAGCATGTTATAACGGAGATGTCTGGGACTTCTTTGAAGATAAGGCAAAAATTAAGAAAGCTCTTCCTGTAATTACTGTACTTACTATTTCTGCTACTGCATCAGAAATGAATAACGTATCAGTGGTCACAAATGAAGAGCGTAAACAAAAATTTGGCTTTGGAAATGATAATTTTTACCCAAAAGTATCTATACTGGACCCTACCGTGACCTATACTATTCCTGCAAATTACTCAGCATATTCAGGGGTAGATGCTATTATACATGCCATTGAAGGTTATTTTACACATGAAAATAAATGGCTGCCCATCCAGGACAGGTATGTTGAAGGCATAGTTAAGACTTTAATAGAAAGTACAGATATCATATTGAAAAAACCGGATGATTATGATGGCAGGGCTACCTTTATGTGGGCCGCAACCCTTGCCTTTAATGGGCTTGGAACTGCAGGAGTCGAAGGTGCTTCGGTTCCAAATCATATGTTTGCACATGTACTTGGGGCATTTTACGACATTCCTCATGGTGCCGCCCTTTCTATTATTGTCCCAGCATGGATGAAATATAAGTATAAAGAAAATATCGGGCAGTTTGTAAAATTTGCTGAAAATGTCTTTGATATAAAGAAGAGCAGTGATGAAGAGACAGCACTTGCGGGTATAGATGCTTTAGAAAACTGGTTTAAAAAAATAGGAGCTCCGGTTTCTTTTAAAGATGCAGACCTTCCTGAAGATGAACTGGACGATCTCTGCTGAAAGCATAATAGAGCTTTCAGGATTATGGAATATAGATGGTTATCCTAAAACTGTAATACTTGATATTTTGAGATTGTGCCTCTAAATACCGAACCAATTTTTTAAATCATATTTATACTTCAAAGCCTGTGTATAATTTCCGGGTTAAGTAGCCGGTTTATATACTTGAATTTTTATTTTCGTTAAAGTATTATCTTGATTTTTGGATTGTATTATTTTACCGGGCGCTTGTAGCTCAGTTGGATAGAGCGACGGACTTCTAATCCGTAGGTCGAAGGTTCGAATCCTTTCAAGCGCGCCATAAAATATAGGTTTTGTTGAAATTTTAGATAGAGCGCTTGACTCTCACATGCCGGTGGCATGCGAGAGAGGAGTAAAATAAAATTATTTACAAATATGATATAATTTATTGCTTGTTCTTTCTCAATAGAAAATGCATTGATTTGCAAGGTGGGAATAGCTCAGCCGGTTAGAGCGCAGGATTGTGGCTCCTGAGGCCGCGGGTTCGAATCCCGTTTCTCACCCCATTTTTAATTTTTAGAGCGCCTGTAGCTCAGTTGGATAGAGCGTCGGACTTCGAATCCGTGCGTCGGGGGTTCGAATCCCTCCAGGCGTGCCAGAAATATAAAATGTGTTTTAAAGGCATAGGTGGTGTACAACATGACAGTGTCATGTTGTACGGGATTCGAATGACCGGACCGAAGCGAAAGCAAGGGAGGTCGCGGCTCTGCAGCGAACGAAGTGAGACGAAAGACCGAATCCCTCCAGGCGTGCCAGAAATATAAAATGTGTTTTTTAATGATTTAAGGACATGCTGGAATGCGAGATACCAGCGGCATAAATGGTGGGGGTCGTTAGCTCAGTTGGTAGAGCACCTGACTCTTAATCAGGGGGTCACAGGTTCGAAGCCTGTACGACCCACCAGTTAGCGAGAGTGGCGGAATTGGCAGACGCGCTAGACTTAGGATCTAGTGGGCTAATCACCTGTAGGGGTTCAAGTCCCCTCTCTCGCACCAGGATTATACTAAAAAGACAAATTTTAAGTTAATTAAGAGGAGAGGATTTTTTTTGAGTTATAAACTGAAAAATATGAAAAAGATCGAAAAGAACAGGGTCTATACTTGATCTGGAAATCGAAAACAGTTTTCTTATGAAATCGATGAAATCAGCTTATAGTGATATTTCACAGAAAGCAAAAATACCGGGTTTCAGGAAAGGAAAAATACCTTTTAATATAATAGATCTGAATTTTGGCAAGGAATATGTATTAAATGAAGCAGCTTCTATTGCAATTTCAGAACTTTATCCAAAGATAATTAAAGATATCAAAAATAAAACCGATTGATTATCCAAAGGTCAAAATAAATAAGATAGAAGAAAAGGCACCCTTTAGGTTTTGAAGTGACTGTAGAAGTAGAGCCGGAAATAAGTCTTCCAAAATACAAAGGTATAGAGGCAACAGGTATTTCGACTGATGTAAATGATGAAGAAATAGAAAAACAGATCGATAATCTCAGAAATAACTACGCTACTCTTGAAAATGTGGAAGAGGACAGAAAGGCTAGAAAAAGGAGATTATGTGACAATTGATTTTGAAGGAAAGATCGGTGGAGAAGATTTTGAGGGTAATAGTGCACAGGATTACACTCTCGAAATCGGATCAAAGACTCTATTTGAGGAATTTGAAAATGCTCTTATAGGAATGAAAAAAGGGGAACATAAGGAAATAAAGATCATAGCTTCCTGAAGATATTGCAAATAAGGACCTTTCAGGTGAAGAAGCAGATTTTTCTATAGACTTAAAAGAAATAAAGATCCAGGATCCTTCCTGATGTAGATGAAGCATTTATTAAGAATTTTGGTGATTATCAGGATGTGCCGGAATTTAAAGAATACCTGAAAGATAAGATCACGGAACAGAAAGAAAAATCAGAAGAGACAGGATAGTATCTGATATTGTAAAAAACCTGGTGGATAATTCAAAATTTGAAGTCCCTGAACCCATGATAAAAAACAGGATAAGCTTTTATAATGAGGATCTGGAAAAAAAGTTAAAGGACTATAAAGTCTCCAGGGAGGATTATCTTAAGGCATATAATATCAACGAAGACACAGTTTAACGAAAATCTGAAGACATGCAGCAATACAGGAAGTAAAGGAATACCTGATATTTATATGCTCTGGAGAAAGCAGAAGCAAAAAATATAGAACCTATCAGAAACCCAGGTTCTGGAAGAAAATGAAAAAATAATAGCCAGTTATGAAAAAGAAGAAGATAGGAAAAAAATAGAAGAATTCTTTGAAAGTGCTGAAGGGATCCAAGGAAATAAAAAATGGCATAAGACGAAGAAACCTCATAGACCTGCTTATAAAAAATGCAAAGATCATAGAAGAAAAAGAATCAAAGACCAGATAAGACCGCTACCTGCAAAAAAACTATGGGTCCCGGACAAGGCAAAAGAATAGAAGATTCAGGTACTGATAACGATAAAAAACTCTGGACTCCTGGCTCAAATAATACAGGAAGAAAGTGAAGAAAAAAATGATGAAAGTAGTAAATGACTATCTAATACCGATGGTAATAGAGCAGACAAACAGAGGTGAAAGATCCTTTGATATCTATTCCAGGCTCTTACAGGAAAGGATTATATTTCTGGGTTCAGAAATAGATGATAATATAGCTAATGTGGTTATGGCACAGATGCTTCATCTGGATGCTGATGATCCAGAAAAGGATATCCAGCTATATATCAACAGTCCTGGTGGTTCGGTTACTTCGGCGCTTGCGATATATGACACCATGCAATTTATAAAATCTCCTGTTTCTTCTATCTGTATCGGCCAGGCAGCCAGTGCAGCTGCCGTGCTGTTACTTTCAGGGGAAAATGGTAAAAGATTTTCCCTGCCCCATGCAAGGATTCTTCTTCATCAGCCTTCCGGCGGTGTTCAGGGGACCTCTATGGATGTTGAGATCCAGACAAGGGAAATGGTAAGATTGAGGCAATTATTAAATGAAATAATCGCAAGACATACCAAACAGGCTCTAAAAAAGATAGAAAAAGATACTGAAAGGGATTATATACTTAATGCCGAAGATGCCAGGAAATACGGTATTATTGACGAGGTAATAGAAAAAAAATAAATATTTTTAGAGAGGAATGATGCCGGTTGAGTAAGGATGATAATGAAAAAAATGATTTTTTAAAATGTTCTTTCTGCAGCAAATCACAACCTCAGGTAAAAAAACTGATAGCAGGACCTGGTGTTTATATTTGTGATGAATGCATAGATCTATGTAATGAAATAATTGATGAAGAGTTAAAGGAAGATAAGGAATTAGATTTTAAGGACCTTCCAAAACCAGGTGAGATCTATTCTGTTTTAAATGATTTTGTAGTAGGACAGGAATATGCAAAAAAAATACTATCTGTTGCTGTTTATAATCACTATAAAAGGGTAAAATATGGATATGACCTGGTAAAGGATGATATAGAGATCCAGAAAAGCAACATATTGCTTATAGGGCCCACCGGGTGTGGAAAGACATTGCTTGCCCAGACACTTGCGAAAATATTGAATGTACCTTTTGCAATTGCTGATGCTACTGCTTTAACAGAAGCAGGTTATGTCGGGGAAGATGTCGAGAATATCCTGCTTAAACTTATCCAGAATGCAGATTTTGATATTAAAAGGGCAGAGACAGGTATCATATATCTTGATGAAGTGGACAAGATAAGCAGAAAATCTGAGAATCCTTCAATAACCAGGGATGTTTCTGGCGAAGGAGTACAGCAGGCATTATTAAAGATCCTGGAAGGAACAGTAGCTAATGTGCCACCACATGGAGGCAGGAAACATCCTCATCAGGATTTCATTCAGATAAATACCACAAATATCCTTTTTATTTGCGGCGGTACTTTTGACGGACTCGAAAAACTTATTGAAAAGAGGTTGAATAAGAATTCTATTGGTTTTATTCCTGAAAAGATACAGAAAAAAATTGAAAAGATAGATGCGCTTTTACCACAGGTCCTTCCTGAAGACCTCCTAAAATATGGACTAATTCCTGAATTTGTAGGCAGGCTTCCAGTCATCGCTACGCTATCGAGCCTCAGTGAAAGTGACCTGGTCAGGATATTAACGGAACCAAAAAATGCATTGATTAAGCAATACAAAAAAATATTTACTATGGATAATGTTGACCTGATATTTAAGGACGATGCTTTAAAGGCACTTTCCGGATTGGCAGTTTCGAGAAAAACCGGAGCGAGGGGCCTGCGTTCGATATTGGAAGAAATAATGCTTGATGTGATGTTCGAGATCCCATCCCGGAAAGATATAAAAAAGTGTGTGATAAGCAAAGAGATCATTGATAAGAAAATGAAACCAATGCTTATTACAGATGCAGAAAATATCGAGATAGAAGAAAATCGGAAAAAACTTGCCTGATCATTAAAAAGACTACCAGGAAATAAATGTCATTGAAAGATAATTATGATCCCACAAAATTTGAGGAGAAGATATATGATTTCTGGAATGAAAAAGGGTTTTTTAAAGGAAAAATAGACCACAACCTTAAACCATTCAGTATAGTCATACCCCCTCCAAATATCACAGGTTATCTTCATGTAGGCCATGCATTAAATAATTCCCTCCAGGATATAGTTATTAGATACGCAAGGATGAAAGGCTATTCTGCATGCTGGTTTCCAGGTACAGACCATGCAGGAATAGCTACCCAGAATGTTGTCGAGAGAGAACTTAATAAAAAGGGCATAACAAGGTTTGACCTGGGCAGGGAAAAATTTATTGAAAGGGTCTGGGAGTGGAGAAAGCAATATGGTTCCAGGATAATAGAACAGCTTAAATCCCTCGGAAGTTCCTGTGACTGGTACAGGCTCAGGTTTACACTTGATGATGATTACGTGAAAGCAGTAAACAGGGAGTTTGTGACCCTTTTTAATGCCGGATTGATATACAGGGGTAATTATATAGTCAACTGGTGCCCCAGATGCCTTACTGCGATCTCTGATATCGAGGTAGAACATAAAGAAAAAAAAGGTTTCCTATGGGAAATAAAATATCCCCTGGTTAATAGCAAGACTGGCCTTCCTGATGATAAAGAATACATAACTGTTGCTACTACGCGACCCGAGACGATGCTTGGCGACACTGCGGTAGCTGTAAACCCAAAAGATAAAAGATATAAAGGTCTTATTGGCAGGTCAGTATTTCTTCCACTGACAGAAAGAAAGATACCTGTTATTGCAGATGATTATGTCGATATGGATTTTGGTACCGGAGCAGTAAAAATCACTCCTGCCCATGATCCGAATGATTTTGAGATGGGTAAACGTCATTATCTTCCAGAACTTAATGTGATGGATGAATCAGCTGTGATGAATGAAAATGCAGGTAAATACAATGGGCTTGAAAGATATGAGGCCAGAAAAAATATATTAAAGGATCTTGAATCTGCAGGTTATCTTGTAAATAAAAAACAGCACTCTGCCTCTGTGGGTTATTGTTCCAGATGCGACACTACGGTTGAACCAAGGATCTCAACACAGTGGTTTGTATCCATGAGATCCCTTGCGGAACCTGCGATAAAAGCGGTCAGGGAGGGAAGAGTCAGGTTCGTACCAAAAAAATGGGAAAAGCTTTATTTTAACTGGATGGAAAATATAAGGGATTGGTGCATATCAAGACAGCTCTGGTGGGGTCACAGGATACCGGTATGGTTCTGTAATGATTGTGAAGAGATGATAGTATCAGAAACACCCCCCGATATTTGTAATTGTGGCTGTAAAGACCTAAAACAGGATGAAGACGTGCTTGATACATGGTTCTCGTCCTGCCTGTGGCCTTTTGCAGCTCTTGGCTGGCCAGGCGATACTGAAGATCTTGCATATTATTTTCCCACAAGTGTCCTGATAACGGCACATGATATCATATTTTTCTGGGTCGCCAGGATGATAATGATGAGCCTATATTTTAAGAAGGAGATACCTTTTTCTGAGGTATTTATAAATCCGCTGGTAAATGATAAGACAGGACAGAAGATGAGCAAATCCAGGGGAAATGTAATAGATCCGATGACTATCATTGAAAAGAATGGAGCAGATGTCCTGAGGTATACCCTTGCCTCACTTACCACACCCGGAAGAAACCTGCTGCTGGGAGATGAGAAGATAGAAGGTACCAGGAATTTTGCAAATAAGCTGTGGAATGCAGCAAAGTTTGTTCTATCCAGGATCGAAGAAAGCGAGTTTTTAAGCTCTCCTGAAGACATCGGGAAAATAGAGCAAGATCTATCTTTGAACATATGGGATAAGTGGATCCTTTCAAGGCTGAGCAATACCATAAAATCTGTAGAGAAATACCTGGAGAAGTACCAGATATCATTTGCCTGCAGGACGCTTACTAATTTTCTCTGGAATGATTATTGTGACTGGTATCTGGAAGCTGCAAAGACCAGGCTTTATGCAAAAAACAGGCAGAATGCAGATGGACCCATTGGTGATGAAGACGAAGATGTATCACCCTCAGAAAAAAAATCACACTCAGAAAAAACGACTGCAGTTTTTATACTTTGGTATGTAATGGAAAGATACCTGCGCACCCTTCATCCTTTTATGCCATTCATAACAGAAAAAATATGGCAGGATATCCCGCATGAGGGGGAAAGCATTATGATAAGCAGGTTTCCAGGATTTGAAAATGATATCCTGGATAGGATCGACACTAAAGCTGAATCTGATCTCAACCTGATATTTGCTATAATAAGTGAAATAAGAAAAGTCCGTTCTGAATTAAAGATAAATCCCGGTGTACGCGTATCTGTCAACATCAATGCACTTGACAACTCTTATAAAGATATCATCGCAGAGAATTCAGGATATATAATAGACCTTGCAAGGCTGGATAGACTTAAGCTGGAAGAGCCTGCAGACAAAAAAGGTTTTATCAAAACAATAAGCATGGGAAACGAAATATATATTTATCTTGTCGATGTCATAGACGTCGATCTTGAAATAAAGAGGATAAACGACGAGATCTCAAAGATCAGGACAGAAAAAGAAAAGAGCAGCAAAAAGATATCAAATCCCCAATTCCTGGAAAAAGCCCCCCAGCAGATCATAGAGAAGGAAAAATCAAAACTGAATAATGCAGACACTGCATTGAAAAACTTACAGGAACAGCTTGAAATTATCAGAAGCATAAAAGCATGATGAAAAAGTTTAGCTATCAAAGTTCTGTAAAATATCTTGACGATTGCCTCATTTTCGGTATAAAACCAGGCCTTTCAAGGATAGAGGCATTTCTTAAGATATCGGGGATCATTCCTAAAAGATTCGATACGATCCATATTGTCGGGACAAATGGAAAGACCTCGACTACGATCATGACAGCAGAGATCCTGCAAAACCATGGCCTAAGTTGTGGCTACCATATCTCTCCTCATATAAATGAGTATACTGAGAGGTTGTGGTATATGGGAAAAAACATAACCAAAACTGGCTTTGCAGAGCTTTTAAACGAAGCATATCCTTTTGTAGAAGAAGTCAACGGTTTTGACATGGATGGGCCAATGACTCAATTTGAGATCATTGCCGGTATGGCTTTTATGCTTGCTGACAGGGAAGCGCTTGACGTAATGGTGCTGGAAGCCGGGATGGGCGGCAGATGGGATGCCACCAATGTGGTGGATTCAAGGGTAGTCGGCCTTACAGGAGTTAGCCTTGAACATACCCAGGTACTTGGAAAGACAATAAAGGCAATCGCTATTGAAAAAGCACAGGTCATAAAAAAAGGAGCCCTTGTCGCTACATCTACTGAAGATAAAACAGTCATAGATGTCCTCAGACAACAGTCAAGAAACACATGTTCAAGGTTGTTTTTATACGGAAATGGCTTTCATATAGTGAGAAAAGAGAAAAAACACCTTGAGGGATGGGATGTAGACATAAGCGGCATTACTGCAGACTATAATAAAATCTTTATTCCCATGTTGGGTAATTACCAACCATCCAATCTCGCCCTTTCCATTGCTGTCTCAGAACTTTATATGAGCCTATCAAAAAGAATCCTTCATGAACAAAAAATAAGAGAAGCTGTCGGCAGGATAAATGTTTCGGGCAGGTTCCAGTTTTTGAGAAAAGATCCAACTGTGATAGCAGACACTTCACATAACCCGGAAGGAGTTGAGAATTTTATTAAAAACCTGTCAGAAAACTTTCCTGATAAAAGAAAGATCATTATTTTTGCAGTGTTGAAAGATAAGGATTATCTAAGAATGCTTTCTTCTGTAATCACATCTGTAGATATCCTTATACTGACTTCCAGCGGAAATGAAAGGAGCCTGAATATTGACAGTCTAGAAAGCGAAGCATCCAGATTAATAAATACCGGGAAAAATGTCTCTTCCAGGTTCCCGGGGGAGGTATTAAAAATAGATAACGTCTTAAATTCTTTAAATTATGCTTTAAAAATTTCTGAAAGTAATGATATTATATGCATTACTGGTTCGATAACTAATCTTGAAGGGATTATTTAGTCAAGCATTATTAATTATTTGTGGAGGATTAATGGATTTTGTACAGTATTTTTATAATATCATCGATTTCTTCAAGCTGCCTATATGGAGATATTTGATATACGGGATCGTTTTGATCCTTGCAGTGTTGTGGCTTTCTTTTGTTTACTGGACGTACAGGGATGCAAAGCTCAGGAATACAAATGCAATATTCTGGGCCCTTATAGTCTTCGTATTGAATTTTCCAGGTCTATTCATATACCTCATATTAAGGCCGCCGGAATTTATTGAAGATGTACTTGAGCGCGATCTGGAAATAAAAAGAATGGAATTGCTTCTCTCCAAAGATATAAGATTCTGTCCAACATGCAGAAGTGAGGTAAAAGATGATTTTATAATCTGTCCTCAATGCAGGAAAAAATTAAAAAAATCGTGTGTACAGTGTGAAAAACCTTTAAATCTTGACTGGAAAGTATGCCCCTTCTGTAAAGCGGAACAGTAGTTTATATCATAAGAAAAACAGGTAAAATATTTGCTGAAGAATATATTTTTTAAGTAAAGATCATGAAAAAAAGAAGTGGTGTCGTAACATTTTTTATAGTATTTGCCGGAGGCATTATCGGAGCCATTGTCGGTCATCTATTAAATGACACTATTCCTATTCTTGACAGAGGATTAAAAATCGGGACCGACCAATTGAGCCTGAACCTTTATTTAATAGACGTTAGTTTCAGTATCCATGTAAATATAACGCTGTGCGCAGTAATAGGGATTTTAATAGCATTTTTAATAGCAGATCTTGGAAGAAGAAGAAGACAATAACCATAGGAAAATAATACTTGCATCCAGCTCACCCCGAAGGAGAAAAATCCTTGAAAAACTCAGGGTAGATTATGAGTCTGTCAAACCTGAAGGAGTAGAGGAAAAAGTCTTTAAAAATCCATACAAGACAGTTTTATACAACAGCAGCCTCAAAGCAAAAATTATTTACAATCATGATATAATAAGTAATCCGGATTATGGGAGAGTCCTGATCGCAGGTTTTGATACGATCGTCTTTATTAACAAGAGGATATTAACAAAACCTTCAGGTTATCAGGAGGCTTTTAATTTTTTAAGGACCTTATCCGGCCATAAACACAAAGTAATAACTGGTGTTACTGTTATAGATGTGGCATCCGGCAGTGTGGTCCAGGGCACAGAGACCACAGATGTATTTTTTAGGGACCTTGAAGAGCTTGAGATAAACGAATATTTAAAAAACACGGATGTCCTGGATAAAGCGGGAGCTTACGATATATCAGGAGATGGGGCCATATTTATAAAGAGGGTCAATGGATGTTTTTATAATGTAGCCGGTCTTCCTGTTTATAGATTTTTAGATTTAATAAAAAGATTTGATTATAAAATTTTTTAGTTTGATAAGGAGATTTAAATGTTTGAATTCTTTTTAAATATCATCGGCCGGGATATGGGAATAGACCTCGGTACTGCGAATACCCTTGTTTTTGTTAAAAACAAAGGTATTGTCCTTAATGAACCTTCTATTGTAGCCATAGATAAGGAAAATAAAAAAATACTTGCGGTGGGTATGGAGGCAAAAAGAATGGTGGGAAGGACTCCTGGAAATATCGTTGCAATAAGGCCCTTAAAAGATGGTGTGATCGCTGATTTTGATACAACTGAGCGGATGCTCAGATATTTCATACAAAGTGTCCATAAAAATATGGCAATAGCAAGACCAAGGATAGTTATCTGTGTTCCGTCGGGAATAACTGCAGTTGAGAAGAAAGCAGTCATTGAAGCCACAGAACAGGCTGGCGCAAGAGCTGCATATATAATAGAAGAACCTCTTGCAGCAGCAATAGGTGCAGGGTTACCGATTAATGAACCCACCGGCAGCATGATCATAGACATAGGCGGTGGAACATCTGAAGTCGCTATTATATCCTTGGGAGGCATAGTCGCTTACCAATCCCTGAGGATCGGCGGGGACGAGATGGATGAAGCAATAATATATTATTTAAAGAAAGAAAATAATCTGCTCATAGGCGAAAGTACCGCTGAAAAGATAAAAATGGAAATTGGCTCAGCTTTCCCGCTTGAAAATGAAGGAAAAATGGAAGTGAACGGGAGGGATCTGGTAACTGGCCTGCCAAAGACAATAATAATCACAAGCCAGCAGATGAGGGTGGCACTTGAAAAAGCATTGAGCGATATTATAAATGCAGTGGTGGAGGTTTTAGACAATACTCCTCCGGAACTGGCATCAGACATTATGAAGAGAGGTATTGTCCTTAGCGGTGGAGGAGCACTTCTTAAGGGCCTGGCTGAAAGGATAAGCAGGGAGACTCACTGCCCTGTATATCTTGCAGAGGACCCGCTTGCTTCAGTTGCAATAGGGGCAGGTAAATGTGTTGAGGACTTCACTACCCTTAAAAAGTATTTAAGATTTTCAAAGCAATGATCGATTTTTTTAATTTTATTAGGTCAAATAAAATAAATGGCTCCAGAAAGAAAAAATCTCAAGAACATTATAATCTTATCTGTAATAATAGTCCTTTGCATAATAATAATCACTGTAAGCTTTAGAGACACTGACTTTTTGAAAAGAGCCAGGACATCCACTCTTGATATATTAAAACCTGTCCAGGAAAAGACATATTTATTTTTCCAACCTGCAGTCAAATTTTTCACCGATACCAGGGATTATTTTGCTCTGAGGGATAAAATCCTGGAACTTGAAAAAGAAAATAATGACCTCATGCATGACTACAGCGAAAATATAAACCTAAAAATAGAGAATAATGCTCTCAGAAAACTACTTGAGTTAAAGTTGCGGGAAGGTTTTGATACTGTTCCTGCTAAAGTAATAGGGTATTACAATAGTAAATGGCAATCTGAATTACTCATAGACGCTGGTAAGACAAAAGGTGTGGCTGACGGTATGGCAGTCGTAACAGAAAAAGGTCTTGCAGGTACAGTTATACTTGCTTCAAACTATACCAGTCAGGTAAGGCTTTTAAACGACCCTCAAAGCGCAATAGGGTCAAGGATACTTTCATCGCGAAAACTGGGTATGGTCGAAGGTAGTCTGGAAAAAGAAATATTTCTGAACTATATTCCTGCAGGCGAAGAAGTGTTTATCGGGGATATTCTTATAACTTCCGAATTTGGAGAATATATCCCTCCAGAATTATTGATAGGCCGCATAAAGAAGATAGGGCAATCCGAAGATGTATACTACAGACAGATAATAGTAGAGCCTTTTGTAGATTTTGAGACCCTTGAATTTGTACTTGTATTAAAGTGACGGTGTTAACATATGACGAGATCGTTTATTAAGATTTTACATTTTATTATCCTTGTCATCTTTATAATATTGCAGATTTCTTTACTGGAACATCTGGAGATATTCCATATAAGTGTAGATATAATAATGATAACGATAGTCGGTTTTGCAATATTTGATGATATGGTATTTGCGATGGTATGCGGCCTGATCTCAGGGATTGTGATCGATCTTATGTTCGGCAGTATTTTGGGGATCAGTGCACTGGTGTATGCCCTTAACGGTTTTCTTGCAGGTAAAATAGCAGCTATAGAGACGAAAAGAAAGATCCTGATATATATTTTACTTATTTTTTTTGTAACTGAAATAAATATCCTGTTACTTAACGGTGTTTATTATATTTTTAATTTTACTGCAAGCATAGGACAATTAGGCCTGGAATTGCTCATAAATCCAGTATTTAATATTGCAGTTATGTTTCTTGTATTTCCACTGCTGAGAGTGGGGAAAAAGAGAAAGGGAGAAATTGGGTTCACATATAAAGATCAGATTTAGACTGGTAGTATATTTTTTATTGATACTTACCACAGTTTTGATCGTCCGGCTGTATTTTCTTCAGGTGATGAGTGGCGAAGTATATGCTGATGAGGCTTCGCAAAGTATATTGCGGTCAAAGAATGTAACGGCACCAAGGGGCAATATTTATGACAGGAATGGAAAACTGCTTGTAAAAAGTATTCCAAGCCCGGCGGTCGCTGTTGATCCAAGAACTGTGATCGCAGACGATAGAGTGCTTGATGTTTTGAGTTCAAAGTTAAAGATGACTAAAAAAGAGATAACTGACAAAATAGGTAAAAATGACGTTTCCTATCTTGACAGGGTAATACTTAAATATGGAATAGATTATGAGACGATGATCTATCTAAAGGAAAACGCAAACGAACTACCTGGAGTCGAAGTAATGGATATATTCTTAAGGGAATATGAATATGGCGATTCTGCTGCTCATATTCTTGGTTACACAGGAGAAATAGATGAACAGAGGCTCGCACTTCAAGAATACAGTGTAGGTTATGAAGGTGGTGACCAGATCGGCCTTACAGGTATAGAGGAAGTATATGAGAATGTCTTAAAAGGAGTAAAAGGTAAAATTACATACGAGGTCGATCCTATCGGCAAACCAAAATCTATCATAGAGGAGGTATCCTATATACCTGGAAACGATCTTTTTTTGACTATAGATATAGATCTCCAGAGGAAAGTAGAAGAAGTACTTGAAAACTCTATATATAGTCTGCGGCAGACCAAGGTTTCCGGATCTGATGAGTTTTACAGGGTACCGGGTGGCTCTGCTGTGGTACTCGACGCCACCAATGGGGAGATAATGGCCATGGCAAGTTTTCCTAATTACGACCCTTCACTTTTTACTGGCGGTATATCAGTATCAGACTGGGAATATTTAAACGATCCTTCAAACGATTATCCATTAAATAACAGGGCAGTATTAGCTTACCCCCCGGGTTCAGTATTCAAAATTGTGACAGCATATGCCGGTTTAAATGAAGAGATAATCAATACAAGCAGATATATCACTTGTAATGGTATATGGTATGGCCTTGGAGAAGATTTTCCAAAGTGGTGCTGGGCAAAAGGGGGCCATGGAGCTTTAAATATTTATGGAGGGATCCAGAATTCCTGCGATATTTTTTTCTATCAGGTAGGTTTTGAACTATTCCTGAAAAATAATAATAGTGATGAACTTCTGCAAAAATACTCCAGGTTATTTGGTTTTGGAAGCGAGACAGGAGTGGATCTTCCTTCGGAAGACGTAGGTGTGGTTCCTGATAAAGAATGGAAAAAGGAATATTTTAAGGATCAAAAAGGTAACACAATATGGTTTCCGGGAGATTCTGTTAATATGGCCATCGGTCAGGGGGATCTGCTTGTAACACCACTGCAGATGGCATGTGCTTATTCTGTGCTTCTTAACAGGGGGACTGAAATGGCCCCACATATCGGGAAGGAAGTAAGGGATCCCCAGGGAGAAGTGTTTGCAGAACTATTCACAGAAAAACCACAGGAACTCGATCTAAGCGGAGTCTATATTGATATTATAGAAAAAGGTCTCGGGCTTGTTGTCAACCAGGGTACAGCTGCAGGAACATTTGCACATTTTCCAAAAGACGAGATACCTGTAGCTGGAAAGACCGGTACAGCTGAAGTAGTGGGTAAACAGGACTTTGGCTGGTTTTGCTGCTACGCTCCGATCAACGACCCCCAGTACATCATAGTGATCATGCTTGAACAGGCTGGTGGAGGCTCAAGAGCTGCTGCTCCTATTGCAGAAAAGATACTTGAATATATTTATAATGTGAATTAATGGGAAATAGGTTGGAATAGATCAGAAATGGATAAAAGTACTAAAAACACCTGGCTTCACGACAGGGAAGCAATATCGCTTAGTGATAAAAGTAAAAAAGGTATTAAATTTGATTTTATCCTTCCTGCATTAGTTTTGCTCATCACAGGTTTTGGATTGCTCATTATATATAGTGCTACAAGATATGGAATGCCTGACGGGGTAAACGATCCGGTGTTTTATCTGAAAAAGCAGGGGATTACATTTATCATTGCTTTTTCAATATTCGTAGTGATGCAGTTTATTAATTACAGGGTATACCAGAAATACTGGTATATTTTTCTTTTGCTCATCATGGCCCTGCTGGGTAGTGTGTTGATATTTGGTTATGAAGTAAATAATGCCAAAAGCTGGATAGATCTTAAGTTTACATCGATCCAGCCTTCAGAATTTGCAAAAATATTGATGGTCCTGGTTGTTTCTGCCCTTTTATCTAAATGGCCCAGGGAAAAGACAAATAAAGTCGGTATTAAAAAAGTTGCTTATTCATTTCTGGCAGTCGTACTTGCGATGTGTCTTGTGGTGCTGGAGCCAGATTACGGGACAGCTTTGATCTTTTTTATCACCTATATGGGGATATTGTTTTTATCCGGTGCAAATATCCTTTATTTTTTTGGTATTCTTGCAGCAACTGCAGGGGGACTCTTTACTGCAATTAAAATAGGCATGATCAAGCAATACCAGTTGGACAGGATACTTGTATTTTTAAAACCTGATATTGAAAAACAGGGTATTGGTTATAATCTCTATCAGTCCAAGCTTGCTATCGGCTCAGGCGGTTTATGGGGGCAAGGCCTTTTTATGGGAAAGCATACTAATCTGAGTTATGTTCCGGCAAGCCATACAGATTTCATATTTTCAGTTATCGGGGAAGAGATAGGATTTTTTGGAAGTGTAGTCATAATAATACTGCTTGCCCTGATAATATGGCGGTGTTTCTTTGTTGCCCACAGGGCACATAATAATTTTGGTACCCTGGTTGCAGCAGGAATAGGTTTTATTATCCTGTCACAGGTCGTCATAAACATAGGGATGACAGTAGGGATAATGCCTGTTATCGGGATCCCTCTGCCTTTTTTAAGTTATGGGGGTTCAAACCTGTTATCGATATTCATAGGCATAGGGTTAGTTGAAAATATTTACTTTAGAAGAGATACAAGAAAAGAATATGAGATAGCGTATGAAGAATTTGATTGAAAACGATTATAGAGACTTTACAAAATGCAAGAAATAGAATTTTTAGAATTTCATGAGCTTGAAAGACTTCTTTCAGGAATTGAAAAACCGGGCAGATATACTGACAATGAATATGGGGTCAAAAATAAAAGTATTGATTTTATTAAAAAAACTCCTGGTACAGTACTGACATCACTGGTTTTCCCGGATATTTATGAAGTAGGTATGCCAAATCTTGGGATACAGATATTATATAAGATAATAAATGAAAACCCCTTTTTTAGTGCAGAACGAGCCTTCAGCCCATGGACTGATTTTGAAGACAGATTAAGAAATGAAAATGTCAGACTCTTCTCCCTTGAGAACAGGATATTTTTGGACTGCTTTGACCTTATCGGATTTAATGCTGCACATGAGATGCTATACACAAATATCCTTAATATCATTGATCTTGCCGGAATACAGGTCAGGTCATCAAACCGGCAGGCGGTATTCCCCCTCATCTGTGCCGGAGGCGGTTCTGCTTTCAACCCCTGGCCACTATCAGAGTTCATGGATTTTCTGGTCATAGGAGATGGTGAGGAACTGATAACCAAGATCCTTGAAATAATTAGGAAGTATAAAGAAAAATACCTCAAAATAAATGATTTTTCCGGATTTAATATCCCGGATTTTAAAAAAAGTATCCTGAAAGAACTTTCACTAATTGACGGTATATTTGTCCCCTCCTTTTACAAGATACAATATGGAAAAGGGGGCACCATAACCAGCATTGAGCCGCAGAACAGGGTGAAAAAAGTAGTCTTTAAAAATTTTGGCGATTCTCCTATTTTAAAAGATCCGGTAATACCAAACATCAATATCGTCCATGATAGGATGACAGTTGAGATAATGAGAGGCTGCAGTAGAGGATGCAGATTCTGCCAGGCTGGTTTTATATACAGACCAGTACGGCAGAGGAAAGCGGAAAAACTTGCGGTGCAAAGCCTCGAGGCGTTAAATGAAACAGGTTTTGATGAGATATCATTTACATCACTTTCCTCTTCTGATTTTAAACAGATCGACAAATTGATCAGTATTGTCCGGGAAAACAGTAATCTTGATAGGATCTCTATCTCTCTTCCTTCAATGAGGCTTGACAGTTTTGATATTGATATTGCTTCCAAAATAAGAAGTGGAAGAAGAACAGGGATCACATTTGCTCCTGAGGCTGGCAGCCAGAGATTAAGGGATATTATAAAAAAGGATATAGATGAAACGGACCTTCAAAAAAGCATGAAGGCTATTTTTAGCCTTGGGTGGGACAAAGTCAAACTATATTTTATGGTAGGATTACCTTTCGAAGAAAAAGAAGACATTGATTGCATAATAATACTTGTAAAGAAAGTGATAGATCTTGCAAGGGAAATGCTTCCTGCAAATAGATTGGGGAGGTTTCAACTAAATATAAGTATCAACGGTTTTTGTCCAAAGCCTTTTACTCCTTTTCAGTGGTGCAGGCAGGACAGTATTGAGTCATTAAAAGAAAAATTTGAATACCTGTCAAAAAATCTTAAAGGAAGATTCATAAAACTCCATTACAATGAACCTTCCAGAAGCAAGCTGGAGTGTGCTCTTTCACGGGGAGACTCCCGTATAAGTAGCGTTATAGAGACTGCATGGAAAAAGGGTGCAAGTTTTGATAACTGGACCGATCTTTTTGACTATAATATATGGACCGAATCATTTGCTGAAAATGGCCTGGATATTGATTTTTACACTTCGAGAGAATACGGTTCCAAGGAAAACCTCCCATGGGATATAGTAGATATAGGTATTAAAAAAGACTTTTTCCTGAAAGAATTCAATAATGCAAAAAACTTTTAATATGATGATCAGATTTAAATTTACAAAAGAAATGGAAGCAAAATATCTTTCACATCTTGATATCCTGAATCTTTTTAGCAGGGCGGTCTTAAGAGCAGGGTTAAAGATAAGTTATAGTGAGGGATTCAGTCCAAAACCGAAGATCACTTTCAGCAATCCGATCCCTCTCGGTGTAAAAAGTATTGCTGAATATAGTGATATTATTCTTATGCAGGATATTGATATTTTGGACTTTGTATCAAGCTTAAACAGTAAACTCCCGAAAGGTATCTTATTAACGGAAGCAATTAAGACGGACAGAAAATTACCAGCACTCATGTCTGTCATCGATATCGTCTTTTACCAGTTTGAATTATTTTTTGAAAAAAAAGAGATTTTGGAAAACGCATTAGAAACCTACATTAATACCAATAATTCAGTCTTTAGCCATAAGTTTGAAATATCCAGAAAAAATAATTTTTTTCTTAAAATTTTTGGTTATGCTAAAATCTTCAAACATAAAGATAATAATATTTTTAAATATAATGATTTTTTTAGATATTTAAGCAGTTTATCTTCTTCGCAAGGTGTTGTGATAAATGATTCCTGCAAAATGGAAGTGTATGTATTACAAGAAGAAAAACTTCTTACTCCTTTTGAGATAATAAGGGAGTATGTCTAATACCTAAAAAAGTTTTGGACATGTGAGGTAAAAATTGGGAATAGAAATGCTTGTCAGTACTGACAGGAATGAGACAAGGGTGGCAATACTTGAATCAAAGCAGGTCACCCAGCTTTATTTTGACAGAAAGAGAAACCACTCCCTGGTTGGAAATATATATCTGGGGAAAATCGAGAATGTGCTTTCAAGTCTTGATGCTGCTTTTGTAGATATAGGAGAAGAAAAAAATGCTTTTCTTTATATCAATGAGGTTGCATATGATATGGAACTTGAAGAGAGCCACGAGATCGTAAGGAGGATACAGCACATTCTAAAACCTGACCAGATGGTACTTGTCCAGGTCACCAAGGATCCGATGAAAGGAAAGGGTGCCCGGCTGACCACTTACATATCTCTCCCTGGCAGGTTCCTTGTGCTTGCACCTTTTAACGAGGGTGTGGGAGTGTCAAGAAGAATAGACGGAAAAGATAGGGATAGCCTGAAAGCTTTAGCTGAGGAGATAAAACCAAAAGATTGCGGATTGATAATAAGGACAGCTTCAAAAAACATTCCAAAGGCAAAACTCAATAAAGAAGTGAAACAATTGTTGAAATTATGGAGCTTTATTATGAAAAAATCCGTCTCGTCTAACAGGCCGGTCCTGATACACCAGGAGTATTCCATCGTGATACGGCTTCTCCGTGATATTTTTTCTGAAGATTTTGATGCGATTTATACAGATGATAAAAATGTCAAAAAAGAGATACTGAACTATATCAGAAATACCGGTATCAGTTTCAATAATATTATCCTGCACCACGGGGAAACAGATTTGTTTGAGCATTTTAATGTAAATGTTGTGATAGACAGTGCGCTGGAAAGAAAGGTCTGGCTCAAATCAGGCGGCTTTATTGTTATTGACTATGGCGAAGCGATGACCGCCATAGATGTAAATACCGGTAAGTTTACCTCCGGTAAGACTTCAGCACATACTATCTTTAAGACCAACCTGGAAGCTGCAGAGGTAATAGCCAGCCAGCTCAGGTTAAGGGATATAGGAGGGATAATAGTAATCGATTTTATCGACATGACCAGTGAGTCGGACAGGCAGAAGGTATTTTCAAGATTTAAACAACTTCTTGAAAAGGATAAGACAAAAACTGAGATCCTGGCATTTTCAAAGCTTGGATTATTGGAAATGACGAGAAAAAATGTTTCTGATGGTATTGTGGGCACAATGTGCAAGCAATGTCCCTGCTGCGGTGGAAAAGGATTTACAAAATCTGAAGAGACTATAAGGCTGGATGTTGAAAGAAAGATAAAGAAGCTTGCATCTGAAAACAAATCAAAAGCTTTTTTAATAAAACTGCATCCGTCTATTGCATCCCTGATAATCGGAAAAAGTGGGAAAAATCTGAAGAACCTTGAATCCATTACAAAAAAATATCTTGCCATAAAAAGCGAACAAAACATTGGACTTGACTCCTTTATAATCGAAGCTGAAGGCTCAGTGGCAGAAATAATCGAGGTGTCAAAGCCTTTTAAAGTCGGCGATATCATGGATATTGTCATTGAGGAACCCTATTCTCATAATAGGTCCGATGGCCTGGCAAGGTTGCAGGGTTATGTATTACAGGTGGTCGGAGGCCGAAAATATATTGGTTCGAAAGTAACAGTTGAAATAACTGCCATCTCTAAAACAAGTGCGATTGCGATTATCAAATGAGATATAAGGAAATACGAGGGGTCCGGCTGTGCAATATTAATGTGGCTTTAGTTGTAGTATAATAAATATTGACATATCAGGTTTTAATGTGTTAGATTATCAATTTGCGATTTTTATTTATTAAGGAGGCTAAAATTTACGCGATAGTAACCAGTGGTGGTAAACAGTACAAATTAGAGGAAAATAAGGATATAGTCGTTGAAAGAATAGAAGGAAAAGAAGGCGAAAAGGTCAAATTGGACCAGGTCAATCTTCTTAGTGATGGAAAGAAAATCGAAGTAGGCTCTCCTTTAGTTGAAAAAGCTTATGTAGAAGCGACGATAAAGAAACAATTTAAGGGCGATAAAGTCATCGCTTTTAAGTTTAAAGCAAAAAAAAGATATAAAAGAAAAGTTGGTTTCAGGGCACCGTTGACACTTTTACATCCTGAAAAAATAAGTGCCAAATAGCAGCAAAACCGGAGGTATTTCAAAATGTCCAGTAAAAAAGGTGTAGGCAGTACAAGAAATGGTAGAGACAGTAAGCCGAAGTTTCTTGGTGTAAAAATATATGGCGGTCAGAAAGTAGGCCCCGGCAGTATAATCATAAGGCAAAGGGGTACAAAATATAGACCCGGTATCAATGTAGGCATAGGAAGAGACCATACTCTTTTTGCTAAAACCGGTGGAACTGTGGAGTTTATTTCTAACAGCACCAGAGGTAAACTTGTTAATGTTATTTCAGAATAAACCCTAATATAGCGCTTATTGCCAGTATCAACAGAACTCCCACGCTTATAATCGTCAATCTTATATTCCTTTTAAAGATAAAGTATCCTATTGTAAAAAATAGACTGGTGACCGGTAGAAGTATCAGGAAGATAAGGCCAAGATAAAGCATAAGATCTCTATTCGGGTACTGAATGGCAGGATCTTTAGACAGAGGGTTCAAACTTATTAGTTCTTTAATTCCTAAAGTATTTTCTTCAAGTCCTTGTATTTCTTTAAAATCTGGATAGGTAAGGATGTTAAAAAGAAAATTTACGATAATAAAGATCATTATCGCAGCAAGGCCCACAGCCAGGATCCATAAAAGAACCTTACTGATTTTTTCCTGTCCGTAATCCTTTCCTTTATTTTTAGTATTCAAGTATACCCGCACCTCTCAGAAACATAAGTATGCCTATTATAGTAAAGACTATTAATATGATAAGGGCGATGCTCCGACCCTTCATTTTGAGGGCAGTAAATGAACCTGTTAACCCTCCTGCAAGTACCCCGATTATTACGGGGATCGTAATGAAAGGATTTATAAAGCCATTATAAAAATAGATAATCGACGAGACTACCGCTGTTATCCCTATCATATAAGTACTTGTGGATGTTGCGACTTTTATAGGGACATCCATAAAAAGGTTCATCACAGGTACTTTTACAACTCCTCCTCCTATCCCGAGTAGTCCTGAAAATAGCCCGGCAAATACTGAAAGAAAAGAACCGGGGATTATCCGTTTCACCCTGTATTTGATGACTCTGTTACAGGATTGGTCAAAATATTTCGAATCCAGAAAAGAGTTCTTGATATTTTCCTGCTCTTTATTAAGGTTACCGCATAAGTTACTGATTTCAGGCTCTTTTTGAAGAAATCTGTTTTTAATAAATGTGAAGATCCCGATTGCTAGACTAAAAACTCCAAAGACAATAAATAAAATATTATACCTTAGTATAGAAACTGTGAGGCTGCCGACTATTCCACCTATAGTAGTAGGTATTTCCATTGTAAGGCCAAGCGGTATATTTATTATTTCTTTCCTGAAAAATCGTATTGATGCTGACAATGAAGTCACCATTACTGATATGATGCTCGTACCTATTGCAAGATGTATCGGTATTTTAAGGGCAAGAGTCAATATTGGGACTATTATTATCCCTCCGCCTATGCCTATCATCGATCCGGTAAGCCCGGCAAAAAGACCTGTTAAAAATAAAAATAAATATAAGACCATTGAAAATTATTTTTTATAACCAGTTTTTTAGAATAGTATTTTTGTTTATTATATTCTCTATTGATTTTTTAATTCTCGCAAGTATAAATCCCTTTAACCCAAAAACAGCCCGGATAACCTATCCAGGCTGTTTTTGTCTTGCTTTGATATTACTACTTTTCTCTGTCTCTTCTCCATCTCTTAAGCTAATCCAGGCGTCCAGCTAAAGACTCTTTTCTTAGCCATCATGATGTCTTCTCTCTATCTACTCTATACTAATTTCTAAATACAGTCGCAACTACTCTTCTGTCTCCGTTTTCTACCATGCCCACACCCACTATGTGATACTTTGACTGCAGCATGTTTGCAAGATGTGTAGGGCTTGCTACCCAGGCGGCTATAAACGCTTCAGGTGAACCTATGCCAGCCGGTCTTGAGTGGGCCAGGTTTTCTCCTGCCGCACTAAAGCTTATCCCGCAGTCACGAAGGATGTTAAACACATTGGTTCCCTCTGGCGTATAGTGTGAAAAATAATTTCTTGCAAGCATATCGGCACTTCTTGTCCTTGATACATCAGTCAGACTCTGGTTGGCCACAAGGCCCTCAAGACCATTACCTGCCCTTACAGTGTATATTGTTTAAAAAAAACTTTATATTTACTATAAAGCTAATAGCCGGTTGCACCACTGGCTTACCCTGCATCCCTTCGGTGGTGCCCAACTGTAGTGGGGTTGCAGTAAAAATGCCTCTATTACCTTTGTCGATATTTAATTATCAAATAAACTAACAATACTTATATATATAATTGTATTGATAATAATATATATAGTTTTCTATAATGTCAAGTGCTTTTTAAAAAAAGATAAAAAAAGTGCATAAGGTCACAAAGTGATGGAAAGGGATGGAAATTTACGGGAATAATATATCAATGTATAATGATTAAAAAAATCAGGATGGTAATAAATAATGTTTTTGGATGAAGTAAAGATAAATATTAAAGCAGGCGATGGCGGCAATGGTGCTGTAAGTTTTTTCTTTTTAAAAAACAGCTACAAAAAGATCGCATGTGGCGGTTTTGGCGGTATAGGAGGAAATGTATTATTCAGAGCAAGCAGGAGTGTAAATACCCTTGCTGCCTTTAAAAAAAGGTACATTTCAAAGCTGAAAATGGACAACCTGGGCTATCTAATAATAAGTCTGGCAGAAATGGTTCAGATATATTTATTGATGTGCCCGTGGGAACTGTTTTGATAGAAGAAGGCAGAGTGATCGCGGACCTTTATGAGGAAAATATGGAATATCTTGCAGCAACAGGCGGCTCCGGTGGGAAAGGCAATTCGAGTTTTGTTTCGCAGGAGCGAAGGTTTCCTGGATTTGCAGAAAAGGGTGAAAGGACCGAAGGTAAATGGATAAAACTTGAATTGAGGCTTATTGCGGATGCTGCTATGGTCGGTTTTCCAAATGCTGGTAAATCTACTTTGATAAGCAGGATCTCAGCAGCAAGGCCAAAGATCGCAGATTATCCCTTTACGACTCTGACGCCAAATCTCGGTGTAGTATCGGTGGCTGAAGAGACTTTTGTCATAGCAGATATTCCGGGAATAATAGAGGGGGCCCATTCTGGCATAGGACTTGGAGACCGCTTTTTGAGGCACGTTATGAGAGCAGAGGTACTATTAATACTACTTGACGGTTATTTACTGTTTGATGATAAGACCGGAGATGAGCTTATAAAGACATTTGATATCCTTAGAAAGGAACTGAAATTATACAACAATATACTTTATAAGAAGGACTACATAATCGCTGTAAATAAAATCGACCTCTTTGACCGGGCCGAGGAATTTAAGGATATCAAAAAAATCCTTTCAAAAAAGAGCAGGAAACCTGTTTATTTTATTTCCGCTGTAAGCGGCAAAGGATTAAAGGATATGATAGATGGCCTCTATAAAAAAATATTAAAATCCAGGGAAACATACCGGTTAGATGAAAAAACTACATCAGAGAGGGAAAAATACAGGATCTATTCAGTTTTAAAAACAAAAGATGCTGATGATAAAATAGAAATAATGGATAATAATGGAGAATATATCGTCAAAAATAAGAGACTTGAAAAAATGATAGCAATGACTGATCTCGGAAACGAAGAAGCACTTTCCTACCTGAAATATAAATTAAAAAAGATGAAAATTGGTGATAGACTAAAAAAAATGGGTATTGAGGAAGGCAGTACAGTTATAATAGGCGACCTCGTACTCGAACTGGTAGATTAGATTTAAAGGTATTATATGGAGAGAAAAAATTATTTAAAGAAAATTAAAAGGGCCGTAATAAAGATAGGTTCAAGCAGTCTCACCGATAAGCAGGGCGGGCTTGATGCAGCCAGCATGAAAAAATTTACAGATGAAGTATCCGAACAGGTAAAAAATGGAGTTGAGATTATCATCGTGACAAGCGGGGCCATTTCAGCAGGTCTCAAGTATCTTGATATTTACCAGAGACCTACAGTTATTTCGACCCTCCAGGCCTCTGCAGCTGTTGGCCAGGTAGAGCTAATGAGAAAATACGGCGATCTCTTTGCAGCACACAATATCAAGATAGGCCAGATCCTGCTTACTAGAGAAGACACGACAAGGAGAAAACAATATCTCAATATAAGAAACACAATAACTGATCTATTAAGACTTAAAGTATTACCCGTAATAAATGAAAATGACAGCGTGGCAGTCGAAGAAATAAAATTTGGTGATAATGACAGGCTGGCTGCACTGGTGTCAAGTATCATTGAATCAGACATACTGATAATCCTCTCTGATATAGATGGTATGTATGATAAGAACCCTAAGGATAACAAAAATCCAAATCTGATATCATTTGTAGATAAAATTAATCCTGAACTGGAAAAGATCGCAGGTGGTATCGGTTCTGCCCATGGGTCAGGGGGCATGTTATCCAAAGTAAAAGCTGCAAAGATATGTGCTTTTTCAGGGATACCTATGGTCATCGCAAACAGTGAAGCTCCTGATGTTATAAAACGGATAATTGACTTTGAACCTATCGGGACTTTTTTTGCTCCCAATATGGATAAAAAAGTAAAAAGTTTAAAAAGATGGATCGCTTTCGGGATGCAGGCAAAAGGAAGCATTTACCTTGATGATGGTGCTGCTGAAGCAATAAAGGCAAGAGGAAAAAGTATTTTACCGGTAGGAGTTATAAAGTCTGAAGGAAGCTTTAAAAAAGGAGACACTTTAAAAGTCTACACAGCCGGGGGAGCCATGATAGCAAAAGGGATAACAAGTCTCTCGTGTGAAGAGCTTAACAAAGTCAGGGGTAAAAATATAAAAGAGATAACAAAAGGAGCTGACCCTGAGAAGTGTACTGAAGTGATACACAGGGATAGCCTGGTAATTTTTGATGACAATGATTTTGAGGTTTAGAACTCAAATCTTATATCAGATTTTATGGTATAATTTTTAATAAATTTTTATTAATTTGTTTCATAATAAAAAATATGATGAATGAAACCCTGCAAATAGCAAAAAATGCAAAAGAATGCTCTTCTTTTATAGGTTCGGCTAATACTGAGCTAAAAAACCAGGTACTTAGGGATATCTCTACATTCCTGGCCGAGTTTTCAAAAGAAATAATCGCGGAAAATAAAAAAGACATCAAAAGGTGTAGAAACGAAGGCATTTCTGAAAGTCTTCTTGACAGGCTGATGCTGGATGAGAAGAGGATAACAAAGATCTCGTCAAGTATAGAAACAGTAATACAACTGACTGACCCGGTAGGAGAGATTATCTTTGGCTACACTCTTCCAAACGGCCTGATCCTAAAAAATATCAGGGTCCCTTTTGGAGTAATAGGCATAATATATGAAGCCAGGCCAAACGTGACAGTAGATGCGTCAGTTTTATGTCTCAAAGCGGGCAGCTGCGTTATACTGCGGGGCAGCTCTCATGCCCTGTCCACCAATCTGGTAATTGTAGAAATAATGAGGAAAGCCCTTAAAAAAAATGACCTGCCTGAAAATATAATACAGGTCATTCCGTCTGCAGATAGAAAAATGGCTGAAGAGATGATGCAATTGAGGGATTATATAGATATCCTGATACCCAGGGGTGGAAAGGACCTTATTTCAAGTGTGGTCAATAATTCAAAGGTCCCTGTCATTGAGACCGGGATAGGTAACTGTCATTTATATATAGACAATAAACTCGATGGGTTAAGTTTTGAAAAAATAGCATCGATCGTAATAAATTCAAAGACAAACAGGCCAAGTGTCTGCAATGCAGCTGAGAAACTATTGTTCCACAGCAGTACTGGAGAAGATCTTATCCGTTATATCCTTGACAGTTTGAAACAAAGTGATGTGATGATACTGGGATGTAAAAGGACAAGGAAGATATCCCCCTTTGTAAAAGAGGCAGTTGAAGAAGACTGGTATGAGGAGTTTCTTGATCTGAAGATAGCTGTAAAGATAGTAGATAACCTTGAAGAAGCAGTAAAACATATAAACAAATACGGTTCACATCATACCGAGACAATAGTGACTTCTGATTATAAAAATGCGATGTATTTTACCCAGATGACAGATTCTTCGACAGTATTTGTAAATGCTTCGACCCGTTTTACAGATGGCGGGGAATTTGGGATGGGGGCAGAAATAGGTATAAGTACGCAGAAACTGCACTGGAGAGGTCCGATGGGCCCGGCACAGATAATGACTAACAAATTTATTGTATTTGGTGATGGACAGATCAGGCAATAAAAATAGAGCATATCCATCAATATATCCGGATATTTATTAGAACTTGAGACAGAAGAGTTGAGTCAAATAACTAAAAAAGAAAAAATTTCGAGACTTATTAAAAAGAAACATCTTAAGATCGGGATAATGGGTGGTACATTCAACCCGATACATTACGGCCACCTGGTAACTGCGGAAGAAGCATTGAAGCAGTTTAAACTTGATAAAGTCATCTTTATCCCTACGGGTACACCTCCCCATAAGACCCTGGGCATATTGGTGGATGCTGAAGACAGGTACCTGATGACAGTTATAGCGACGGCTTCAAACCCTGACTTCCTTGTCTCAAGGGTAGAGATAGACCGCAAGGGTAAATCATACACGATTGATACACTGAAGCACCTTAAAAGCGTTTTCATGGATAAAGCCACATTATATTTTATAACAGGTGCAGATGCGATCCTTGAAATACTTACCTGGAAATCCTCTGAAGAGATCATTGGACTGTGCAAGTTCATTGCAGCAACAAGGCCCGGTTATGATATCAAAAGGATTGAAGACCTAAAAAAAGAGCTATTTGGAAATCTTGAAAATTCTGCAGGCAACATTTTTTTAATGGAAATCCCTGCCCTTGCAATTTCATCTACTGATATAAGAAAAAGGATCAAACAAAAAAAGCCGATAAGTTACCTGTTACCAGAAGGAGTCTCTAATTATTTATTGAAACATGAATTGTATAAATAATACAAAGGTCTTCCTGACTGGGGACCAGCAGGAAGCAATCGAAGACTTAAAAAATAAAACAAGATCCCGCCTTGGCGAGGATCTCTTCAAACACTTAACAGGGACCCTCGATCTTGCAATAGAGATCGCATCAATTCATCTTAAAAATAATATAAAAAAATATCCTACCGGCTGTAGTGGTACTGATAGTCTCAATAAAATGATGTACAATTTGTGTACCGCTGCTATACTTCATGACTATGGAAAAATATTTAAGTATTCTGAGCTTGTAAAAATTGCCAGTGAAAAAGACCTTGGGCTTTCAGACTTTGAGATGTCCTGTAAACCAATAATACATAGCTATGTTTGCCCTTTCCTTCTGCAGAGGGATCTCAGGATAACAGATACACTGATACATAATGCTGTGAGATCCCATACCATCGGTTCGTTAAATATGAATATCATAGACAGGATACTTTATATATCAGACAAGATCGAGAGATCCAGAGATTATGAAGGAATTGAAAACTTAAGGAAATTATGCCTCAAAGATCTGGATTTAGGTTTACTGGAAGTTTATAAAAGTAATATAATATATGTGTTAGGCAAAAACAGTTTACTTCACCCTGATACGGGAAGCATTTGGAATTATATCTGTGGAGGTTTTAAAAATGTCAGCTGATGACAGAAAATCTTATTTTGATGGTAGGGATGATAATGATGATGAAGAAGATCTCTTTAAAAAGTATTCACTGAGGGACCAGTCTGATTCTGAAGACAATGAAAGTGATGATGAATATAAAAACGACTTAGATGCCGATGACTATTACGGCAATGAAGAGCAGGAGGGACCGCTGGAAGGCAATAAACTTGAGGACGAGTTTTTTACAGATTCTGATTTCGAGTTCAGGGATTCTTCCGGAGAAGAAGATGACGGTTTCAGAAGTACTAAAATAAGAGAAAAGCGGAGAAAAAGAAAATTATGGATCTCCACACTTGTGATCATGTCCGTTCTCGTTCTCGTAGCGATCGGTATAGTCTTTGGCTACAGGTTCATTAAAAATAAGTATTTTAGTGATAGTAACCAGACTGCTGCGACCCAGCAGGAAGCTATTATTGTACCAAGCTCCATGAAGCTGGGCAGGGATTTAAGCATTGTCATAAGCTGTGCAGACGATAACCTGCTCGAACCGATTATAAATTCTATAATGTTTTCAAAATATACAAGCAGCAAGTCGGAACTTGTGACTTTATGTATACCGGTCAACACATTGTTCGAAATTCCAGGGTTTGGCCTTGACAGCCTGAGCAGGTCCGTAGAATTTGGCGGACCCGATCTGCTTAAACTGACAATTAAAGACAATACTGGAGTCGATGCAGGAAATTATCTTCTGCTGGATGTCGTAAATGTTGTCAATAAGCTTGAGAGCATCAAGCTCGAACTTGACAAGGGAGTGACATTTCCATCAGGTACAGGATCTGATATCGAATTAAAACAGGGCGAGAATATACTTAATGGTGAGACCACCAGAAGTTTTCTTGAATATTATAACGGGACAGATGCCTCTGCCGGTGTTTCGGGAATAAAACAGCATAAAGCAGTCATAGATAGCATAATGAAAAAAATAGTAGGAAGTGAAGAAGGAGATCTTGCAAAAAACCTGACCAAGATAAATGATTATATCGATACGGACCTTAACCTCGAAGAGCTTTCAGAACTTATATCGACAATATCCAGCCTTTCAGCTGAAAATAATAAAATATACTCTCTTGACGGCAGAATAGAACCTATCGATGAAGCCGGAACAGTAGTATTTGTCCCGGACATTTCAAGGGTAGCAGATATTTTTTCGGAGCAGGAAGTCACCCAGGAAACCGTACTTGAGGAGATGTTAGGTGAAAAAGTAAGCGTGACTGTTCTTAATGGAGCAGGCGTTCAGGGTATTGCAACAAAGACCTCCGATTTTTTAAAGGGACTTAAATTTTCTGATGGAAGCTCAAGGTTTGATGTACCAACGATCGGAGATGCTGACAATTATAATTATGCTGAGACACAGATACTTGTAAACACCCAGGATGAAATTATCCTGAACTCGGCGGAGCAGTTAAGGGCCACACTGCTTGCAGGAAATGTTGTGGTGCAGGAAGGCACAGAGCAGGCGACAGATATAATACTTATTATAGGTAAAGACTTTGATTACGAAGGTGCAGTTGCAATAAATGAGCAGGCAGCACAGCCACAGACTCAGGAAACAGAACCTCAGGCACCTATAGAGGGCCAGGTCTATGATGTCAATATACTTAATGGGGAAGGAACTCAGGGAATAGCTTCTACAGCAAAGGGAATGCTTGAAGACAACCTTAATAAAGATTCAAAGACAATAAATATTAAAGAAACTAAAAATGCAGATGGGTTTAATTATGAAGTGACCAAGATACTTATACATACAAATAAAGAGGGTATCTCGGTGATGGCTGAAAATATCAAGCAAGCCCTGGGTGTCGGTACAATATCAGAGTCAGCTGATAATCCTGACAGTGTTGACATAACTGTTATAATCGGGAGTGACTATACCAAGCAGTAGCAATAAAAACAGTAAAACTATATGACGGGATATTTTATTTAGTGGTAAAAAATAAGAAGAACACAACCGATATTGAAAGCGGTGCCAGAAAAAAGATAGAGAATAATTTACTAAAAAACGGTATCGATGCGGTTAAAAGAGTTGCAAGTATTGCAGATGAAAAAAATGCAGAATACATCAAAATACTTAATGTTGGCCCCCGATTTGTTATTACAGATTATTTTGTAATAATAAGTGCAAAAAATTCAAGACTCACCAAAAGGATTTCCGAGGATATCTCTTTGAACCTTAAAAAATCAGGACTCATACCCTTAAATATTGATGGTTTCAGTGAAGGCAACTGGATCTTAATGGACTATGATGATTTTGTCGTGCATATTTTTACAGAAGAATACAGGCTATATTATGATCTTGAAAGATTGTGGCGGGACTCCAAGGTGATTAAAATAAAAGCAAGCCTGAAAAAGGCTGAAGGCGAAAACCCCAGGATTAATCTGAAAAAGACTATTGCCCTTGAAACTGATATTGCTGTCGAAGACAGGACAGATGTTGATATTAAAAAGAGTAAAAGGAATGGAAAGGTTTAGTACAGGAATTGAGAAGCACAGAAATTTATAAGCCTCAAAATATTGAAAACAAATGGCTGAGGATCTGGGAAAAAAATAGGACCAATGTATTAAAAAGACCTGAAAAAACAAAAAAATACTATATTCTGGAAATGTTTCCTTATCCTTCAGGAGAACCACACATGGGTCATGCAAGGAATTACACTATAGGTGACGTCATCGCAAGGGTCATGTCCAGGAAAGGATATAGTGTACTGCATCCAATAGGATTTGATGCCTTTGGGCTGCCGGCAGAGAATGCTGCTATTAAAAGTGGCATACATCCTAAAAAAAGCACAACGGCAAATATCGATAAGATGAGGACCGCTTTAATAAGAATGGCTATGACCTATGATTTCAATGATGAGGTAATCACAAGTGAACCTGATTATTATAAATGGACCCAGTGGCTTTTTATACATTTATTTAAGATGGGGCTTGCTGAAAAAAAAGAGGCCCCTGTCAACTGGTGTGATTCATGCCAGACTGTACTTGCAAACGAACAGGTCGTGGACGGAAAATGTGAGAGATGCGACAGTGAGGTAAGGGGCAGAGTGCTTTCACAATGGTTTTTCAAGATCTCGGACTATGCCCAGAGATTACTTGACGATATGGAACTGATAAAGGATGGCTGGCCGGAAAAGGCTCTGGCCATTCAGAAAAACTGGATCGGTAGAAGTGAAGGTGCAATAGTTGATTTCGGTCTTGAAGAAGAAAAAAAAGAAATAAAAATACCGGTTTTTACAACACGGCCCGACACGCTTTTCGGGGTCACTTTTTTTATACTTGCAGCTGAGCATCCCCTAGTAAATGAGATAGTGATCGATAAAGAAATAAAAAACCAGGTAGAGGAAACCCGGAGAAAGATATCTAAACAAAGCAATATAGAAAGGGGTGCAGAGGAAACTGAAAAACTGGGATGTTTTACAGGAAGATATGTAATAAACCCATTAAATGGGGAAAGGGTACCTGTATGGGTCGCAAACTATGTACTTCTTGAGTATGGGACCGGAGCTATCATGGCCGTACCGGCCCATGATAGCAGGGACTTTGCTTTTGCAAAAAAATATAACATCCCAATAAGGGAAGTCATCTCTCCTGACGGAAAGAGCCATAATGAACTTAAAACAGCCTTTGAAGGGGAGGGCATTATGGTAAATTCAGGATCTTTTACAGGTTTACCATCAGTAAAGGGAAAAGTACAAATAACCCGTTATCTTGAAGAAAATAATATAGGCCGGTTTAGCATAAACTACAAATTAAAGGACTGGCTCATCTCCAGACAGAGATACTGGGGGGCGCCAATACCCATAATCTATTGTGATAAGTGCGGTACCGTACCTGTTAGAGAGGCGGACCTGCCGGTACTTCTTCCTTATGATGTCGATTTTAAGCCTACGGGTCTCTCACCTCTTTCTTACAGTGAAGAATTTGTAAATACGAAGTGTCCTGTGTGTGGAGGTCCTGCAAAAAGGGAGACAGATACCATGGATACTTTTGTATGTTCCTCATGGTATTTTTTAAGGTACTGCAGTCCCAATTACAGAATCGGTGCCTTTGAAAAAGAAGCAACTTCTTACTGGATGCCGGTGGACCAGTATATCGGTGGCATCGAACATGCGACAATGCATCTTATTTATTCAAGATTTTTTATTAAGGCTTTATTTGATAGTGGACTTGTGGCTTTCAAGGAGCCCTTTACAAAATATTACCCTCATGGCGTTGTGACCTTAGGGGGAAAAAGAATGTCAAAATCAAAGGGTAACCTTGTCAATCCTTCCGAAATATATAATAAGTTCGGTGCCGATACTTTGAGACTTTATATTCTCTTTATCGGTCCTGCTGACTCAATGGTGGACTGGAGCGATACCGGGGTAGAGGGTTCTAACAGATTTCTAAAAAGAGTCTGGAACATTATGATTGAAAATAGGGAACTTTTAAATGGGCTGGACCTTGGAGATCTGGCATCTTGTGATAATGAAAAAAAATTAAAACAGCTGTTCAGTAACGGTAGACTTGCAGATATTGAAAAAGAATTGTTAAGAAAACTCCATCAGACCATCAATAAAGTGACTTCAGATATACTGAACAGGTTTAATTTTAATACTGCTATAAGCTCCATGATGGAGCTTATAAATATGATGTATAGATATAGTGATGAGATCCCAAGGGAATCCAGAGATCCCCGGGTCATTTTTGAACTGTGCAGGAAGACTCTTTTGCTTCTTTCGCCCCTTGCCCCTTTTATTACAGAAGAATTATGGGAAATGTTTGGTGGACAGGGAAGTGTCCATCTCGTGGATTGGCCTGATTATGACCAGGATATCGTCCATGAAGAATCCATAACTGTAATATTCCAGGTTAACGGAAAACTCCGAGACAAAATAGATGTAACTCCCGGCACCGGAACGGATGAGCTGATATGTCTTGCCCTGGCTTCAGAAAAAATAAAAAGATTTATAGCTGATAAGAAGATCATCAAGAAGATCTCTGTCCCCGACAAACTGGTAAATATTGTAACAAGTAACTGACCTTACAAAAAAAGCTTTTAATCTCCCTTTTTTTATGCTAATATATATATGTGCAATTATGCTATATTAATAAAATTCTTTTCTATTTTTAAAGATTATTTTTCAGGAAACTCCTTTACAAGATCAGGTTGTTATGGATTTAAAACAGGGCTCGGACAGGATAAGATTATTTGCAGCCAGGTTAAAATATAAAAGGGAAAAGCATTTTTATCTTTCGCTTATAATTCTTGTAGTTTTTGTCTCTTTTTTTTCTGTTTCTGTTTATTTCTATCAGAAAAACCAGATAACAAGAAGGGACAATATCCTTGAAAGTCTTTTGGTGCAGACAGAAGAGGATAGCAGCAAAACTGATGGATCAACTTATGAGACTGGCCCCCTTCATACTGGCAAAGACCAGGAGGAGAGCGTTCAAGGCTCCTCCACATCTAGATTTTTGGAAATAATAGTCTATGTATGCGGTCAGGTAAAAGATCCAGGTGTTTATACCCTAAAAGATAACGCAAGAATATCTGACCTTTTAGAGATGTGTGGTGGAGCGACAGAAGAAGCATCTCTGGAAGCAGTAAATCTTGCAAAAAAATTAAATGATGGTGATAAGGTCTATATACCTTCTTCAGCGGAAGTGGATGGTCTGGACATATTTTCTCAAGATTTTGGCAACGGTATCGGACAGGGAGACACGTATCAGGAAAATTCCACAAAGCTGGTAAATATTAATACTTCTTCGAGTGAAGAGCTTCAGCTCCTTCCCGGTATAGGCGAGCAGACAGCTGCCAAAATAATCGATTACAGAAATAAATTTGGTTTTTTCAGATCCAAAGAGGATATCATGAATGTAGCCGGTATAGGTGAAAAGAAATTTGCACAGATAAGGGATCTCATATCGGTATAATCCAAAAATACTACCATCTTTTCTGGGCAATTTCCCTTTCTGCAGGTTTCTATGTCTTTAAAAATTTTCCAATTATCTTTTCATATAAGATCATGCCCACAATACTGATCTCAGTATTATTTCTTGCAGTATCAGCATTGTTATGCCTTACTCTGAAATGCAATACCTTTTTTAAAAGAAGGTTTTTAGCGTGGTTTTTATTTCTTTCTATAATGATTTTTATTATCTGCGGGCTTATCTGTAATGCTGCGTATTCTTTTGATTCAAAAAATATATTAGCAGACACAAAGGATTTAAAAAAAATAACAGATGAGGTCGATGTGACGGTGGAAGGAAGGGTGTCAAGCCATATAAATACTTTTAAGGGTGGCATACTGTTCTTTATGGAAGTAGATACTATCAAAAGAAGCGATACAGAAAAGAGAACTAACTTCAATAAGGAGTTTAACGGGGAGTTTATGGTCATAGTAAAAACACGATCCGGTAATTTGGTAAAACGTGATGATCTTATTAAATATAAATGCATTCTGCGGTTTGATAAAGGATCCATTTTTTTGAACGGCTATGATACAGGACTTTCCCTGCAAGAAAGAAAATCAAGGTTTGATATATTTAAGCTTAGAAGCAGGATATATAATTGCCTGAAATATAGCATGTATGATTGTCTTGAATACAGGCAGGCGAGTATATGTGAAGCAGTGATGCTTGGAAACACATATGTTATTCCGGAGGCTATATCTTCAGATTTTAAAAAAAGCGGTATTTATCATCTCCTTGCAATATCAGGTCTTCACGTTTCTTTTTTTATAATGATCATCACAAAAGTCATAAGGTTTTTTACTAAAGACTTTAAAAAAAATAAAAAAAATTCTTTTTTAAAATATATAGAAATAGTGATGATCGTTTTTATTCTGCTTATATATAATTTCATAATCGGCCAGAGAGCAAGTGCCTTAAGAGCTACTTTAATGGCTTTTTTTGTTTTGCTTGCCCTGTACTGGGGAAAGGAATACAGCAGAAAAAATGTCTTAAGCTTTTCATACATCTTCTTACTTGTACTGGAACCCAGGTTTTTTTTGAATATGGGTTTCTGGCTTTCTTTCTTATCAGTTTTTGGATTGATATATGCCAGGGAACCTTTGATCCTGTTTTTCAATGAACTAAAAAACAGGATGATTAAAATAAGAAAAAAAGATCGCAATTCTGAAAACCCTGAGGATACACCTGTGAAAAACTATTTTTTATCCTCATTTATTGCTGTATTTTCTATAAATATAACTGTTCTGCCCCTGTTGCTATACCTTTTTGGAGAATCGCCTGTAATATCTTTTATGTCAAATGTCATTGCCATTCCGGTTTTTTACGGGTTTCTATCGCTCCTGTTTGTTTCTTCTGCTGTGATTCTTATATGGCCTCCATATGGTCAGTTGCTTCTTCAAGCTGCAAGGATACCAGTTTTTATTCTATTAAAGATATCTGAAACCTGGCGCTATATCGGATTTTCTACAATTAAAAGTAATAACTTTGAAACAATCCACCTCTTAATATATTATATTGTAATATTGTTTGTGTTTTTTATTATTTCAAGATCTCTGGCAAAAAAAGAGAGAATAATGAGATGATGAGTGATTTTAAGGATTTAGGGCCCACTGTTTTATTTGTAAGCGCCAGCAGTTCCATACTGGATGAAAAGATAAATGGAATAAAAAATAGTTTTAAAGATATCTTAAACCCTGATTCGGATATCAAGATATTTTATTGCAGTGAAGGAATAGATGAAAGCGAATTCCTGAATTTTTACAACACCCCTTCTTTTTTTTCAGAAAAGAAGATCGCTATCCTGAAGAACATAGAAAAACTATCTTCTGAACAGATAAGGATGATAAATAAAATAGTAGAGGATGTTGACATAAAAAATTACGGTACTGCGTTGATCATGAGTTCCCTTAAGGATCTTTCGGCAAAAAGAGAACCTGAAAAAAGCTTACTGGATTCCTTAAAGAAAAAAGGTTTAATAGAAAAGATAACTGCACCTCAGACAGGAAGCCTCAGGAAATGGCTTGAAGAAAAATCTGAACTTGATGGTACACGTTTTACTTCGAAAGCTTCACTCAGACTTATTGAAAATGTAAATTTTGATCTCGATCTATTGAGAATGGAATATGAAAAAATTTTTACCTATATAATTTCCGAGCGTGAAAAGGTAATCGATGAAAAAATAGTCGAAAAACTTGTTTATAGAGTCTATGAGATGAAGATATTTGACCTTATAGATTGCATAGGAAACAGGGATAAACAGAATGCTTTAAAAGTCTTGAAAGCTTTAAGACTTGAGAAAGAAAATATCTCTGGTGTCATTACCCTCTTGCACAGGATGTTTAAAGCCATGTTATATATAAGGGCAGGTAATGTAAAAAGACAGAATAATATGCCGGCTGACCAGCCAGCAAGATCATACATTATGCGCCATCTCGGGCACCTGCCTTATATGATACCAAGGTTGCTTGCTAATTATACGAGGTTTTCCAGAAAATATAGTACTGAAGAAATAATCAACATATTTGATGTTTTATCCAGATATGATATTGGTTTCAGGACAGCAGATTTTAAGGAATATAATCTTACTTTGAAAATGATAAACGAAATAGTCAACCAGCAAAGCTAGGTTTGCTTTACAGTGATCCTGTTGAGCATTTTTGTAGCTTTTGATTTCTTGTTTGCAGCAGTGTTTTTATGGATAGTATTGATTTTTGCAGCTTTATCAAGTGTCTTATAGTACTCTTTTAAGTCTTTTTGAGCTTCTTCAATATTTTTTTCATCGACAGAAGAGGTAAAATTCTTATGTAAAGTCTTTATCTTACTCTTTAGCATCCTGTTCTTTTCGGCCCTTTTTAGGTTCTGTTTATCTCTTTTTATCTGAGATTTGATATTTGGCATTTATGTATAACCTCCATATTAACTTCATTTTCAAACGAGGAGTCATTTTATCACCTTTTTTAAAAAATACAAATATTTATTATAATTAGTAAAATTATAATGATATAATACCGTGCATTATGCAGGATGTTAACCAGGATTATTTACTTTCCAGAAAAAGGATTTTTAACGCAACAGTAATCGTTATCCTAGCAATACTACTTTCCAAAATCTCAGGTCTTGTAAGGGACCAGATAATGGCTGGATATTTTGGGATAAGCTATGATACAGACGCATACACATGGGCATTTTTCATACCAAACCTCTTCAAAATACTTTTTGCCGAATCTCTTGTTGTTGCGGCATTCATCCCGGTTTATTCAGTGTTTTTAAGGGAGAAAAAGAGCCAGGAGCAAAAAATATTTTTAAACTCTATTACAAATATTATGATAATCTTTTTTATATTGCTTTCTATTTTACTTTTTATACTATCGCCGCAGATAGGCATGATGCTTTCAAGGATCGCAAATAATGGACTGGATATAGTTAAGTTTACATCCATGAGCAGGATAGTGTCCTTCTCAGTCCTGATGCTGAGCATGTCAGGCCTGACAGCAGGGATCCTGAATTCACATAATGTTTTTGCTATCCCTGCTTTTGCCCCATTCATATTAAATATAATGATAATCGTATTTGTTATCTTCCTTAATAATAGATACGGGATAATAAGCATGGCAATAGGCACAATGGTGGGTGCAGTACTCCATTTAATGATACAATTGCCGCAACTCAGGGTCACAGGAGTAAGGTATAAGTTTAAGATAGATTTTAAGAGTAGCGCCGTTAAGGAGATCTTCGCATTGATGGTACCCATACTCTTAAGCCTTGGAGCAGTGCAGCTTAATAACAGTGTCGATAAATTTTTTGCATTAAATCTTGGCGCAGGAAATACCACTGCACTTGATATTTCCTGGAGAGTGACAAACCTGCCTCTGGGGGTTTTTTCTGTTGCGGTGATAACAGTGTTATATCCCTTGATCTCCAGACAGGCTGCCTCAAATGATACCAAAGGCATAAAGGAAAGTTTTTCACTTGGAGTAAGGGAAATAGGATATGTGATGATCCCTGCTTCAACCGGTCTGGCTATTTTAAGCTACCCTATTATCAAACTATTGTTTGAGCACAATAATTTTTTGGCACAGGATACAGCAAAAGTATCTTTCATATTGATATTCCACAGTCTGGGATTACTATTCTTTGGATTATTAATGGTCCTAAACAGGGTCTATTATGCATTTAAAAATGTCAGGACCCCGCTAAAAGTCGCACTTTTTTCTATAATAGCAAATGCTATTCTGGACTGGGTACTTATCAGGTTTATGGACGTATCTGGAGTAGCTCTTTCTACCAGCCTTGTCGCTGTTTTTAATGTTGTGGTACTGGTCATTATTTTAAGGAAAAAAATAGGTAATATCGGTGGCAAGCGTATAGCACTTTCCTTTGGCAAGATCTTGATCTCTTCCGCGATCATGGGTGCATCTTTGTTCTTTCTGTGGAAATATCTTCAGGTATTTGCATATAAAAATCTGTTCTTTCTTATCATAATCGTAATCGGGATAATATTATTTGGAGCAGGTCTCTATATATTTTTAACTTATATTTTCAGGATGGAAGAGATAAAATTTGTTTTAAACCTATTTAAAAACCTAAAAAAGAGAGGAAGTGTCCCAGGGACCGATAGTCTCTAAAAATAGCCTGACATTAAAAAAAGCATGACTGATAAAAGATTAATAAGGAATTTTTCAATAATAGCACATATAGACCACGGGAAGTCTACGCTTGCCGACAGGATACTGGAGTTTACCGAGACAATAAGCCCAAGGGAGATGTTTGATCAGTACCTTGACGACATGGACCTTGAAAGAGAGCGTGGGATAACCATCAAAGCTCACGCTGTAAGAGTTTTATATAACTGTAAAATAGACGGGTTTCAATATATATTCAATCTTATAGATACTCCAGGGCATGTTGATTTTTCATATGAGGTATCAAGAAGTCTGGCTGCCTGCGAGGGAGCGGTACTGGTGGTGGATGCTACCCAGGGTATACAGGCCCAGACTCTTGCAAACGTATATCTTGCTATGACAAATGATCTCGAGATCATTCCTGTAATAAATAAAATAGATCTGAAAAGTGCAAGACCGGAAGAAGTCAGGAGCGAACTTGAAAGCGTGATGGGGATTGAGAAAAGCAGGATCCTGGATGTAAGCGCCAAGACCGGACAGGGTGTTGAGGAAATACTGGAGAGGATAGTCGTTGATGTTCCGGCACCCGGGGGCAGCGCGCAGGAACCGCTGCAGGCGCTGATATTTGATTCTGAATATAATTCTTACAGGGGAATAGTAGTTTTTATTAGAGTAGTAAATGGTTCGATAGAAGCAGGGATGAAGATAAGATTTATGGCAGAGGACAGCACCACTATAATAGAAGAAGTCGGGATACTAAATCCAAAGATGATAAAAAAGGATAGTCTTACAGCAGGAGAAGTGGGTTACATAATCACCGGGATCAAAGAGATCGGGAATGTTTCTGTAGGAGATACAATAACAGAATTAAAAAATCCAGCAGGGTCCTTGCTTCCGGGTCATAAAAAACCGAAACCAATGGTCTATTGCGGACTTTTTCCTGTAGAAGGTGTCCACTATGAAGAATTGAGGGATGCTCTCGGAAAATTGATCTTAAACGATTCTTCACTGGACTATGCCCCTGAAATATCAAATGCACTCGGGTTCGGGTTCAGGTGCGGTTTTTTAGGGTTGCTGCATATGGATATTGTCAAAGAAAGACTGGAACGGGAATATGGACTTAGCCTTATAACGACTGCCCCCAATGTAGCTTTTAAGATCTTCTTATATGATGGAACGGAAATGGAGGTAAAAAAACCCTCTGACTTTCCACCCGAGGAAAAGATAAAAGAAATACATGAACCTTTTGTGACCGCCACTATAATAAGCCCCAAGGATTATATAGGCGATATAATGAGCCTTGCGAATGGAAAACGTGGAGAATTTGTAGATATGCAGTATATTTCTGTTGAAAGAGTCGAGATAAAATATTTCCTGCCCTTATCAGAAGTCATAGTTGACTTTTTTAATCTTTTAAAATCTGTCAGCGCCGGTTTTGCATCGCTTGATTATGAGTTTTATGGATTTAAGCTTTCAGAACTTGTCAAGCTTGATATTCTTGTAGCCGGAAATCAGGTCGATGAACTATCGACAGTAGTGCATAAAGAAAAAGCATACGCAATAGGTAGAGAGATGGTAACAAAGCTCAGAAAACTTATCTCAAGGGAGAATTTTGAAATAGCAATACAGGCAGCAATAGGTAAAAGAGTGATCGCAAAGGAAAGGATAGCCCCATACAGGAAGGACGTGACATCGGGGCTTTATGGAGGAGATATCTCCAGGAAGAGAAAAGTGCTGGAAAAACAGAAAAAAGGCAAAAAGAAGATGAAGCAGATCGGCAAGATTTCCATCCCAAGCGAAGCCTTTATGAGTTTCTACAAGATAGAAACTTAACATTATATTATTGTAACAGGCATATAATTCATATATAATTCTAAATTATTATCAGGCCTCAATGTTACCTGAAATAGCATTAAGGCATGATAATCTTTTAAGCTTCAAGGAAGACTAATATTTACTAGGACCCAAGGAGGAGTATCATGAAAAGCGACATTGAGATCGCTCAGGCCGCCAGTATAAAACCCATAAAAGAAGTAGCGCAGGACTACGGGATCGATGAAAAGTATCTTGAACTTTACGGTAATTACAAGGCAAAGATCCAGCTTGAGATACTGGATGACCTTAAGGGCAGACCCAATGGCAAGTACATAGATGTGACTGCTATTACACCCACACCTCTTGGAGAAGGTAAGACTGTAACTACCATAGGATTGAGTCAGGCACTTAATAAGATCGGCAAGAAGACCATAACCTGCATAAGGCAACCTTCCCTCGGTCCTGTATTTGGAATAAAAGGAGGAGCTGCAGGAGGAGGGTACTCGCAGGTAATACCTATGGAAGATTTTAATCTCCACCTTACTGGGGATATTCATGCAGTCGGTATGGCGCATAATCTTCTGGCAGCTTTCCTGGATACTCATCTTATGAAAGGCAATGATCTTGATATAGATCCCTTCAGTATTTCCTGGAACAGGGTCATAGATATAAGTGATAGAGTCCTTAGGAATATTATAGTAGGCCTGGGAGGTGCGCAGAACGGGCTCCCGAGGGAGACCGGGTTCGACATAACTGTAGCTTCTGAAGCTATGGCCATTCTTGCTCTTACTACCAGCCTTAGGGACCTGAGGGAAAGGCTGGGCAGGATAGTAATCGGTACCAGCCGGAGTGGAAAAGCTGTTACAGCCGAAGACCTCAAGTGTGCAGGAGCAATGACGGTCCTTATGAAAGATGCAATAAAACCAAACATACTCCAGACTCTTGAGCACGGCGCATGTTTTGTGCATGCCGGCCCGTTTGCTAATATAGCACACGGAAACAGTTCGATAATCGCGGACCAGATAGCCATAAAACTTGCTGACTATGTCGTAACTGAGAGTGGTTTCGGAGCTGATATGGGTGCAGAAAAATTTATGAATATAAAATGCAGATACAGCGGACTTAAACCTGATGCAGTTGTCATAGTCTGCACCGTACGTGCACTGAAGATGCATGGTGGAGGTTTCGTTTTCATTCCAGGACAGGCTGTCGATAAGGAAGCTATGGACAGACCTAATGTGGAAGCAGTAATAAAAGGCTGTGGAAACCTTGAAAAGATGATAGAGAACATGAAGCTTTTTGGACTTCCTGTAGTAGTTGCTATAAATGCATTTGATGCAGACTCTTCTGAAGAAGTAGAAGCCATAAGATCCCGTGCAATAGCTGCTGGTGCAGTGGATGCTGTTGTCTCTAAGGTCTGGCTGAAAGGTGGAGAAGGTGGAGAAGAGCTGGCAAAAGCTGTTGTAAAAGCAGCAGAAACACCTTCCAAGTTTGAATTCCTGTACCCGCTTGAATGGCCCATAAAAAAGAAGATAGAGACGATCGCTACAAAAATATATGGTGCTGATGGTGTAGATTATCTGCCGCTTGCAGAAAGCAGGATAGACCTGTTTACAAAACAGGGTTTTGACAAATTACCGATCTGTATGGCAAAGACGCACCTATCTCTGTCCCATGACCCAAATCTCAAGGGCAGGCCGACAGGATTCAGGGTTCCTATTAGGGATATAAGGGCATCTGTAGGAGCAGGTTTTCTCTATCCACTGCTTGGTGAGATGCGGACGATGCCCGGGCTGCCAAAAGTACCGGCTGGGAACAAGGTCGATATCGATGAAAATGGCAAAATAGTCGGTCTCTTTTAAATCCGGAGTATTTTGGCAGGGATGTTCTTGTTCTTATCATCTCCGTGCAGACAGTTGTCCTTATATGGAGACAGTAGTTAAAACGAAAATATAAAATTTAAAATAAAAACACAGGGGTGGAAAATGGCACAATTGATAAATGGAAGCAAGATATCTTCCGACATAAAAAATGAGATAAAACAGGAAGTGGCTGAACTTGAAAGGACAAAGGGAATAAAACCCGGTCTTGCCGTAATACTGGTAGGGGAAAACCCTGCTTCTAAGGTCTATGTAGGCAGCAAACAAAAAGGCTGTGACGAAGTCGGATTTGCATCTGAAACTATAAAGATGCCGGACACAGTTTCCACAAAAGACGTACTTGAGCAGATCGATTTATTAAACAATAGAGATGATATACATGGGATACTCGTACAGCTTCCACTGCCCCAGCAGGTCGATAAAAACAAGGTGCTTGAAGCGATCCTCCCTGAAAAAGATGTCGACGGCTTTCATCCTGTAAATATGGGAAGGCTAGTCGCCCAGGAGGAATGTCTTGTGCCGGCTACACCGTCCGGAATAATCGAAATGCTCAAACGTGAAAATATAACAATAAAGGGCGCCAATGCTACAATGGTGGGCCACAGTGAAATAGTAGGAAAACCCTGCACTCTCTTATTGTTAAACGAATGGGCCACAGTGACAATATGCCATATTGAGACAAGAGACCTGAAAATGCATACTCTAAATGCTGATATCTTGATAGTTGCAACGGGTGTTCCATACCTTATCAAAGGTGATATGGTCAAAGAAGGTTCAGTTGTAATAGATGTCGGTATAAACAGGATAACAAAAGAAAAAGCCAATCCTGAACTTCTTGAATGGAGAAAACAGGATTTTGATACCAAGGGCGCTACTCTCATAGGGGACGTCGATTTTCTAAAAGTCGAACCAAAAGTATCTCACATAACTCCTGTACCAGGTGGCGTAGGCCCTATGACAATTGCGATGCTCCTGAGCAATACATTAAAAGCAGCAAAAAAGATGGCCGGATTAAAATAATCCTGTGATTTAATTAATATTCTAAAATTAGTATAATAATAATATGTTTTATGCAAAAGTAATCGGTAATGTCGTGGCTACAATGAAATATAAGGGCCTTCTTGGGAAAAAACTCCAGATAATCCAGCCGGTCAATTTGAGCAGTGGCAAAAACACAGGCAATCCTATTATTGCTGTGGACACCACAGATGCAGGTGTCGGTGATTTTATAGGATATGAAGACGGCATGGAGGCAACATGGCCCTTTGAAGGGGATGACGTTCCCTCTGATGCGACAATAGTCTCGATCATAGAGCAGGTAAATATATATAATAATCAGGAAAAAAAGTCTGGAGTGGCAGATAAATGATCTTAGGTCAGGTGGTCGGTTCAGTAGTATCAACTCAGAAAGACAAGGCTCTTATCGGAAAGAAACTTATGATAGTAAAAGCAATAGACCTTGAAGGTAATCTATTGGAAAGCTTTCTTGTTGCTGCAGATCTTGTGGGTGTCGGTGTCGGGGAAAAGGTCCTGGTTGTAAGTGGAAGTTCCGCAAGGCAGACTGATGAGACAAGGGAAAGGGCCATTGATTCTGTCATAGTCGCTAAAGTCGATAGTTATAGCTATGAAAAATAGCATGTATTGAACCTCGATCAAAATCCTTTAAATCCGTATAAGACAACATACATCAAGTATAGCATGCTTGTTTAATCGCCTTAATTTGTTTTTGAATCCTCTTCGTCTGTTTTACTCATATAACAGCTCAAAATAAAATATTGGATAATAAATATTATTTTATTATTATTAAAATATTTATAATTATATAAAATTATATATACAACCAAAAAATAATAAATATATTGACAAAATAAAATATATATATATAATTAAAAAACACAATTAAATATTAAAATAATTATTTTATTTTTTTTGCTTTAAGACTGGAGTTTTTAACCTGAAGATATGGTCGATGAAACAGAACATCTATGGTTGTTGAAACTGGGTACTTTATTATTAAGGTGTTTTAAATGAAAAAGGTTTTCCTAAAATATTTTTTTTTCGGTCTTATTATTCTAATTTTAATTAGTATTGCCAGTCCACTTATGATATTTTGTGATAGTGTTGACCAGCAGATCAAGGATGGCTCCACTAATCTTCTGGCAGCAACAGGGGGTCTCGAATCAAATTCAAGTAACTTTGATAATGGTATATATACTATTGTAATAACTTCCGTTGTGATCATAGGTGTACTGGTATTTGCAATGTGGAAGACCTTCAGAAGCAAAAGGCAATATTAAAAACGCATAGCTTCATATTTTACAAACATCCCCATCTTCAAAGCAGCCTCATATTTTTTATCTGTCATTACTTTTTGATTAATATTTCTTCTTGATTTTTAAATTGTTATTGAATAGATGATTAAAATTAAATATAATTAGCTCAATTATTTATTATTAATCTACTCGGAAAGGAATAATAATGGTAGACGAAAAGGGTTCTCCAAGTGGACTGGCAAAAGGCTCATTGATCTGTGGTATCTGCAGCATTATACCTTTTGCAGGCTGGGCCTCTGGCCTTGCAGCAATAATAATGGGAATAATCGATCTGGTAAAGATCAAAAATGGTGAATCAGGTGCAGCCGGGAAAAAATTTGATATTACAGGAATTGTTCTTGGTGTAGTATTGCCCTGGATACTGTCTATGGTAATAATACTCAGTGCATGGGGTCTGGCAGCTGGTCTTGCCTCTTCCATGTATTGATTCATATTTTCTGAGTATTAAAAATATTACATATTGAAAGTGATAAAAATTATTCGTTTGTTTAAAAAGGGTAAAGGGGTTGTTTACCCTTTTTAATTTCTTAAAACAGTTGATCTGGTATATAATCAATGAAAATAAGTTCTTCTAACTGCAGACATTTTATTTTGAAAACAATCTTGGAAAGATAGAAAGGAATTTCATGGACAAGGAGACAAAAAAAACTTTGGTCGAGGCAGCAAAAAATATCCGTATAGACATCATAGATATGCTTTGCCTGTCAGGCTCAGGACATTCAGGGGGCTCCCTTTCCATGGCAGATGTTTTTGCATATCTGTATTTTAGTGGACTTTTAAAACTTGATCCTAAAAATCCAAAGATGATAGACAGGGACAGGATAGTCCTTTCAAAGGGCCATGCCTGCCCGGTCCTTTATGCGGCACTTGCTGAAAAGGGTTATTTTGATAAAAAACATCTTTCGACTTTAAGAAAATTTGGCAGTATCCTCCAGGGTCATCCTGATATGAAAAAAACTCCCGGAGTGGATATCACTACCGGCTCACTTGGACAGGGTCTTTCATGTGCAGTGGGAATGGCGATAGGGGCAAAACTTGATGGTCTTAAAAGCAGGGTATTTGCAGTCGTTGGCGATGGGGAATGCGACGAGGGCCAGATCTGGGAGGCAGCTATGGCAGCTGCCCACTTCAAGCTTGATAACCTCACTGTGATACTTGATAAGAACGGACTTCAGATAGACGGCTATACCAGGGATATAATGAATACTGAATCCCTGGCGGAAAAATGGAGAGCATTTGGCTGGGAAGTTCTGGAAATAGATGGCCACGATATGGAGCAGATAGACAGTGCAATAAAGCAAGCTTCTAAGATCAATAAAAAGCCTGTTTGTATAATCGCCAACACCTTAAAAGGTAAGGGCGTTTCCTTTATGGAAGACCAGTGTGAGTGGCATGGTAAAACACCATCTACAGAACAGAGAGAAAAAGCAATATTGGAAATAAGCAGTATAAATCCAAATTAACCTACTATTTATATGGGGGTCATGGTCCTTCTAAAATAGTACCGTCATTGCTGTTCCAGAAAAAAGAGATATCATTGCCGTCTTTATAATTTCGGTAGGTCCGGTCACTTTTTAATTCAATTATAACCTCACCTATCTGTTCTGAAAAAAGAAAAAGCCTGATATCGGGACCTTCAAATATCCTTTTTACTATGTTGCCAGTAAAATGATTGGCCGGAGGTTTTGTATCCGATTTACAGGACCCAACATTTGTTAAGATCTTGATCTTTTCCGGCCTTATAAAAAAGACCCGGTCACTGCTATTTGTTATTTTGGGAATGTTATTTTTATCAAGTAGTATCTTTCCACCCTTTTCAGTGGTAATAATATATTTATCACCATTAAATTCCGTTTTTTTGATCTTAATGAAGTTTCCAGCTCCAATAAAATCAGCCACAAAAGAATTTCCGGGCTGGTCATAAAGATGGTCAGGCTTTCCCATCTGTATTATCTGTCCAAAATTCATCACAGCAACAGTATCAGACATTGTAAGAGCTTCACTCTGATCGTGGGTCACATATAAAAAAGTAGTACCTGTCCTTCTCTGTATGTCTTTCAGTTCAGATCTCATCGATATTCTGAGCTTTTTATCAAGTGATGCAAGCGGTTCATCCAGGAGTAATATTTTTGGTTCTATAATAAGTGATCTTGCAAGCGCAACCCTCTGTTGCTGTCCACCCGATAATTGCGTTATTCTTCTATTTTCATAACCAGTTAGGTTTATGACCGATAAAAAAGTATTTAATTTTTCATTTATCAGGTCTTTTTGAAGCCCTCTCTTTCTGAGTCCGTAAGTTATATTATCTGAGACATTCATATGTGGGAAAAGCGCCAGATTCTGAAAAACCATACTGGTATCTCGCTTATTGGGAGAGACATTTTTCATATCTTTACCGTCGATCAATACTTTTCCCTTATCAGTATCAATAAAACCGCCTATTATTCTTAATATAGTCGTTTTTCCACAACCAGAGGGACCCAGCAAGGAAAAAAACTCACCATCTTTAATGTTGAATGTGACGTCATTGACGGCTGTCACATTTCCATATGCCTTTGTAATGTTTTTGACTTCTACTATATTTTTCATTGCTGATATTATATATTTTTTTAAAAATGTTGTAAGCAAAAGAAAATTTTAAGAGATTAGAAAAATAAATCTTGATTCATTTTGCTTTTTAATTAAAATCTAATTAAAATCTATAAAAACGATTTATCAAGATTTCATATCAGTAATAAGGTTCTAGGCTAAAAATATATCCTGCACAAAGACGTGCAGAAAAACAAAGGGCAAAGAAGCTCTATTTTTTGGTGCATTTTATATTGCGCAGAAAATAGTGCTTTTTTATTTACTTATTTAAAAAATGAAACAAACAAAAAGGAGAGCAAATGACTTATTGTGAAAAGATCGCAGAAAGTGTGAAACAAAAAAACCCGAACGAGCCTGAGTTTAACCAGGCAGCATCAGAAGTCCTTCGTTCAATAGAACCAGTAATGGAGGACCACCCGGAATATGAAAAAGCAGGACTTCTTGAAAGGTTTGTAGAACCTGAAAGACAGATTCTCTTTCGCGTCCCCTGGGTCGATGATAGTGGAAAGGTGCATGTTAATAGGGGATACCGTATACAGTTTAACAGTGCCATAGGCCCATATAAAGGTGGGCTTCGTTTTCACCCTTCAGTCTATATCGGGATCTTAAAATTTCTTGGATTTGAGCAGATATTAAAAAATTCTCTTACCGGGTTACCCATTGGTGGGGGAAAAGGCGGAAGTGATTTTGACCCGAAGGGAAAATCAGATTATGAGGTAATGCGATTCTGCCAGAGTTTTATGACAGAGCTTTTCAGGCACGTCAGTGGAGACCTGGATGTGCCGGCTGGAGATATAGGCGTAGGTTCAAGGGAGATAGGTTTTCTTTACGGACAATATAAGAGGATTAAAAATATATCTGAGGGCGTACTTACGGGCAAGGGATTGACTTATGGTGGTAGCCTTGTCCGGACAGAAGCAACGGGATATGGACTTGTCTATTTTCTGGAAGAGATGCTTAAATCAAAAAAAATAGAGATCAAAGGGAAAAAAGTAGTGATATCAGGCTCCGGCAATGTTTCTATATATGCTGCTGAAAAAATCCAGCAGCTGGGTGGAGTCGTTGTAGCGATGAGCGATTCAAACGGGTACATATATGACCCTAAGGGGATAGATTTTAAACTTGTCAAGGATGGCAAAGAAATTAAACGAAAAAGAATAAGGGAATGCTTCCTCCCGGGGCAGGGGACAGAGTACGAGGAGGTCTGTGGAGATATCTGGAATGTAAAGTGCGATATTGCATTACCCTGTGCCACAGAGAATGAACTGGATGGAAATGCAGCCAAAACACTTGTAAGCAATGGATGTATAGCTGTAGCAGAAGGGGCAAATATGCCGTGTACTCCTGAAGCAATAGAAATATTTTTAAAAAATAAGACCCTATATGGACCCGCTAAGGCTGCGAATGCCGGTGGTGTTGCGACTTCTGTTCTTGAAATGCAACAGAATACTATGCGCATAGCCTGGACATTTGCTGCAGTAGATGAAAAACTGAAAGAAATAATGAAAAACATCTATAAGATATCTGACGAAGCTGCAAGAAAATATGGTTTTGAGGGAAACCTGGAGGTAGGTGCAAATATAGCCGGATTTAAAAAGGTCGCTAATGCAATGATGGAGCAGGGTATAGTATAGATCATAAAATACATAATTCGATCAAATAATAAAGGGTGACAATCCATTTTTGTTTTTAGTATGTCACCCTTTATGTTTTCCTGGGTCATTCAGTCGAGATCTCTTCCCAGAAAGTAGTGTAAGCCTCTATCACATCCTCAGAAAAATTTGGTTGCCATATTAATTTTTCAAGGTCTGTATCGGAAAAATAATAGAGCTTCTTTTGTGCTGCATCAAGCCCGTCAAGTGCACCTTTTACAGTCGTAGTATATCCTGACTCTGCAGTAAGCATACCTGCGATCTCAGGCCTTAACATAAAATTAATAAAGATCTGAGCACCCTGTAAATTTTCTGCGGAAGAAGGTATCATGAATGTGTCGGTCCATCCCAGGCCACCTGTTTTAGGGAGTAAATATATAAATTTAGTGTCAAACTGCATCAACTTTCTCCCTCCTCCATCCCAGATATGGCTTACATATATTTCTTCGTTTTTTAGCAGGTCAAGTAGTTCCGCTCCTGTATCATAGAATTTTAAAACATTATCTTTTAATTCCAGGACCTTGGGTCTTGCCTGTTCAAGTGTCGTCTGCGTGTCTGTTAAAAGTTTTTCCCTTGGTATGCCAAGTACATCCAGTGTGATCATGAGTGATTCAGCTGCATTTTTTGATGATACCCTGCCGGACTAACTCAGGATCCCATAAAAGATCCCAGCCCACATTATCGGTGCTACCTGAATATTTTGTTGTATTGATGACGATACCGCTTGTACCAAACACATAAGGTATGACATAGACGTCACCTGATCCCATGCTTGACCCGTCCCATTTTGCCCAGGGCTGTTCCTTGAGGGCAGATGACACTTTATCGTAGTTTGGGATATTTTTCAGGTCCAGTGGTTGGGCCAATCCCTCTTCATAGAACCTGTTTACCTGGTTTTGTGTTGGCATGACAATATCAGCTTTTCCTCCACCTTTAAGTAAAGTCAGCATCATGGCGTTATCAGTAGCAAAGGTGACATTTAACTTGATGCCTGTTTCCTCTTCAAACATGCTGATAGCAGCATCAGGCAGATAACCTTCCCAGACGTATACGCTCAGTTCCTTTGGGATCTCATCTTTACATCCTACAGTAGCCGATGATATAAGAAATACCATCAATATTAATGCAAGAAGCGTTACCATAGTCTTTGCTGTTTTCTGCATTGAAACTCCTTTTATCTTTTTTATAGACTTTAGTTATTTTATATTCTTTTTAGTTAGATGTTAACTATTTAATAATGATATGGTCTGGTGATATCTCTATCATCTAAGCCTTGACCTTATATTGCTAAAGATCCTGCTACTGGCAAAAAGCGCCGCGATTATTATTAATGTAAATAAAGTAATCAGGACTGATATTACATTGACTTTTGGTGATATGCCGAACCGAAGCTGTGAAAATATATATATCGGAAGGGTCACTTCGGTACCGATCAAAAAATACGTTACAATAAATTCATTCCAGCTAATCATGAAAGAGAAAAGCCAGCCTGCAAGGATCGCAGGAAGCATTATAGGTAAGATTATATCTTTTAAGCTTCCTATCCAGGTCGAACCAAGGTCTATTGCTGCTTCCTGTACTTCCATGGAAAGACCTTCTATCCTGCCTATCATTATTAAAAAGACATAGCTCATGCTTATGGAAACATGGGAAAGTATGACTATTGGTATTCCAAGCGGTATATTGATCGTCCTGAAAAAAACCAGTGCAGAGATCCCTATCGTGAGGCTTGGCATAAGGACAGGGAGCATCAGCAGAGTGATAAAACCGGTCCTGAACCTGGACATACCTTTTATGATACCCAGCGCAAGTCCGGTGCCCAAAACAGTAGAGACCGTTGCAGAAACTACTGCTATAATCAGGCTGTTTTTTATGGCCTCAATAGCGATTTTATCCTTAAAAAGCTGGGCAAACCATTTCCAGGTCGCTCCCTGCAGCGGGAGGTTATAACCTTCACCGTTGTTCCAGGCGAAGATGAAGATCAATATTATAGGCGCAAAAATATAAATGAAAAACAAAACAGTATAAATTGTCAAAAGGACCGGTCTTTTTTTGCCCATCATACTCCTCTGTTTTTATAAATCGATTCCAGGCCGAAGATCCTTGAATAGAAAAGGATAAGAATGATCGAAAGCACCGCAAGCGTCAATGTAAAAGAGGACCCGAAGTTCCAGTTTCCTATATGGAAGAACTGGTTTTCGACCATATTGCCGATCATGACAGAATCTGTCCCTCCGAGGATCGCCGGTATTGCAAATGAACCAAGAGCGGGAATAAATACAAGAAGGGTACCCGCAAAAATGCCTGTCAGGCTCAGTTTAAAAGTGATATCGAAAAAAGCCCTTATCCTTGATGCTCCAAGATCCCTGGAAGCCTCAATAAGGCTGTTGTCGATCTTCAGGATGGTAGCATAAAGCGGAAGGACCATCATCGGAGTGTATGTATAAATAAGCCCAAGTATCACAGCAGTCTGCGAGTAGAGGATCTTGAAAGGTTCATCGATGATCCCAATCCACAATAAAAACTGGTTTATCACCCCGTTTTCAGAAAGAAGAAGTTTCCAGGCAAAGATCCTTATTAGATAATTTATCCAGAATGGTATCATCAATAGTACCACAAGCATCCTGTCAAACCTGGTCTTTTTTGCCAGAAAATATGCCACGGGGTATGAAAATAAAATAGAGAAGAATGTTGTAATACTGCTTATTTTTAATGACCGAAGAAGTATTATCAGGTAATACTTTCTTCTGAAGATGACAAGAAAATTTTCAAAAGTGAAATTTACTTTGTGCCCAAGGAACAGATAATCTGTTGTAAAAGAGTAAATAAAAATAATTGAAAGTGGAAGAATAAAAAAAATAAAAAACCATAATAATGCCGGATAAATAAGATTTCTGTTTTTTTGTGAAAGGGTGCTCATTTTTTTTATTACATTTCTAATAAAATATTACTGGATAAGTTATTCGGTGCTATAAATTTTAAACAATATTTTGTAGAATATCATTTAAAAAGTCAATCAATGTCATTTCAGCCAATATTTTTATATTAAATGGTAAATTTAGATGAAAGGCCGGTCATGTTAGCAGAAGATTTTAAAAAAGTAATGTATGAGGGTGAAGAAAAAGTAGCAACGAGAAATGCTTATGGAGAAAAACTGGCAGAACTTGGGGAGAAAAACAAGAATATAGTGGTTCTTGACTGTGATCTTTCCAAATCTACCATGACAGCTATTTTTGCAAAAAAATTTCCTGAAAGGTTTTTTGACCTTGGTATTGCTGAGTCAAATATGATGAGTGTCGCTGCAGGATTATCTACAATGGGTAAGATCCCCTTTGCTTCGACTTTCGGTGTCTTTGCGACTAAAAGAGCATGTGACCAGGTAAGTGTCTCTATCGCTTATCCCGGATTGAACGTAAAAATATGTGCGACCCACTGCGGCATATCTGTGGGAGAAGATGGCGCGACTCATCAGGCGATAGAAGATGTTGCGATAATGCGTGCTATCCCAGGAATAGTCGTGATAGCCCCTTCAGATGGTACAGAAACAAAAAAAGTCATAGAAGCTGTAGCTGAATATAATGGTCCCTGCTATGTCAGGCTGACAAGAAGCGCAAGTCCGCTCATATTTAATGAAAAATATGATTTTGTAATCGGTAAAGGTATAAGATTATTTGAAGGAACGGATGCCACTCTCATAAGTTCGGGATATACCATGCATATCTGCATCCAGGCAGCTAAAAAACTTAAGGAACAGAACATTTCAGTAGACCTTATTAATATGTCATCAATAAAGCCTATTGATGTCCGAACTTATAATCGAGAGTGCTTCGAAGACCGGTATGGTCTTTACAGTCGAGGACCATAATATCATAGGAGGCCTCGGAAGTGCAGTATGTGAGGTACTTTCAGAAAAGCTGCCCACAAGGGTAATAAGGATCGGTGTAAATGACAGGTTTGGAGCTTCAGGGAGCCCCGAGGATCTTTACAGGGAATATGGCCTGGACGAGGAAAGCATTATTAAAAAAATAAAGGAAAGTGTTTAGGAAGAATGCAAATAGAAAAATACAGGGAAAATGCAGAGAATTTTTTATCCGAACTTGATAAGGAATATTACCTGCACTTTTCCGGACAAAAGGATGAACTGAATACTGCAGAAATATATGAGCACCATATGGACCTTTTTTCAATTGAAAATTTTAAGGCACTAAAGGATCTTAAAGAAAAGAGTAATGGAGAAGAAAGAAAAAAATATAGCCATCTCTTTAGATTCTGTGCAGAGGGGCATATAGAAAACAAAGTCAAAGAACTGGCAGATGAGATCGGTGAAGATGAAGCAAAATCGATCATTACAATAGAAGGTAAAGATGTACCTTTCAGGTATTCTGAAGTACTTCTATCCAATGAGCCTGACAAGTCAAAAAGAGACATTATTGATGATACACGAAATATGACAGTAGAGAGATCATTTAATCCCAAACTTCTGGAATACTGGGACAGGCTTCATAAGGAAACTGAAGTACTGGGTTTTTCAAGTTATGTTGAATTTATCTCATTTCTAAAAGAGCAGGATCTTAATGACCTTATGTCACAGATGGAGCGGCTTCTTGCAGAAACAGGAGAACTGCACGAGGAACATTTTGGATCTCTGCTTCAGGATGAGACAGGGATCAGGTTGGATGACAGTAGAAGAAGTGATTTTGCATTTTTAAGAAGGGCCCAGAAGTATGACAGTTTTTTTAAAAAAGAGATCCTGGTAGATGTGTTCAGGGATACCCTCATGGCAATGGGTATTGACCTTAACAGGCAGCCAAACATAATACTTGATGTCGGGGAAAGAAAAAACAAATCCCCGAGAGCTTTTTGTGCCACGGTCAGGGTTCCGGATGAGATATATCTTGTTGTCATGCCAAAGGGGGGCCAGGATGATTATGAAGCAATGTTTCACGAAGGCGGACATGCAGAGCATTTTTCCTGCGCAAGAAGGGACCTTGCATTTGAATTTAAATATCTCGGTGACAATGCCGTGACTGAAGGTTATGCATTTACTCTTGAACATATAATGCAAAATAAAGAGTGGCTTTCTTATTTTCTTAAAATGTCCCCCGAGCAGGCAAGAAGCTTCGCTTATTTTTCAAATATAACTAAGCTGTGGTTCTGCAGGAGATATGCAGGAAAACTTAAATATGAGCTGCTGCTTCACGATAAGGGACCTATAGCGGGAAAAAAGGATGATTATGCGGAAATATTAACATCTTCGACAGGTATGCAGTACCACAGAGCAGATTATCTGAAAGATGTCGACGAAGGATTCTATTGTACCAATTATATAAGAGCATGGATATTTGAGGCCCAGCTTAAGGATCATATGCATCAAAAATTTGGATACAGCTGGTTTAAAAGCAAAAAAGCCGGTGATTTTCTCCAGGAGATATGGAGTTACGGACAGAAATATAGCCCTGAAGAAGTCTTATCCCAACTTGGATTTAATAAGCTAGATATATGCTTCCTGATAGACTCACTTGTGGAAGGTATAAAAAACAATAAGTAGAAAGGACAGGCATTGGACCTAAAGACAAAGATCAGAAATATTGCGGATTTTCCAAAAAAAGGCATTGTTTTCAGGGATATAACCCCTTTGATAAGGGATGGTGAGGCCTTTAAATACACAATAGACCTCATGGCCCAGCATTACAAGGACACCCCGATCGATGCCATCCTTGGTGCAGAAGCAAGAGGCTTTATTTTCGGCTCCGCTCTTGCCTACAGGCTTGGTATGGGATTTATACCTGTCAGAAAACCAGGCAAACTGCCATATAAGGTCCGCAAGGTCTCATATGACCTGGAATATGGCAGTAATATAGTGGAGATGCATACTGATGCTATCAAAGAAGGTGAGAATATTTTAATTGTCGATGATCTTGTTGCAACAGGTGGCACAGCAAAGGCACAGGCAGATCTTATCACAGAAACAGGCGGTAAAGTTGCAGGTTTTTGTTTTCTTGTTGAACTGGAGTTTTTAAATCCAAGAAAACTGCTTGCAGACTATGATGTGTTTTCTTTAATAAAATATGACTCTGAATGAGGTGATTGATTTGGTAAAAAAGGATGATAAAAAGAAAAAAAGTGGAAATGGTGAAGATAGGGAAATAAAGGACACTTCTCTTGGAGAGGGTACAAAAAAAGATGAAGAGGAACTTATAAATAAACTGCAGGAAGAGATAGATAAGCTTACGATAAAAGATATAATAGTCCAGATGATGATGTCGCTTTCAAGTCTTGCTTATAAAAAGATGGGTATTCCTACAGGGGTAAACGATAGATTTAAAGATAGGGTACAGGCGAAAATGGCAGTAGACTCTTTCGATGCCTTGCTAAAAGTTATAGGCGATGAGATAAGCGCCCAGGAAAAGGAAAATCTGAACAATTCACTGTCAAACCTTCAGCTGAATTTTGTCAAAACTTTTTCATAATAAAATATTAAAAAAGGAGAAAAAATGGCAGTCTGGAAATGCAGCAAGTGTGGCTATGAAAAAGAAGGCCGCTGCAAACCAAGGAAATGCGAGTGCGGGGCAAGTGACAGTTTTGCAAAGAAATAATGACTTCGAAGTATTTTTCAGGGTCTCTTTTTATTTCATCCATTGCGCAAACGTAAGGATAAATCCATTGCAGTCCTGAATTATAAATTCCTTCATTTTATAAGGAGTCATATGGATATCTTCAATTATTTTTATTTTATCTTTAATCCATGCGTAAAGATATTCAATATTATCGACTTCTATATAGATGATTATAGAACCCCCGGTCCTGATGTCAGCGAATTCCGGAATACGGGCCTGAAGGCTTCTTTTTGACTGAAACATTATTTCCAGATCTTCACAGCGCATCAACGCCCACTCGATGTCTCCTGTTTTTGGATCAGTTTCAACAAGCTCAAAACAACCAAGTATTTCCTGATAAAATCCTATAGTCTTGCTGACGTCGTCGACTACAAAATTTAGGGTAAGTTTTTTTAACATCTCGCATTGCCCTCCTGATCCTTTAAGTATATTATTTAGATCTAATCAGATAAGACGGTAATATAGATAAAAAAATATTCTTTTATCACACTACATAATAATACTTCTCTGTGATTTTTCCAATCAAAAAGAAACTGTCATGAACATAGACAAATCAGAAGAATAATTAACTATTATTACAATAAATAAGATTATTTTGCTATAATTTCTGAAAATAATTTAATAGAAAAAATTTTTGATCAATTAGTTTCCGATAAGAAGGGATCCTTATGAGAATAGCGGACCTGCCAAAATATGAATTAAAGCCTGAAGAGATGAAAAAAGTTGATGAAGTGCTGGAAAAAAATAGAGGAATAAAACAAAGGCTGATACCCGTACTTCTTGAGATTCAGAAAAATGTTGGTTTTCTGCCAGTATATGTCCAAAAAAAAGTGGCAGATGAATTGAATGTGTCTGAAAAGGATGTGTACGGTGTAACTACTTTTTATTCTTTTTTTTCATTCATTCCCAAAGGCAAATATAACATAAGGGTCTGTATGGGGACTGCATGCTTTGTAAAAGGCGGTAAAAAGATAGTCGACCGGATAAGCAAGGAACTGAATATAGAACCAGGACAGACAACAGTAGACCGAAAGTATTCTTTAGAAATAAACAGGTGCGTGGGAGCATGTGGTATTGCACCTGTAATAATAATAAATGACAAAGTCTATAAAAGTGTAGATCCGGAAAAGGTCATGGACATCGTCTATGGCTTGAATTAATGATCATATTATTAACTTGTTTTCCAAGCCTTACCAAGGAGTAGTATATGGCGATGAAAGTAAATAAAAGGATAAATGCCCCTGAAAGCCTGTTAAGAGAAATGGAAAAACTCAAAGAACAGTCAAAAGGACAACTTATCGTATCATTATGTTCAGGAACAGGATGTAAGGCTGCCGGTTCTGATGATGTTTTTGAGGCATTAAAGAGAGAAGTCAAAGCAATACAACCCCGGGTTGACGGGGATATTGTTATAAGAAGGACAGGCTGTCACGGTTTTTGCGAGAAGGGACCGCTTATTATATTTTATCCTCAGGAAATATGTTATCTCGGCCCGGAGGAAAAGGATATCCAGGAAATCGTCAGTGAGACTTTTAAGGGCAATATTGTAGAGAGACTTTTATATCATATCGAAGACAAAAAAACCGTACAAAAAGAATTTGACATACCTTTTTATAAATACCAGAAAAGAATAATACTTGAAAATAATTCAAAGATAGATTCAAAAAGTATCGACGATTATATACTTTATGGAGGTTATAAGGCGCTTTCCAAAGCTTTGACCAAAATGAGACCTGAAGACGTTTTAAAAGAAGTCAAGGAATCCGGCTTAAGGGGCCGGGGAGGTGGAGGTTTTCCTACAGGTGTAAAATGGGAGATCACCAGAAAAGCTTCCGGCAGCCCCAAGTACATGATAGTAAATGGGGATGAGGGTGACCCGGGTGCCTATATGGACAGAAGTGTACTGGAAGGAAATCCCCATAGCGTCCTTGAAGGTCTTATACTGGCTGCTTATGCCATCGGAGCAAACAGGGGTTTTATTTATGTAAGGCAGGAATATCCTCTGGCTATTGAAAATGTCGGGGTGGCTATAGACAAAGCAAGAGAATATGGTTTTCTTGGAGAAAATATTTTAAATTCAGGATTTGATTTTGATGTTGAGATATACCAGGGTGCCGGTGCATTTGTCTGCGGTGAGGAGACTGCGCTTATAAGATCGATAGAGGGTAAAAGAGGTATGCCCAGGCCACGTCCGCCATTCCCAGCAAATGAAGGTATATATGGCAAACCTACCTGTATCAATAATGTCGAGACCTATACAAATGTCCCTCACATCATTATAAACGGGTCAAAGTGGTTTAATAGCATCGGTACTGATACGAGCAAGGGTACCAAGATATTTGCACTCACCGGTGCAGTCAATAATACCGGACTTGTAGAAGTACCAATGGGGATGTCTCTCAGGGATATAATATTTAAGATAGGCGGCGGCATAAAGGGCGGGAAAAAATTTAAAGCTGTACAGCTGGGCGGTCCATCCGGAGGTTGTATACCGGAAAAGTATCTTGATGTGGTAGTAGATTATGAAAAAGTAAAGGAAGTCGGAGCCATGATGGGTTCTGGCGGTATGATAGTCCTTGATGAAGATACATGCATGGTAGATATGGCAAGGTTTTTTATGGATTTTATCCAGGATGAGTCCTGCGGACAGTGCGTTCCCTGTAAGATAGGGACAAGGCGCATGCTTGAGATCCTTGAAAGGATAACCAAAGGCAAGGGCGAGGAAGACGACATAGAAAAACTTGAAAAACTTTCCAGGACCATTAAGGAATCCTCATTATGCGGTCTGGGTAAGACAGGACCAAATCCGGTCATCAGCACTTTAAGATATTTCAGGGATGAATATGAAGAGCATATCTTGACGCGTAAGTCCTGTGATAGATTGCATGTTAAAGCAAAAGTCAAAAAAGTATAATTTTTATGATCTTTGGGAGTAATAATGGCCAAAAATGAAATTGATCTAAATATTAAAAACAGAGGACCGGATTCTGGATCTGACGATAAGATCAAACTGCATGTCAACAACAGGACGATTTATACATCACCCGGGAAGAGTGTCCTGGAAGCATGTTTGGAAAATGATATTTTCATACCTAATCTCTGCTATGACCCGAGACTCCAGCCTCAGGGGGCTTGCAGATTATGTGTTGTAGAGATCGAAGGTTTTCCCGGAGTAGTCGCATCCTGTGTGACGCAGGCCAGAGATGAGATGAGGATCAAGACAAATACAGAACTTGTAAATGAGATAGTTAGGGTCAACCTGGAGCTCATAATCTCTGATCACCCGATGGATTGCATGACCTGTGGGGCAACAGGTAGCTGTGTTCTTCAGGATCTTGCATATTATTATGATATAAAGGATATCAAGTTCAGCGGGAAAGTCCATGCGAAAAAAATATTTGGAAACAACCCTTTTATTTACAGGGATAATGAAAAGTGTATCCTGTGCGGAAGATGTGTCAGGATGTGTGACAATATCGTAGGAGCCAACGCTATCGGTTATGCAGGCAGGGGATTTGAATCAGAGATCATTCCAGCTTTTGAACAATCCCTTATGGAAACAGACTGTGTTTTTTGTGGTAATTGTATATCGACCTGTCCGGTGGGTGCTCTTCAATCCAAACCTTATATGAGGAAAGCGCGCATCTGGGAAGTAAAAGAGACCAGGACGATCTGTCCGTACTGCGGTGTCGGGTGCACACTGGATCTTCATGTAAAAAATAACAGGATCGTGAATGTGACATCTGATATAGGAGAAAATGCAAATCTTGGTAATCTCTGTGTCAAAGGTAAGTTCGGGCTTGATTTTGTGGGAAGTAATAAGAGACTGACAAACCCTCTGATCAGGGGAAAAGACGGAAAGCTAAAAAAAATAGACTGGGAAAAAGCTATATCAAAAGTCGCTGAAAGGCTGACAGAGATCAGGGACAAATACGGACCGGATTCAATTGCAGTCTTAAGCTCTGCAAAATGTACAAATGAAGAGAATTTCCTGATGTCAAAATTTGCCAGGGCAGTCATCGGCACAAATAACATCGATCACTGTGCTCGTCTGTGCCACGCATCAACAGTTACAGGCCTGATCCCCACCTTCGGAAGTGGAGCAATGACCAATTCTATAGATGATATAAAGTATGCGGACGTAGCAATAATAATCGGCTCCAACACTACTGAGGCGCATCCAGTCATCGGGTATGAGCTTATAAGGTCAAGTATTGAAAAAGGCCTGAAACTTATCGTCATAGACCCCAGAAAGATACCAATAACTAAATATGCTTCATTGCATTTAAAACAGAAACCTGGAACAGATATCGCAGTTCTGCTTGGGATCATGAACCTGATCTATAAAGAAGATCTCTGCAATAAGGATTTCATCAGGGACAATACTGAAGATTTTGAGGATTTCAAAAAATGTTTTTCAGATTACACGCCCGAGAAAGTCTCTAAAATATCAGGAATAGACAAAGAGGGCCTGATAATTGCAGCAAGGATGTATGGTAATGCAAAAAATGCCCTGATCTTTTATGCAATGGGTATTACACAGCATGCCTGCGGTACGGATAATGTAATGGCCCTTGCAGATCTGGCTATGATGACAGGTAACATAGGAAGAAAAGGAGCTGGAGTAAACCCGCTTCGAGGGCAGAACAATGTACAGGGTGCCTGTGATATGGGGTCACTCCCGGATATGCTCCCAGGATATCAGGGTGTCGTAAATGATAATATGAGGTGGCGATTCGAGAAAAGATGGGGCAAACCCCTACCTTCCCAAAAAGGCCTTACGCTGACAGAAATAATGCAGGGTGCAAATGCAGGCAAAATAAAGGCTATGTATATCATGGGCGAAAACCCTATGTTAAGTGATCCTGATCTTTTACATGTTGCAAGTGCACTTAAAAAACTGGAATTTTTGGTAGTACAGGATATCTTCATAACAGAGACAGGTGAATTTGCCGATGTCATCCTGCCGGGTGCCTGTTTTGCAGAAAAGGATGGTACCTTTACAAACACCGAAAGAAGGGTACAGATAGTAAGAAAAGCAGTGGAAGCGCCAGGGCTTTCAAAGCAAGACTGGGAAATAATAAGTATGCTCTCAACTGTGATGGGTTATCCGATGATGTATAAGGATCCTTCAGAAATAATGGATGAAATAGCAAGTGTCACACCTATCTATGGCGGTATAAACTATCAGAGGCTTGAAAAAGGATCACTCCAATGGCCCTGCAGGCAATATGTAGACCCGGGGACAAAAATATTGCATACAAAGTCTTTTTCAAGAGGAAAAGGAAAGTTTATTTCAGTAAATTATACGCTGCCTGTTGAGAATCCGGATAGTGAATACCCACTCATACTGACAACTGGCAGGATACTATATCAATTCCATACAAGGACCATGACGGGTAAATCAAAAGGTTTAAATGAGATCGCTCCTACGGCAAGGATCCATATAAACAATGAAGATGCTAAAAAATTGAATATTGTTAACGAGGAAGAAGTCCTTGTAGAATCCAGGAGAGGCTCGATCCATTCGTTTGCACTTGTGGATGAAAAGATCAAAAAAGGAGTGGTATTTATTCCATTCCATTATGCAGATGCACCTGCAAATAGATTGACCAATCCCGCACTTGATCCAAAAGCTAAAATACCGGAATATAAGGCATGTGCAGTAAAGGTCTCAAAGTTAAAGATAAAATAATATTTCCACATCTTTATTTTTAAACAAGAAATTGCCTGAAAAGAAATCTAAGCTTGGTAAGAAAGTAAAAATAAATAAAGTCAGGGTTTCCGGTGCAGTGGAAGAGATCCCTGATATAATTCCTTCTGAACTGCTGTTGACCATATCTTTGAATAAATCAGTGATATCCACAATATCCTGCACCCCTGACGAACTTATAGAACTCACAATCGGATACCTTATAAATAATGGTTATATATCCAGGTATTCTGACATAGATCTCATCAGGATATGTGGTACTGAAGTTGGTAAGATCATAAAAAAAGGCGAATTTTCTGCATCAATAGAAGTCGAATCAGGGGTTTTAGATGGTATGGTAAGGGAACCAGGCAGAAGTGTCTTTATATCTTCTGCATGCGGCAGTATCGATGATTTTGTGCTTGATTCCGGATTGGGTAAGATAAAAGATGGCCTAAAGGTAAAACCCGGTATCATCCTTGGTTTGAACAGGATGACCATGGACCACCAGAGATTTAAAAATACATTCGGAGGCTTGCACAGCGCGGCACTTTTTGATAGTGGGTCAAACCTTTTAAAGATCTCAGAGGACATCGGCAGGCACAATTGTATTGACAAACTTGCAGGTTTTATGCAGATAAGAAATATGGACCCTTCAGATAAAATGATCTTTACTACCGGCAGGCTCAGCATAGATGTTATTTATAAACTTGGTAAAATGTCAGTGCCGGTAATTGTTACTAATTCTTCAATAACACATGGAGCAGTAGCGCTTGCAAAAAGGCTCAGGCTTACAGCTATAGGTTATGCAAGGGGCGGCAGGTTCAATATTTATAGCGGTGCCGGGAGAATCATCACATGAGTCTGGCCGGGGTTATTCTTGCTGGTGGCAGTAGTAAAAGATTTGGGATCAACAAACTTCAAATATCAATAGAAAATGTGCCGTTACTGATAGACCAGGTATTCAAGCTAAGCTTTTTTTGCGGTGAAATAATCATAAGCACTTCAAAGCAAAACTCGGCAATTATTTCGAGTGAATTATCAAAAATCGACGACTACCGAAAGTATTATCATAATATTAAGTTTACTATTCCAGCCATAAGGACCTTTGAGGACAAAGAAAAGGAAGGCTTTTACAACAGGGGGCCCATACTGGGAATATACACAGGATTGCAGCATATAACTACCCGTAATGCTTTAGTACTGGCATTTGATATGCCATTTATATCGTACAGGATATTGCAGCTCCTCAAGCGAACTGCAGAAGACAGCAAAAAGGATGCAATAATAATCAAAAGCATAAAGGGATATGAGGTCCTGTGTGGTGTATATTCAAAGAGAGTTACCGAATACTTAAAAAACAATATGGCAAATAAAGATAACAAAATTTCAAATGTTTTTAAAGATCTTGACATGCATGTGATCAAAGGTGCGATCTTGCGTAAATATAGTCTGGATATGCTGAACTTCTTCAATATAAATAAGATCTCTGATTATGGAAAGTTTATCAGTATATGGGAAAAGGGTATCACCATAGAGAGAGACTCACACGAATCACACCATTCTGAATGCAAATACCCCTATGAAGATCCAGCATTATTGAATGAATTTGAAAAAAAATGGTCAGGATTTTTTTTCAGGTAAAATCATCAGATCTTCATTTTCACCAATAAGTTCTTTTCGCCTATTTGACAATTTGAGTCTTAATATATATACTCATATACATAAAGATACAATCATATTTTTAAGAGGTTATTATTATGGAAAAGAAGCAGGACTATTTCCGGGTCCCGATAACAATGCCCTCCAGTATGGTCTCTTTTTTAGAAAACCTTGGTGTTGAATGTAAGAGATCGGGCGGACATAAGATAGCAAACACAGAGACAGTCAGGGTAATGATCAGGTTGCTTATGGATCTTGACCTTGATCTTGCGGGTATCAAAACTGAGGAGGAGTTTGAAGCAAGAGTCAAGGATGCTGCAAGAAGATACAAATAAGACAACGAAAATAAAAAGTGTTAAAAAAAGCCCGGGATTACCGGGCTTTTATATTTTTAAGTTGAGATTTACAGAAATATATCCTTTAATTATTAAAATGTGAATTTATAATATATTATTGATATTACACATAAGAATTTCAGGAGATGATTTTGGAAGAGACCAGAAAAGACTTGTTAATAATAGGTGCTGGACCGGCAGGCCTTGGCGCTGCTATTTATGCGGCAAGATCGGCCCTTGATTTTATAGTAACTGAACAGTTTATTCCGGGAGGCCAGATAGTAACGACTGAATGGATCGAGAATTATCCTGGTTTCAAAGGTGATATCTCCGGTTTTGATCTGATGCAGGAAATGATCGGCCACTGCAATAAATTTAATATCTCTATTAAAGATGATATAAAAGTCAACTGTATCGAAGTGTCTAAAAATACTGAAAGTACCAAGAACAAGGGGAACGCTACAGGGTTTGTTTGCAAAAGTGAAAAGGCAGTTTTTCTTGTAAGATCCATAATAATCGCGACTGGCGCAAGCCCAAAAAGATTGTTTGTTGATGGAGAAAATGAATTTATAGGTAAGGGTATTTCTTTTTGTGCGACTTGTGATGGCGCTCTCTACAGGGAACGTGAAGTGATGGTCGTAGGTGGAGGCAACACAGCTATCCAGGAAGCAATTTTTTTAACTAAGTTTGCAAAAAAAGTCTATATCGTTCACAGAAGGAACGAGCTGAGGGCCGTAAAGTTATTACAGGACAGGGCCAAAAGCAATCCTCTGATAGAGTTTATATGGGATTCTGTAGTTGAAGGATTTGAAGGAAGTGACAGGCTAGAACAGGCCATCATTAAAAACGTCAGGTCAGGTAAGAAAGAGACCAGAAAAATCGATGGTGTTTTTCTTTATATCGGAATAAAGCCAAATAGCGATCTGGTGAATGGAGTCGCCGGACTTGACAAAGATGGTTTTATAATTACAGACCCATTTATGCAGACGGACAGAAAAGGGTTATTTGCTGCAGGCGATGTACGGGATACCCCGCTGCGGCAGGTGATCACTGCGGTATCAGACGGTGCCATTGCGGCGACCTACGCAGATATGTATCTGAATGGACTTCTTTGATCCAAAATAAAGACTAAACCAAATACGGATTTAAACAGATACGGGGTTATGAAGGAAAATATTGACAACAGAACAAGAATAGTCGATTTCCAGAGAAGGCTAAGGTTATTGGGATATGAGCTTGGCAAAAGCGAGATCGACGGGATCCTTGGTGTCCAGACGAAAAATGCGATCAGGAAATTCCAGCAGGACAGGGGATTGACCTCTACAGGTGAGGTCGATGAGGAGACCTGGAAGGAAATAGTGGATGCCGGTTATAAAATAGGCGAAAGGCTTTTATACTTGAAAAACCCGCCATTCAGGGGAGATGATGTAAAAAACCTTCAACTATGGTTAAAGACCCTGGGTTTTTATAAGTTTAATGAAAATGGAATATTTTGTGAAAAAACACACAAGGCACTTTTAGAATTTCAGAAAAACATGAAAATACAGGCAGACGGTATTCTCGGCGGAAGCACACTGCAGCATCTGCAAAACTTAAAAAGGGTCATAGAGGCACAGAAGTCATCCAATTATCCACTCTTAAAAGACTATCTGAAAAATAAGGATAATGATGGTTTTAAAGTGATCATCGATTATGGAAGCAGCACCAATGGCATGGCAGATGGCTCTCATTACTTCAGGGATAAGATATATATATGTAAAAATATTGCAGTTTTTGTCCGGGATATCCTACTTCACCTTGGAATTGAATCCTTAATATCAGTCAGTGAAAATAATAATAACAGTCTTTTCCTTTCTGATCGCATAAGGTTTGCCAACCAGAGCGATTCAGACATACTAATAAGTATAAACCTCGGCCATTCAATTGATTCTGATGCTAACGGAAGCAGCTGCTTTTATTTCAAGGGTATAAAATCTTATTCCATGACAGGTAAGGGGATCGCCAATCTCATACAGGACAGGCTCATCAGTAATCTGGATCTCCTGGATTGCAGGGTCCATGGTGCAAATTATGCGATCCTTAAAGAAACAGTTATGACAGCAGTGTTGATAGAACCTGCTTTTATTTCTAATGAAAACGACAGGGCAAACCTGATAAAAACAGAATTCCAGATGGATGTCAGCCGGTCCATCGGAGAAGCAATTGTTGATTTTTTAAAAGAATAAATTATAAAAGTACTATTTTGGATCCCCGAAGATGTATATCATTTATGACGATTTCTATTTAAAACATGATAGTGGTATCGGGCACCCCGAAAGCCCGGAAAGATTGGCTGCGATAAAAGATGCACTGTATAGTTCAGAAAATTTCAGAAAATTTGTTTTTATTTCACCAATAAAAGCGGACACTGATCAATTGTCATTGGTGCATTCTGAAAAATATATTGAAAAGATAAAGTATTATTCTGATAATCTTTCACCTTATTACCTTGATGCCGATACCCTTGTCTCAAGCCATACTTATGATTGCGCGGCCCTGGCCGCAGGTGGGTGCACAAAAGGAGTAGACCTCCTTATGAAGCATCCGGGTCCTGAAGGTAGATTCTTTTTTGCCCTGATAAGACCTCCCGGACACCATGCTTTCCGGTCAAGGGGAAGTGGGTTTTGTATTTTTAATAATGCTGCAATTGCGGCAAAGTATGCATTTAAGAAGTATGGGATCAGAAAGATAGCTTTAGTTGATTTTGATGTCCATCATGGAAATGGAACCCAGAACATCTTTTATGAGAGTGCGGATCTTTTCTATGTTTCGCTTCATCAGTTTCCTCATTATCCCGGTACTGGTCAATACTATGAAACTGGTGAGGGTGACGGAAAGGGATACAATCTTAATATACCATTGGCTCCCGGTTCAGGAGAGCATGATTATGTAAAAGCCTTTAAAGAGCTGGTTATACCGCTTATTACCAGGTTTGAACCTGAAATGATACTTGTGAGCGCCGGATTTGATGGACACAAAGAAGACATTCTATCAAGCATAGACCTTAGCGATGAAGCTTTTTATAAAATAATGCATATGGTGATCTATTTAAGGACTGCTATAAAAAATATACAGGTAAAAAAGAACCTTGGATTCGGTATTGTGCTTGAAGGCGGTTATAATATCGGAGCAACCGCAAGAAGTACGGTTAAAATAACGGATGCGGCCCTGGAAGAAGATAAACATAATGGGTTTGATTCCATTGGTTCCCTGATGGATTTTTTATCTATTGACGATCCACCGTCTGCTGCCTTAAAAGCAGGAAATCAACAGGTCCTTGATAAGATAAAGAATATTTTTAATATTTAGTGTTTGCGATGGAGGCATCTTTGCTGAAAAAAAATATATTTGTGATCATCATTATTTTTGTGGTGACTGCACTTTTGTTTCCAACAGCTGGCTGCAGGAAATATGATGATAGATTTGACCTGTCATATTTTTTTAAAACAGAACCTGAAAAAGCTACTATCGATTTTCTTTATGCTGTCAGGGACCACGACGCAGAATATATATACAGTAATCTTTTACCAGATAGTGACAGGCGGAATATTAGTAAGGAAAAGTTCATCAGGGAATTAGATCAGATATTTTCAAGTGTAAAAGAGATCCAAATAAACCAGACTGTTTATCTTGGACTTGAAGAAAGCACCGGTAAAGTAGTCGTTGAGTTTACAGCTACATATGCAAATGGACAGGTAAGCGAATATAAAAAATATTTTTTTCTCATCCTGGAAAATAATTTATGGAAGATCCTTTTTGGTAAAACTTTTATTTAGAAAAAAGCACTAATATATTATAATACTTTTAATCTTCCATTGATTCGGTAACAGATGATTTAAAGAAGAGAGGTCGCAATATATGAACAAAAAAGGTAACGGTAAAAATAATGAGGAAAAGATAAAACTGGAATTTAATAGATTTAAGGACCCTGCAAATAAAAGTAAAGGGAAGGCAGAAGATATTGACTCAGAGTTCAAGGAACTATCTGACGAAATAGAGCTTTTAAGAAAAGAACTTGCCCACTATAAAAATATAGAAGAAGAATATCTTGACAGGTTAAAACGTGTCCATGCTGATTATGACAACTATAGAAAACGGGCGCTGAAGGAACAGGTAGATACGATCTCAAGGGCCAATAAAGAACTTATTGAAAGACTGCTTCCGGTAATCGACAGTTTTGAACAGGCTTTGGCTGAAAATGCGTACAAATTAAAGAATACTGATGATTTTTTTAAAGGTTTTAAGCTTATTTTTAAGCAGCTTATGGATACTCTTGAAAAAGCTGGGGTCACTGTTATCGATCCTGGAGGTGAGGAATTTAATCCACATGAGTGTGAGGCCGCTGTCACTGAGGATGTTAAAGATATTGAAGAAGGAAAAGTACTGGATGTTCTTCGCAAAGGGTACAAATTAAATGATTTCCTTATAAGGCCCGCAGTTGTGAAGGTGTGTAAAAGAAATTAAATTATAAAACAGGACCTAAAATAATTTACTTTTTTAGATGAAGTTTATTTAAACTAATAATCAATAATATCCATATACGACAGGAGGTTAAATTGGTAGTCAACAACCAGACACCGATTCAAAATACAGGGCAGGCTCCGGCACCGAGAAGAAAGCTTTCAATGGGCTGTATAGTCGGTGTAATTGCATTAGTCGTGGTACTTATACTCGTCATTATCTTCGTTTCTGTGATCTTTGGCGGCCGCAATAATATGGTGACCAAAGAGGAGCAGGTAGTACAGTCATGGGCACAGGTCCAGAATGTATATCAGAGAAGGCTTGACCTGATCCCCAATATAGCAAACAGCGCAAAAGCTTATCTCCAGCTTGAAAAGGATATTTTCCAGGCTATAGCTGATGCCAGGGCAGGCATTCAGAGTGCTGAGAGCCCTTCCTCGCTGGAATCTGCAAACCAGGAGGTCAATTCACTTATAAGGGACCTGAAGGTAGTAGTGGAGGACACTCCCGAATTAAAGGCCAGCGAAACAATAAGGGATCTCATGACACAGCTTGAAGGCTCTGAAAACAGGATAGCAGTGGAGAGGATGCGTTATAACGAAGCTGTCCAGGATTATAATAGGTATATAAGGCTGTTCCCGAATAATTTTGTTGCGGGAATGTTCGGGTTTACACTAAAAGAATATTTTGAAGCAGAACCTGGAGCAGAAACTGCGCCTTCAATAGATCTTACACTGGATGAGTAATAAAATAATATGAGGCCCATAAAGCGAAATACCGGTCATGGAAAAAAAATAAAAAGTTTTTTTCTTAAGACAGCTATATATCTTCTACTGTCATTTAGTTTAATATTTATTTTACCCTCAAATGCTTTTGCAGATGTAAACTATCCTGATTACAGCGGGTACGTAAATGATTATGCAGGCATCCTTGATAGCCAGTGGAAGAATAAGATCGAAGAACTCTGCACCAGGGTCGAAGAGGATACAGGTGCAGAGATAGCTGTAGCTATAATCGACTCCCTTGAAGGGATAACCATTGAAGAGTATGCAGTAAAATTATTTGAAAAATGGGGGATCGGTAAACAAAAGGCAGATAACGGCATCCTCCTTTTAATAGCCATGCAGGACAGGAAGCTAAGGATAGAAGTAGGTTACGGTCTGGAGGGCGTTATAACTGATCTCGAAGCTGGGAACATAATCGATGATATTATTACCCCAAGATTTAAACAGGAAGACTACAATAATGGAGCCTATGAAGGTGTTGCGGCCATAGCAAACGAGATATACCTGGATAAGGGTATGACCACTTATACGGAAATAACCGAAGCTTCAGGAGTAAACATAGGGTCTGTCTCAGATTTTTTCAGCAGGAACATTTGTTTTTTATGCTGCTTTCCTATCTTTCTTATAATAGCCCTGATCGCGATCATAAGGGGTATAATAAAACGAAAGTGCCCCAAATGCCATAAGATAAAACTTAAAATAAAAAATACAATAATAAAACAAGCTACATACACTACTACAGGACAGATGCTTCAAGAGAGGACCTGCACATTTTGTGATTATCACGACCAGAAGGTAATCACTCTACCGAAAAAGACCAGGACAAGCTCAGGCGGTGGCTTCTTTACAGGTGGAGGCGGCTTTTCCGGTGGAGGAGGAAGCAGTTTTGGCGGGTTTGGAGGAGGCTCTTCCGGAGGTGGCGGTGCCAGTGGAGGTTGGTAATTGAACAGAATACTTAGAAAAAAAATGCTTAGCAAAGATGTGGTGGAATTTGAGATTGAAGCGCCTATTATAGCCAGTAAAGTGCTTGCAGGACAATTTGTTGTAATCAAGGTCTCAGAAAGCGGAGAAAGGATCCCGCTTACAGTTGCAGAAAAAAATACCGAAAAAGGTACCATTACCATTGTTGTCCTGGGAGTAGGGAAGACAACTGCAGTCCTGGCAGAAATGGAAGAAGGAGACGAGATAATGGATCTTGTAGGCCCGCTCGGCAGGCCTTCTGAGATCGAGGATTTTGGGGAGGTCGTCATAATAGGCGGCGGTGTGGGCATTGCGCCTATTTATCCAATTGCAAAATCATTAAAAGCTTCTGGTAATTACGTGGTCACGATAATAGGGGCCAAGAACAAAGATGGACTTATATTTATTGATGAACTTACCGGTATCAGTGATGAATTCCACATATGTACTGATGATGGAAGCAATGGTTATAAGGGTTTTGTATCCTGTTTTCTGGATGATTACTTGAAAGCTGACAGGGATAAAAAGGTAAAAAGGGTAATAGCCATAGGGCCGGTGCTGATGATGAAAGCGGTATGTGACCTTACAAAGACTTTCCGGATAAAGACAATTGTATCCCTTAACCCGATAATGGTGGACGGCACAGGGATGTGTGGAAGCTGCAGGGTCGAAATAGCAGGAGAAACCAAATTCGGTTGTGTAGATGGTCCCGAGTTTGACGGCCACCAGGTAAATTTTGATCTTCTGATCCAGAGATTGGGCACCTACATCGATGAAGAAAAGGAAGCGATGACCCTGTGGGAAAAGAAAAACAATAAATAATATTTATATATGGAATTAAAGACCGCAACACTTGAAGATAGAGTAGAGCAAGCAAAAAAAGATAAAGAACTCCTTAACCAGCTTATATCTCAATTTAAGCCTTTTATTGCAAGTGTCATCCAGAAGAGAATAGGAAAATACTTGAGATATGGTTCAGATGATGAACTTTCCATCGGGCTGCTTGCCTTCAATGAAGCAATCAGATCGTTTGATAAGGGCAAGGGAAAGTTTTTAAGTTTTGCCCGGATAGTGATCATTAACCGGCTAATAGATTATTACAGGAAGAGCTCCAAAGAGAAGACCATTACACTGAATTTTGACCCTGAGACCGAAGATCCCATCAATGAATTCATAGATAAAAAAGCCATGGAAAATTATTCCTACGGGGTTGAAGAAGAATCAAGAAAGACAGAAATAATAGAGTACAGTGCTGTTTTAAAACACTGGGATATAAGCTTTGAAAATCTTGTCAAAGTGTCTCCAAAACATAATGTTCTCAGGGATGAATATATAAAGATAGCAAAATTAATCACGGAAAGACAGGACCTCCTTTCAGACCTTAAAAGGACACAGAGGTTGCCCGTCAAAGAACTGGAAAAGATTATACCAATACACCGGAAAAAAATTGAAAGGGGTCGAATATATATTATAGCTGTCGTAATAGCGATAATTAATAAGTTTAGTTTTATTGAGGTCTGACAATATTCAAAGTATCATGAAAGAATTAAAAGCGGTGATAGTAGAAATAAATAAGGAATCCAGTATTGTTCTGACTTCTGATGGCCAATTTCGGAAAGAAAGAATAACTGCTGGTAACTTTGAGATCGGCGATGAGATAATGGTCAGTGCAGAGGATACTACTGGCCAGCCAGTTTTTTCAGGCAGATTTTCCCGGATCATTACAAGGACAGCAATAGGATTTGCTGCAGTTGCTCTGATAGTGGTAGGTACTTATTTTAGCTTTCAGTATTTTATAAATAATACTTTCACCGGAGAAATAGCTAAAGCTGCAGACGAAGCATTACCAGGAGTCAAACAGGATGAAACTATCCTTGCAGTTGAAAATGCTCCAGAGGCCATGGAAGGAGCACTGACCGAAGAAGAGATGGTCGGCATTTCCCGGCAGGAGCTTGTCGCAGGTATTTATAGTCTTGAAAAAATAGGTATGGACATACCAATAGAAAATGATGGGATATCAATAATCTACAGGATAGATAGAAGCCCCGGAGAGACTGTTGAAATGACCCAGGATGATATTTTAAAAGAGTTGACCCTTAAGTTTTTGAATATAAAAAAGGAGTCTATGTTCAGTGGAAATGCTGATATATTTTTTATAAAAAAAGATCTTACCACCTCTGATATACATACGATTAATTTTAAAGACCTGATTCATAACCAGCAGGTTACTGAAAAAATGACTTTTGTGGATGATACTGACTTCTCACTTTCACTGTTTGGATCTTTTAATTAATATCTAAATAATACCTTAAATCTTTCAATATTATTTTCGATATATATAAATATAATAAAGTACTAAATAAAGATTTAAAAAAGGAGGGGAAATGAGGGGAAGACCAATAAGACTTATTATAAGCCTTGCAACCGTATTGATAGTTATAGCATTTATTCTGTCCGGTTGCTCAATGGCAAGCGCAGCAGAAGCATTTGAAAAGGGCACAGTTTCTACGACTGCAGCAGATTTTTTTAACGGATCTGACGCCAGGAGTCAGTCTCCGGAAGCTATGGTGGAATCTGAAATAGCCATGGAGGAAGGTGCCGCAGCGGTGGACAATACCGGTGTTTCACCGGAGCTATATACCCAGGCAGGAAGTGCTGACAGTGCAACCTCGCAGGTGGTAAGCACAAAACTAATAAAAAACGGTTCTATCCAGATAGAGGTTGAAAAGGGCCAGTTCCAGAAGAAGTTTTTTGAAGTCATGTCTATTGCTGAGAAGTATAAGGGTTATGTAAGCAATTCCCAGAGTTACTCTGACTCCGAAGGCAATATGACGAACGGTTTTGTCACCATCAGGATCGCAAAGGAAAATTTTGATATCGTCCTGGACAAGATCAAGGAAATGGGCACAGTCGATAGTGTTTCTACAAATGTCCAGGATGTTACCCAGGAATACGTAGATAATGAAAGCAGGTTAACAAATCTTGAAGCACAGCAGAAAAGACTTCTGGAGTTGATGGACCAGTCAGTAAATGTAAAGGACAGCATAGAGGTCCAGAGAGAACTTTCGAATGTCGAGGGCCAGATAGAGATAATAAGAGGAAGACAGAACTACCTGGATAATCTTGTTGCATATTCCACCTTAGATGTGTACATAACAGAACCGCAGCCTATTACTGATTCACCTGAAGGCGGATTCTTAGGTGCAATGAAAAGAGGTGCAAGAGGTGCTCTTACAGTGCTCAGAGTCGTTACAATGGTCCTTATCGCTATAAGCCCTATTATAGTAATTATCGGTATAATCCTGATAATCATATGGCAGAGCCTAAGGGCAAGAAATAGAAAAAGAGCAAGACAGAAAAAAATTGAAGAACAGCAAAATAAATAATCAGTTTGATTTAGATGATCTCAAGGAAGGTTAAAGATATTTTAAAAAGAGCTCCTTTAAAAGGGAGCTCTTTTTTTTGAAGCTTTTATGGGTTCACTCATATCTCAGGGCTTCAATAGGATTTAACCTGGCTGCCCGCATTGCCGGGTAGATGCCGAAAAACAATCCTACGACAGTTGAAAAAGAAAGGGCAAGAATGATGGGAAACGCCGTAATAGTCGTCGAAAGGATAGTGAATTTGTTCAAGAAAATCGATACTATGACAGCAAATATTATCCCCATTATACCGCCGGTGATGCTTAATACAATGCTCTCTATTAAAAATTGAAACAAGATGTCCTTGTTTTTTGCCCCGACTGCTTTCCTTATACCTATCTCCCTTGTCCTCTCGGTAACAGACACAAGCATGATATTCATAATGCCTATACCGCCGACAAGAAGTGCTATACCTGCGATACTCGAGATAGTTATTGTAAAGATATTTGTTATTGTACCGAGGATATCCAGCAGTTGTGCCTGGTTCTGGACAGTGAAATCATTTTTTTCCCCTGGGCCAAGATCATGGGCTCTTCTTAGTATGGCCTCTACTTCTGCTGAAGCCTCGTCCATTTTATCCTCTGAAACACTCTGTGCGATGATCATATTAATATAATCGATACCATAAAGCTTGTTCTGCGCTGTCGTTATTGGAATACTTATAGAATTATCCTGGTCATTTCCAAATTGGTCTGAACCTTTACTTTTTATGACTCCTTTTACTGTAAAGCTTTTTCCATCGATCTTTATTATTTTTCCAAGGGGGTCCGTTTTCCCAAACAATTTGTTGATAACAGTTTTTCCGATAACTGCAACATTTGCAGAATTGGCCACTTCGCTTTCAGAGTAAAATTTGCCTCTTTCGATCTCAAAATTATATATATATTCTGCTTTTTCACTTGATGCATAAACACTTGCCCTGGTGGTCCTGCCCTGGTATGAGACTATCGAGGAACTCAATACTGCTGGTGCAGCCCCATTTAAAAGCTTTGATTCTTTTTCAATGATTTTAGAATCCTCGATCTTTAAGGATTCCCTGTCCGTATCTTCACCAAGCATGGCTTCATAACCGCCCTGCTGCATTTCCTGCCTGTTACCGGGCGTCACTATTATAAGGTTTGAGCCTATATCCTGAACACTGCTTAAAACCGACTCCTGGGCCCCATAACCGATAGACATCATAGCAACTACTGCTCCTACACCGATGATTATTCCAAGCATGGTAAGAAACGCCCTGAGTTTATTGGAACCCAGCGACTGAAAAGCTATTTTTATACTTTCACCAAATCTTTTCATATCAATAAACCTGTCTGTGAATTTATTTATTTTCTATTTCAGATAGTATCCTGGGTTTCATCTTATCCTCAAGTTTCGGCATCTTTTCAAGGACATCAAGAGCGTCTATCGGGTTGTCTATTTTTTCCTCTTCAAATATATACCCATCTCTCAGATATATTATCCTGTTTGAATGTCTTGCAATAGATAATTCATGGGTGACAATAAGGATTGTCTTACCTTCCCTGTTTAGTTTTTGGAAAATAGACATTATCTCTTCCCCGGTTACAGAGTCGAGGTTCCCAGTCGGTTCATCAGCAAGGATGATAGCGGGATCGTTAACCAGAGCTCTTGCTATTGCGACCCTCTGGCGCTGTCCGCCGGATAGCTCGCTTGGTTTATGCTTCTCCCAACCTGTAAGTCCGACTGCAGAGATAGATTCCACTATCTTATTTTTCCTTGTACGGGAAGATACCCCTTTGGAATAGATAAGTGGAAGTTCTATATTATTGACCGAATTGGCCCGGGAAAGAAGATTAAAAGTCTGAAAGACAAAACCTATCTTTTTATTTCTTATTTCAGCAAGCTGGTTATCATTAAGCTTTGCCACATTTATATTTTCAAGAAGATATTTCCCTGTGTCAGGTATGTCAAGGCAACCGAGTATATTCATCAGGGTTGATTTTCCTGAACCCGAAGGACCCATTATAGCGATAAACTCACCTTTACGGATCTTAAGGTCCACCCCCCTTAAGGCCCTGACCTCTATTTTCCCAAGATGGTAAGTCTTGGTTATCTCTTCAATATCGATTATACAGTTGTTGTCCTTACAAAAATCTTCCATAAATCCTATCCGCCAAAATTAAAAAATCCGCCGCCTGTATCCTCTGTAAGGCCAGCCTGGTCTATTGCTGATAATACAACAGCATCGCCTTCTGAAAGCCCTGACCTGATCTCAATATAATCATAGTTACTGTTACCAGTCGTGACCTGGACCTTCTTGACCTGGTTGTCTTCAATAAGGACGTCTACATACTCTTTTCCATCCTCCTCATAAACTGACTGTACAGGAACATACAGGACGTCTTTGGTCTGTAATATCTTAATATCAAGATTTGCTGAAAGTCCGGACCTTAAATACTCTTTGGTATCTGCGTCCGGCATTACGGTTATCTCATAAGTGATGATCCCTGCAATATTCTTTGATACAGGTGAGATAGCTGAGATCTCACCTGTAAAAGTCATATCCGGGTATGCGTCAAAATTAAGTTCGACTTCCTGCCCGGTTTTAATCCTGGAAATATCTGTCTCGTTTATATCTGACTTGATCTCAAAATCATATGAGATCACAGAAAGAGCGACGACACCGGGTGTTGCATTTTCACCCTCCGAGAAGTTTGATAATACTACTATGCCATCAAAAGGAGCATCTATCTTATTATTATCAATATCAAGTTTTGCAAGCTCAAAGTTCAGATTGGAGATCTCATACTGGATCTCTACCTGCTGTATATTTTTTTGCATGATCTGAATATTTGCCTGGGCGACCTCGAGACTGTTTACATTGTTCCAGTATGTTATCGACTGGTTATATTGGGATTGCTCGAATGCGTTTTCAGCTCCATCAGACTGGGATCTTGCAGATTCTTTTGCCTGTTCATATGCACCCTCTGCAGAATTTATGCCGCCTTCGGCCTGGGCGATCAAAGCATTGCTCGATAGAGGTGAAGATTTGACTCCTTTTAGATAATTATTGGCGTCCTCTATAGCTGTATAGGCGGCCCTTATTGATGCATCTGCAAGGATATTAGAATCCTCAAGCGCTTTATAGGCCCCCTGTGTAGTCTGTTCAGCAAGCGCATTACTTGATTCTGCTAACTGTATTGCAACATGATTTGCATCAAGTGCACTCTGATAATTTATTTTTGCTAAAGATATAGCCTGCTCGGCAAGCTCCAGGTTCTTTTCCGCCTGAGCCAGGTATATTTCCGTTTTTGAATTATCGACCTCTATCAGCACCTGATCTTTTTTAAATGTATCCCCAGTTTTTAGGGCCTGGACAACTTCTGCTGATTGGAGTACTGAATAATTTCTTTTCTCAGCAGAATCGACCGTTCCGGTCGAGCTTATTGATTCTTCTATATCACCCCTGACGACATTAAAAGTTTCGATCTGTGGCTCAATCTGCCTGCAGCCGGTTGCCAGTATTAAAACCAGAATACTTGCAACAGATATGCAGAAAATCAAAAAATATTTTATAAGATATCTTCTTCTGTTTTTCATTTTATTCACTTCCTATCCAGTCATCTCCTGCTGGTATTAAAAACACTTAAAATAATAATAATATTGTTACCTTTATTCTGGGTAAGCGATCAATATTCATGTCTGATAAATATCATCAAATATCAGATTAAAAATCTCTGTTGCTTCTTTAAGGTGCTCCTTAAGCACTGCTTTTAAGATCCCGTATTCGTTTTTCCCTTTTTTAGTTATCTTATAGATCCTTCTTGGTCTTTCATTTTCAAGGCTCCATCTGCTTCCAACAAATTTCTTTAATTCGAGCTCCTTTAATAAAGGATAGACTGTCCCTGGTGTAGAGCTCCATGTATTTTTTGTCCTTTTCTCTATCTCACACATTATCTCATTGCCGAACATCTCTCTCTGATTCAGTATATGCAGGGTGTAAAGTGGAAGAAGGCCACTTCTGGTAAGCAGCATATTGACGAAAGGATTTACATCCGGGCTTTCGACCCAGGGTATAAAGCTTCTCTTCCCGAATATCCAGTGAGTCTTGATATTTTTAAATATTGCATCAGCCATAGATTCCGGGTCACGAGAACCTTCCTTTATCTTGCTTTTTATAAACTCTTTTATCTCCATCTCCAGGGGAAGATTTTTCATATGTCATCCTTATAAAGGTCTAATTGTATCTATTTAACTGATCTGCACATTAAACTTAAGTTATATTGAATTCGATATATTTTAAAGTCCGGATGGATTAGTTGTCAATAGGCACAATAGAGTTTTACATAATTTTTACATTTTTTGACACTTTGGGAGGACAGTGGATAAAGAATAAGACTAAAGTCTGGAATTTATGTGAATTATTATTCAATATTTATCCTGCATTGTTATATAATACTCTAACAAAACACTAATGATCTATTAATATTTTAAAAGGGGAGATAAGGATGAGTGAATATACGACTATTACTGACGTCTATGCCAGGGAGATACTTGATTCAAGAGGAAATCCTACTATAGAGGTCGAAACAGCTCTTGAATGTGGAGTCATAGGTAGGGCCGCTGTACCTTCAGGAGCTTCTACTGGCGCTTTTGAGGCAGTAGAGTTAAGGGATGCAGATAAGGGCCGCTATATGGGCAAGGGTGTTTTAAAAGCAGTAGAAAACGTCAATGATATAATCGCTCCGGAGCTTGAAGGATTGGATTCAATGGACCAGAGGGATATCGACCAGTTCATGATAGAGATAGATGGCACCGATAATAAGGGGAAACTTGGAGCAAATGCTATCCTGGGTGTCTCGCTTTCAATTGCAAAGGCAACTGCATCTGCGCTTGACCTGCCTTTATATAAATATATTGGAGGCGTTAATTCCCATGTTTTACCGGTCCCGATGATGAATATTCTAAATGGTGGAAAACACGCAGACAACAGTGTGGACCTTCAGGAATTCATGATCATGCCTGCAGGGGTAGACTCTTTTTCAACTGCCCTGAGGGTGTGCGCTGAAGTATTTCACACATTAAAAGCAGTTTTAAAGAAGGATGGCCTGAATACTGCTGTTGGAGATGAAGGCGGATTTGCGCCGGATCTTAAGACAAACGAAGATGCTGTCAAATACATAATAAAAGCGATCGAAGCTGCAGGATATAAACCTGGCAAACAGATCTTCATAGCTCTTGATCCTGCTGCAACGGAACTTTTTAAAGATGGTAAATATCATCTCACAGGAGAAGGTAAGGTGCTCAGTCCCGGTGAAATGGTCGATTACTATGCTTCACTTGCAGAAAGATACCCCATAATCTCTATTGAGGATGGCATGGCTGAAGAAGACTGGGATGGATGGAAAATGCTTACTGACAGGATAGGCTCAAAGGTCCAGCTTGTCGGGGACGATCTTTTTGTCACAAATACAAAAAGGCTGCAGAAAGGTATTGAGCTCGGTGTTACTAATTCTATCCTAATAAAGGTCAACCAGATCGGGACACTATCGGAAACTCTTGATGCCATAGAGATGGCAAAAAAGGCAGGTTACACCGCAGTGGTGTCACACCGTTCTGGTGAGACTGAAGATACCACAATATCTGATATAGTCGTTGGAGTAAATGCGGGGCAGATAAAAACAGGCGCACCTTCAAGGACCGACCGGGTTGCCAAATATAACCAGCTTCTCAGGATAGAGGAAGAGCTTGGCGGAGAGGCAGAATACCCTGGTCTTGGAGCATTTTACAACGTGAAATTATAACACTGGCATTGTGGTCATATCAGGAAATATAAATGACAAAGAAAATAATACTACTTACAAATGATGATGGAATAGAAGCAAAAGGTTTAAAGACACTTTACAGAGTTCTAAGACTGGAAAAAGATTTTGATATAAGGATAGTCGCTCCTGACCGAGAGAGAAGTGCAGTTGGGCATGCAATAACAGTGTTTGACCCGATTGCCGTAAAAAAGGAGTTTATCGAGGGGATGTTTTGCGGATATTCGGTTGATGGCACTCCTGCTGATTGCGTAAAGCTTGCTATTACAGCAATATTTGATAAAAAGCCGGATATTCTTATCTCAGGTATAAACAGGGGCGCAAACATAGGAGAAAACATAATCTATTCAGGGACTGTTTCTGCTGCGACAGAGGGGACAATATATGAGATCCCTTCACTTGCAGTATCCATGGATAGTTTTATAGATACAGATTATGATTTTGCAGCAAGATTTACAAAAGATCTGGCAAGAAGCATATTGCAGGAAGTAGATCTGCCTCCAAGGACACTTCTGAATATAAATTTTCCTGATATACCTGAAAAGGAAATAAAGGGTATTAAGATGACCCACCAGAGTACAGTGAAGTTTAAAGACATATTTATTAAGAGAGTAGATCCGCGTGGCAGGGATTATTACTGGATGGATGGAGAATATGAGGTAACTTCTGATGATGAGAACTGTGATTTTGCAGCCATTAAAAATAACTATATCTCAATCACACCTATCCAGCATGACATGACAGATTACGGAAGAATGGATAGCTTTAAAGATATTATTTTTAGGAACATAAAATGAAGAACCAGTTTATAAAAGACTTAAAACCTTCAGAAAAGGTGACATCAGAGTTTGTCATTACCAGTAAGGCCGAAAAAGATAAAAAAAATAGAGAAAAGTATTGTCTGCTTACACTTCAGGACAGCAGCGGGACCATCGATGCAGTCATATGGTCAGATGAAAAAATAGATTTTAAGTTTTTAAATGTAGGTGACTTCATCAGGATAGAGGAAGGTATGGTTACAGAGTACCGTTCAAAGATGCAGATAGATATAAAATTTTTATCCAAGTTTACACCTGATAAAAGCACAAATATGGCAGATTTTGAAAGGACTACTGGTAAAAACATCAACGTGATGTTTTCTGAGATGATGGATTATATAAACAGTATAGAAAACAAATTTTTAAAACAGCTCCTTGAAATATTTTTTAAAAACGAAAAGTTCGCAGGTATTTTCTGTAAAGCGACTGCTGCAGTGCAATACCATCATGCATATAAAGGCGGCCTGCTTGAGCATACACTTTCGGTCTTAAAGATCTGTGATTTTTTATCTTGTCACTATGATATGATAGACAGAGATCTTTTGCTGGCAGGAGCAATCCTGCATGATATTGGGAAGATCAGGGAATACAGTGCAGGGATCACGACAAAGATTACAGACGAGGGAAAGCTGCTTGGCCATATAACTATAGGTTATGGTATAGTCCTCGAAAAAATAAAACAGTTAAAAGGTTTCCCAAAAGAACTTGAAGAAAGATTGCTGCACATAATCTTAAGCCACCACGGCCAAAAAGAATTCGGGTCTCCAAAACGCCCAAAGATCCTGGAGGCGTTCATCGTCTACCATATAGATTATCTTGATGCTGATATCGGAGGGTTCAACATTCAGCTTGAAGAAAGCGGAGAAAGACTCGAATGGTCCGACTACCTTAGAAATTTTGACAGATCTATTTTTTTAAGAAAACCTGACTTTAAGACTGATCATGATGCCGATGATAACCCGGCAGATGAAGATAATAAATTATTCTAAGACCCAAAGATGATAAGTAGGCAGTAAGTTTGGTGTTCAGACAGCTTTATTTAAAGTGACGACAGCTTTACCGCAGATATTGTTTATTGGATCAGGTACCGTTGAAAGGGCAGGAGAATAACTGAGATCAAGCATATAAACGTCATCTATCGTCATCTCACTACTTATTGCAGCTGCAAAAATATCTATTCTTTTTGACACACCTTCTTCACCGATCATCTGGGCGCCAAGTATCCTGCGCAGGCTTTTATCGATGATCAATGTTATTGTGATAGGTTTAGAATCCGGGACCGCCTTAGCATGCGACCGATAACTGCCTGTTATCTTTAATGCATTAAATTTAAAATCGTTGGCTTCTTTTAAACTGATGCCTGTTTTCGCTATTTCAAGGCCGAATATCTTATCGACTTTTGTGCCAGCTGACCCGGGAAATATCTCATTTTCACCTGCTGCATTGGCACCTGCGACTCTTCCGGTTTTTATTGCATTTGCTGCAGTTGGAATATATTCTGCAGATCCGGTTACAATGTTGGTGACAGTGCAGCAATCACCAGCAGCGTATATGTTCGGCTGGGATGTTTTCTGTCTTGATGTCACCTTAATAGCTCTGTTTGCAGACAGGTCGATAGCGCTGCCTGAAAGAAAACTGGTATTAGGGTGGATGCCTGCTGTAAAAAGGATAAGATCGGTATCTATCTCAGTTTTTTCAGTGGAGTTTTCAACCCCCGCATTAACAGATATTGAATATGCATTCTGGCCGGATATATCAGTACTGACGCTATCAAAACCAGTATTTGCCAGGACCCTGACACCTGATTCCCTGATCCGCTCATTTAATATATCGGTTATGTCATCTTCATATTCGCTGTAAATTTTTTTCTTTAATTCTATCACGCTGACTTTAATGCCGTTCTGTGCCAGCGCATCAGCGATCAAGAGACCGATATATCCACCTCCCACCACTGCAGCCTGTCCAGGACTGGAACTGTCGATAAACTTTTTCAATCTGACCGCATCATCAACATTATGGAAATAGAAAATATTATCGGCATCTTTTCCCGGTATATCAAAAGAGTAAGGAGATGCACCACTGCAGATGATCAGCCTGTCGTATTTGAATTCAATAATATTTCCATTATTATCGACAATGATTTCTTTTTTGAATGGATCGACAGATGTGACCCTTGTGTCTGTCAGGATCTTGATTTTCTTTTTTTCTTCAAAATAGCTTGCAGGATAAGCAAAAAGATCCTCGAAATTTTTTGTCACACCAGCTATATAATATGGCAGGCCGCATGACCCGTAGGAAATGTATTTTCCACTTTCTAACACTGTCACATTGATTTCCGGGTTTACTCTCTTTACCTGATTTGCTGCAGCCAGTCCTGCTGCGTTGCCACCTATGATTACTATATTGTTATAAAGGTCATTGATCATTTTTCTATTTTATAGTTTTTCTGTTAAAAATTAAATCACCCAGCCATGAATATTTTAGGGATATACCGGCATATGGGCACATTTCACTGCAGCAATAGCAGCGGATACATTTTTTATAATCAAAAATAAGCTTTTCATCCTTCCTGGATTATTGCTTTTTCCGGACAGATATCAGAGCATATCCCGCATAACTCGCATTTCAGGATGTCCTGATAAGGGGATGGAGAAATAGTATTTCTTATGAAAGGAAAGACATAGGTTTTTAAAAACATGTTTTTGGAAATACTGTCGACTGCTGTGTTTTTAGGAAGTATAAATCCTGGTATCCTGAGATCCCCAGGTTGTACAAAATAGTCTCCAAGGATTTTTATTTCATCCAGGTCCGTCCCTGCAAGACTTCTGTTTTCTGCACACTTTATCAGAGGAACAACAGCACTTTCAAATCCCATCATCTTTGAAACTATATGATCCATGGCGATCCCATTATCACTTGCAAGCACAAGGTTGATATCCCTGGGCCTGCCGCTTGCACCAGGACCCTCGCCTTCAAGACCGGTTATGCCATCCATAATGTTCAGCACCGGTCTGCTGTAGGAATAGACGTCGATAAGCATGTCATTAAATTTTTCAATGTCCATAAATTTTGTGTGCAGTACAGTCTTTGTCCTGCCGTGTATAGATACCAAACATATTCTTAACTGCTCCGGTCATACGGGTCAGGCTGTGCGTCTTGAATTTAGGTAGATTTATAATAATATCTGCATCAAGCACAGGTCTCTATTACTTCAATGTGCTTAAACACGAGCCCTTCTTTATATGAAACAGTCTTGTAACTCTCATCGACATTAAGGGTCACATCTTCTATTTCACCCAGATACGAAAGACCGCAGTTCTTATACAGATGCACCAGTTCTTTTTCAGTATGGGCAGTTGCTGCGCCGGGACTATCTGCAATTGTTATATTGATTTCACCGGTGGATATTTCTTGACCAGATCGACAACTGCTTCGATGAAAGATTGGATGCGTAGTCACTGCTTTTTCCGGGGATTGGGCAGAAAGAAGGTTTGGTTTTAAAAGTATTTTTTTTGCTCCTTTGATGTATTTACCCAGGCCCCCAATCTGGCCGATGCATTTTTCCACCGTATAAAGACATCTTCTTTTTGGTAATCCTCACATTTCATTACTGATACTGTTGGTCCAAAATCGTCTTCTTTCATTTGATTTATTGTCCTCCAGTCAGTGTCCAGGATACAGGTATTGTCCGGTATCAGGCTCAATGATTTTTTTATTTTTATCTAATTATATTATTTCTTATTGAAAGTTTTGTCATTATTTAAGTATAATATAGACACCATTTTATAAAAATGGAAATATTTTTAATTTAGTAAGGAGAAAACTAAAGAGATGTCAGCCCAAAAGCATTTTACCGCAGAAGAAGCAAAAGCTATTGGTGAGAAGCTGGATATTGACTGGAGCAAATTTGATGTGGAGCAATTCAGGATGGGAATGGATGTCGAACTTGAACATGGTAAAGTAGATGCCGATACAAATGTATCAAATGATGACCCTCTGATTACTGGCAAGATAGCCCTTGCCCATCTTAATGAATTTCCAGATTACTATGACCGCCTATACGAGATGGAAGAGGAAGCTGAAGAATACTGGGACATAAAAGAGTAATAGCAGTATAGAACAGTAAAGTTAAGATAGTCAAAAAGGTTATGATCTTAGTTTTACATAAGACAAGCGCAATTTATATTGCGCTTGTCTATTTTATCAGTATATTATTTGTCAGGTAAATCCCTAAATTAGAGGAGCGCTGCGACCTATTCTGGAGGGTTTAATGATCTACTTCCAGCTTTTACCCTTAACCCTTACAAAGTATCTTAAACTCGTCAGAATTTATAAAACCTGCAAGTACAAATTGCCTGGTATATACTCTCTTTATTCTGAACATCCTTCCTCCTATCGAATGCCCAGTTCCTTTATTTTTTCTATGGTTATCTCATTGTAGTTATTTATCAGTAGATCTGCATTTTTCAGGTCTTCTTCTGTATGTGTGTTGATGTAGCCGATACATTTCATTCCTGCACTTTTTGCAGCAGGCAAACCGACTATGGAATCCTCGAAGACCACACATTCTGAAGGTTCGACATTAAATAACCTTGCACCCATAAGATAGATTTCTGGATCTGGTTTTACTTTTTTAATATGGTTTCTTGCAAGCTTGATTTCAAAATATTCATGAAAACAAAGCCTGTCAAATATTATTTCGACTTCTCTTAACCGGCTGTTTGTCGCAAGCCCTAATCTGAAATTTTGTTTTACTTCACCAAGCAGCCGGTAGATATTTGGAGCTGCTGTGACTTCTTTTTTCAGTAACCTTACATATTTTTCTTTCACTGAATCTTTTATGCTTTGCCTGTATTCCTTTCCTCTGCTTTCAAGTATCTTTCTTATGAATTCTTTCCAGGTCAGCCCATATAGCATTTTTTCTTCTTCGGGTGTAAGAAAAATTCCTCTTTTTGCCATAAACTCACGGGTGACTTTCCAGACAAGCCTTTCACTTTCCGCGATGGTCCCATCCATATCAAAAAATACTGCTTTTATCATATAATTACCAGTTTTTAGTTCGAATTTTATGCTGAAAGATTTCACGTATAAAAGCTCGTCCAGAATGATTATCCTATTAATTATAATAGAAAAAAACTATTTTAAAATAGTAATGTTTTAAAAATAAAATTTTTATAAATTTATGAAATTTTTTTTGTTTTTATTATATAATTATGATGGTTATTTTATTTTATAAATAATAATCATATTATTTATAAAAATATTAATTATTTTATATAATTGTTTTAGACTATTATATTCTTGCTTTTTATGAATAAAAATAATTTTTTTAAATCTTATTTAAAACTTCCAAGAAATGTATATATATTAACACTTGCAGACATAGTAAATTCGGCAGGAAGTTTTGTTTATCCCTTTCTTGCTTTATTTCTGACATTAAAACTCGGTTACAGTGAATACTTTGCTGGTTTCCTTCTTACAGTAGTCATTGCTGCAGAGGGAGCAGGAAGGCTAATAGGGGGCAAGTTTGCTGACTTGATCGGAAGAAAGTTCGTTATTATTATACTGAGCCTTGTCGGTGCGTTTTTATATATAACGATAGCATTCTTAAAAGATTCTGAGATAATACCATATCTTGTCGTAATCGCAGGTTTTGTAAAATCGGGTGCATTCCCAGCAATAAATGCTCTTCTTATAGATTCGACAAATAAAAAGAACAGAAATGATGCATTTTCACTTTTTTATCTTGGCCATAACATAGGTTTCGCAATAGGCCCCCTTGCGGCAGGATTTTTATTTTTAAACCACATAGAGCTGATATTCCTTATCGATGCAATAACGACAATCCTTGCCCTCATTCCAATAATGCTATTTATAAAGGAATCTGCTTCACGTACCAGGTCAGGCATCTATCTGGAAAATACTGAACTACCGGAGGATGAAAAGGCTGAGACTGGTAACGCCGTCAGGGTCTTTTTAAAAAAGCCTGTGCTTTTTGGCTTTGCTCTGATTTCAATAGTCTTTTCATTTGTATATGCCCAGACTTCATTTAGCCTTCCTGTATTCCTTGAAAATATTTTTCCCATCAAAGGTCCAAGATACTACGGGATTCTGATGACTATCAATGCGGTTATTGTCATTCTGGTGACATTGCTTCTTATCTCTGCAGTAAAAAAGCTTAATCCTATCTTGAATATTTTGCTTGCGGGCCTACTTTTTGCTATTGGCTTTGGAATGCTCTATTACGCAAAAATATTTGATTACTCATGGATCTTTATTTTCTTTGTAGCTTCTACTTTAGTATGGACACTCGGGGAGATATTGAATTCGGTAAGCTCCAATGTGCTATTGGCTAATTATTCACCTGTAACACACCGTGGGCGCTTCAATGCGATCTTTCATTTTATAAGCGGTATCGGTTTTGCTATAGGTCCTCTGCTCATGGGTATATATATTAGATATTTTGGCATAAAGCAGTCATGGCTCCTGGTATTTGCGCTTTCGAGTTTTTGCATCTTTGATGATGATAGTATTGTTTTTTATTGAGAAAAAAATAAGAGATCGCTTAAACGCTGAGAAGATAAAAAAGATTGCCCTTAAAAGACCAGGGCCTACTTAAGAAGATCTTTTACAAGCTTCAGTTTCTCATCATCCCTGACATCATAGATCCTGCCTTTCCACAGCACACCACTTAAAGTCTTGCTTTTTATCATAGAATGTATTGATATTAAGAGTAGATAGATAATTGATAGTGGGAACAAAAAAATATCGACAAACCTGTCCTTAAACCTGATTGTCTGTATGACCTTTATAGCGCTGACCAGGCAGATCTGTATTATCAGTAAGTTGATAATAAGCTGTGACCAGTCAAAGATAAAAAGGCTCAACGGAAACAAAATAAAAGGAGCAAGGAAAAAGGCGAAGACAAGAATAGTTATAGCTGACTGGAACACGACATTATAATTAAAAACTGCTGCAAGTACCTTTGAATATCCTCTTATGACTTCTCCGAGATTTTTATACATCCTGCAATAAAAATTATTTCTTCCGTCAAAGACCATAAATTTAAATCCATGTTTTTTGACCTGTTTGGAAATGTGTATATCTTCAAGTATCTCCTTTTTTACTGACTCATGCCCGCCTATCTCTTTATATACATCGTGCTTGAACATCATAAACTGGCCTATAGCAGTGCAGAAAAGAGGGTTTTTGGTCCTTCCTATCAGCATTAGAGGCATGAAAGCAAGCAGGAAATAATTTCCGAAGGGCACCATCATCCTCTCGTGTATTGTAACAGTTACCTGTCTTGCAAACACTGAAAGCGCATCAAGTTTATTTACCAGGAGGGCACCAAGCGCACAGGATATAGAGTTTTTAAAATGTAATGTGTCAGCATCGGTAAAAATAAGGAATTCTCCTTTTGCCTCCTGGGAAAGCTGCTGGCATGCATAACTTTTTCCAAGCCACCCATTTGGCAGTTCGGAGCCCTTTACGAGCCTGACCTTTTTGTTTTTCCTTACATATTCCTGGACCACCGCAGAGGTGTTATCGCTTGAATTATCATCAAGCACTATGACTTCAAAATTAGGGTAATCCTGGCGCAGGATGGACCTCAAGCATCTCCTGATGTTTTTATCCTCGTTTCTTGCAGGGATCAAAATGGATATAAAAGGGGGGTTTTCCCTTATTTCCCGGGGAAGTACAAAGAGAGAGGTGTTTTTAAAAACATGGTTGTTTATGAGATAATTTATGAAGATGATAACCAGTATTGCAACTACACAATAATGATATAGAAGTAAAAACTCCATGACCCCACCCTCAGGGAAAATATTTATTTTATGGAATGATTATACCACTTTTATAAGTACAAGAGCAGGAGGGGATATTTTTAAAAAATAAACCTTACCAAAAATATGATCACTGTAACTATAAAGCCGGCAATAAGTATGAAAAAGATTATTCTTGATACAAGACATCCAGCCCTGGCAACTCCCCTGAATCCAAAAATACCTGCGACAATCGATAGCACCAGGAATATTACAGCAATTGTGACCAATAGAATAAACATAATCTCATATTATATATTACTGCACCTGACTTTAACAATATAAGCATCCTGCTTTTTAAAAAATAACAATATTTTGATCATATTTTTTATCCTCGTGTAAAAGATGCTTTTTGCTTAAAAATTTTTTATTGTTTTTACCAAATACTGACTTTTTATTATAAAAAATAATGATTTAATCTATAATAATAAGAATATTGTAATGGATATTATAAGAGGTGAGGTTATGCCGGAAAATAACAGTTCGAAAAAAAACCCGTCAGAGTCTTTTGCGGATATGATGCGGGAATTTGGAAACGCTCTCAGTGAGATATTTAATGATCCTGTACTGAAGGAAAAAGCGAGGGACTTTGGCGACAGCGCCACTGCTTCAGCAAAAGCATTCGCAGGTAGATTTAAAGATGAAGAAGTAAAAGGCAAGTTCAAGGACCTTGGTAATACAGCAAAAAATTTTGGTGAAAGCATCGCAGATTATTTCCGGGAAGATAAAACTGAAAAAAACAGCAAGAAAAATGAAGATAAGGACCCCGAAGAAATTCAAAAAAAAAATAACATATGAGAAAAATGGTGAAAAGGGGCAGATTATGGAAGAAAAAAATAATGTGATAAAAAAAGAATATTCTGGCACCAGTAGGACAGCCAGGATAACTGGCTATAGTTTTGCCATTGCATGGACGATAGCTTTTTTAGTTTTTTTTAATTTTTTTAGCCGTTATATTGCATATTATGAGTATGACACTACCACACAGGTCTGGACTATGTTTCCGCTTATAACTGAAAGATTTAATGCATGGCTGCCCATACTCAATGCTTCAATGACAGCTTCGATTCTGGGAAATATTGTTCTTATAATAAACGATAGTTTTTATTTTAATAATATTACGAATATTGTGATGCACCTTTTCGGAATAGCCTCAGTATCCACATTGTTTGTCCTGTTTCCATTTGATTTCAGTTCCATCCCTGACGTGACACTTAATCCTATTTTATTTCCTATTTTTAAAATAGTACTGATTTTGATAATTGTCGGACTATCAATAGGAGTGATGGTAAGATTCATAAAAATAATAGTTAAGGCCGTGAGGCCAGAAATATAAATTCAGACAAAAGAGGGACTAACTTGAAAACAAAAAAATTTACAATACTTCACTCAAACGATATACATGGCGACTTTCTTGCGGAAGTAAACGGGGAAAAGGGAAATCTTATCGGCGGACTGTCATTGCTTTCCGGCTATATCAACGATGTGCGAAAAGAAGAGGAAAATGTCCTGTATTTGATTTCCGGTGACATGGTCCAGGGCTCACTTATCGATCTTGAGTTTAAAGGAATATCGACAATCGAGATCATGAACTACCTCTCTCCTGATGTAGTAGCCGTCGGAAACCACGAGCTCGACTATGGTCTGCCGCACCTGCTGTTTCTTGAAAAGATTGCTAACTTCCCAATTGTCAATGCAAACCTTTATATCAAAAAATATAATAAGAGGCTTTTACAGCCTTATATCATTTTGAAAAAGGCTGGTTTTGATATTCTGTTTACCGGCATTATCACTGAAAAAGTACTGGACTCTTTAAAACAGGATAGATTGATAGGTAGTTTTATTTCACTTGAGGAAGCGAGTGCAGAAGTGGGTAAAATAACCAATGCTTATAAAAATGATGATATTGACCTTACAGTACTGCTGACCCATATCGGCTTTGAATCTGATATAGAGCTCGCCAGGATGTTAAAGCCTGAGTGGGGAGTCGATATGATAATCGGTGGTCATTCACACACCATCCTTGAGAAACCAGAAGAAGTAAATAATATTCTCATCTCACAGGCAGGTACGGGTTCGGACCAGGTGGGCAGGTATGACATTATTGTGGACGATGACACAAACAGCATAATAGAGTATAAATGGAAATTAGTACGGATAGAAGATGGTCTTGCAGAGCCGGACATGGAGCTTCAGGAATATATAAATTCTTTTAAGGAAACAGTTGACAGGAAGTATAATACTATAATATGTAAGTTTACAAAAAAATTAACCCATCCTTTAAGGGAGGTAGAGACCGAGCTGGGAAATCTAATCGCTGATGGTTTTGCTTATATGTCTGAGTGCGATGTTATGCTTGTAGGAAGCGGTTCAATAAGGGTAAAGGAAATGGGCCCCATCGTCACTTTAAAGGATTTCAAGAGCTGTTTCCCGTATGATGATTCCCTAAATAGATTTACTGTAAACGGTGAAAAATTAATAAGGATATTTTCTCATTTCATGCGCAAAGAAAACAGGAATGGCGAGGGTGAATGCTACCAGGTCAATTCCAGAGTCAAGGCTGTCTATGACGATGAGAAGAGCGAGCTGATCTCCCTGGAAATATCGGGTAAAGAAGTGTCGGATTCAAGTGACTATACTGTCTGTCTGCAGGGATATCACTTCAATAATTGCTCTGCTTATCTTGCTGTTTCCAACGAGGAATTGATAGAGAACAAAGAGCATAAAGTCATCTCTACTTCTGCCCAGGAAGTGCTTGAAGAATACCTGAGAAACAACAATAACTTTGGCAGCAGGATAGAAGGAAGGTTATTATACAGGTAGACTTTTCAGGAAGATAAAAACCCGCCGTCTACCGGGATCAAGGCACCCTGCACATAACTTGCAAGGTTACTGCTCAAAAACAACGCCACCTTTGCGACTTCATCAGGATCCCCCCACCTGCCAAGAGCAAGTCTTGTCTGGAAATCATAACCTGTCTTTAAAAGGTTAAATTTAAAACCGCTGATTGCCTTCCTTACCAGGTTATCAGTGCCCTGGGTCTTTATAGCTCCTGGAAGTATTACGTTTATCCTGAAACCATCTTTTCCATAATCCCTTGCAAGGGATCTTGTCAGAGCTATTACCCCTGACTTGCTTACACAGTAGTGAGCAAGGTCCTCCTTGAATGGCAGTATGGCTTCTATTGAAGACAGGTTTATTATTATACCGCCCCTGCCAAGCCGCTTTTTTATAAAGTTCTGGCACATCCAGAAAACAGAATTAAGATTGACATCAAGTGTATTTTTGTAAAACTTCTCATCGACTTCCAGGAAATCTAAAAAGGGGTATATGCCTGCATTATTTATCAAAATATCCGGGATGATTTTCCCGAATGAATCCCAGAGGTCATCTATTTCTTTTTTAACGGAAAGATCGATCTTACAGACCTTTTTTTCACAGGTTATATTTTTTATATAGTCTTTTGTATCGATTAAGCCCTTCTCATCTAAATCCACAAGGATTAGATCAGAACCTGCTTCAGCAAACCTTTTTGCAATTGACCTGCCAATTCCTGAAGCAGCACCTGTTATCAGGGTCCTTTTGGCCTCAAGGGAGATAAGCTTTGATAGAGCTATAAGTTTGGGAAAGCTTTTCCTGAATCTTCTCATCAAGGTCAATCCTCACTATATGTTTAATTATGTGAAGCCTGAAACCTGGCTATATTTAAGATTATATATCCTAAAAAAAATTTTTTCTATTTTTTGCTAAAGTATTTTAAATCACTATCCGATATTATATAAAGTAAAGTATAAATAATTGTAATAATATATAAATTAATATTTTAATAATATATTCAATAAAATTTATAGTTGACAAATTAATTATTAAATGTAATAATACAAATCTATATAAAGGTATTTATAGTTTATAAGAATTTTTACAAACAGACGGGGTTTCTTATGGATAATTTTTACAAAGTAAGTGAAGTAGCAAAGATCTTCAATGTAAAACCTATAACGATCAGGAAATGGTGCCAGTCAGGTAATATAACTGCAAAAAAATTTGGAAAAAGCTGGTACATCTTCAAGGATGAACTTGCAGAACTTATGAACTCATCCAAGAAAAATAATAATAATGGTTCCGTTAAAGCCGAGTATTTGTGAGGGAGGTGAAAAAGATGAAGAAATTTTTTACAAAAGTAGCGTACTATCTTACCAAGAGAGAGAAAGGTGCAACAGCAGTAGAATATGCACTGATAGTCGCTCTCATAGCGCTTGCAATAGTAGTAGCAGTAACAGCAGTAGGTGGTGGTTTGAACACAGCATTTACAAATATTGCAACCCAGGTCGAAGGCGCATTCGGCAGCTAAGAGACAGAATCCTATACGTAGGATGTAGTTATTGATATCCAGTGATATAAAAGAGTTGTATCACTGGATATCATACGTTAAGAGGATCTGTAGTGACAAAAAGAAATAAAAAGCGGCTTATATTTATAAAAAGTGATGTTTAGAAAATAATAAAAAATAGTATTGAAATGCTAAAAAAAATAATCAAGAGACTTAAAATAAGAAATCAGAAAGGTGCTACAGCGGTAGAATTTGCCCTGATACTTCCTATTCTGGTCATGATGCTTTTCGGTATATTCCAATTTGGCATTGTATATAATAACTGGATAGCACTGACCCATGCAGCAAGAGAGGGAGCAAGGCTTGCTGCAGTTGGCGCATACAGTGAACAGGCTGTCATCGATAGTGCACCTTCAGTAACTATTGGAAACATTAATATTTCAGGACAGGATGGAAATATCGGCGACCCCGTGACCGTAACCGTCCAGGGAACCGTGCTTGATGTCCAGATCCCTTTTGTTGGCGGATGGCCTATCCAGCTGGAGAGTACTGCAACCATGAGGATAGAACAGACTGAATAAAGCCGATTTAATATTATTTGGTTTTACTTTGTAAATCAAAGATTGGTTTCTTATCCAATTAATTAAAAAGATAAGGTATCAGTTATGAATAAAGAAATTTTAAAAAAAATTATGCCTTTTAAAAAGTTTATAAAAAATGATCTAAAAAGACAGAACGGCCAGGTCGCAGTTTTTGTCGGAATAGCACTTGTAGCTTTAGTCGGTATGCTTTCATATGTGATTGATGAAGGCATCATCTATGAATCCCGAAGGTCTTTCCAGACAGTAGCAGATTCTGCAGCGCTTGCAGGGGCACAGGAACTGCCGGAAAATCCTTCTGCTGCTATACAGGCAGCAATAGATTATGCAGAAATGCATGAAGCAGCCCTGTCGGAATCAGATATAAGCATTAGTTCTACATATACTTCAGATGACACCATAATGGTGACTTCTTCTGATTCTACAAAGCCTCTTGTCTTTGCCGGGGTCTTTGGAAAAAATAGCACTCCGGTAGGGGCTGATGCAACGGCGGTTGTAGGTTCACCGGCAGAGTACAATAATGTTGTGCCTATTGGTATTCTTGAAGATGACTGGGTACCTGGGGAGGAGTATATCTTAAAATGGGGACCCCAGGAAGATGGCCACAATCATGGCAATTTTGGCCCTCTATCGCTCGGAGGGACAGGGGCAGATAATTACAGGGATAAATTAAGGGAAGGATATAGCGGATCACTATGTGTAGGTGATGTTGTAGAAACGGAACCCGGTAACATGATGGGACCAACAGTTACGGGTGTTGGTGATAGGATAAATGATTATCCTGATTACAATTTTAACGACTTTGATGAACTGACTACATTTGACGGTAGTATATACAAATTACTTGAAAGTCTTGACAGCCAGTATGTCATGTGCCCTATTATTGACTGGGTCCCGTATGGAAGGGAAGAAGTCACAATACTTGGATTTGTTCCTTTTATTATAACTAAAGTTCAGGGTTCTAAAGTGTACGGGACTTTTATTGACAAAGCATTGATCGTCACTGAAGGCGAGATCACGGCAGCGAGTGAATATGGCATTCACGTTATCAGGTTAGTAGATTAAAATCATCACTAGTTCTTTCCCTTTTCAAATTTTTTAATGACCACTTTTCATTTCCATTATTGCAGATTTTTTAAATGCTGCATCTAAAGATGCAAATCCTTACATTATTAAAAAAACGAATTTTTACCTTACTGGTGAAAAATTAATACACAACCACAGAAGATCTTTCCCCCTATCAAACTCTTTTTCTAAAGTTTGAGGCTCTTGCTTTTGCTACTACCTAAATCAGTAAATATAGTAATAAAATTTATGGGGGAGAGGGAGGTGGCAAAAAAGGAATAAATCAGCTTTCTATGTAAATCGATTATAGATGTCTGTAAAAAGAAAATGTTTGTAAATCTATTGAGGGACCAGAGTGTATTCCAGCTCTTTTTTTATTTGAGGCAACACATTGTTAACAAATTTTTTTACCAGAGTAGGATCAAATTGGGATTCACTGCAACGCTTCAGCTCTTCTATGGCTTCTTCTTCGGTTATTGCATCCTTATAAGGTCTGTGATTGATCATAACATCATAAGCATCAATGATGTGTAGCAATCTTGAAATCAGTGGTATTTCCTCTCCTTTTAAACCTTTAGGGTAACCATTGCCATCCCATCTTTCATGCGAGTATAAGATAAATTCTGAGACGTGTTTTATTGTTGGAGTTAATTTTGCTATTCGATAGCCAGATTCTGAGTGTTTTTTAATAACTTCATACTCCTCTTTACTAAGATTGCTTTGCTTATTTAAAATTTCATCAGATATTATGACCTTTCCTATATCATGAAGTTCCGTCGAAAGCACTAACATTTTCTTTTCATATTCATCAAGTCCAACTGAATTACCAAATCTATAAGCTATATTTTTCAATCTTTGCATATGCTCTTCAGTAATAGAATCTTTTTCAAACATTGTAGCTTGAATTGCAGAAAGTGCAGAATCTATTACTGCGTCTTTTCTTTGAAGCTTTTTGCTAAAAAGCATATCGTCAGCCTTTTTAAAAATCTCTACAGCATTTTTACCGTTATCCCTTACAGCATAACCAAAAGATATGTTCAAAGGATAATTAGATGTTTTTTTACTTTCGTTATGTTCATCAATCCTTTGTTCTAGCCTTCCCAGTATTATTTTAATTCCATCTTTATTTATATTTCTAATTAATACTGCAAACTCATCTCCACCAATTCTAGAAATAATATCAGATGGCCTGAAAGTCCTGTTTAAAAATTTTGCAGTATTGATTATGATTTTGTCACCTTCCTGGTGCCCCAGTGTATCATTTACATACTTTAATCCATCAATATCCAGTACTATTATTCCTACTTTTGAATCTCTTTCTTTAAACATCAGTTCAAGCTGGTCTTCGAAAAATGCTCGATTATAGAGCTTGGTTAGAGCATCATGGTTGGCTACATATTTAAGTTTATCTTCCATCTTTTTTTTCTCTGTATAATCATATCCAATAATGATTACATTAATATTGCTTCCTTCATCACTATTAATTTTTTTAACACTCAAAAGAATAATTTTTTCCTTTTTATCTTTACATTTTATTTTTGTTTCGAATTCCTCTGAATCACCATTACCGGTTGAACTAATACCTTTTATTTTTTTGATTACTTCTTCTCGCATAGCCTCATCGGGATAAAGTTTTACCCATATACTGTCATTATTTAGGACTTCTGCCTTTTTGTAACCACTGATGATTTCTGCAGCTTTATTCCAAATTAAGATTTTTAGATCTTTGTCATATACACTTAGCCAAATATTGGCATTGTAAATAACACTTTCCTGGAAAAGACTGAGGTTCTCGGTTTTTTTTATTAATTTTTTTTGTTCAGTTATGTCACTAAAGGAAAGGAGAGCCCTTGAGGTTTCAGTTCCATTATTTTGAATAATAGAAAATTTCACTATTATATGTTTTTCTATCTTAGGAGAATACAAAAATGTAAATTCAGATTCATAATTCAATTTACCACTTACGATCCCAGAGATAATCTCTAAGAATAAATCTTTTAATTCCTCTATTAAAAATTGAAATAAATTATTTAGATTGTATGCTTTTTCCTTTAAATTAAAATAATCATAAACAGCCCTGTTAGCATTTACTATCTTTAAATTATTAATCAAGCCTAATAATATTTTATGGTTTTTTTCAATGAATAATTTAATATTCTTTATACCTAAATTTTTTAATTCTTTTATCTCTAAATTCAGATTAGATATGTCAAGCTCAATAATAGGATCTGGAGAATAATCAAAAAGCGTAAGATATTTATTTGAAAAATCCAACGCTTCATTTTCGGCTTCTGCTATTTTAGAAATATCCTTTAAAAAAATAATATGATAATCATTTTCTGAAATTTCAGTTGTATAATATTCAAACCATTTCATTTTGCTGTCTTTTGTCAGCAATCTGAGTATATTACTTGAAATATCATAATCACCATTAGCTGCACTAGCATTATACTGATTAAATACACTAAAATCTTCGGGATATATTATTTCAAATATAGTTTTAGAATTAATATCTTTTTTAGTATACCCTAAAACTTTATAAAATTTTTCATTTGCATACTTTATCTCATTCTTAAAAACAATAAGTATGCAGTCATCTAATTTATCAATAGCAGCAAGATATTTTTGTAAATAATCAAAATTATTTATTTTTTTTAGAAGGATATCTATAAACCCGATTTTACATAGCATTATATTTTTTTTGTTTTTAAAATCTTCAAAGGATATTTTGGATTTGGATCGGAGAGAAATCAATGATCTAATTTCTATCAATAAGTTTTCTAATTCAACTTCATTTAAAACAGTTAACTTTTTTTTCTTATTTTTAATAAAAAGTGTTGTTATTATTGAGATAATAGATATCAAGGCAAAGATAAAAATTCCTAAAAATATTTTTAGTACTGGACTTAGACTTATGATTTGGTTTATAAAGTCACTAATCATTTATTTCAAATACCTCAAGTTTTAGTCATCTAAAAACAAAAAACCGACTATGATTAGTCGGTTACGCTACTTGCTCCACTACTCCCAAGCGTCCAGATTTAGTAGTAGTTTCACAGCATCTAATTCATATAAAATATAAAGTTATCTTTATATTTAATTTTTCTAAAATAAATATAATTATAATTAATAATATTGTCAAGGTTTTATTTGAATTTATTATTAATAATTTTATTTTTTTATTCAAGATTTATATTTTTTTTAAATATAATAATAATATTATATTTTTTAAAGATCAAGATCCTTCGTTGCTTTTTAAATTGAAACATCATATCAAGTTTAGCTCCTAACTGTTCTCAGGTCTATTTATTAAATTTTAAAATCATCTTTTTCAGGACGTTTTTAAGGCTACCTGCCTTTGGGTAAAGATCTATTAAACTTTTAATTGATCCCTAATTGAGCAATAAAAGCAAATAGAAATTCGAATGAAATTTTATTTCTTACGACTGATAAGTAATCGAGGAAAAATAATATTAATTTTAAATATACATTTAATAAAATTAATAAAATATATATATTATAAAAATAGTTGACAATTATATCAATAAATGTTATATATTAAAAAATAAAAAAATAATAATAGATATATCAATAAATTAGATGCTTTGATGCTTTTTCCTTAACTGGACGCTTGGAGAAAGTGGAGCAAGTAGCGTAACCGACTAATCATAGTCGGTTTTTTGTTTTTAACAAATTGCTTGAGTATTTGTGAGGGAGGTGAAAAAGATGAAGAAATTTTTTACAAAAGTAGCGTACTATCTTACCAAGAGAGAGAAAGGTGCAACAGCAGTAGAATATGCACTGATAGTCGCTCTCATAGCGCTTGCAATAGTAGTAGCAGTAACAGCAGTAGGTGGTGGTTTGAACACAGCATTTACAAATATTGCAACCCAGGTCGAAGGCGCATTCGGCAGCTAAGAGACAGAATCCTATACGTAGGATGTAGTTATTGATATCCAGTGATATAAAAGAGTTGTATCACTGGATATCATAGTCTAAGAGGACTGATGTGACAATAAGGAATAAAAAGCGGTTAATACTTATAAAAAGTAATGGTTTAGAAAACAATAAAAAATATATTGAAATGCTAAAAAAAATGATCAAGAGACTTAAAATAAGAAATCAGAAAGGTGCTACAGCGGTAGAATTTGCCCTGATACTTCCTATTCTGGTCATGATGCTTTTCGGTATATTCCAATTTGGCATTGTATATAATAACTGGATAGCACTGACCCATGCAGCAAGAGAGGGAGCAAGGCTTGCTGCGGTTGGCGCATACAGTGAACAGGCTGTCATGGATAGTGCACCTTCAGTAACTATTGGAAACATTAATATTTCAGGACAGGATGGAAATATCGGCGACCCCGTGACCGTAACCGTCCAGGGAACCGTGCTTGATGTCCAGATCCCTTTTGTTGGCGGATGGCCCATCCAGCTGGAGAGTACCGCAACCATGAGGATAGAACAGACTGAATAAAGCCGATTTAATATTATTTGGTTTTACTTTGTAAATCAAAGATTGGTTTCTTATTCAGTATCCTTTTTTCTTTATATCAGCTTTCAAAAAACATCCAAAAAAAACTTCTAAAAATATAAAAAATATTCTAAACATTTTTATAAACTTACCGATATATATAAATAGATATAAAATTTTAATTAATATTTAAACTTATGAGGAGATATTAATGAAGATAAGAATTGTTTTACTTATACTGGCTATAGTATTTGGAATAGCGGCAGTTTTTGGAGTAATGATATATTTAAACAATGTAAGATCCAAAGTAGAAGCAGACACAGAACTTTCTGAAGTACTTATTGCTTCAGAGGATATCATCGAAAACACCTCGGTAAGCGACATGCTTTCAAAGAGTCTGGTCGAAACAAAACAGATGCCAAAGAAGTATATTATAGAGAGTGCTCTAAATACACTTGAAAAATATGATGGGTATGTAGCCAAGTCATCGATCAGCAAAGGTGAGCAGATCACTCCTCCAAAACTTATAAAACTTGAAGATGTAAGAATATCTTTTACAGTGCCAGAAGGTAAGGTCGCTGTATCTATCCCATATGATGTAGTAAGAAGCGTTTCAAATTTCCTTAAACCCGGTGATAAAGTTAACGTGATCGCTACTTTTGAACCTGGAGATCAGGACATTGTTATATTTAATAAAGAGATAATCGCGCAATTACTTCTTGACTTAGAGAAGGAAAAAACTGCAACTGATGGGACCACAACAGATTCTACACCAACAGATTTTGGCTTCCCATCAAAGTTTTCACTTGATGAATCAGATTTTATAGTCTTTCCACTCACAAAAATAATCCTGTGGAACATAGAGGTGCTGCATATAGGTTATCAGGTTGCAGAAGTCAGTACTGCTACAATACAGGACCAGAGTACTATCACAAATTCTGATAAAAAAACAATTGAAGAAGTAAAGACTGTGACCGTTGCTGTAACACCTGAAGAGTCTGAAAGGCTTGTCTTTACCTATGAAGTTGGTAAAGCCTGGTTATCACTTGTACCTGCCGGAGGCATTGAAGAACAGGAGACTCCTGGCAAAAACTATCTTAATATCATAGATTGATCGACCAAAGTAATATGAGTAATAAATGTTTGTCAAAATAATTAAAAACGTTTATAGATTTTTAAAAACTTTAGAGGTTTAAGATGAAAAAAATCCCAGTAGTTATAATAGATAAAGACCAGAAGATAATAGATAAGTGCATAGGTATGCTCGAAAACTTATCAAATACTGGAAGCATCAAGTACAGTGATAATTTATATGACATAGAAGTAATACTCGTAAAGAAAGCACCAATTGTAGTAATAGTGGGTCCCTCATATGAACTATCAGATCTTGAAGAACTCGTCAGTCATTATAGCAAAGCATTGACCAACGTAAGGATAATATTGTTATCAAGGGATATGGATTCAAATCTTCTAAGATCTGCCATCAGGTTTAATATACACGATGTTCTTGAATATCCTTTTAATGAAAAAGACCTGATAGATTCTTTTAGGAGAGTCGAAGAAGTATTTGGTGAGTCAGGGGAGATAGCCAGGAGTGATTCTCATAAATGTTCAAAGATAATGTTTTTTAGCACTAAGGGTGGTTCAGGCAATTCTTTCCTGGCAATAAATTTTGCTATCGCATTAAAAGACAGGATGCAAAATGATAATGTGACTATTTTTGACCTTAATTATCAATTTGGTGATGTTGCGCTGATGTTGAATATTTACCCAAAAAATACTATTTTCGATCTTATGGGGATCGGCAAATATGATGATGATACACTTGAAATATTTCTTACTTCCCATAGTTCAGGTGTAAAAATATTGCCTTCACCAATAGACCCTTCTCAGGGTGAGACTATTGATGTCGATGTTACTTTGAAAGTCATTGAAGCACTGGGCAGGATCAATGACCACATTGTGATAGATGCCCCCTTTGGCTTTTCGGAATCAGTACTGTCACTTATAGAAAATATAGATTATGTTTTTCTTGTTGCAACGAAGGATGTCCCTAGTGTAAAAAATCTTAAGATATGTCTTCAGCTGCTGGATAGACTCAGGTTCCCTAAAGAAAAAATATTTGTAGTTTTGAACAGGGCTGATAGCAAAGTAGATATTGATACAGATGAAATAGAAAAGACTATTCAAAAGAAAATTGATATCAAAGTCCCGAGTGACAGAATGATAACCTTAAGCGTAAATAAAGGTTCACCAATTGTTTTAAGTTCTCCACGTTCAACGGTGGCAAAAAGTATACAGAACATGGTCGACATACTTTTACCATCCAAGGAAAAGGTAAGGATAAAATAATAAATTTTTTAAAGTTTGAGGGAGAATAAGTATGGGATTACAGGAAAAGATTAAGACACTTAAAGAGATTGATAATAATTTTTCTATAAATAATACGGAAACACTCTCCTTAAGAGCAAAGCGTATTGAAGAAGTAAAAAAGAGCATACACGAAAAATTAATAGATGAACTTGCAGATGTGATCTATAAAAAAAATATTAGTGATAGTGACCTGAAAGTCAAAGTCTCTTCGAACGCTCAGTCTATGGTATATGCGAGTGATTTTCCACTGACTCACGATGAAAGAACAAAAATAATATCAGAAATAACAGATGATGTTGTGGGTTATGGCCCAATAGAAGATTTTTTAAGAGATAAAGAAGTGACAGAAATAATGATAAATAATCCTTCGACTATATACGTAGAAAAATTTGGGAAAATAACAAAGACAAATAAATCATTTATCGATACAAATCATTTGATGCGGATAATCGATAAGATTGTTAGCAGGATAGGCAGAAGAGTCGACGAAGCTTCACCTTACGTAGATGCAAGGCTTCCCGACGGTTCAAGAGTAAATATCATAGTAAGTCCCCTTGTCCTTAATGGTCCCACTATGACTATTAGAAAGTTTTCTGCAGATCCATTTACAATCCATGATCTTATACAGATGAACACTATAACGAGTAAAGTCGCTGATTTTCTTAAAGCCTGTGTAAAAGGTAGGATGAATATTTTGATAAGCGGAGGAACCGGTACAGGTAAGACGACTTTATTGAATGTTTTGTCTTCATTTATTCCTGGTGATGAAAGAATTATAACAATAGAAGATGCAGCAGAACTACAGCTAAACCAGAGCCATGTTATAAGGTTGGAATCGAGACCGCCAAATATAGAGGGTAAAGGCCAGATAACCATAAGAAATCTGGTAACGAATGCACTTAGAATGAGGCCGGACAGAATCGTAGTAGGTGAAGTCCGTTCAGGAGAGGCACTTGATATGTTACAGGCTATGAACACTGGTCATGACGGAAGCCTGGGTACAGTCCATGCGAATTCACCAAGAGACGTACTTTCAAGACTTGAGACAATGGTACTTATGGCGGGGGTCGAACTTCCTGTAAAAGCTATCAGGGAACAAATATCATCAGCTATTAACCTGGTAGTGCATCTTGGAAGGCTTAAAGATGGCTCAAGAAAGGTTACAAAGGTAACCGAAGTCCAATCAATGGAGGGAGATGTTATTACCCTTCAGGATATATTCCTGTTCGATTATTCCAAAGGTATGGATAAAAACGGCAGGTTTCTCGGTACTCTTCAATCTACTGGGTTACGGCCAAAATTTGCATTGAGGCTGCATGATCTTGGTGTTGAATTCTCCAGCAAGCAATTTGCATCAGATGATTAATTGAGGCAAGGAGTAAAATATGATGAGCAAACGTAAAATAAAATTATTTATATCTTATGCCATAGCCGCATTTTTATTGCTATTCTGTCTTTTGCCGGCTGGATTGATCTATGGTGAAAATGAAGGAGTTTCCGATAATATCATAATAAAAGAGACCGATACTGCGGGTTTTCCTAACATAAGCATTTACCTTAATTTTAAAGAAGATTCGCCGCTGGGATTAACTGATCTAAGTGAAGATAATTTCACTATAAATGAAAATGGCAATTTAATAACTGGTTTTGAAGTAAAAAAAGTCGGTGAAATAAGTGAACCTTCTGGTATAGCGCTTGTACTGGATACCAGCGGAAGTATGAAGGGTGAACCGATCGAGAACCTGAAAATCGCTGCATCGGTATTCATAGATAAAATGCGTGATATTGATAAGATAGCGACTATCGGATTTGCTGACAAAGCCGTTGTTTTTTCAGGTTTTACTTCTGACAGGGAAACACTTAAAAGCTCGATAGATAATATTACTGCAGGAGGAGAAACTGCACTGTTTGACGGGATAGATGAGGGTCTTAAACTACTTGAAAGTACTGAAGGAATAAGACATAAATATCTTGTCGTTCTATCTGACGGCACAGATACTGTAAGCATTAATACTATTGAAGCTATATTAGAGCATGCCGTAGCCGGCAACATAACTGTTTATTCTGTCGCATTATTGTCGGATGAGTTTAATCCTGAAGACCTTGAAAGGATAGCTACCAGTACAAGCGGTGAGCTTTTACAGACAATCGATCCTTCTGAGTTGACAGAAACATATTCAATTATATCAGGCAAGATCAGAAATCAATACAAGATCATATATAAAAGCCTATCTTCCAATTCAGAAAGCTTTAATACAACTATTACCATTTCCAATATGGGAATGGTCGAATCTACTGAAGTGAACTATGATAATCCTTTTTTCACTTTTTCAGACAGTACAGTGACTTCCAGCGCCCAGGCGTCCCAATCTCTCGCAAAAGCTATGATATTTGATAAATGGTGGATCAAACTTATCATATATCTTTTTATCTTTATAAGTGTGACAGTATTTTTATATATCGGTTCCACTATCATGGTACCAAACAAAGGAGATCTTAAAAACAGGACCGATCAATATTTTTATAACATCAACGGTGCCCAGGGATCGGTTGAGGGTGATGAACAAAAAATAAGAACCGGGATCTTTAGTAGATTAGCAAGACTGAATACAAGGAAACCCATTAAGAACGGATTTGCGGTTCTATTTGAAGAAAAACTTAAAAGGGCCGGTTTAAATGTAAGTGGGTCAAAATTTGTATTTATGCATATTGTCTCTGTAATAATAGTAACTACAGGAGTTTATATACTGACAAAAAATTTATTGATGACTCTTGCATTAGTGCTGGTAGTAATATTTTTACCCTTTCTTTTTATTAATTTTAAGGTCTCAGCAAAGATAAAAAAATTCAATGAACAACTGCCTGATACCCTACAGCTTGTAGAGGGAGCATTAAAAGCAGGCTACAGCCTGAACCAGTCTCTATCAATGGTAATAAATGAGACCAAACCACCGATCTCAGAAGAGTTCAAAACAACACTTAATGAAATAAGAATGGGTCAGACAGAGAAGGCTGCTCTGGAAAATATGGCAAAAAGGATACATAGCGAGCTTTTCGACTGGGTAGTACTTGCAATAAATATTCAGCGAGATGTAGGAGGTAACCTTGCAGAAATAATGGATATCATTGCAAACACTATTAGGGACAAAGAAAAAGTAATGCGGCAGATAAAATCCCTGACAGCTGAAGGTAAGCTTTCTGCATATATATTAATAGGGCTGCCGATTATTGTGGGTATTGCTCTTTCAGTACTTAACAGAAGCTATATCAATGTCTTATTTACAACAACGATAGGGTTTATGTTACTTTTTCTTGCAGGATTTTTGATGATAATTGGCGTTGTATGGATCATGAGGATAATAAAAATAGATTATTAATACTGGAGGTATAGATAAAAATGAATACTTATTTAATAATGGGCGCAGTTTTTATTGCAGTCTTTTCAACGGTTCTTTTTTTCTTGATACCTGCTATGCGGAAGAGTGATCCAAGAAAAAACCTGTCCAGGTTAGAAGGGTATAATACTCTTCGAAGTCAAGGCTTACAGGATAGTTCTTCAAGTAATTCTTTTGTTACAGTTTTTAAAAAAGTGCTGGCCGGTATGCGCAGGATACTGCCAAAAAACCTTGTTGAGTCTGTAAGGGGAAGATTGGAACTAGCAGGGATACAGGATGTATTGAGGGTAGATGTATTCCTTGCGATAAAATTCTTCTTCCCATTTATTTTTCTCTTTTTATTAGTTTTTTTGATGCTTTTTTTTGAGATACCTCCGATTTTACGGATAATACTGGTTGTAATAATACCAATTACTTATATCATTCCTGATTACTATCTTAAAGGCAGGACAGCAAAGCGCCAGGATGAGGTTAGGAGAAGCTTACCCAATGCACTGGACCTCCTGACAATAAGTGTTGAAGCGGGCCTTGGTTTTGACCAGGCACTTTTTAAAGTCTCGGATAATATAAAGGGAGCTCTTGGCGATGAATTTAAGAGGACTTTAAGAGAACTTGAAATCGGTATTGCCAGAAAGCAGGCTTTGCAGAACTTGAGCAGAAGAACTGATGTCACGGAATTAAATACTTTTTTATTTTCAATTATACAGGCCGATATTTTTGGTATCTCTGTCGGCAAGGTGCTGAGGGTGCAATCTGCTGAAATGAGGATGAAGAGAAAACAGCTGGCAGAAGAAAAGGGTATGAAAGCACCTGTCAAACTGGTTTTTCCGACTATACTCTTTCTATTTCCTGCATTAATGGTCATTGTGCTGGGACCTGCAGCGCTTAGAATATGGGATACACTAAAAGTACTTACGGGGTAATTATGAACAAAGAAAACGAAAAGACACTGTTAGATACATATTCAGGTAAAAAACATGTTAATCATGGAGAACCTGATGCTGGATTTCAGGATAAGGTAGACTTTGAAAATATTTTCAAGGAGATGCTGCATCTTGAAAAACCAAAAAACCTCCAGAGTAAAATAAAATACTGCCTGGTCAAGGTATCTATTGAAGAGCTGGAAAAAGCTGTTTCTGAAACAGGCATAAATGATAAAAATTATCTGCTGTATCAATTCTCTAATTTTCTTGTAAAAAACCTTCGGAAAAGAGACATCTATCTTATGGCTGAACCCGGAAACTTTCTTATCCTTTTTTCAGATTCAAGCATTGAATCTGTAGAAAATACAATAAAAAGGATACAAATGCTGGTAGAAAAAGAATATGGAGGGAAAATAAGGATTAAAAGTTCAGTGGAGATCGGAACAGAAAAAGAGCAGGAGATCACTCCTATTATAAGTAAATCCCACCTGTTTTCAACAACCAATAGGGTAAGCAAAAGAAGCCCAGAAAAAGTTGTATCAAAAAGTAATGTAGGAAAATCTGTATTTTTGAATTTTGTTTTTTCATTTTTTATTTTCTCTTCAGTACTTTTAATACTTGAAGCATTTATATACTATGGGTTAAATCGGTTTGTTTCAATACCGGCAAACCTTCAACCAGATACCTTATTTTTAAAATATTTACCAGGATTTTCAAATATATTACAAAATATGAGTATAGCTATCACTCCCTTTGTCTTTTTTACTATTCAGACATTTTTTGTTTGCCTAGTTTTTGGGGCAGGTATGTTTGCAGGCTATATGATAAACCTGAAAATGGGAAGAAAAGGTAAAATAAACACAAGGCAATAAAGAGTCTACTTGGAACACAAAAAACACTTTAAAAAACTCCTTGAAAAGAAACATTTCAATTCTCCATTTGTGCATCTAGATTTATGATCATCAAAATAAGTATGATTGTTGAATCAGAAAATTCCTGAAAAACAAATTTTTGGCCTATTAAGAATGCCTATTAAGAATAATACTATTAGTGAAGCAATTATTGATAAAAGTTGATATTATAGTAAAGGCATTTTTTCCTGTTTATAGATTTTAAAATTATAAATAAAAAATAGTTTATAAAAATGTATCTGGGTATAGATTTTTTATTGGAGGATTCCAGGACCTTCTATGTAAGTGAGGTAAATACAGGCCTTCCCGGAGGTGCAAGGGAATATGACCTTGTGTATAGGGCAATATTTAAAAGACCCTCGGGTGTTTTTGAAAAAATTGACAGTATCTCCCGGGATAACTTCAGCAAACCCTTTAAAAACTACATCCGGGAGCAAGCTTCTTTTGGGGAACTAAAAACCCTTAAGATCTGGATGGATGGCAAAGGTGATCGTCCTGAGATCAAAGCTAAAAACCTCAGGCTTGAGGATAAATGGGTCCAATATCTTATCCTTTCAAGTAGGTTTCCAATGGTAAGATCAGAATTATATGATCCAGGCAATACAGAGACATACGTACGGCGCGTAAGGAAAGATGGACCATTGATATTAAAGCGAAGGCTTGGAAGGGGAGGAAAGGGTTTTTTAGAAATAAGAGAAGAATCGCAGATAAAACAGGTTGAAAGATATGGCCTTCCAAAAGACTCCTATATTATCCAGCCTTATTTAAAGAGCGAGATAAAGGTGAATAATAAATCCTTTAAACTGTCTGTAAGAGTAATAGTATTTGCGGGTAATTTTATTTGTATTTTTGCAAATCTGTCAGAAGGTCAGACTTCAAATCATGGTATAAGATTTTTTATAGAAACTGAAAGCGATATAAAAAAAATAAGCATTAAAAATGAGGATTTTAAAGTGTGGGAAGTAAATGAAAAAGCCTGGGAAGCTGATATTTTTTATGGCGATGAGATACCTCCACACCTTTACCACAATCTTTACGAAGAGACTATAGCAGACACGGTAGTCAATATGCCTTGCAGTATTTATAACGATATTATCAAAACAGCCATATCCATCAACGATTTTTATAATCTACTGGACTTTAATAAATTACCCAGATGTTATATTGAAGAAGCTTTAATAAGCAAGTTTCCGGATTTTTAAAGATCAGAAAAACATCTCAAGTATTCCAAAAAGACCCATTATAATTGCAGTAAGATCCAGCCATATCCCCCTGACCCTGTCCAGGACGACGAACTCTTTAATAATGTCAGCGATGCTGAAAAGGATTGCAAGGATACCTGTATATACTCCAAAACCAATAACCAATATTGACAGTATCCCAAAAGTAAATGCTACTATAGACAGAGCACTTGTTTTTGCTGTTTTCTCCAAATACTTACATCCAGGTACTTATGTTATTTTATCGATTACTTTTATTTTACCTATTGCCCAGATCACAAGAAGCGCAACAAATCCGGGAAATAAGATAAAAAAGCTTACAACCAGTATTATGACCCAGGTCACCGTATTTAATTTCATCCAGTATTTTTTTTCTTCACTATCTTCCATTACTGACTCCTGACATATTTAAGCCTGTAAATCATTTATGTCTTGATCTAATAATATTTTATAGCAATATCTTTTTTTAAAAAGGTATTATTTAGAAAATTATATTTAATATCAGTTTCAGTGTAAAGCTAAATTCAGTATTAACTTAAAAAAGGTAAAATTATTTATTTAGTATCTTGCAATGCAAGATACTTTGTGCTATTATAACCTGGATTTTAGAAAATGTTCATACCGGAAAGGTCATAAGATGAACATACAATTTAAAAAGGGAGTACTGGAATTATGTGTACTTTCACTTTTAACAAGAGAAAACCGCTATGGCTATGATCTTGTCAATGAGATATCCAAGAATATCCAGATATCTGAAGGTACCATTTATCCGCTCTTAAGAAGGTTGAAAAATGTCGGGTACGTCTCCACCTACCTGCAGGAATCGCAGGAAGGGGCACCAAGAAAATATTATAAATTGACCGATACAGGGAAAAAGATCACAAAGGAATTAAAAAAAGACTGGTTTGATTTTGCTGATAAAGTCAGCGACCTTCTGGGGGGTGAAGATAAATAATGAACAAGGGAAAATTCATCGAACGATTATCAAAAAATTTAAAAAATCTACCAAAAGAAGAAGTGGCAGATATCCTTTCAGACCTGGAGGAATATTTTGAAGTAGGTCTCGAGAGGGGAAGGACAGAAGAGGAACTGGTCTCATCTATGGGTGACCCAAAGACTCTTGCAAGGGAGATAAGAGTCGAATCGTTTATAAAGAAGGCAGAGGAAAGTGCCAGCACAGGAAATATTGCCAGGGCAGTTTTTACTTCTATCGGTCTTAGCTTTTTTAACCTGATATTCATATTGCCGCCGTTTATTGTAATATTCAGCGTAATACTATCCCTTTTTGCAGTCTCGGTATCATTAAGTGCTGCAGGGATCACAGGAATGTTAGGCAGCATGTTTTATCCGCTTTATTCCCAGTATTTGACTTTTACTTTACATCCGGCAGCTTTATTTTTCCTGTTCATGGGGATAGGAGCTTTCGGGGTCCTGTTTTTTGTAGGAAACATATATCTGTGGAAGCTGGCCTATAGGGGGACAGTAAAGTATCTTAGGTTTAATTTGAGTATTATTAAGGGTAGGAGGCAGCAGGATGAAATCTAAAGTCACTAAATTTATTATTATCCTGGTTTCAATAATGGTAGTTTCATTTGTTGCAGCTGGAATAATATTTTATGCAACCGGCGGTATCTCTGCAATATCTATAAGTAGCCCAAATATCCATACATCAGAGACTTATAAGGCCGCCGGAGTTGAAAGAATAGTCATAAAGACAGTAAATACAGATATTAATGTCATACCTGCTGTCATCAATAGAGTGGACGTGGATTTTTATGGAAATATAAAGACTAACCTGGCAGCAGAAATACCGAAACTTAAGACAGGACTTGATAATGGAATACTCTCTATAGAGATAACCCAGCCAAGGACGATAAATATCGGGCTCATAAACCTGTCACAACTTCAGCTTGATGTCTATGTCCCTAATGATTACAAGGGTGAGATCATGGTCGCTACGGTATCAGGGGATCTCAATATACATGACCTTGGTCTTGCAAGACTGGATTTTACAAGTACGTCTGCCGACATCGAGTCAGATTCAGTGACGGCCGGGGATTTTTCAATCAATACTTCATCCGGGGATGTCTTGATGAAAAATATGGAAGGAATGTTGGATATAAACACCATCTCGGGTGACGTAAAAGCAGGGATCAAGGAGTTAAAAGGCAATATTTATATAAAGACAATATCAGGTGATATGCTGGTCGCCCTACCCGGCCAATCTGAATTTGATTTTACATTCATTTCTGTATCGGGAGATTTCTTGAACCAGTTCGGGGCACAGATCAGTTATTCAGAAAATGGGAAGATGGAGGGTTTCGTCGGTGAGGGCGACTACAAAATCACTGCAGAAACAGTCTCCGGAGATATAAAAATAGAAAAGGAAGGGAAAGAAAATGAATAGGGTAGTAAAAACGATAGCATTGACTGCAGTTGTAACGGCACTGCTTGTCGTAATGGTAGCATCCACATCTTGTATAAGAATAGTGGGTCTGACCGGTTCCGGCAATATTGTGACAGAGGAAAGGGAAGTGTCCGGGTTTGATAAAGTCTCGGTCAGTGCAGGGATAAATCTTTTTATAGAACAGGGCAGTACCGAGTCGTTGAAGATCGAATCGGATGATAACATTATAAAAAGGATAGTAACAGAAGTAAGAAACGGCAAGCTTGAGATCAAGTATAAAAACCCTGTTCTGGGTGGGATAAATCTTACCAGGCCCGTAAAAGTATATCTCACTGTAGTAGATCTTGTCGAAATCGATGTTTCAAGTGGTGCTGATATAGAAAGCAAACAGATCAAAACTGATAAGATGGAAATAAATATAAGCAGTGGAGCAGTTGCAGATTTGATCCTGGATGTGGGCGAGTTTGTCGCATCAGTTTCAAGCGGTTCTGATCTTAATGTCTCTGGCATAGCAGAAAGCCAGGAGATAGACCTCAGCAGTGGCTGTGATTACGATGCCAGGGAATTGGATAGCGTTGATGCGGTACTGAATGTCTCCAGCGGGTCCAATGCAGTGGTCAGGGTCAGCGGTACTCTTGATGTTAATGTTTCAAGCGGTGCTCAGGTGAGATATATAGGTACCCCTGAAGTGACATCAAATGTATCTTCAGGTGGCAATCTTAACAGTATTTCAGAATAAGATTTAGATTAAAGGATTTTTTAAAAGGGGATGATTGTTATGAAAGAAATAATAAAAAGATCAAAAACAAAGATGGCATTTATATCGCTTTTGATAATAATGCTGGCAATGACTGTAACTTTGAGTTCATGCATCACTATAAGGGTGAATTCACTAAAAGGTTCCGGTGACTTAAAAACCCAGGATTACGAGATCGATGATTTCAATTTACTTGATTTCAGCGGTATAGGAAATATTGATATAGTCCAGGGAGATAATGTATCCCTGAAGATCGAAGCAGAGGGCAATATACTTGATGCAATGAAAGTGGAAAATAAAGGCAATAGTCTTGTGATAGGGTTTAAAAGAGGTTTTATGAATGTTGTTCCGACCAAGAATATATCAATACACCTGACAGTAAAAGATCTCGAAAAGATAGATATCTCTGGTGCAGGAAGCATTAAATGCGAAAAGCTTGATATGGAAAAGTTTGTAATAAATTCAAGCGGATTGGGAAGTATAGATATGAACCTTAATGGCCAGGACCTTAAGGTATCAATATCAGGTGTCGGCAAGATAAATATGAAAGGAGAAGTAGATACCCAGCAGGTAGATATTTCCGGTGCAGGCTCATACTCTGCAAAGGAGCTTATAAGCAGGGATTGTGAGGTAGATATAAGCGGGGCAGGGAGGGCAACTGTAAATGCCACTGATACTCTTGATATTCAATTGAGCGGAGTCGGTTCTGTTGAATATACAGGTAACCCCTCTGTCACCCAGAATATATCAGGTGTGGGCGGAGCGGTAAAAAGTGCCGAGTAGGTAAGGGAATATTGTTTTAAAAACAAAACAACAGAAATATAAAAAAATAATTGAAATAAAAAATAGAAAATCGAAGGAGGAAAAAATGGCAGAGATAAAAAACGAAAGACTTGAAGAGGAGGGAAAGAAAATACTGGGAGGAGTCACCGTACTATTCTGGGTGGTATCAATACTGACAGGGATAGGAATGTTCTCCCTGAACTTCAGTAACTGGATGCCAAAAGATCTAATAGTGGGACCACTATCCATCGGCATACCCGCACCTAATACTTCATGGATACCACTGGCTCTATTTGTTGCCGCACTTGTGGGTCTGTATGTAAGAAAAGGATGGGCAGTCCCGGTCGGAAGGGCAGGGCTTGTGGTCACTATGGTGATCTTTTTCCCTGTAGGTACAATATTTGGTGCTATCGTCTGGAAAAGATATAATGACCCTATAGCCAAGATGTATCTTAACTATAAGTTACCTGAAGAGGAAAAAGAAAAAGCACTTGCAGAATTTGATAAAAAACCTGAAGAAGAGGCAAAAAAATAATCCGAGGATAAAAGTAATAAACGATAGGACCGGAGCATATCAATAAAAAAATAGGATCCTGTAGTCTTTACAGGGTCCTATTTTTCTACAGGATATTCTTTAGATTGCCATTCTTCCCTGCCACCCTTGAAGTCCACTACCTTTTTATAACCCATTTCCACAAGTATTCCTGCGGCCCTGGTACTTGCCTTGCACTCAAAGCCGAGGCAATAAAGGATTATTTCCTCATCCGGGTCAAGCTCTTCAGGAGCTCTTTTTGAAAGCTCGTCTGTGGGAATATTTACGGCTCCTGGTATGTGCCATTCATCATATTTTTCTGAAAGCAGCACATCTACCAGTTTAAAATCATCTTTTCTATCCATTTTTTTCTTAAGTTCATCAGCAGTTATTTTTGTAAACATTGATTCAATCTCCGATCGTTTTCTTTTCATTTTAACCTATATCCCTTTTATTTAAAAATAGGGTTGTAATAGAAAAAATAAGCAGGGTAAAAAAGAAAAAAATGGGAAACCATATAAAGTTTAGCAGCTCAAAGTCACTAAAAATATATTGTAATATAAATATCAACAGCAAAAAAAGGATCGATGTTATGAGAGTCACAAGACTTGACCGTGTGAGATCCTGGTACTGTTTTTCATCATACCATTCACTCAATCTTTCTCTTATCTTTGTCACCAGCCAGTACATCAGTATAAGTATATACGGGATCACTGCAATTATGCTTGTCATTATTATACCGGCTTTTAAGGCCCATAGTGGTAAAGGATACAGGATCAGATATAATAGCGAAAAGATCGTGACCAGGCATAAACCGGATATTCCGCTAAGTATTCCGATGTATTGTGCATTTATAAATATCGCCTCATCCCTCATGACTGTTTCTTTTTTAACGGTATCTGCAGCTTTCCTTGTCTGTAAAAGAAGGACGAGCATAAGTATATAAAAAATCAGATGCAAAGCCTGGCTTAAGAATAGAATATTGAATTCTCCCGGTAGGCCAAAAATATATTCTTTGCTTATATCACTCATAAGAGCGTAATCTCCAAAAAGCATCAGAAGTGAAATAATACTGATGAAAAATAAGAATGCCCGCAGGAAATTGCCCCTTTTAAATAGATTCAGATGAAGTATTATTGCCATGATGGCTGCAAGATGGAAGAATCCGAATATCAAATATGTCAGTACTACCGGGATCGAAAATCTTTCCAGCATACCTTCTACATCACCGGTCTTTATGATTATATCCCTTAGCGTCAGAAAAAACGCATTTGTAAAAATAAGACCTACGATTGAAACGGAGCATAATACAAGGGTAGTATTATTGCTTATTTTTATTAGCTTTTTCATTTTTTTACTCCTGTCAGACTGATTTAAAAATGAGTATTTATTTATTATCTATTTTTTTGATCTCCTGAAGAGAAAAAACGTCCTCAACGTTTTTAACAAAAAAAACTGCTATCCTTAATGCAAGTGCAACTGATGGATTAAATTTACCAGTTTCGATAGAGTGTATGGTAAGACGTGTCACACCGACTGCGTTTGCAAGATCCTGCTGGGAGATCTCTCCGTGCTCAAACCTTAGTTTTCTTAAATTGTTTCCAAGTTCGTATTTTTTACCCATTATCTTCAGTTTAAAAGTATATAATTATATACATATTTTATATAATAATATACTTTTGTCAAGTAAAATCTATCAGGCCACAAAAAAATCCTGGTCATTTCCAAACCGGCTTCATATGATTGTCTGAGATAATTTTAAAACTGTGCCAGATTTTAAGTGCTAAAAAAACTTTTTATGATAAACTGATATCATTCAATAAGTTGCTTTTGAACAGGCTTTGATCTTCCTTTGAAAACCTGGATTTGCCAATAATATTATTTAGGAGAAAAAATGATAGATAATAAAAGAAATCCTGAAATATCTTTTAGTGCTGGTGATATTCCTGTATTAAAAGTCGAAGGCAGGACACTACCTGAAGCATGGGAAAAATCACTTGTCGAGGTCTGGAACAAAGGGATAGCTATCAGGACACAATATGACAGGTCCATTGACCCTCCCAGCAGGGATGCCACCATGATAATGGTTGTCCAGCGAGCCCTTTCTGAACCCAGGATACACCGTGCGCTGCCGGCTGGCCTGGATGAGCTGGAAGTCTACAGGCAGGAAGTAGTCCTGGGTATACATGACCACTGGATAAACAGCCATGGCTGGTCCTACAGTTATCATGACAGGCTTTTTAACTATGCGTTGGAAATGGACATCTCGACCAGATGGCTGCGGCAATAAATAACCTTGTTGACTGTTTTTATACAAGGAGGGCCCAGGCTATCACATGGGATCCTGAACTTGATGCAGAGCACCATGAACCACCATGCTTGCAGAGGATGTGGTTGAGGATACTGGAAGACCCTGAAAAGGGTCCGGTACTTAATATGAACACCCACTGGCGTTCAAGGGATGCATATAAGGCAGCATTCATGAATATATTTGCCATTACGGACCTCATGAAAGTAATAGCACAGGATCTTTCAAAGAGAACAGGTAAGGAAATAAAAGTCGGCCGTTATGTCGATATGGTGGACAGCTATCATATATATGGTTCTTATTTTAACGAGTTCAAGGGATTTCTTGATACACTTAAGAAAAAATCATTTGAGGAGAGGACTTATACTACTGAATTTGCAGAACAGTTTTTTGAAGACGGAAGAGAAAGGATAAGAAAAGAAAAGAAGTAGTAAGGGATCTCTACAAGTGAAGATAAATTACTTGATCAATTATGATATCATTGGTGCATCATAATAGACTAAGGAGGAAAATTGATAATTCTTGCTATTTTACTTATAGTTGCAGCAGTCGTACTTGCGTTTTTTGGCCTTAATCTAGTTTCAATAATCCTTGCAGTCGTGGGTGTTTTGATCTTTATTTTTGCGGGTTTCAGGACTGTAAGGCCGATAGAACGTGGAGTTATAGAACGGTTTGGAAAATATCTGAGGACAAAAGAAGCCGGCCTTACATGGGTCCTACCTTCTATAGATAAGATGTACAGGGTAAACATAACGGAACAGATGGTAGACATCCCCCCGCAGTCAGTCATAACAAAAGACAAATTGAATGCAGAAGTGGACGCAGTCGTCTATTACCAGATAAAAGATGTGCTTGCAAGTATCTATAACGTAGATGATCACAGGGCGCAGCTTACCAGTCTTGCAAGGACCACCCTGAGATCTGTTATAGGTAACATGACGCTAACTTCAGCAAATGAAAACAGAGCTGCAATAAACCAGAAAGTAGAAGCGGTCCTGGATAAAGAAACAGACAGTTATGGAGTAGAAGTTTTGAGGGTAGAGATCCAGAAAATAGAGCCCCCTTCAGATGTACAGGAATCCATGAACAAGGTCGTTAAGGCAGAGCAGGAAAAGATTGCGGCAAGGGATATTGCTACTGCTACTGAGACAAAAGCAGACGGTGAGAAGCGTGCAGAGATCAAAAAGGCTGAAGGAATAAAGCAGGGCCTTATCCTTTCTTCAGAGGGAGAAGCCGAAGCAATAAAAGTCGTTGCTGATGCAGAAGCCGGTAAAATAAAAGTAATAAATGAGGCAGCACAGAAATATTTTGTAGGCAATGCTCAGATACTAAAAAAAATCGAGGCTGTTGAAAACTCACTGAAAAGCAATGCAAAGATCATTGTAGACACTAATAAAATACAGACGATTGTCACTGAAGCCGCCGGAGTGACTCCGATACCAAGAGAAGATGTCAAAAAAGAACCAAAAAAAGATTGACATAAAAGATCGATATTATACTAAAAACTACCAATATTTTTCTTCTGGGAATATGTCTTTAAATCTTACGCTGTGCCTTTGCTCTGTCATCATCGATTCAGCAGCAGCACGCCACTCTGCATAATGCGGAGTCTCCTTATGCTTTGTAGTCGCCTCTACATCTTTATATACTTCTGATAGGACAAAATATGCCGGGTCGTCTTCTTTTTGGATCATATCAAAACGGATGATACCGGGTTCCTTTAAACTGTTTCTGGCATTTTTTATTGTGATCTTTTTAAAACCCTCAACATCTTCCGGTTTCACTCGGATGTGTACATGTACCACTAACATACTGACTCCTTTTTAAAGTTATTATACCCTGTAAACATATATCTGTGCTTTTTTATCCTGTCTTAATATTTCAAACCCTGGCAGAGTAAATGTATTTGTGACTATTCTGGTGCCGGGTTTCAATTCATTTACGAATTTATTTATCAATTTTAAATTGGTGTCCTGCAATAGGTAGATCATAATAATATCCGCTCTACTCAGGTCCTTATTGAAAAAATTTCCAAGAAGTACTTCTGCACTGTCCTGAAGCCTCAATTTATATATGAGGATTTTTGTCCATAGAAATCTAATAGGGTCGATCTCGATACCGATCGCTATTGCTCCAAAATTACGTGCAGCATCGATTATTATTCTTCCATCTCCTGAGCCGAGATCATATATGACTTCTCCAGGTCTTATTCGGGCCAAATTGAGCATATTTATCACAGTCCTGCGTGGAGTGGGTATCCAGGGAGCACCAAAAAAATGGCTGTAGGAGACAAATGCCAGGATGATGATCAGAGAGATCAGGATGATTGTGACAATATCCATTCTTTATGACTCCTTCAGCTCTTAGAGCTGATCATTAATAATATACCTATTATATCAATATAGTTGCAACATACCATCCGGATTCTGGATCTTATTTAAAATAAACTGGCATAATAAGATTGATTTAATGTATAATCGAAAAATCTATAAGTATTACAAACATCTTATAAATATGGGAATAAAGGAGTGGGATAGATGAAAAGAACAGCTAAAATCATTCTTGCTTTCTTGAATCTTGCAGGATATCTGGGAACTGTCATTGTAAATGCGCTTGCAACACTTTTACCAATCAATGGGAAAGCTACTGGTGAGTTATCTGACCAGTATCCAAACCTGTTTGTGCCTTCAGGCCTGACCTTCTCAATATGGGGGGTCATATATTTGCTGCTGGCGATATTTGTGATCTACCAGATCATAATTGCTTTCAGAAAAGAAAGTGATGGAAGAGGTATTTTTGAGAAAATAGGAGTACTCTTTTTTATTTCTTCCATTCTTAATGTAGGATGGATATTTGCATGGCATTATGAAATAGTCTGGCTTTCCCTTATTATAATGGTCCTGCTTTTTGTCACCCTTCTTATCATTTATCTGCGTCTGGGTATCGGCAAGGCTGAAACAAGGAATATTGAAAAGGGGCTGGTCCATATCCCGTTCAGTGTCTATATTGGCTGGATAACCATTGCAACTATTGCCAATGTGACTGCGCTTCTTGTAGATATCGGGTGGAAGGGTTTTGGTATTGGTGATCAATTCTGGGCTGTTATCGTCATCGGGGTAGGTATTATTATCACCCTGGCAATGCTTTTTATGAGAAAAGACATCTTTTATAGCCTGGTCGTTGACTGGTCACTTCTTGGCATATTGCTTAAAAGGTTAAGCGATAAAAGCACCAGTGCTCTTTTTGTTATCATCATTTGTATTTTGGGGCTTGCAGTGATAACCATAGGAATAGTCGTGCAGCTTATTGTAAGAAAAAAGATTTATTAAATAAGAACTGGTCTATTAAGCTTTTCGATTAAAAAAACTGATCGGTCAGGATATAAGGGCGTCTGCAAACTTCTTAAGGTCTTCCTCATAGCCTTCTTCTAAGGGGCCTTTGAGGCCAACCACCTTGACTTTGAAATCTTCTGTTTTTTTCTGCATATCCTTTGACTTCAACAGAGCATCCATTTTTTTAAGTGCTATTGTCCTGGGATCAGCATATGTAGTCATAAGGGCATATTTTGACCCAGCAGACGCAGGGAGAAAACTTTTTAAAAACCTTCCCATTATCCGCGGCAGCATAAATTTACGGGTCGGGGAACTGAAGATATATAAGTCTGCTGGTGGAAAGCTTTCAATAGAAATATCGTAGATAGAAAATACTTGTACATCCTGCCCCTTTTCTTTTAAAAGCTCAGATAACTGGCCGACTATTTTCTTACCATTACCGAATTGGGATTCAAATATTATATTTACTTTCATAAAAACCTTCCTGTAATCTAAAAATTATTTATTAATGATATCAGATAATCTAGATCTATAAAATCAAAAACAAAACGGGTTTCTAATATGAGAATAAAAATTTTAATAAGTTACATTAAATTATTAATATATATATTATAATAATAATTAACTATTTTGATAATTTGAATACTGAAGCAACTATTGAGATAAATTCAAATTTATCCCTGCCACTTGCATAAGTAGCTGATTCGATTTAACATATTTCTTAATAGAAATATAAAAAACTTAAAAAAGAATGTGGGAGGTAAAAATTGAGCGTAGCAAAAGTGACAGAAATAAAAGTATCTTCTCCTAAAAGTTTTGAAGATGCAATAAATCAGGGAATAATCCGCGCAAACAAAACATTAAAAAATGTAAAATCTGCATGGGTAAAGGATTTCGAAGTCTCAGTTGATGATTCAGGTAAAATCGCCGAATATATGGTTTTACTTAAGGTCACATTCATACTTGAGGACTAAACTATTAAATCGATCCCTTAGATCTAAAAGCTCTATTGATGATTTTCACTTCTTAGGTTTTAGCCAATAACTCCAGGAAGTCTTCTGATATTTTTTATTTTCTATATCCACCAGCCAGATCTCGAGTTCGGGAAAAGCTTTTGCTATCCTTTTCCAGGCGACTTTATAGATCTTTGCCCTGATAGGTAAAAACTTTCTGGATTGTTCAGGCATTGCGATTATGACATGGTCACAATCTTTATTATTAAGCCTTGATATCGCATGAAAAAAGACTATATAAAAATCTTCAACCCTATCTATTCCAGATTCCTCAAAGCCTACTACTTCTATATACCAGTCTTCTTTATTTTTACTGGCTTTAATACCGGGACCCAGCTTAGCAAGTCCCGTTTTTTTATTTAGTATATACTTTTCTACTTCTAATAGCTCTCTCAGGCAGTTCTCAGTTTCCAGTTCAGATATTTTTACAGCCATCATACTTATTATTTTCAAATAATAGATTTATAAATAGGTCAAAATAAAATTATACAAATATTTTTAAAATTGTACATAAATTGCTACTTATGAATTTTTTTATGACCAGTTTCTGGTATAATCTTATTTGAAATATTATATATAATTGACTTAAAACAGTTTGATTTATCCCGGGGAGTAAACACTATGAAATGGCAGGGAAGGCGGACCAGCACAAATGTCGAAGACAGGAGAGGCGCTACTGTCAGAGGTGCTGCTATTGGCGGAGGTCTCGGAGGAGTAGGGTTAATAATAACAGTGATCATATTATTGCTTACTTATTGCGGTGGCGGAAACATTTCTGATACTATTGATAATACCCAGATCAACAACCAGATCAACAATTCTACAGCAGTCGATCCTGATTACCAGGCTACACCAGAAGAAGAAGAACTGGCTCAATTTGTATCCGTTGTCTTAGCTGAGACGGAGGATGTGTGGACAGAGATTTTTGCAAAAGAAGGGATGAACTATGTTTATCCTGGGCTTGTCCTTTATACGCAATATGTCGAATCTGCGTGCGGAACAGCGAGTTCTGCTACCGGACCCTTCTATTGTCCTGCAGATCAAAAAGTATACATAGACCTGAGCTTTTACAGAGAGCTCCAGGATAGATTCCAGGCTCCAGGTGATTTTGCGATGGCATATGTCATCGCACATGAAGTGGGACACCATATACAGACCCTTCTCGGAATAATGGATGATGTATCAACTCTTCAATCAAGGGTCAGCCAGTCAGAAGCCAATGATCTGTCTGTTCGTCTAGAGCTGCAGGCAGATTATTTAGCTGGGGTCTGGAGCCATTATGTAGAAAGAATGAATCTGCTTGATGAAGGTGACATTGACGAAGCTTTAAATGCAGCAAGCGCTGTAGGTGATGATCGTATTCAAGAACAATACCAGGGTTATGTTGTACCGGACAGTTTTACTCACGGGACTTCCGAACAGAGACAGCGATGGTTCTATAAAGGTTTTCAAAGCGGTACTTTAGAAGAAGGCGACACATTTAATACCAATGATCTGTAAGAAAATAAAACAAAGATCTATAAAATACTAAATATTTAATCGGTCGATCGGCAACTCCACTGCACTGTCCATGAACTTTATCGTCTGGTCCAGGTCTACAATACCTGCATCAGATCCGAGACCCTGGATGACAAGTCCGCCCGCTGCAGACCCGAGTCTTGCTGATTTTTCAAGGTCCCAACCCATTGATATACCAATGATAAATCCTGCACAGTAAGCATCACCGCACCCTGTGGAGTCGACCACAGGCACCCTGAAAGAAGGTATACGTTTTTCTGTGAGCCGGCCGTTATCCAGATAGGCTACACTACTTCCCTGGTCACCCATTTTAAATATAGTATGCCCGGTGCCGCGGTCCAGGAAAAAACGGATCACATCCAGCCGGTCAGTCAGACCGCACATCATTATCGCTTCTTCGAATCCCGGCATAAAATAATCTATATAAGGCAGGCAAGGTTCTATCAGGCCCAGCAAGTCTGGCCGCTGCACCGCTACAAGGTCAAATGTGGTCGTAACACCACTCTTCTTGGCGAATTCAAGCACCCTGCGGGTCGGTTCACCGTCAAACTTTGGCAGCAGGGAAGTGCCGCCCATATGAAGGAAGTCTGCAGCAGCAATAACATCCAGGTCAAGGTCCTCCCAGACAAGCTCACCATTGGCTCCTGGTACATGCAAAGCCGGGCGTTCACCGTTTGGTCTTATCGGAAGCATAGTTGCTGAGGTCTGCACACCTGGCTTTCGTTTCAGGCAGCTGGTATCGATCCCATAACGCTGCATTGTGGTCAATAAGAAATTACCGAGTTCGTCTTCTCCAATTGCACCCATTGCAAAGACCTTGGCGCCTAATTTTGCCAGATCGACACTTGTGCCTGCAGCTGTGCCTGCAACTGTGATCCTGATCTCATCAAGCAGTGCTACATTTTGTCCTTCAGGTACTACTGCGACAGGTCTTCCAAGGATGTCCACGATCTGAATTCCAAGACTGACTACCTTGACCAATTATTGCCTCCCTTTTGTTTAATTTATGAAGGATATTATGTTAGATTTTTTCCTGTAAATACTGATTATGATATAAAAAAATAAAATCACAATCAAGGAACTCAAAAAAATCAATGATTTACTTAGGGCTTGATTAAAAATATAATGTTTTATGTAATTAATAATTCTGGCAATTAAACTTTTTAGTGACATGACTTTAGACCAAAAACTTTCATTTGAGTCGATCTCAATTGAAGATATCATAAATATTCTTCCATTGGATGAATGGTCAGATCTAAAATCGATCTCAAAAAAAAGAGCTGTAATCGAGGCACAATCAAATAATCATACAATCAGATTATTGGGTCTTGATTCAAAAAAATTTGTTACTGAACCAGAGCTGTTTATCAAGTCCCAGTTAGCTGCCAGTGCTTATTACGGTTTTGATAGACCATTTTTAGACTATGACTTTTATAATATTGAATCCGAATCACTGGGGCAGAAGATGATATACAGGGTCGGGTTCTTACCTGAAATAGATTTTTCCGATCCTCTGATCACTGAAAAAAGGGATCTTTATGGATTAAAACCTTCGGTATTAAGAAATAAAGCAAGATTTGGATTTGTGCTTGGAATAAACAGGCTTTTTAAATCTATTTTTAAAATCGCCCCAAAAATAAGGTTCTGCGGCCCTTACAGTATTGCTGTCAACTTAAGGGGGTATAATAACCTTATGCTGGATATGGTGGATGATAAGGGATTTGTTAAAGACCTCTTTGACTTTATTACCTATGAGTTGATAATCCCGTGGGTAAAGCTTCAGAGGGATGATATGGAAGAACCGTCATACATTAGCTGGAGGAATAGAAGCTACAGCAACATTTCCCAACATATCGACAAAGACCATGGATGAATGGATAATCCCTTATTATGAGGCTACAAATCAGATATTGGGAAATACTACCTTCACGACCTGTTGCGGGGGGATATCAAATTTTAAAGACCCTGAGGACTTTTTCTTCTATCAATTATCGACTTGTCCAGGGATCATAAAAGGATATGAGTGGGATATAAAAAATAGCGGTTTTAAAGTTTTTAATGATTATGCCAAAAAGAATAGGCTAAATCTCAGACTGGCCATAAGTGCCCAGACCATTCTTTCGCTAAAACCTGCAGAAGTCCCAGTATTGATAAAAAGATATTTGGAAAAAGGTGGCGCGGGTCTCTCAAATTATTCAATATACCTTTCTGATATAGATCCAAATACTGACCCTAAGATAATAACAAACCTGGTATCTGCTGTTAAGCAGATGGGGGGTTTTCCTATAAAGGAGAAGACCGATCATTCTTATTCTTCTCCAGAATATAGAAACTTCCACGACTGGCTTTTGTTGAAGATGTAAGGCTTCTTTACGTTTCCATTATCAGGTTAGTTACATATCTTGTTATGATAATAGTATTATGATTATGAAAATAGTCTTTTTCCAACATGGCTCCTTTATAATTATTATAAAGAAAAAATATCCAAGTTTCCTGAAAAGTAATGTCCCACGAAATAATGTTATGTTATCATTTCTAGTATTGCCTTAAAACATTTAAGTAGCTAACCACGTTATTACAACTTATAATATTTATATCACTGCAAAAAAATACAGGAGTTATTGAAATGGATAATAAACTTTATGAAGAAATAAAAAGTGCTATTGGTTCTATTCCTATTTTTGATACACATGAGCATCTTATGGCTGAAGAAGACAGACATAACTTTAATCTTGATTTCTCACTGTTTTTTATGATGTATGCAGGTACTGACTTATTGACCTCGGGAATGACCGAAGAAGAGTTTGAAAATTTTCAGGATCCCTATACAGATATAGAAAAGAAATGGAGTTGTTTTTCAAAACACTGGCCCAATATCAAGAATACTTCCTATTCCAAAGTCATCCTTGCAGCAGTAAAAGACCTCTACGGGTATGATGATATAACTGAGAAAAATTATATTGAGCTTTCTAAAAAGATAAAAGATACTAAAAACATCAAATGGTACGATCATGTTCTGAAAGAAAAAAGTAATATAAAATGGGTTTTAAACCATCTTGATAATGTCTGGCAGGCAAGTAAAAAGGTATTGGATAGAGAAGAATTCAGGCCAGTATTAAACCTTGATAATATTATAAATACCTGCTGTTTGGAAGATATTATAGGCCTGGAAAAAAGGTATAATACTAATATCTATAACCTCGAGGACTTACTTGAAGTCATAAATACCATCTTTGAAAAGAAAAATGATATTGGATATATGGGTGTTAAAACTGCCATAGCATACATGAGGCCTATTAGGTTTGAAGAGACGACTTTTGCAGAAGCAGATAAAGTATTTTCCAGTATATTTAAGCTTAAAAGCTATGGGTTTTTAGAGAAAAAAGATTTCCTGTCAAAAGATGAATTAAAGCCATTTCAGGATTTTATGATCCACTATCTTATACAAAAAGCAATTGAGTCTGATCTGCCTGTCCAGATACATACAGGAATATTTGAGCTTCTAAGAAATGATATATCAAACTCAAATCCAAGCTATCTTGTAAATCTTTTTATGAAATACCGAAAATGCAGGTTTGATGTATTCCATGCCGGGTATCCATATTCTGACCAGCTGATATCTATCTGCAAACAATATCCTAATGTATATTTTGACCTCTGCTGGATAGCTGATATCTCTACTTCACTTTACAAAGAGATACTCAACAAGCTAATAGAGATAATCCCTTCCAACAAGATATTTGGTTTTGGAGGCGACTATATGTTTATAGAGGGCCTGTATGGCAGCCAGAAGCTGGCAAGAAAAGCAATTTCAGAATTACTTTATGACAAGGTAGACCAGGGGTATTTTAGCTTTGAACAGGCGGTAGAATTCGGCAAGAAGATCTTAAATCAAAATCCTAAGGATGTTTATAATTGGTAGCCCCAATGTTTTCAATTTCGAACCAGATTTTTCAAGAATTATTGTAACTTAAGGAGTATAAAGATCAACCTTAGTTGTTCATAAACTTTGAAATTTCGAACTGTACTTTAAAGGATTTAAAAAATTAATTATATTTTAGCCCAATTTGATATATTTTCTTTATTTATATTATAATTTTTTCAAACTACGCCAAAAAACTTAATTAATCTATTGGAAAGGTATTTCTAAATGTTAAATAACATTAGGTCTATGTGGCAAGTTATACATGATATAAGATTATCAAGAGATAAAAAAGAAGAACTTATAAAAAAACGCCTAAAGAGAGTACTTATTTCAGCATACAAGCATGTTCCTTATTATAGTGATATGATGAACAATTTAAGGTATAACCCAATTACAGATTATAGGGGTCCTGAAGATCTTAAGATTTTCCCAATTACTACAAAAAAAGATATTAAATCCAACACTAAAATGTTTTTAAAAAAGGGTATAAACACAAAAAAACTATATTATGATTCCACTTCAGGTTCAACAGGTATTCCTTTAAAAGTCTTCTTTTCTCCTAAGGAAAAAGCTTATTTGACAGCCAGCTGGCTTCGGATGCTGTTTTTAAATGGATACTCACTAAGAGATAAATATTTTACTTTGACTGCACCAACACATCCTGATGCAAACATCAGTGCTATACAGAAACTTGGATTTTTCAGAAAAAAGTCTGTAGTTTACCCAAATCTCCTAAAAAGACAGTAGATATTTTACTTAATTACCAACCTCAATTAATTTATGGAACAAGATCTTACCTTGATATGGTTGCAAATGAATTGATTAAAAGAAAGATTCGACCCAAAGATTTAAAACTTGTTATATCAGGGGAAGAGGTTATTACAGAAAACCACAGAAGAATGTATAAAGAAGCTTTTGGTATTGAGGTTATTGATGTATACGGTACAGCCGAAACAACCATGATAGCGTACGAGACTCTTGAAAGAGACGGAATGCACATTTGTGAGGACAGTGTCTTTCTTGAATTTCTAGATAAAAATAATGAAAAGATAAAGAATGGTGAAACAGGCAGGATTGTGGTTACATCACTTATTAATCAGATTATGCCTTTTATAAGATATGACCTAGGAGATCTTGCAACAATAAGTATAGGCTTGAACAATGAAGGAAGGTCTGTAAAAAGAATACTAAAAATAACAGGAAGAGAGAATGACAGTTTTGCTTTACCTGATGGAACCAGGATTTACTATCATGACTTTTATAATATTATCTTTAAGCATAACCAGATTATACAATTTCAGGCAATACAGAAGACAAAAACGCATGTGTGGATAATTTTAGCTGCATCAATTGATTATTTTAATGAGATATTACCAGATATAGAAAAAGAAGTATCAGGGATTTTACCTGAAAACTGGACATTTGAGATATTAAGAGTAGATTTTATTAAACCGAATACTGCAGGTAAATTGAGCATGCTCGTATCTGAAGTGGAAGGTTAAGGTTGGAATAATAATTAAAGCGTAAAAAAATGGATTTCAATATAAAAGATTTTGTATATCCAATCCAGATAATTAAATTAAAGTTTGAGTTGGATAACACTGAGAAGTTCAATTATACAAATCTAGTAGAATATCAAAATCAAAAATTAAGGGATTTAATTACTTTTTCATATAATTTTATTCCTTACTATAGAGAATTATTCAAAAAACAAAAGATTAACCCTGAGGCGGTAAAAACACTCCAAGATTTATCAAAAATCCCGGTTTTAACCAAAGAAATAGTTAAGGAAAGATTTGATGATCTTGTTTGTAATAAAGAACTTTTTTTTAAAAATAAACCGATGATTTATCATACCAGTGGGTCGACAGGTAAACCATTGAAATTTTATCATGATAAGTTTACAAATATATCCAAATTTGTTTTTATTTGGCGAATGCAGGAATGGTGTGGATACAGAATCGGTAAGAGATTTGCAATAATTAGCACAGCTTTTATAAAAAATAATAATATTTTTAATTTCAAAAAATTATCAAATACTTTATATATTTCTATTAATAAAATAAATAAAACAAATTCCTTAATAATACTTGATGAATTAATTAAATATAAATGTAAATTTTTAAGGGGTTATCCTTCGTCCATTTTTAATTTTTTAAGATTAATCGAAAATAACCCCAAAATAAAGAAGTTGAAGCTTATAAGTGTAATAACTTATGCAGAAAATTTGTCAAATTTTCAGAGAAAATATATAGAATCTTTATTAAACGTTAAGGTCTATAATATGTATACACAATGGGAACATGTGTGCCTCGCAGTTGAATGTGAGAGTGGTAATATGCATCATCAAATGGAAAATGGTATTCTAGAGATCTTAGATAAGGATAATAATGTGCTAGGGGGAGGGAAATCAGGAGAGATAACTGCTACTGGTTTTTATAACAGGACGATGCCCTTAATTCGTTATAAACTTGGTGATCTTGGTATAAAATTAAAGAGCGAATGCAGTTGTGGTAGAAGTCATGATATTATTTCAGGATTGGATGGAAGAGTAAGTGAAGGGATTATTACGCCGGACGGTAGATTTATAAATGGCTTAAATACTGCTGTGAAATTTAGCACAGGTTTTGACTCTATACAAATAATCCAAAACTTAAGATCTTATATAGATGTAAAAATTGTAAAAAATAATTCTTTTTCAGAAGAGGACATAAAAATCTTGGAAAATAATTTGCGACGATTTTTAGGTAATGAAATTAAGATAAATTTTTTATTTGTTTCAAAGATTGAAGCATCTAAAAATGGCAAAACTAAATTTGTTATCAATAATTTGAAAGAAAAATATTTTTAAATATTTGACACATTTTATATACAAGCCATTTATATGCATAATTATGCATTTGTGCTGGTAGTCCGCATAAATCTTAGTTGGAACCAGATAAATTTATCAGTATTCCGGTATCCGGTCCTGACAGTGTTGTTAAAAAAGTCTCTGAAGTAGAAGAAGAAATTGCAAAAAAGAAACTGCACTTAGAAGATATTAATAAAGAAAAAATTGATACAAATAGTTTATTAGACTATAGCAAATATTTTTTAAATAATATTTCTAAATTATGGTTGAATTCTGTAACAAATAATAAAAGAAAATTACAAGATTTTATTTTTCCTGAACGAATTTATATTGAAAATGGTAAACTTCGAACCACTAAAATCAACCCTATTTTGTGCTTAATTCAACAACAAAAAGAGATAGTTATTAACAACTTGTCAACTTTGGTAGACCATACCGTACAATAGCAAGAACTTTTAAATTGAAGATATTAATAAAATATTAAAAATAGTAATTGAACCAAATTGGATTAGTTGGACATAAATAATTTGATCAGAAACATAATTTTCGAGTTAGGAGAGGATATTTTCCAAGATTTACAAAGAAAATCAATATTTTCAAAATCTTCTAGTTATTGGAATAAAATAAAAAGTTCAATTGAAATTTTTAATGGTTTTATTATTATAAATATGAGTTTTGATAGTTGACAAGAAATTTTTTTTTCTACCATGGTATAATATTCTTTGATTTTTAATTATAGAATTTCTAATGAAGATAACAGATATAACAGGTCCTATTTATAAAGGAATGTGGAATAATTATTTAATAGATTTTAAGTATAAAGCTTATTATAAGAGGAGGTGGTCATATAGTATTTTTATTTTGTAATTTTTCTTATAAAGGAGGTAAAAAGTGAAAAGAGTACTAATGCTCTGGATTGCCGTTACGATGGTATTAGCTATGGTGGTGACCTTTTCATTTTCTGCTTGTCAGTCCAATGCACCTGAGTCTAATACTCAACAGACCCAGGAAGCAACTGAAAAGACTGAAGTAGATACTGTAGAAGCAGAAGAGACTACTGCAGCAGTCGAAACCGAGATGGATATTTTTTCAGAACCAACAGAACTTATCTTCTGTGGTATGGTGAAGAAGATTCACCAGGATTTACCGAATACGTAGAAGCTTCATGTGCAGCATATAATGAACTACATCCAAACATTACAGTCACTCCACAACACCAAGCATCAGATGTTGTAGTACCAAACTTTCTAGCAGCTGCTGAAGCACAATCTGGACCTGATATAGCTACGGTCTGGTATGGTATTTATAATATGGAGCAGGTTTGGGCAGGTAACGTAGCTCCAATTTCTGACTACGTAGACCAGGATGAACTAGACCACTGGATAGGTGCAGATCTTGCCACATATGATGGCAAAGTATGGTCCTCAGATCTTTATGCTTTCAGTTTTGTGATACTATACTACAAGCAACATTTTGTAGATGCAGGGCTAGATCCTGATAGCCCACCAGTAACATGGGATGAATTTATGGATGCTTCTGCTGCCCTAAAAGCTGCTGGGCATGATCCATTTGCAGCAGGATTTTCTAGTGGCTGATGTTCCCACTTCTTTCATATTATATTTATCCACAATACTTAAGTTTTGATGAGATAAAAGAATGTGTAGCTGGAAAAAAAGCATTTGATGATCCAGAATTTGTTGAAGTCTGGGAACGCATAGGAGAATATGCACAGGCTGGTTATTTCCTTGAATCCGCTGCTTCTATTGACTTTGTAGATTCATGGTTTGAATGGCGCTCTGGCAATGCGACTATATGTCCTTTACCGTCACCACTTGCAATAACCTGGGTGAATGAAATAGGTGCAGAGAATATCGGTATTATGAGCTTCCCGCAACTTACAGATACTCCTGTTGATTGGGTGCCAGTAGCACCTGTTTCAGAATTCATTTGTGAGTGGTCTCCCAATAAGGAACTCGCAGCTGATTTTCTAGTTTATTTACATTCAGAAGAGAGTTCGAATAGGATGATAGAAATACTAGATGGTCAGAATTTCCCAGCCGATGAACAGGTTTGATGTAAACATGATAAAAGATCCATTAAAAAACAACTGGCAGAATGGACATATACAGGTTTTGATAATGGAAAATTTCTTCTACAGATGCTGTCATTCCATATGCTCCCTATGGGTGAAGGTATGATACCTGTAGGTCAGTTGGTTATTCTTGGCGATATAAGTCCTGAAGATGGTGCAGCACAAATGGAAGCTGCAGCAGAAGAATGGAGGACTTTAAATCCTGAAGTATTTGAGACATATAAGATTTGGGCAGGAATAGAATGATGAGTATTCTATATTTCATTCTTTTAACAATATTTGGTAAGTAAAAGAGGTTATGGTTGCTGACAAAAGCTACCATAACCTCTTAAGATAAGCACTTTAGATAAATGAAAAAAAATTTTTATAAAAGATTTTCACCTTATCTTTACTTGTTGCCTGCATTATTTTTCCTTTCTTTTATTTATTTTTATCCAGAGAGACAAATCTATACAATAGTTTTTTTAGATTTGCCTTGGGAAAAAGTATTTTCTTGGGTTTTGACAATTATAAGTATTTGATAATTAAAGATACTATAACCCATAAAGCTTTCCTGCATAATTTTCAATTACTGATGATAATCCCTATATTACTAATCCTTTCTTTATTATTTGCAATCCTAATAACAGAAAAATAAGAGTAAGATTTGCTAAAGTCTATCAGACTCTGCTTTTTATTCCTTTTATTATATCTATTGTAGTAGTGGGTGTAGTCTTTTCCAGATTACTTAGGTTAGATGGTATTATTAATTTTATATTGGAACACATAGGACTTGAGGTCCTTATAAGGGACTGGCTTGGCCGGCCCCAATATGCGCTCTATGCAGTGATGTCTGTTATTATCTGGAAGGAGCTTCCTTTTGGGATAATACTGTTTCTTGCTGGCATAAATAATATTAATAAGGATCTGATAAGAGCTGTAAGATAGATGGAGCTAATTGGTTGCAGACTATTATCCATATAACCATTCCACAGCTAAAGCACGTGATAAACTTCTATCTTGTATATAATGTAATGGTAGTATTTGCTGGGTATTTACATATGTCTATGTAATGACAGAAGGTGGCCCGGCTAACGCCACTACGATACTAGAACTACAAATATTTAATCTTGCCTTCAAAAAAAATCAGATGGGCATGGCTTCTGCTTTATCTATTTTACTATTTTTACTTATTTTTGTATTTATATACTTGAGATTTAGGCTGCAAAGAGGAAGCATGGAAGAGGAGTGATTTCTATTGAGGTCAAAGCTATTTAAAATACCTATTCATCTTTTACTTATCATATTCTCGGTGATATCAATCTTCCCTTTTTACTATATGATTGCTACAGCGTTTAAGGCTAAAAATGAGATATACAATAATGTATTTGGTCTTCCACAGGACTGGACTTTTGAAAACGTGATACGACTCTATACTGAATATGGTTTTTTTAGGTCTGACATTGAATAGCTTACTTATCACTTTGATTTCAATAAGCATAACCTTGGTAATCGCGACGCTTGCTGCTTATGCATTCTCCAAGATGAAATTTGCTGGAAAGCGATTTATGTTTAGCCTGACAATAGCTCTCACTGGTGTTCCCATAATGATAGTGATAATACCAATTTATGTCTTGATGTCAAAAATAAATCTACTCGACAATTATTTTGGTGTAAGTATCATATATGCAGTATTTATGCTTCCTTTTACTATTTTTTTAATGACAAGTTTTTTTAGGACTATACCGGATGACTTATTAAATGCAGCCAGAATTGATGGTGCTAACAGGCTTCAAATCCTTTATAAGGTTATTCTCCCGCTGTCAAAACCTGTTATAGCAACTCTGGCAGTAGTGAATTCGCTGTGGGTATGGAACGATCTGCTGATTGCTCTTATGTTTTTAAGAAATGACAATATGAAAACAGTAACAGCAGCTCTTAACCTAATAGGTGGCAGATATGCAAATAATCCTGTACTGATACAAGCGGGAGCATTATTTGTTGCAATTCCTATGATTATATTGTTTCTTGCAGGGCAAAGATATTTTATTAAAGGAATACTAGCGGGAGCATTAAAGGAGTAAACTGATCATGAAGTTTAAAGACGTTAAAAGGTATGAAACACCACTAGAAATATTTAGTGAATCAAAAATAAAAAGAATACACGAAGCATCAATAAAGATTCTTGAAGAATTTGGTATAAAAATACTGGACATGAAAACACTTGAGTTTCTGTCAGAAAAGGCTTGGATGTAGATCTTGATAAAAAGACTGTAAGATTTGATAGGGATATTATTTCTTCTTGTATAAAAAAGGTTCCAAATACCTTTAGTTACTTTTCTCAGAATGGTAACAGAAATGGAAGTAGGTTCGGGGAATTTTTTTGCTGTATCTATGGTAGAAGAAAATTATTTTCTTGATCCTATTTCAGGAACAAGAAGACAGTCTACTAAAAGAAGATCTTGACTGATTGTATAAGAGTTATAGATGAAATGTTGGAATTACCATATATGTTGCAATCCTGTTACTGCCACTATGATATAGACCCAAGAATGGCTATAGTATTTTCTGCTGTCCAGATTTATAAAAATACAGACAAGAATTGTCTGGTAGTTCCAAGTACTGGAGAGGAGCAAAGGCTGCCACTCATTGAAATGGGTTCGCTTATTGCAGGCTCAGAAATAGAACTTATTAAAAAGCCTGTGCTTTCTGTAAGTATTGCACCATCCAGTCCACTAAAACTTCCTAAAAATATATGTGAAGTCATTTGGGAATATGCTTCAAGGCGGCTGCCCATAATAGTTGTGCAAGCTCCTATGGCCGGAGCTCTTCACCAGTAACCATCGCAGGAACCATGGCCCAGGCAAATGCTGAGAGTTTGGCTACAATTACTCTTATACAGCTTATAAGAGAGACCACCCCGGTCGTTTATGGTGGAGCTGCCATGCAATTTGACCTTAAAACTGCCTTTCCGGCATATGGCTCTATAGAGTGGGGAATTTTTAGTATTTTGACTGCACAGATGGGGAGACACTACGATCTTCCAATATACGGATCTGGAGGAGCCACCAACTCTAACCTTAACGACTCACAAGCTGGATATGAAAAGATGAGCTCTACTCTTTTATGTTATCTTGCCGGTCATGATATGATGTGTGACGCAGGCTTAAATGCAAACGGATTGATATCCCTTGATTCAATAATCACTCAGGATGAAATATTTTCTAAAGTCTTTCATATATCTGACGAGATTGAGGTAAATGATGAAACTCTTGCGTTAGATACAATAAAAAATGTTGTATCTGGAAGTGATTATCTTTTTGAAAAAATATAGACACTGGATAATATTAGGACTGATTTTAGGTATTCAGAAGTTGGCAAAAAGGAAGTCATATGATCAGTGGCGCTAGCTGACGGCGCTAAAGATTTCATTGACACAGGGAACGTCAATAGCTGAAAGAATATTAAAAGAAAGCCCTTTAAAAGAGATTGACGCTAGTATTAATAAGAAGTTAGAAGGGATACTTGAAAAGGCCAAAAATATATTGACCTAGATATTATTTAAAAAAGGAAAATATGATGGATAAAAAAGACCTTTTTACTCCAATAATACTGGCTGGCCAATTAATGAAAAATAGGATATTTATGGCTCCGATGGGTACAGGATTTGAAGAACAGAATCGGCGGTGGTAGAGTGTCCACGGAGATGATAGATTTTTATGAAGAAGGGGCAAAGGGCGGCGTTGCACTTATAGTCTCTCCTTTTGCAGCTGTGGATGAAAGATATTTTGCGCTGACACTTGGTGCATATTCCAGAAATATACTTCAGGGTATAAGCAGGTTATCAGAGGTATTAAGAGTATATGATTGCAAGTTCCTATTACAACTATCACATTTTGGAGGAAAATCTCCAAGGTATTTCACCCATGGTAGGACACCAATAGCACCCTCAAGTATTGAAAGTAGAATGTATCCTGAAAAACCGGATGAGATGACAATAGGGCAGATAGAAGAAATCATCTTCCTTTATGTCAGGTCTGCCCAATGGGCAAAAGATGCTGGTTGCTCTGGTGTAGAGCTTCATGGTGCCCATGGTTATTTAATCAATCAGTTCTATCGCCACACTCTAACAGAAGAGAGGATGAATATGGTGGTAGTCTTGAAAAAAGAATGCTTTTCTTGATAAAATATCTGGCGAGATCAGAAAGATATGTGGGTCTGACTTTATAGTTGGTTTTAAGTTCAGTGGTTATGAAGCACTTGAGGGTGGCATTAATACTGAAATAGCTATCAATGTAGCAAAGCATATTGAAGATAAAGGTTTTATAGATTATATTCATGTTTCTGCTTTTTCTACTACATTACCAGGTTTTCTAGATAGTGATTTTCCGTCTGTACCTCCAATTTATGTAGAGCCGCCATTGGTTAATATTGCAGCAAAGATAAAAGAAAATGTTAAGTATACCTATAATAGCAACTGCAGGAATTTCAGAACCTGAATTTGCTCAGGAAATTATTAGATCTGGTAAGGCAGATGCAGTCATGCTTGGAAGAGCTTTGATAGCAGAACCAGATTGGGTAAATAAATTAAGGACAAATTCTAATCTTAGAGTCTGTATAAAATGTAACGAATGCTATAAAAGAGTATTAAATCAGCAGCAGATTAAGTGCTCCATAAACCCATATGTAGGAGAAGAGAAAAGATACGCTCATTTCAAAGAAAAGAAGCCTACAGATTTAAAAAA